>PAWT01000017.1 GCA_002714165.1 Acidobacteriota bacterium
CCAGCCTCGGTGTGCAGATCTGTGGAACTCACCACACTCGTTGAAAAGAATGGAGGCGCCGCCTGGATTTGAACCGGGGATGGAGGTTTTGCAGACCTCTGCCTTACCACTTGGCGACGGCGCCGATTAGACTACGCCTACTTGACGTAGATAAATCGAAGAGACAAATGGAGCGGGAAACGGGATTCGAACCCGCGACTTCGACCTTGGCAAGGTCGCACTCTACCACTGAGTTACTCCCGCACAATAAAACGGATTCTGCCACCTTAGCATACCGGTCATTTCCGTTTCCACCGGGTGCCAGNTGGNCCATCCTCGAGCACAATGCCACGCTCAGCCAACTCATNCCGAATGNGGTCAGCTTTAGTAAAGTCTCTGTTACCNCGGGCTGNTTTNCGGTCNNNAATGAGTTTTTCNATCTCTTCGACCGNAACAGGNGGNACTGCGTCCTCAGCACGGCGAATCCNGATGACCCCNAGCACNTGATCGAAATACTCGAAAGTCTCCCGCACTAAGGTTACGTCGGANCTGCTGATTTCNCNGGCATCAATCGCAGCATTCACCATCCTTACAAACTCAAACATAACGCCAAGCGCNCCTGGGGTNTTGAGATCGGCCTTCATCATTTCNGAAAAATCACGGCGGGCCACCTCAACTTTTTCGGTTACCGTTGTTTCAACGCCGGACTGCGGTACCGTGTCGAGGCGTACAAGGCAATCCATTAGCCGGGTGAGTGCTTCATCGGCTTGGCTTAGGCTATCCCAGCTGAATTTGAGTTGCTTGCGGTAATGGACCGACAGCAACACGTAGCGCAACGCAGACGCGCGAAACCCCTTCTCTAGTACGTCGCGCACGGTAAAAACGTTACCGATCGACTTGGACATCTTNCCGCCTTCGCCCAGCAAAAGATGTTCGACATGAAACCAGAACCGCGAAAACTGTGTGCCGGTCGCGCCCTCACTTTGNGCGATCTCGTTTTCGTGATGCGGAAACACCAGNTCAACNCCCCCNGCATGAATGTCAATTGGCGGCCCATCAAGCAACCGGAGTGCCATCGCNGAGCACTCAATATGCCAGCCGGGTCGGCCNGGNCCNACNCCNTAGTCCCANGTGGGCTCTCCCGGCTGAGTGGCTTTCCAGAGCACAAANTCCCGNACATCNTCCTTNTCATACCGGTCGNCATCAACCCGAGCTCCNGGTTTTATCCCTTCGTGGTCGAGCCTCGCCAGCTGCCCATAATGAGGCATCGTGGAAATCTTGAAATAGATTGANCCATCGCTACGATAGGTATGTCCGTTCTTCTCAAGAGCCTCGATCATTCCGGTCATCGCACGAAGATTGGCTTCGTCGGTTGCCCGNGGNGTTTCCTCCACCGGCTCGAGACCAAGCCTCACCGCATCTTCCTNNAANGCTGAGATATACCTGTCNGTGTACTCGTGNAGNGGTAAACCNGCTTTGCCCGACTCAACGATTGTTCGGTCNTCNACGTCGGTATAGTTCATCACCTGTCGGACATCGTAACCTTCCAAATACTTTAAGGNGCGNCGGAGGACGTCGAGACAGACAAAGGTTCGAAAGTTACCAATATGGCCATACGCGTAAACCGTCAGTCCACAGGTATACATCCGCACCTGTCGCCCACGAAGCGGAACGAACTGCTCTTCACGACGAGTAAGCGTATTGTAGAAACGCATCGGACGTTTGGGTTAAGAGACGCTTTGCTGTCACATCTTTCAGTTGAGCATGCGTCGGGGGGGGGCTGTCGACTTCGTTGCTCCTAACCTTGCAAGTTTACAGTGAAATCTGACTAAACAGTTCCCTAGCTTGCCGACAGTCAGCCTCAATCTGAGAACGAAGTGCTTCAACTCCATCGAATTCCATCTCGTCCCTCAACCTTCGAACGAAAGACAGGCGCAGCGACACATCGTAAAGATCACGTGTCAGATCAAAGATATGTGTCTCAAGCACCCTCCTCCCTTTGCCGAACGTCGGTCGGAACCCCACGTTAGTCACACCGGGATATACAATCCCATCAAGCGTAACCAGCGTCGCGTAAACCCCGTCAAGAGGTAAAAGCTCATTATCGGAACGCATGTTGGCGGTTGGCACACCTATTTCTCGACCCCGTCCCTCGCCACGCACAACAACTCCATCAATAGCATAGTGGTGGCCAAGAAGAGCACCCGCCTCATCCACGCTTCCCTCTGAAACCAGTCGGCGAACCCTGGTACTGCTAACAACAAAATCCTTGTAACGAACTGGTTCAATCTTCTCAGCCCTGAAGCCATGTCGTGCGCCGAGCTCACGAAGAAGTGAAAAGTTTCCGGCCCGCTCATGACCGAAGAGAAAATTCTCACCAACCCACACCTCGCTCACCTTAAGCCATTCAACCAGAGCGGTAATAACAAAACGCTCAGGTTCCCATTGAGACATCTCTTCCGTGAATCGTAAAACCGCGATCCCGCCGATGCCGGCGGCGGTCAACGCCTCAAACTTTTGAGTCTCGGTCATCAGGAGTTCCGGCGCCTTGTCGGGACGAATGACTCGAGGCGGATGCGGATCAAATGTCAGTGCAATCGGCAACACACCCCGCTCGTAAGCACGACTGCGTACGCGGTCGATGATTGCGACGTGGCCTCGGTGGAGCCCGTCAAAGTTGCCCAATGCCAGCACAGGTCGCTGCCACATCGTGGGACAGTCGTTATCAGGAAAATAAATAATATTCACTGTGGCGAAAGGTTATGGACACGAAGTCAGAAAGCACTGATGCTACCCACAAGGACTCAGTCTGGTAAATCCAAACTCAATCCATCATACGCCAGCTCTATTTGTCCCGGCAGGTTCCTACAAGTAGCTTCGTGAGGCAGGTCATGGGACATGTGCGTGAAATAGGCACGCGATGGTCTGATCTGGGTTACCACCGCAATTGCTTCATCGACCGAGAAATGGGTTGGATGTGGCCGCAACCGGAGCGCATCAATGACCAGCACGTCCAGTCCTTCAAGAAGCGCCCACGAGGTATCGGGAATCGCATTACAGTCAGTCAGATATGCGAAGGAGCCAACACGGAAACCCAGAATCGGTCGTTTACCATGTAATAAAGGCACGGGCACGAACGTCGCGCGACCAAGGCAAAACGGGCCACCAATAGTAAACAATTTGAGTTGGGGCAGACCACCACCCAGCTGCTCAGCTTGGTCGAAGACGTAGGCGAACATTCGTCTCACATCGGACAACGTGCGGGAATCGCCGTAGCATGGAATAGGCTTGCCCTGTAAATAGTTGTAGCGACGCACCTCATCAAGGCCGAGCACATGGTCGGCGTGACTGTGTGTGAAAAGGACTGCGTCGACCCGACTTATACCAAAGCGAAGCGCCTGCGCCCGTAGATCTGTTGCGGCATCGACAAGAACCGCAACGCCGTCGACTAACTCGATGTAGATAGACGGACGCCAGCGCTGGTCTCGAGGATCGTTGGACCGGCACGTGGCACAGTCACAACCGATCGCTGGAACACCAGATGACGTGCCCGTACCGAGAAAAGTTATACGCACGGTAGGTTTCCGTTGAAGATTTCAAGTGACTGAGGTCGAACCAGAAGCGGAATTCTTCTTGACCTCTAACAACCTTGTCCGCAACACCCGGACGGTCTTAGTAAGCAATTGCATCTCTCGGTCATCAAGATTACCCTGGGTCTTCTCCTCCAGAAGTGCGAGTAACTCGATCATTTGGACCGCCGCAACCGGATTCGGCGGCACCTTAGCACCGGTCACACGATCAGAACGGTCCCCCAAGTGTACCAAGGCCGAGGCAGCAAGTGACTGCACTAGCATGTCAAACGAAACCTCGCCGAAATCCACCTGCATCCCCTCGATGCTAGCATAGACTACCCCCTCTAAACAGCGGGCCAAGAGGTGTACATGACTGATTCTAAACGACCAATCACATCAGCAACCGGCCAAACGACCGGCCAGCGGTTCGAACAACTTATCAGCATCACTACCAAGCTCCGATCCCGTGAGGGCTGTCCGTGGGACCGTGAGCAGACGCTAAAGTCACTCAGGCCCTTTATTCTTGAAGAAACTTATGAAGTGCTTGATGCCCTTGACCGAGGGGACCTCGCTGAGCTCGAGGATGAACTTGGAGACCTTTTCTTTCAAGTGGTATTTCTCTGTCAGATCGCAGCGGAATCCAGAGCCTTCACTATTGATAACGCAATCGAAAAAATTATCAAGAAGCTCGTGCGTCGCCATCCCCATGTTTTCGGTCCCGACAATGACACCACAACCGAAACCACAGTCTCCACATCAAGTGAGTTACGTAGACAGTGGGAAGAACTGAAGGCTCAAGAACGGGCCAAGAAAGATTCTCGAAAAGGTTTACTGGATGGTGTGCCCGCAAAGCTTCCATCGCTCCTGCGCGCCTTTGAAATCGGATCGCGTGTTGCCGCAGTTGGATTCGACTGGAAGACAGATGCTGATGTCGTTGATAAAATTGAGGAAGAAGTTTCTGAACTTAGACAGGCCATCAATGTAGATTCATCTGAACAGAGAGAGGAGGAAATGGGCGACCTCCTCTTCTCCATTGCCAACCTATCTCGGAAGCTCGGAGTCGAACCGGAAGCTGCACTTCGCTGCGCCAATAGAAAGTTCTGCAATCGATTTGGCAAATTGGAAGAAAGATTTCGCGTAGAAGGTCNGAACCTGCAAGACGCCACACTNGAACAGATGGAAGCTGCATGGCAGGCAGTGAAAAATGAAACCTAGACTTAATAACACATACCTTNTGAAGTATCAGGACTACAACTAGAACGGAAGGTCCTCCGGCTGGTCACGGGGACTACCCACCGGCCAGACCGCAAAGGCAGGCACACCTGAACTTAGGCCAAAACCTTTGATTAGTTCTCGTCCACCATCATCTGTAAGCCATCTAACAAAGGACCGTGTGTCGGCTCGTGAGGCTTCATTGGGATTCATCGTGCTGCTGATTACAGAATATGTATTCAAGAGGTTAGTTCCACCTTGAAAGACGGGCTGCAAACAGAGGACCTGATTCATAGCCATGAAAGTCGCTGCGTCAGTTAAGGTGTAGGCTTCCAACTCGCTCGCCAAACGAAGAGTTCGAGACATCCCCTGACCGGATACGACAGTCTGTTCAGGAAAGAGCGTTACTCCNGCCAATGTGAAGAGCTGCCGTTCGCGAGTATGCGTNCCAGACTCATCGCCACGTGAGACGAAACGAGCACGGTGTTCAACGATGCGCTGGACCGCTACTTCTATTAGTGGAGAGGACAGTACATTTGCTGGATCGTCGGGTGGTCCGACCAATAAAAAGTCGTTATACATTAGCTTCTTGTACGACCATTCAGGGTGTGCCTTGATATATCTAGCCTCCATCTCGGGTGCGTGGCTAATCACAACATCCACTTGCCCACGCTCCAACATCTGAAGGGCGGCACCACTACCAACAAGGTGAGAACGCAGCCGAGCACCAGACACCTGCTCATAAGCCGGTTGCAGCACCTCGAACAGACCACTGTTTCCAAAACTCGTACTTAGGCCGAGGATAACGGTTGGGGCTTGCACCTGTTGCGAGCAAGACCCATTAACAAGTACCAGTCCACACAGGAACAAGGGAAACGCCTGTTTTGCTAAATTCGCGAGTGCTAACATGAGGCGTTGTTTCCCCTGAAACCAGCCCGTCGATTCAACTATGCCCGGTCGGTGAGGGCTTCCTCGTGATAGTCCTGGAGAGGTCGTACCTTGATAGTTTCAGACCGGAGCGCACGGATTGCACTCACAGCAGCCACTGCGCCCGTCAGGGTAGTAATACACGGCACAGAGTGCAGCATCGCAACTCGCCTGACAGCCAAGTCGTCGAAAAATGACTCCCGACCGAGTGGAGTGTTAATGATCAGATCAATTTGCCCATTAAGTACCTGGTCGGCTATGTGTGGACGCCCTTCATTCACCTTAAATACAACCTCCACGTCGAGACCGTGTGCGCGCAAATAGGCAGCGGTTCCACGCGACGCGACAATTGAAAACCCGAGAGCAGTCAAATCCTTAGCAACCTGACCAACACTAGCCTTATCGTGGTCGTTCACGCTGATAAACGCCGTCCCTTTGTCGGGAAGGCGGTTGCCAGCAGCCAACTGGGCTTTCGCGAACGCAGCACCAAACGTTTCTGCAGCGCCCATGACCTCACCGGTTGACTTCATCTCTGGCCCTAGCAAGGTGTCAACACCAGGGAACCTCACAAAGGGAAACACAGGCGTCTTAACGAACACACCAGACACATTTAAATCGTCTACTAGCTCGAGGTCAGCAAGGCTCGCCCCCGCCATGACCCTAGCCGCTACTTTCGCGAGAGGCACACCAGTCGCTTTCGATAAATACGGTACCGTACGGGACGCACGAGGATTCACCTCAAGCACGTACACCGTGTCATCCTTAATGGCAAATTGTATATTCATCAAACCAATAACATTTAGTGCTCGCGCGATTCGATGGGTGTAATCACGAATTACTGCAAGTTGACGCTCGGGAACAAGATAAGGTGGCACTACGCAAGAGCTATCACCTGAATGAATGCCGGCCTCTTCGATGTGCTCCATGATGCCTCCAATTACCACCGCACCTTCCGCATCGGCTACCGCATCAACATCGAGTTCAAAGGCATCTTCCAAAAACTTATCGATTAGGACTGGCCTCTCGGGCGACGCATCAACTGCTTCCGTAATGTACCGATCCAGCGACGACAGATCATAAACGATAGCCATTGCCCGCCCACCAAGTACGTAGGACGGTCGGACAACGAGCGGGAATCCGATGGACGATGCAACGGCACGTGCTTCCTCACGCGACGTGGCGATTCCGCTGGGAGCCTGGGAAATGCCAAGGTCCCAGAGGAGCCGCGAAAAACGATCGCGGTCTTCCGCAAGGTCAATTGAATCCGGTGACGTGCCCAAGATCTTTACGCCTGCAGCTTGCAGCGGTAACGCGAGTTTGAGCGGCGTCTGTCCTCCAAACTGCACCAGGCATGACACATCACCGCCACCTGACTGCTCACGCTCGATAATTGCAACAACATCCTCAAAGGTAAGTGGTTCAAAATAGAGTCGATCCACCGAATCGTAATCAGTGGACACGGTCTCCGGATTACAGTTGATCATAACGGTCTCAAAGCCCTGTTCCTGGAGAGCAAACGCAGCGTGACAACAGCAGTAGTCGAACTCGAGGCCCTGCCCAATCCGGTTCGGCCCACTACCCAAAATTACGACCTTCGGCCGATCGGTTGGATTTGCCTCACATTCTTTCTCGTAAGTACCGTATTGGTAAGGAGTGAACGACTCAAATTCTGCCGCACAGGTATCAATTCGTTTGTAGACTGGTCGAAGACCGGCGTCCTTTCGTCGATCGAATACTGACGCCGTGTCGGTTCCAGTAATTACCGCGATATCGGCATCACTAAAACCAGAACGTTTCAGNGTGGTTAACAGNTCCACGGACATTTCCCGCAAGCCCACAAGTCCAGCCGCTTGTTCGATCTGAATTANTTCCAAGAATTGCGACAAAAACCAACGNTCAATCTTGGTAATGTCATGTACCTGCTCAACTGTCCAACCACGCTGCAAAGCACGAAAAGTGGCAAATAGCCTTCTGTCAGTGGGTACGGCNAGTTGCCTTTGAAGCGTCGCATCGTCNTCCGACTCGCCTTCCGACTGGGCAAATANCTGTCCTGAACGCCCCANTTCGAGCGAGCGGAATCCTTTGAGAAAAGCCTCCTTAAAAGTTCGNCCAATGGCCATGACCTCGCCAACTGATTTCATCTGCGTTGTAAGTGTCGGATCGGCCTGGGGAAATTTTTCAAAAGCCCAGCGGGGAATCTTGACAACTACATAGTCGATAGTCGGCTCGAACGATGCCGGCGTTAAGCGAGTTATATCGTTAGGGATTTCATCAAGACGATAACCGAGCGCCAGCTTTGCAGCGATTTTCGCGATTGGAAACCCAGTGGCTTTCGACGCAAGCGCCGAGGAACGGGAAACGCGCGGATTCATTTCAATAGTTACGACACGACCATTCTCGGGATGAATGGCAAACTGAATATTTGAACCACCGGTCTCGACGCCCACTCGCCGAATAATCCGCTTAGCTAAATCACGGAGTCTCTGATACTCCTTATCAGTCAACGTCAGAGCTGGAGCAACCGTAACGCTATCGCCGGTGTGCACGCCCATCGGATCGATATTTTCGATTGAACAGACCACAACAAAATTGTCCGCTACGTCNCGCATGACTTCGAGTTCGAACTCTTTCCACCCAAGCACTGACTCTTCAAGCAAAATTTCGCTGACAGGACTAAAACCCAGACCCCTTTCGACCATCTCGCGAAACTCAGCCAAGTTGTAAGCGATGCCACCACCAACACCGCCAAGCGTGAATGAAGGCCTGATAATTACCGGATATCCGAGCTTCTCGACCGCGGCCATCGCCTCGTCCGAAGACTTAACATAAACACTGTCTGGAACAGCAACGCCAATTGAGTGCATCGCTTCACGAAATTGGAGTCGATCTTCAGCCACNTTAATTGCTTCAATNGANGCACCNATCAACTCAACNCCATGCGCATNCAGAANACCNTTTTCACCTANGGCTACAGCGAGGTTNAGTGCCGTCTGCCCACCAACAGTTGGCAAAAGAGCGTCGGGNCTTTCGCACTCGATGATCTGCGTAACTATTTCTGGNGTTAGAGGCTCTACNTANGTCCGATCAGCGACNTCAGGATCNGTCATGATCGTCGCCGGGTTACTGTTAACGAGGACAACCTCAAGTCCCTCTGCGCGCAGTGCTTTACATGCTTGGGTGCCGGAATAATCAAATTCACAAGCCTGCCCAATGACAATCGGGCCAGAACCGATCACAAGTACACGTTTTAGGTCAGCACGCTTTGGCATTGCAAAACTTCGTCGTCAAATCGGACAGAGCGCCGATGGCACCCAAGCATAGTCATGCCCGGTCATGAATTCTCCGTCATTAATGTCGTTCGTCAATTACATCTAGAAACAGACCGAAGAGATAGTCAGCATCGTGAGGACCGGGTGAAGCCTCTGGATGATATTGCACGGCGAATGCAGGACGCGACTTGTGACGTAATCCTTCAACCGTNCCATCGTACAAATTGAGGTGTGTCACCATCACATCACTCGGTAGCGAGTCAGGATCAACGGCAAAGCCGTGATTCTGTGATGTGATCTCGATNTTATCCGTTGCTAAGTGCTTAACTGGATGGTTGGCACCCCGGTGGCCGAATTTTAACTTGTAGGTTTTNCCACCAAGCGCAAGACCCAGCACTTGATGACCAAGGCAGATACCAAAGGTNGGCACCTCAGCCGCGANCAGTGCNTNNACGTTCTTNATAGCGTAATCAAGCGGCGCGGGATCGCCNGGACCGTTGCTAAGAAATACACCATCAGGATCGATTGCNAATAGCTCACTCGCNGGGGAACTGGCAGGAAACACACGGATGTCACAACCGTATGCGCCAAGTCGACGTAGTATGTTCCATTTCATACCGAAGTCGTAGGCCGCGATGCGTAACGGTCGGTTAGCGCGGCGCTCCGGCGGTAGGCTAAACTCCTCNGGAAACGAGGGACCCGNCCCAGACGAGTCAGGCGACCAATCGAACGGTGCTTGGCAGGTCACACGTGTTACCAGATCCGCACCTTCCATCGGTAGAACCCTCCGCGCCCGATCGATCGCCTCTTCGGGTTCCACGTTGCCCGTGGAAATAACACCCCGCATCACGCCACTCGATCGCAAGGTGCGCGTGAGTGCACGCGTGTCAATATCCGCAATTGCGACGATGTCATGGCTCGACAAATAGTCACTCAACGTACCCGAAGCACGCCAGTTGCTAGCAATAGATGAAGCCTGTCTGACGATAAAACCAGCGACTTGNGGTCNACNCGACTCGATGTCTTCTTCCGACACNCCGTAGTTCCCGATCTCTGGGCAGGTCATCATGACTAGCTGTCCCGCATACGAAGGGTCTGTCAGCACCTCTTGGTAACCGGTCATACTAGTGTTGAAAACCACTTCACCACCGGTGTCTCCCTTTGCACCAACCGAGATTCCTTCAAACCATGAACCGTCCTCAAGCGCAAGAATCGCCTTCGTCATCGCGCACCCTCAAGCGAAGCAGCTACTCGGATCGACTGCGCGCTCACCACCTCAACGACGGTCGTCCATTCACGATACCCCTCAGCTGTGAATCGGATCGTGTGGCTCCCCGGCGAAATATCAGGCGCCGACAGGGGCGTCGCACCAAGACTTCGACCATCAAAATATACTTCAGCACCCGGCGGGCGCGTTTCAAATTCAATTGTGCTGGACTCCAAGGACACAACACTTTGGTCGATCGACCCGGACTCCGGCAATGTCTCTACCGGAGAAGAAATCCCCTCTTCCGATAAGACGGACGGAGCTACCTCGTTACGAGGAATTGGCGAGGCGGCGACCTCGGCGTTGGGTTCCAGAGTCTTCACTGATGCGTCTGGCTTTTCTGGGTTCAGTAGGGCGCGACTCTCTGCTGCTGCCNGCGCTTCAACCGTACTAGTAATAGGTGAAGGCTCGGTAGGCTCTTCCGTTACCATCGCTCCTGGCCGAGCACCTGCCTCAGAGACGGGTCCAGCCAAATCCGGTGAACGCAGTGCATAACCAGCTAGAAACGAAACAANTAACCCCACAATGAACGTTGGGNCAACCGGCAACCCNAACAATCGCCTATTGGCTTCACTTTCAGAAGAAGCTTCCTCGAGTTGAGATGGTGAGTCCTCTGTCGATTCCGAATCAATCTGGGTGTGTTGGTTACCGTGGGNCTGGGTAGTATCGAAAAGTGAACGGTTTCGCGCATATGAAACAGGAACTGCTGGCTCAGAGGACTGGCTTAGCGCAGGTTCTACAACAGGCGACTCGTTTTGAGCCTCATTCGCCTCAGGAGTACTGAGGATACTTTCGACTTCAGCCGGAGTAGGAGATTTATGCCCCTGATTACTCAATTTATTCTTAGCCTCAGCCCTCACTATATTGTCCGGTGGTTTCGAGTCTTCCGATACATCAAGCATCCCGACCAGCGTAACAGGTTCAGGTTCAGGTTCATTCGTCGAAAGCTCGCTTCTTGAGTTTCCAAGAGACTTTTCGTCTGACATCGGCAGGTCTGGCACAACTTCATCTTCCTCAGAATCTACCCACTCGGCGGGCTCCTGTGAATTGCTATTCCAAGCTTCACCAACAGCCCCGCCCTCCTCGAAGTCGGCAGTCGACTCGACAACCAGTTCGCTGACCGGTTCGGTCTCTCCTCCATGAATCTCAGAATCAGCCNCCGAGGTCGCACTCGTTACCTCGGTCCTACCAACGGTACTAGCAGTGGAGGTAATACCCTCAAATGCATTCGCAAATTCGTGTGCAGTGCGCGGACGTTCATCGGGGTTGTCGGACATCGCNGCCAAGAAGAGCCTCTCGAGTGCAGTGGCGTTCTTNGCTGACCCACNATTACGTATTTTCGCTATCGCTTCACGTCCCGTTCCCACNGGACGTATTCCNGTTAGCAANTCGTATGCGATCACCGCNAGCGAGAAAATATCGGCGGTCGGACCCCAGTCACCACCTTTCACTCGTTCCGGTGCAGAGTAGGGGCGCCTAACGGGTCCCCGGAACCCAATTTCTTCCAAGGCTNGTACGACGCCGAACCCGCNAACCTTTACTNAATCCTTGGCTACGAACACGTCGCGCGGGTGCAGCGCACCATGAAGCGCACCGACTGCGCGTGCACAATCGATTGCGCCTGCCAGTTGAGCAATTAGCTTAATTGANCTGTCCATTGCATCTGGCGCATAGTCCCGCATCGCGACATCCAGTGATTCCATCGCCACGTGCTCCAGAACTAGGTAGGCGACGGTATCCTCGACTCCAGCGCTGAGGGGCGTAACTACTCCAGGCTCGGACAGACCGATCTGAGCGATCCGATTAAAATGCTCAGCCAGCGCATGAGCCTGCTCCGGCGTGATATCAAGCTGGAATGCCTTAATAGCAACAGGCAGTTCATTCTCTGGGTCATAAGCTCGAAAAACAGGACCGGAAAAGCCCATTCCGATTTGGTGCTCCACAAGAAACGGGCCAAACGCACTAGGCTTTGGGGATGAACTCGCTTCGTCTCGTGTCAGTGCAGATACCCCTCCGGAGGGTAGCGGAATGCTAGCATGGAAGCTTCATCGCTTCAACGCGTTCGGCTTGGAAAAAGCGAGACTTCGAGGCAAAGCTTGACACATCGCGCAAGCCTCTGAAACAGTAACGNCTAGGACGTAAAGCTCGCTGAATCGCTCTGATTCCCTCAGAAACTTTTGTGCAACACTCTGTCGATATCTGCCGGTTCCCCTGGCTCCGGCGTCTCGCCGTAGATTACGCTCTCAATTACAACTCCCTAGCACCATTCTTTGCGGGAGATCCCTCTACGCCAGAGGCGTGGCGGAAAGCCATCACGCGCCGTCNTAACTTACGTCCTCCGAGTGCCTTTGTTGAGGTCCTCGCCGCGCAACAACAATCACGTGGAGCTCCATCTGAGGCTCTAGCCGCTACCGAGAAACTGGGGCAACCAGACACCGTAGCCATTGTCACCGGCCAGCAGGCCGGTTTATTCGGTGGTCCCCTTTTCACTCTGCTAAAGGCAGTGACGGCCATCAAGCTGGCCAGACGGCTATCTCAGGAACAGAGTGTGCCAGTGGTCGCCGTGTTCTGGGTCGACGCAGAAGACCACGACTGGAACGAAGTTGCCTCGTGTGCTGTTCTCGATGCCGACTCGCNGATCAGACGAGTAGTGGTAGAACCACCNCCAGGNGCCGGTGAGATGCCCGTAGGTTCTCTCAAGCTCGGCGACGGTGTCTCAACCGCTGTCGACGCTATAGCCAACGCACTCCCACCGAGCGAGTTCACCGCGACAATAATCAACGACCTACGTCGGACGTACCAGAGCGGCACGACCATGTCTAAGGCTTTTAGTCTCTGGCTGGAAACGGTTCTTGGTACGGAGGGTCTTATCCTATTCGATTCTTCCGACCCGGCAGCTAAACCATTTGTCAAAACTCTTTTCGAACAAGAATTGCGAAACACTCAAACCGCGGCATTGGCGACCGAGGCCGGCAAACAACTAGTTGCAAGGGGCTATCACGCCCAGGTTACCCCCCATCCAGAGAGCGTGGCGCTCTTCCGGGTAAACGGTGTTAGGCATTCAATTCGTAGGAGTAATAACAGTTTCACTGTCGGTAACGCGCCGGTGGAACTCAACGTTCTGCTTAAAACGCTTGACCAGCATCCCGAACAGTTCAGTCCGAACGTGCTGCTTAGACCGCTCGTGCAAGACACTTTATTCCCGACAGTCTGCTACGTCCCCGGACCCAACGAGCTCGCATATCTTGCACAACTTAGAAACATCTATGAGCTTTTTGAAGTACCAATGCCGCTTATCTATCCCCGTGATAGTGCCACCTTGCTTGACTCGACCGGTGCGAGATTCCTCAAGCGCAACAATCTNTCGCTTGAAGTCCTCCAGCCACAGGACGAGGCNNCTCTGAACCAATTGNTAAANGCACAGCTACCGGAAGCGGTCAANCAATCGGTTGACGATGCTCGCCGTGCAATTCAGACCCGCATCGACACAATTATTCAAACCGTTCCGGCNGTCGACCCGACCCTGGTCGGNGCCGCACGATCAACTCTGGGCCGGATGGANCACGACCTCACAGCTCTTCACAAGAANATTCTAAANGCCGCAAAACGAAACGACGCTACGCTCCGGCGGCAGTTCGTGTGCACTCAGACACAGGCATTCCCTGAAGGCCGCCCCCAAGANCGCATATTAGGATTCGTGGGTTTTGTGAATCGCTTAGGACCTAAGCTAGTCGAAGGTCTTCTTAACGAGTTACCTCTGGATCCAAAGAACCACACGCTCATCACGCCCTGATCTTCGGCCGCGCCACGCTCCGTGACCCTGTTATAATCAGATTTAACGCCCAGAAGGCGGAGAGCATGGTCCCATAGCCCTCGGGCCAGTAAACCACGATGAGTCAGGAAGTCTTTAAAGCCGTTGCCCAAGCGCTGGCAGATGGAGAGCCCGCAGCCCTAGTTACCATCGTCAAGACCCAAGGATCCACGCCACAGCGCGTCGGTGCAAAGATGCTAGTCTATGCTGACGGTCGCATGGTTGGAACGATTGGTGGCGGCTGCTACGAAAATGACGCGTTTTGGAAAGCTCGCGAAGCTCTAGAAGATCGACGCCCAGTCATCGCCAACTACGAGCTAAGCGACGACTTTGCTGAGGAGAGCGGGCTGGTGTGCGGTGGGCAGATGGAAGTCTACATCGAACCGTTGGAACCATCACCTCCACTCTACATCGTTGGGGCCGGCCATATTGCCTACCATCTGGCCTCCATCGCCGCTGGCGTTGGATTCCAGATCCATGTCGTGGACGATCGAGAGAAATTCGCTAATCTGGAACGGTTTCCGGATGCAGTTGAAGTGGTCGTGGAATCAATCCCTGACTGGTTACACCGTGAGAATATTCCCTCCTATGCTTACGCGGTTATCGTCACACGGGGCCACCGTCATGATTNAGATGCACTGCGTGCTCTGGCAGCGCGAGACCTGCGCTATGTAGGTCTGATCGGCAGCCGTGCCAAAGTGACCCGGATCTTTGAAGCGCTGCTTGAGGAGTCCATACCGGCCGAATGTCTCAAGCGCGTACACGCGCCCATCGGTTTGGACATCGGCGCTGTAACGCCCCAGGAAATCGCCGTCAGTATTCTCGCCGAGCTAATTGCCGTCAAGTACGGCAAGGCCGATCGCGATAATGCCGAGTCAACGGTCTCCTCGCTACGGTGGACACCGAAGAGCGTTGAGACCAACTTATGACCCCAGTTTCCTCTCNACAACACCGCCGCGCTAGACAGCACCCGCCACAATTATCTAGCCGCGCACGAGCAATCCTCGCGGCTGTCGTCCAGAGCTACATCGAGCGTGGTGAACCAGTTTCCTCGCTATGGCTCACTCGGCATAGCCGTTTCGGTGTCTCATCAGCCACTCTTCGTAACAAGATGGCGGAGCTTGAGGAACTCGGATACGTCCATCAACCTCATGCCTCAGCCGGTCGTATACCTACCGACCGTGGTTACCGANGCTACGTTGACCTCTTACTCGAGGCCAGAAGNCCGGCGCGCTCATCTCGGAATGTCGAAGCGAGACTTCGGCAGGCATCAGCGGTTGGCAATTTACTCAACAATGTGCCACACGAGTTATCGCGCGCTTCGCATCATCTCGGTTTCGCAATGGCACCCTCAGGCGAAGGATCGGTATTCAAACAGATTAACTTTGTTCCGCTCGACAGGCAGCGCGTACTGGTCGTCGTCGTGTCNGCCTCTGGACACGTCTCCCACAAAGTCGTAAGTGTCTCTGAAGCCTTACGGCCCGTAGACCTCACACAGGCCGCAAACTATCTGAATCGGGAATTTTCAGGACTGCCATTGTACGAAGTACGTACAGCAATCGTTGAACAACTCGAAAGTGAACGAACTTTGTGCAACGTATTACGTAAACGTGCGTTACGACTCGCTCGTAACACACTCGAAAATCTATCGGAAAGCTCATTGTTCGTCCAGGGCACTTCCTTGCTCCTCGACAACGCAACGGATAATGATGACTCATCTTCCATATCAAGCCTGAGTACCCTTTTCGAGATGATCGAGGAAAAAGATCGTCTCGTCCGACTCCTAAACGGATACATTGATGATCCCGGCATGATCGTCATTATTGGTGCGGAACATCGCACAGAAAATCTTAAGAACCTTAGCTTGGTAGCCTCAACGTACTTCGATGGCAATCAGACCGGCTGCGTCGGCATCATTGGACCGAGAAGAATGCGTTACGATCGGTCAATTGCGGCTGTGGAAGGNGTCTCCCGTACAGTTAGCCGACTACTAGGCACCGGCGGCACCTGGGCTAACTGAACGAGAAGATGATGAGCGACGACGCGCATTCTGCACCTCTCGAGGAGGCACCTGANCCTGAAACGGCATCCGATCCCCACCCCGATAACGCCGTAGAAGGNGATGAGACAGTCAACACTCCCCCTGCGGAAGAAGTAGGTAAACAACGCGATGAGTATTACGACCTACTACTCCGAAAGACGGCCGAGTTCGATAATTATCGTAAGCGAGTCGAGCGGGAGCGTCGTGAATTGCTTCAAAGTGCGGGCGCCGAAATACTCGAACAACTACTGCCGATCATGGACGATCTCGAGCGGGCACTTGACGCCATCGCGAACAGTGATACCGCCGATGATGACGCTTATCGCAAGGGCTTTGAAATCATCCGCCAGCAGCTACTTGACCTACTCAGTAAACACCGCGTAACTCCGATGGATGTACTCGGAGCGGATTTCGATCCACATTTTCATCAGGCGGTTGCCCATGAACCAAGTGCAACACATCGAGACGGAGAAGTGACTGAGGAGCTTCGTCGGGGTTACATGCTCGGNGACCGACTGCTCAGGCCGGCCATGGTGAAGGTGGCCAAACGTGAGTAAGCGAGACTGTTACGAAGTCTTAGGGGTGGCGCGTGACGCCAGCGACCAGGACATCAAAAGTGCCTACCGGAAGCTCGCCCTCAAATATCATCCCGATCGAAATCCTGGTGACTCGGTGGCCGAAGAACAATTCAAGGAGGCAGCTGAAGCCTACGCCATACTTGCCGACCATGAGAAACGCGCCGCCTACGATCGCTTCGGCCACGCTGGACTCAGCGGATCACCGAGCGGCGGAGTTGATCCTACAATTTTCGAGGATTTCGGCGATATTCTTGGAAATCTTGGTGATGTTTTTGGTTTNGGCGATATGTTCGGTGGTCGGCNCCGTGCAGGCCCTCGACGTGGCGCTGATCTTCGCTATGACCTAGACATCTCATTCGAGGACGCAGCACACGGTTCAGAAACCACGCTACAGCTCCCGAGGGAAGAACCCTGCCAGGGCTGTAAAGGGTCGGGGGCTGCGCCTGGCAGTNCTCCTGACACNTGTTCTCAGTGCGGTGGGCGCGGACAACTCCATTATCAACAAGGCTTCCTCACCGTTGCCCGCACATGTGGTCGGTGTCGGGGAGCGGGTAAGGTAATTTCGACGCCGTGCGAAGCCTGCGGTGGGACCGGACACATCACGCAGGATCGAAAACTCACGGTGAAGATCCCAGCCGGNATCTCAACCGACCAGCGACTAAGATTACAAGGCGAAGGTGAGTTGGGCGAACGTGGTGCGCCGCCAGGTGACCTGTATGTCGTCGTGCACGTTACCGAGCATCAATTCTTCCAGCGCAACGGAGATGACCTATTGTGCGTAGTTCCCGTTCCATATCCGACTATGATTTTGGGCGGTAACATCACAGTGCCAACACTAAATGGAGATGAATCTGTCGTTGTACCCAAAGGCACGCAGACAGGAGCTAGGTTCCGCGTGAAGGGTAAGGGAATGCCAAATGTGAGCGGTAGAGGCCAAGGCGATCTATTCATTGAGGTCCAGGTTGACACTCCCAACCGAATTTCAAAAGAACAACAAGTGCTGCTAGAAAAGCTAGCCAGGACAATGGATGACCATAAGGTGGAGCCGCGCAGTCGAGTGGCTAGGGACGAAGACCGTCCGTTCTTCGAGCGAGTCAAGAACATCTTCGGGTAAGTCCTAGGCCCGCACTTCGAATAGAACTGCCCTTTCAGGAGCATCAGCGAGCCGCCAACCTAACGGTCTCTTTGCTAAACGATTACCGCCCGACTGGGATCGANGTGNGTGGAAGTATTTGGAAGGTGTANTTCTCTACATGGATCGCGCAAACATGGCAACGCCTGAGGACCCCATCGTCACGAGTCATCCCAAAGACAGGCTAGCATGGCCAAAGCAACGATGGGTACAGTCTCCGCGCGCAAAATTCGACCACCGAGCGTCACTACCTGAAAACCTTCCGAAATGAATCGATTTAGGTCATCCGTGGNCCAACCACCTTCCGGACCGACGGCAAGGGAGACGGACTGAGGCTTTGGTTGCAAAGCTAGGCTTCTTGGGCGAACTGCATCGGCANAAGAAACCCCTGGCTCAACTAGAACGAGGCGTAGCTTGGATTGATCGGCGGACGTGAACGCTTCGACCGTCGCCACTTCGCGTATCTCAGGAACCACGGCCCGACCGCATTGCTTAGCTGCCGCCACGGCGATTCGCTGCCACCTGGCAACACCCCCGCTCCGAAGAATCGACGGTCCATGCACAGCCTGGCGTGTTGCCCGAAGTGGTTGAACGACCGAAACACCAAGCATTGTGGCTTCACGGACACCAACATCGAACCTCCGGCCTTTTAGTACTACCGCCGCCAGCGTGATAGCGACGGATACCTCTGGCGCCGGGACTGTTGGCTCAACGAGCCGAACAGTTGNACCCGAGCGCCCCACACGCTCTACTCGGGCCAAGTATTCGGAACCCTGGCCATCGAACACGCGTATTTCGTCTTTGACGCCAAGGCGTAGGACTTGGCAAAGGTGTCTGGATTCGTCTAGCGAGAGCACAATAGCCTCACCGACTTGTTTCAATTCCGGTGCAAAGAAGCGTGGCCGCATTGGAAAGATTATAGTGCTCGATNAGGCACAAGAACCCTGTTGCGAAACCTGTATCAAGCCATCAAGACAACACGGGTTTCACGCTATACTCCCTATCAGGATGCTGGTTCGTGGTCAAACACTTGGTAAGTACAAGATTCTCAAAACGCTGGGCAGCGGCGGATTCGGTACAGTATACCTAGCTAGCGATACTTTTATTGATAAGCAGGTTGCCCTTAAAGTTCCTCACCGACAGAATCTTGATTTCGGTAAACAGCTTCAAGAACCTCGTCTGCTCGCCACCCTCAACCATCCTAACGTGNTCGGGATCACGACCGCCGAAAAACAAGACAATGTGTTCTTCATCGTGATGGAATACGTCCCCGGCGAAACACTTGAAGACCTGATTACAGCAAATGGCTCACTTGAAGTCGGTCAGGCACTCGAATACACACGCCAGATTTGTAAAGCGGTGGACCATGCACACCAGCAAAACGTTCTACACCGCGACCTCAGACCTGGCAATGTGCTCATCTCGACCGCCGGCGTCGTGAAGATTCTTGATTTTGGCACTTCACGGTATCTAGAAGCCGCAGCCCATGGAACAACTATCATCGGTAGTCCACCCTACATGGCGCCGGAACAGTTTTACGGGAAAGCAGTTTTCGCGTCGGATATTTACTCGTTAGGCGTAACGATGTACGAAATGCTGACAGGGACTCTTCCCTACAATACCCCTACTCCATCGGACCTCGAGAAACTGATGAGCGGCAAACTCGTCACTGCTCCAAGATTGCGGAACAAGAGAATTCCAACTCCGGTCAGCGACATTGTCATGCGCGCTATGGCGCCGGAGATCCCCAACCGCTACCAGCGGGCCGGTGAATTACACGCTGCCCTGAACGAAGAGCAGTCATTTGGATCGCGACCGAAAGCCTCCCACACACCATCCGCCTCTGAAGCCAGCCGAATC
This sequence comes from Acidobacteriota bacterium, assembly GCA_002714165.1. Taxonomy (GTDB): domain Bacteria; phylum Acidobacteriota; class Vicinamibacteria; order Vicinamibacterales; family UBA823; genus UBA11600. The sequence goes on from PAWT01000017.1 coordinate 19,649, forward strand.
ACCTCTTCGATTGGAATACGGGTGACACCAACGCCAAAGTTCTGCTACAACTGCAGCAAGCCGCTTCCGGGCGGGCGTGGTACCCCATCAGGGTGTCCGTTCTGCGGTGCAGAGATCGAGCCGTAGTGCTACACTTAATACGACTCTTGAGCGTGTTTAGAACACACTCACCACTCCTCTTCGCTCCAAGGAGTTTTCCATGGGATTCACCGGCACCGGCAAGATCTGGATGAACGGGTCCTTGGTCGACTGGGCCGACGCCAAGATTCACATCGCCTCACACGTGGTCCATTATGGTAGTGGGGTGTTTGAGGGTGCACGGTGTTACGACACGGAGCGTGGCCCAGCTTGCTTCCGCCTTGACGCACACATGCGCCGGCTTGTGGACTCAGCCAAGATTTACCGTATGAAATATGCGCTGTCACAGGAACAGTTGGAAGACGCGGTTCTCGACACAATTCGAGCTAACCAGTATCGCGCCTGTTACATCAGGCCACTCATCTACCGGGGCTACGACACACTCGGCGTGAACCCGATGCCGTGTCCAGTCGAAGCCACTATCATGCTGTGGGAATGGGGCGCCTACCTGGGTGAGGAGAGCATTACCAACGGTGTCGACGTCTGTGTCAGTTCGTGGTCTCGGAGCGCGCCGAATACCTTCCCGGCACTAGCCAAATCCACAGCAAATTACGCGAACGCCGGGTTAATTAAAATGGAAGCTGTAGTCAACGGCTACAGTGAAGCAATCGCGCTTGGCCCCGACGGTACGATAAGTGAAGGTAGTGGTCAGAACCTCTTCATCGTACGTGAGAATACGCTCTATACACCTGCGGTCGCGTCGTCAATTCTACCCGGGATTACGCGTCATTCAATCATAACGATTGCCCGAGACCTTGGCTTTACGGTTATCGAACAGGCGATTCCGCGCGAAATGCTTTATATCGCAGACGAGCTTTTCTTTGTAGGCACCGCCGTTGAAGTGACCCCAATTCGATCTGTCGATAAGGTTGAAATTGGCCTGGGTACGCGGGGTCCAGTCACCGAAGCGATCCAACGCACCTTCTTCGATATCGTTAACGGTCGGGTTTCGGACGAGAAGGGATGGTTGCGTCCTGTTTACACTGATGAGGCAGCCAAGGACCTTTCAAAACGGACGACAGTGAAGACCGCAAATTGAGACACTAAGGTTCACCGTGAAAACACGGCGATGTCTGGTGAAGGCTCGTCAATTGACGAGTATGCGTTAAGTCACAATGGAATCGTGACGCCGAACCCTATTTCCAAACGACGTGGCATGATCGGCTATAAGTAGTCACTAGTTAAACAATTATTGATCTTCAATCCAGCCGGTGAACATTGCGTGCCCTCTCGCACTCCGACGGACCCGTACACCCTCGGCTTAAATCTGCTCGCCAGGCGAGAGTTGTCCGAAATGCAACTCCGAGAGCGGTTCCGCAAGCGCAAGTTTGAAACTCAAGCAATTGAGGACGCTCTTGATCGCTTACGCCAAGAGGGAGCCCTGGATGACCGACGCACGGCCTTCGCATATGCCCGAACCGCCGTTCGACTGACAGCACGTGGTCGGCGTCGTATCCTTCAGGAAATCGTTGCGCGGGGAATTAATAAGGATATTGCCCACGAGGCTGTCGAGATCACTTTCGCTGACGTGGATGAGGCCAAGGTGCTGGCACGTGCGTTAGCGAAGCGACTCAACGGCCCAATTCAGGATGCCGCACATTTACGCCGATTGCACCGTTCTCTCCAGCAGCAGGGATTTCCCACTTCGCTAATCGTCCCCGCACTAGCAGCGCATGCAACGAACATCAAGGAATAACACAGCTATCAGCCCCTGAGCATAACCTTGAGCAGATCGCTGTAAAATGACGTTATGACCGCACGCGACACTCGACGTAGTTTCCTCGACTACTTCGCCAGGCACGAACATCAAATTGTTGAAAGCGCGTCGTTAGTTCCTATTGACGATCAGACTCTCCTGTTCACAAACGCTGGAATGAATCAGTTCAAATCGGTCCTCCAAGGCCGAGAGCAACGCGACTATACACGAGCAGTGTCCTCGCAGAAGTGTATGCGTGTCAGCGGAAAACACAACGACTTGGATATCGTGGGTAAGTCTCCCCGCCACAACACCTTCTTCGAGATGCTTGGTAATTTTTCATTCGGTGATTACTTCAAATCTGAAGCCATCGCCATGGCTTGGGAACTACTGACCAAGGAGTGGAAACTCGACCCTAACCGACTGCGTGTGACAATTTTCTCCGGCGATAAGAATGCGCCGAGAGACGATGAAGCGTACAGCGCTTGGCAAAAATTTCTTTCAGCGGACTGCATAGATGCTTTGGGCGCGGCCGACAATTTTTGGGCAATGGGTGACACGGGCCCTTGCGGTCGGTGCTCTGAAATTCACTTCTTCTTAGGCGATGACCCGGAGTGTCCCGAAACCAGCTGTCGCGGTACAGCATGCAGCTGCCACACCTACATCGAACTCTGGAACAATGTGTTCATGGAATTCGACCGGCAGGATGACGGGACATTGAAACCGCTCCCGATGCTTTCCATTGACACTGGTATGAGTCTCGAGCGTGCGACTACCGTATTGCAGGGCGTTGACTCAGTGTATGACACCGACCTGTTTCAACCTCTTCTTCAGAGCATCGCTGGCCTGGTTGGTACGCCATACGGTAAGCGGCAAGAGACTGATGTATCGATGCACGTTATTGCCGATCATCTTCGTGCGATGACCTTTCTGATAAATGACTTGGTAACACCATCAAACGAGTGGCGAGGCTATGTGCTGCGCAAGATCATGCGACGAGCCATGCGGCACGGTAAGAAGTTAGGTCTTACTGAACCGAGTCTCCATCGACTGGTTGATGTCGTCGCAGAGGAGATGGGTGATACGTATCCGGCTCTCTCGAAGAACCGTGACATGATCGCCAAAGTAGTAAGAAGGGAAGAAGATCGTTTCGATTCGGTATTAAACGCTGGACTCTCAAAGCTTGAGGAAGTGCTGGACCGCGCAGAGACAAGTAACCGTCGCGTGACTGGTGAGGATGTCTTCCGCCTATACGACTCTCTCGGGTTACCGGCCGAATTCGTTGAGGACCTCGCCGGTGAGCGGCAGCTCTCGATCGACTGGGAAGGATTCGAACGTCTCATGGCAAAACAGCGTGACCAAGCTCGTGCTGCGAGCGGCTTCAAACCGAAACAGGATGACAGGGACACCTTTTGGACCTCCGAGGCCCTCGATAAGAATCTACTAGGTACTCAGGACTGCTTCGAGGGCTACGAGACAACGCGAGTCGACAGCAGCACGGTCCTCATGCTGTGGAACGACGCGCCGGCCCCATGTCCAAAACTGGAGGCGGGTGACACGGGATATTTGTCACTCGACCGCAGTCCGTTTTATGTCGAAGCTGGAGGCCAAGTATCAGACACGGGCCAAATCATGTCTCATGACGGCAAGACAAAAGCCCTCGTGGAGGACATGATTCGCTTGGGCTCATTCCCTCGCGTGCACCGGATAAGTGTGGTCGCCGGCACCCTGAGTCAAGGTGACGTGGTGTCGGCAGTCGTCAATGCACCGCGTCGTAGTGCAATCCAGCGAAATCACACGGCGACCCACCTCCTTCACGCCGCTCTCAAGAAGTTGCTTGGTCACCACGTTACCCAGGCTGGCTCACTCGTCGCGCCGGAACGACTTCGGTTCGACTTCACTCATCCGACTTCGCTCAGCCAGACTGAAATCGAGGAGATCGAATGCCTCGTCAACGAACAAGTCCTGGTTGCCACCCCCGTTGACACGATTGAGCAATCTACGGATGAGGCAATTGCCAGTGGCGCGATCGCTCTATTTGGAGAGAAATATGGCGACCGTGTACGTGTGGTGTCGATTTCCGAATTCAGCAAAGAACTCTGTGGAGGCACGCATTGTGGCGCGACAGGAGAAATTGGCTCGTTCTTGATTGAACAAGAAAGCGGCGCTGCGGCTGGCATCCGACGGCTCGAGGCGGTGACGGGAGCACCTGCTATCCAGCGGCATCAGGCCAGACGTTCCTTGCTTAATGGGATCCTTCAGGAACTCAACTCACCAGAAGCTCGTGCCGTGGATGCACTTAGAGAGCAACAAGCTCAGACGAAACAGTTGGCGCGAGATGTAAACGCCCTAAAAATGAAATTGGAACTGGTATCTGAAACAGACACCCGCATCAACGTTGACGACGTTACGCTGTTAATACGACGAGCCGATGGCTTAGATAGAAACTCGCTCCGCACCCTCGCCGACCAGTTAAAGGGCAACATCAAATCGGGCCTTGTGATTCTTGCCTCAGCCACTGAGGGCGGGCGGGTGGCAATCATTGTCAGTGTTACGTCTGACCTTAAGACTCGTATACCTGCTGGACAGGTCGTTAAAGCGCTAGCGCCGCTCGTGAGCGGGGGTGGAGGCGGTGGTCGACCTGATTTCGCTGAAGCCGGCGGCAAGGATCCACGACAAATCGACCACATGCTATCCGAGAGTGAAAACGTCGTGCGCGGTCTCCTAGACAGTAAAGAGTGATGCAAACACCATTTTCGTTCTATTTAGCCATGACCAGACGCAAGTGGAGCGTACAAGTGCCGNATCGCGACTCTTTGGTCGGTGATCAGCTTCATCTCAAGCCGTGACCACAAGCGTCGAGTCGACGACCGCTCGCCTTCGCCTCGATGTTTGGCTGGATATCGCCTGCCTCTTCAAAACACGGTCTGCGGCGCAAAAGGCCTGTAAGGGCGGTAAAGTTGATGTCAATGGCCAGCGCGCAAAGCCACATCGAGAAGTTTCTCCTGGAGACCGCATCGCCATCACGCGTGCTTTTCGCGAGCGACAACTGGTAGTTGTGAAGGGTTTAAGAGAACGTTACGTAGCCAAAACTAACGCACGGACCCTCTACGAAGATGCCACACCACCTCCGTCTGAGGAGGAAGCGGAATTGCGGGAATTGGTGCGGCTGGCCAACCGTGCTAGCCCTCCAGCTCGGTCCGGCATAGCACCAACAAAACGGGAACGCCGATACCTTCGTCAACTGAAAAGCGGGAAACCCTGAAACCGGTCTCGATAGGCAGAGTGCGCTTCGATGACCCGTCCAGTGATATAATGCGCGTTTGCTAGCGTGCTTAAACGCTAGGTTTCTTGGGGACTAAACTCGTGGCAAACCATAAGTCGGCGGTTAAGGCACATCGGCAAGATATCAAACGGCGTGAGCGGAACCGACAGCAACGAACACAATTACGCACCGTGCTGAAGTCAATTCGGGCCACGCTAGGCTCCGGAGACACTGGCGCAGCCAAAACTGAGTTCCAGAGTGCAGTGTCATTGATCGACAAGATGGCCGGTAAGGGCATCATTCATAACAACACAGCCGATCGCTACAAGTCGCGCTTGGCAAAGCAACTAGCAAACCTTTCAACCTCAGCGTAAGTTACGGCGGACCCCGCAGAGCTCCAGTACAAGTTGCTCGATTACGATGCGTCCGTCCCCCCTAGAGCTCTTCAGGGCCAGATCGGTTCGATATAGCGCATCTACCGCTGCCTTGACTTTACCTGACGCAAACCTCTCGCGAACAAACCACCCGAGCTGACCAAGAATCTGAAGAGGCATCACCCCAGCATTAAATAATAAAGCGAGTTCCCTCAACGCGGCGCCTGCCTTACCTCGTTCAATTGCTCGCGTTATCGCCCAGTTGTCCTGCAAGACAGCTGGTCCAACAACAGCTTCAACGTCGGTCCGTCCAATCGTAGCCTGTCCAGAGGCATAGATTGTCAGGCGCTCAAAATCCGCCCTCAGCCTCGGTAGGTCTGCACCCGTTCTNGCAATGAANGCCNGNACCGCTTCGGCATCCATAGACAACTTAAGNCGCTTCACCTCATTACACACCCAACGCTGCGCGTCATCCTCCGTCTTAATCCCAGGGAAGGTCACGACAGTGGCGTGCTTCAGTAGCGCCTTTACCACCCGTCGCCGCTTGTCGAGATTGCCAGCTTCAAAGATGACCGNAACTTGAGGCGAAGGGTTCTGAACGTACTGCTCAAGGGTTTCGAGATCGCGTAAGACGTCCTCACTTTCAGACTTCTTCTGGGAGAGTACAAGCTCAGCCTGCGATACGATAACAATGCGACGCTGTCCGAGCATCGGCAACATGTGGACAGCCTGGAGTAACCTCGCTGGTTTCGTTTCCCCACCGTAGAGCCGCTCGACGTTAAATGGTCTAAGCTCTTCCTCGACAACATCAGCAAACTCCCGAGCCAGACGAGTTCTCTCATCCTCATCGCTTCCGATAATCAGATAGATCGGGTCTGTCTTACCTGAGGCAATTTGTTTGCGAACGGTGGCCGGGGTGGAAACCGCCATAGATAAAGTCAGCTAGAACGCCTCGAGAATCGAGGTCACAACCGTTGTTCCGAAATCGCTGGCCATGCGCTCAAGCGCATTTGTATCCTGGCCGAAAAATGCACTCGCGTCGAGCGCCCCCCCACCCGTCGCAACATCATATTCCTCAGTGAAGACAAGCGAAGCGTTCTCCCAAATTGCTTCCTCAGTCCGTAAATCGCGCAACACAATACTGGAAGTGAGCGTGAAAGTGTACCGGGCCGCTTGCTGCTGATCCGTGAAGCTCGATGGCTGTAGGTTGATCGACACGACACGCCCGATGAGGACCGCGTCGACACCGTCCTCCTGAGGCACTATTTGGTAGCTGCCCCTCCCGATGAATTCCGTTCGTACCGCCTCAGTTAAGATCTGTTCCATCTCGAAAAAGGCCGTATTATTTTCGAAGAGCGGAATACCGATCGTTTCAACATAATCTGGCAAGAACGAGCCTCGCCCGGCCAAGGCATAGCCACAACCTGAACTCAGGACGCTAACAAGAAGCGCCAGAGCAAAATATCTGCGACCTCTCACACTAGTTGTGCACCTGGACATCTTCTTCATCACCCAGATCATTTTGTGACGACATTAACAAGGCGGCCGCGAGCGACAATCACCTTCACTATAGTTTTACCGGCAAGGTGCATCTGAACCTGAGGGTCGACAAGAACATCAGCCTCAAGGTCAGCGTCACTCCGGCCAGCTTCGACCGTTAATCGAGCACGTACTTTTCCATTGACCTGTACTGGCACAACCAATGTGTCGGCTCTTGCAACCGTTGAATCGAACTTCGGCCACTGTGCCGCAATAAGACCATCCGAGTGCCCTAATCGCTCCCAGAGCTCTTCAGCGAGATGTGGAGTAAACGGCGCCATCAACAACACGAGCGCCTCAATCGCCTCACGGAGTACAGCTGCCGTTTCCGGACGGATATCTGATGTCTCCGACTGCCGTACTCTCGGACCACACCCAACCTCATCACAGAATAAGTACAGATCATTCACGAGTTCCATAAGGGCCGACACGGCCGTATTTAAATGGACACGGGGGTCAAGATCCCTGGACACCCGTTGGATAGTTTCATGCGTCTTACGGCGGATAGCGCGTTCAGCTTCATTCAGGTTGGCCGACGGCTGCCCAGCTTCACACACCCGTGCAGCCAGTGGCTCCACCAGTCGCCACACACGGTTCAAAAAACGAAAGCTACCTTCAAGTCCGGTGTCGGTCCACTCGATTTCCTTCTCGGGAGGAGCAACGAACATTTCGTAGAGGCGGAGCGTATCCGCACCATAAGTTGCCATCATGTCGTCAGGATCCACAACATTACCCTTCGACTTTGACATAACGGCACCGTCCTTCAGCACCATCCCCTGGGTAAGAAGCCGTGTAAATGGTTCGTCGTGCTCCACGAGTCCGAGATCATGCATTACTTTGCAGAAGAACCGAGAGTAGATCAGATGCAGGATGGCGTGCTCGACACCTCCACTATAAAAATCGACTGGAGTCCAGTAGTTTACAGCTTCAGAGTCGAACGGCAGCACCTTGTTATGCGGATCGCAGTAGCGATAGTAGTACCATGACGAGTCAACAAACGTATCCATGGTGTCCGTCTCACGTCGAGCGTCGGCGCCACACGTCGGACATGGCGTATTAACAAATTCTGGCACCTGTGCCAGTGGCGAGTCACCTCGACCGCTAAACGCCGTCACATCCGGTAATTCAACCGGAAGTTTGTCGCAGGGAACCGGTACTAATCCACAGGATTCACAGTGGATAATCGGAATCGGCGTACCCCAATAGCGTTGCCGTGAGATTCCCCAATCCTTCAGACGGTACTGCACCGTACCTTCGCCGATGTTTTGAGCATTTGCCGCTTGTGTCATCAGGTCCCGAGCCTCGGCTGACGGCAAACCCGAAAACTCTTCCGAAGCTACCAGCCGTCCTTGACCCACATAGGCCTCCTCAAGCGCCGACAGTGAGGCCATGTTCTCATCTGACTGAACGACTACACGAATTGGCAGGTCGTACTTCTTCGCAAACTCGAAATCACGTTGGTCGTGTGCGGGAACACCCATGACTGCACCGGTTCCATACTCACCAAGCACAAAATTCGCCACCCACACTGGGACATCCTCACCCGTAAAAGGATTAGTGGCTCGCCGACCCGTGTCGAACCCTTCCTTCTCGATCTCTCCGGTAAGTCTGGCAGTTCGATCCTGAGCCCGAAAGCGGCGGATACGTTCGAGGAATGCCTCAGGCTGNCTTGCAGAGGTTGCGATTTCGTCAATAAGCGAGTGCTCAGGAGCTAATATTACAAATGTAGCACCGTAAATTGTATCGAGACGTGTCGTGAAAACATCAATTGGTGCCGCCTTGTCACCGGTTAAAAGGAACCGAACGCGCGCACCCTCCGATCTACCGATCCAGTTGCGCTGCATCGTCAGCACCTTTTCTGGCCATTCGGTTAGACGATCAATGCCCTCGAGCAATCGGTCCGCATACGCGGTAATACGTAAGAACCACTGCTCAAGTGAACGTGCATCCACATCAGATGAGCAACGCCAGCAGTGCCCTTCGATCACCTGTTCGTTGGCCAGGACTGTCTGACAGCTAGGACACCAATTAACTGTAGAACGCCGACGATACGCCAGACCACGCTCGAACATCTTCAGAAAGATCCACTGATTCCAGTGATAGTAATCTGGCAGACAGGTAGCTATCTCTCGTTCCCACGCATAGCTAATACCCAACCGCTGCAACTGTCCCTTCATGTGAGCGATGTTGTCTAGCGTCCACGGCCTAGGGTGTACCTTGTTCTGAATAGCGGCATTCTCGGCTGGAAGACCAAAGGCGTCCCAGCCGAACGGATGGATNACGTGGTAGCCCTGCATTCGNTTCATNCGAGCCACNACNTCGCCAATCATGTAGTTACGGACGTGCCCGACGTGCGCATGACCCGACGGGTAGGCGAACATCACCAGGCAATAAAACTTGGGCTTAGAGGAGTCTGCCTCTACTTCAAACGTCCGGCATTCAGCCCAACGCTGTTGCCACTTCTTCTCAATTGTCTGCGGGGAATACTCGGACACGACTGGAGCCATACGCGTGAACCGGCAAACCGGGTTGCCGACGGTAACTCAATGGGCGNAATGCACAAGCGATCAGCCGGTGCCGATCGGGTCGACGGAACGCCAAACAGTTAAACTCGTAACCACGATCAATAAGTAACGGAGACGACCATCCGCCACGCCGCCATTATAGCGTAGGCCCCTAGTTACGCACCGTCGAACTGGATGNNCTNACATCNNCCNTATACGCTNCTTCACCAGACGNCACTCGGCCAGTGTGGTTGGTGCAGNGAAATGATATCCTCCATCACCGCTTCNGCACGGTCGGTTGCACCCTNGAACGANGGTGCATCACCGATGGACGAGTCACGAAGAACAGCAACTGTCGTGTCAAGACACTCATCAAGAGCTTGAAGATCGTAGCCGCCCTCGATCACAAACGCCAGACGGCCACCACACACTTCATCCGCAATGATTCGTAAATGACGTGTCATTGCACGATAGCCTTCGGTTGTGACCTCCATACCGGCAAGTGGGTCTCGCTCATGCGCATCGTATCCAGCCGAAACAAGTAAAAGGTCTGGAGAAAACGTCCGTAATGCCGGTAAGATGAGGCGCGTGAACACTAGTTCGTAGTCGGCGTCAGTTGCGCCGGCCGCNAGNGGCACGTTNAAGGTTCTGCCCTCACCCGCNCCNCGCCCGATATCAGCAANCGCACCNGTCCCAGGGTAAAAAGGATACTGGTGNGTAGATACATAAAGGATCTGTGGATTNTCGTAAAACATCCACTGCGTGCCATTNCCNTGATGAACGTCGTAGTCAACAATCGCCACCTTTGATGCACCGTTATCTAGAGCGTGCGCGGCGGCCACAGCTACGCTGTTAAAGAAACAAAAGCCCATCGCTCGGTCGGTTTCGGCATGGTGACCTGGTGGGCGCACCAGCGCGAGCGCAGGGCCCCCGCCAGCCATCGAATGAGAGGCGGCCTCCACAATCGCACCGGCAGCTAAACGCGCGACTTCATGCGACCTTGGTGAGGCATAGGTATCGGGATCGAGGTTAACAGCGAGACCCGACGTTGCCGCAATCGATTCAATNTANGTGGAGGNATGAACGGCCNCCANTTCTGCNTCGGTTGCCGGACGAGGTTCGATTACNCTGCCGCCGTCACGGACAAATCTTTCTGCTNCGTTCTGCATTACCTCAGCACGTCCAACGCGCTCAGGATGTCCTGGCGGCGTAACATGGTCAGCGAATCGTTCAGATGCGAACAACACTAACGATGTTTCACTCACGAAACCTCCAGGAGTTGGTCCGTCGTATCGGTAAGCCCATGTAACGCCCGCTCAAGCTCAGAACGCTTCGTTTCGAGTGTNTGCTCGTCAGCANNTTGAGGCACATCNATCGACGGGCCCACCGCGAGAGCAACCCGNCTGAAAGGCTTCGGAATCTGCGTCCGATCCCAGCTTCTCGCCATCCAATACCGGTCCGCCTCAAGATGAAACGGGAGTAGGGGATTACCCGTGGCACCCGCTAACCACACAGCGCCTAGCTGTGCACAACCAGCTGGCCCACGCGGCCCATCGACAGTAAAGCCAACCGGATTCCCCTCTGCTAAGGCGCGCTTTAGGCATAGTAGCGCGCGTTGGCCGCCGCGAGAGGTCGATCCACGCGCTGTCCCATAACCGAACCGCTCTATGATCCTAGCAATCCATTCACCATCGAAATTCTCACTGGTAATCACGACGATGCCGCGCCGCCGGAAATAGTAGGTGGCCGAAAGGATACGACCGTGCCAAAACACCATAACTGGTTGTCGTCCACTCTTTCGAATCTCGTCAAGATGCTCAATTCCACTGACACGCCACCNNAGCGTCACGCCGAGTAATGCAATGAGNGGGTACGCCAAGGCCGCGATCCCANCNGCCTTNNCTCGCTGCCATNANGTTAGTCGNNGAGTCGGCGAACCTTCCATTACTCTCGCACCAACGGAAATACAGTTACTCGANCAAACATCACATCCCGTCGTACTGCGGACCTCCTCCACCTTCCGGCGGAACCCAGTCGATGATCTGATATGGATCAATAATGTCACAAGCTTTGCAGTGAACGCAGTTTGATGCATTAATCTGTAACCGTAAATCGTCTCCAACTTCTACCATCTCATATACGTTAGCCGGACAGAACCGAAGACAGGGGTTNNCATATTCTTCACGACAACGTGTACGGCAGATATCNAAGTCNTGAACTAATAGGTGNNCTGGCTGGTCTTCTTCGTGGCGCGTTCCTGAAAAATGTACATTTGTTANGCGATCGAACGTCAATTTNCGGTCAACAGGGNCTTTAATGGAGTTNCGANNCGGTCCATNCAGCCCATGGTAAACCGCCATCGTCTGCATTCGCTTATGNCCGATAAGATTCGGNACCGGATCGNGGAACCACCAACCCCGTGTTAGTAANGACAGTCCAGCAAAAGCAAGTCCAGCTATTAGTCCATGNCNAAAACCCTGATGNACGTTGCGTACAGGATACATTTCTCGTCGAACAGGGCCATCATCGACCAAGGTCTGGAACGCCTGTAACCTGACAGCCGATGGATCGCTTGCCAGCACAGCATCGAGTGCCACCTGCGCCGCATAAATGCCTGTCCACATTGCAAGATGGATCCCCTTCAGACGCAGTGAGTTCAGAAATCCCACAGCATCGCCAACCAGTAATGCACCGTCGATGTAGCATTGCGGCACCGTATTCCACCCGCCCTCCGGCAGAGCCTTCGCCCCGTACCTTAATAATTGGCCACCAGCAAGCAAACCTGATAACAAGGGGTGACACTTTAACCGCTGGAACGTCATGTGTGGATCAAACAAGGGATCTTGATAATCGAGACCAGTCACGAAACCTAGGGACACCCGGTCAGGTGCCAAGCCATATATAAAGCCGCCGCCGAACTCCTCGGAACGGAGTGGGTATCCGAGAGTGTGCATCACAGTCCCAGGTGTGACCCTGCCAGCCGGGACCTCCCAGAGCTCTTTGAACCCAAGTGCATAACTTTGGGGTTGCGACGCAGCGTCCAGCTGAAACCGTCGCAAGACAGTCTTTGATAAGTTTCCTCGCACGCCATCAGCAAAAATCGTTACCGCAGCACGAATGTCAACTCCGGGCTCAAAGGTCNACTTTCGTTCACCCCCTCGATCAACTCCACGATCACCTGTGCGNACACCNACGACGCGGTCGCCGTCATAGAGCACTTCAGTAGCAGCGAAACCATTAATCACATCTACACCGGAAGATTCCGCTTGCTCAGCTAACCACTTTACAAACCGGTTCAAAGAGATAATGTAACAACCATGGTTCTTGAGTGGAGGCGGCGTGAAAGGGAACCTGAGCGCGCGCTTCTCGGTCAGGAACAAAAGCCGATCCTCGTGCACCGCTGGCCCTAGCGGTGCGCCCAGTGATTCAAAGTCTGGAAGAAGATGGTGGAGCGCACTTGGATCGAACACGGCGCCAGATAACATGTGTGACCCGCTATCCCTAGACTTTTCCAACACGGTAATGGCCAGTGGGGTACCACCCCGAGACTTCTGCAACTGTGCCAGATGCAAAGCTGCAGATATGCCCGCTGGACCACCACCGACGATCAGGACGTCGACCTCAACCGTTTCGCGCTTCAAGGTAAACTCTCCAGTTCAGAAATTATTGCAGGCACAATTTCGAATAAGTCACCAACCACACCATAGTCCGCAATCTCAAAAATAGGCGCATCAACATCTTTGTTAATCGCGACGATCGTCCTAGCGCCCTTCATACCTACAACATGCTGGATCGCCCCTGACACACCAACCGCAAAATAGAGAGTCGGCGCCACCGTCTGGCCTGAACTTCCTACCTGACGGTCCATCGGTAACCAGCCCATGTCGCAAATCGGGCGTGAAGCTGCGATCTCAGCACCCAGCACGGCAGACAGACGCTGAACCAACTGGAGATGCTCAGCGCTTTTAATACCTCGGCCGACCGCAACGATCCGGTCTGCCTGCGACAGATCCACCACCTGTTTTGCCTCTTGAAATGCAGGCTCCGGCCGCTGCCGCAGTGCGGCGGCTTCGAAAATCACGGGAACAGTTCGTCTTGGCGCTGAAGTGTCACCGTAAACAAGAGTATCCGCGCTGATCGCACCACTTTGGAACGTAACGATGTGTGGCGCCGGCCCCAGGGCCACCAAGTCAGCCATCAACTTACCTTGAAACATAGGACGACTGAAGATAAGGTTGTCGTCCCGACGCACCGCACGAACACAATCGGTGATCAGAGCGCGATCGAGTGCCCCGGCCAGCGCTGGCACGAAATCTCTAGATTGATAGGTATGGGAAAATACAACAAGCTCAGGCGACTCAGCTTCGATTAGCAAGGTTAGGGCATGTACAAAGCCATCGGCCGTGTACTGCTCAAGCGCATCCTTATCGAGCACAAGTACCTCGGCCACATCAGCCGCGGCAAGTTCTTCTGCAGGTCTGTCCAAACGGACACCAAGAATCGCAACCTTGATCTTGCCACCAATCTGCTGAGCTCCCGCCAGAGCTTCCCAACTCGAGCGGTTTAGCGCACCATCCCTCTGCTCGGCAATAACAAGAATCATTTTGGCATCCAACAGATGCTAATTAATGTGCTCGTGCTCCATCACAGCACCCGTGCTTCATCCCGTAGCAGCCTCACTAGCTTCTTGGCAGCCTCCGAAGAAGTTCCATCAACAAAGTGTGTCTGCTTCTCTTTTTCTGGTGGATACAGCGCTACGATTCGCTGACGTGCCTCACCAGGCGCCACAGCCTGAATAGTTCGAATTTCCTTCTTTTTGGCAGCCATGATGCCCTTCAGGGTGGCATACCGTAACTGGTTGATCCCACTCTGAATCGTGAGCAGCGCAGGCATCGGCAACGCAACCCACTGGAACCATCCGCCCTCGAGTTCACGCTTGACTCGAACTCCGTCATCACTAACTTCAATATCCATCACGATGGTAGCGTGCGGCAAATCAAGAAGTGTAGATAAGATGATGCCGGTCTGGGCAAATCCATGATCATCAGATTGGAGGCCTGTGAGCACAAGAGAGGCCTCCTCAACTTTGATGGCGGCGGCAAGCGCCTGAGCAACACCAAACGCATCCATCCGNGCAGCATCATCACTAACAACGTGAATGGCTCGATCTGCACCTCGAGCCAACCCTTCACGAATAACCTGAGTCACCCGAGCTGGCCCCATCGAGCAGACTGTCACTTCACCGCCATGCGNCTCTTTAAGACGTAGTGCGGCTTCGAGCGCGTAAGAGTCTGGCTCGTTCATCTCAAAGCTAGCATCCTGTTCTNGGACCCAAGTCCCCTGAGCATCAANTTGGAATGGCCAATCACGGGTGAGCACCTGCTTAATGCAGACAATAATGTTCATGTTGTTAATTAGCGCGGATGCGCAACGAGAAGATTAAACGAATGATGACCCTGTAGCGTTCAATNGGACCGACTACGAATCGCACCGTTTNAANAGAAGTACAGCGTTAGTACCCCCGAACCCAAACGAATTCGATAGCGCATACCTAACCNNCGCAGGACGTGCCAATCCCGACACATAGTCAAGGTCACAGTCGGGGTCGGGAGTATCCAGATTAATCGTCGGCGGGAGCGTCTGTCGTCGAACAGCCAAAGCGGTGATACCAGCCTCCAAACCACCCGCCGCACCCAGTAANTGCCCNGTCATCGANTTGGTNGAGGATACAGCTAGTTTACTGGCTNGATCGCCGAAAACGTTCTTAATCGCCAATGTCTCCAATCTATCGTTGTAGGGGGTCGAGGTGCCGTGCGCATTAATGTAATCGACCTGGTCNGGGGGNCACTCCCCGCGTGCCAGNGCTGCCCGTATAGCTCGCACCGCNCCNTCGGCATCTTCGGAGGGCGCCGTCACGTGGAANGCATCTCCCGACATCCCGTANCCAACTANCTCCGCGTACAANGGGGCCTTCCTCGCTATTGCCTGNTCGTACTCCTCAAGAATGACNACTCCAGCNCCCTCACCGATGACGAACCCATCACGATCACNGTCAAACGGACGGCTCGCACGCGTGGGCTCGTCGTTCCTCTTCGACAAAGCTCTCATTGCCGCAAAACCACCAACGCCGAGTGGGGTGATGGCTGCCTCAGAACCACCCGCAATCATTACATCAGCTGCACCTCGACTGATGATTTCAAACGCGTCACCGACCGCGTGAGCAGAGGCCGAACAGGCGGTGACCGTCGCAGAATTGGGCCCCTTAGCCCCAAAACGGATCGAAACCTGTCCAGCAGCAAGATTAATGATGACTGACGGAATAAAGAATGGTGAAATTTTTCTCGGACCGTCCTTAAGTAACACCCGATGCTCGCGTTCGATGGCACTGAACCCTCCTATGCCAGACGCGATGAAGACTCCAACCCGCTCAGCAATCTCCGGCGTAACCTCTAAACCGGCATCGCGAACCGCAAACTCGGCGGCAGCAATAGCGTATTGAATGAAGACGTCCATCTTCTTGACGTCCTTCTTGGCGATAAACTGCAAGGGGTCGAAGTTCTTGACCTCCCCTGCAATGCGTGTCGAGAACTCCGACGCGTCAAATCGGGTTATAGACCCGATACCACTACGCCCAGCGCAAAGCGCCTTCCAGTTCTCCTCCGTGCCGATTCCTAACGACGACACGAGTCCAACGCCAGTGACGACAACTCGCCTCTTCACACAGCCTCCGCGTGCCTACAAGCGCTACTTCTTGGCTTTGGAGTGCGTATCGATATAGTCAACGGCTTCCTTCACTCGAGTGATCTTCTCCGCATCCTCATCAGGAATCTCGATATTGAACTCTTCTTCCAGCGCCATGACGAGCTCGACTGTGTCGAGCGAATCCGCTCCTAAATCATCGACAAAGGAAGCATCCGGGGTTACTTCCTCCTCATCAACGCCGAGTTGCTCCACAATAATGCCCTTGACTTTGTCCGTGACGGCCATTCACACCTCCTACATATACATTCCACCGTTAACACCTACAACCTGCCCAGTAATATACGATGCCTCGTCGGATGCAAGAAACCTTACCGCATGTGCGACGTCGGCGGGAGTGCCCATCCGGCCAAGCGGCACCAATGACTGCCAATTGTCCCGACCTTCACTACCAAGAGCCCGTGTCATATCAGTGTCGATCAATCCAGGCGCTACAACGTTTGCCGTAACACCACGAGAAGCGACTTCTTTGGCTACCGCTTTGGTAAAGCCGATTAAACCAGCTTTCGACGCGGCATAACTCGCCTGACCCGCATTACCCATCTGTCCCACTACAGAACTGATCGTGATAATGCGACCGAATCGCTGCCGTATCATAGGCCGAAGGACTGCCTGGACACATGTGAAAACGGCCGTAAGATTCGTCGCCAGAACGTCGTCCCAATCCTTTCGCTGCAGACGAAGCAAAAGCTGGTCACGAGCGATTCCAGCATTCGCTACCAAAACATCAATTCTTCCTAACCTCTTCACCACATCACTAACCAGATTACGAACAGCATCGGGTTCAGTCACATCGAGACTCGCAAGTTCGGCTCGACCTCCTGACGCTAAAATCGTCGCTACCGTCTCCTCAGCATGTTGCGCGCGCGCCGCAGCGACAACCATACAGCCAGCCTCAGCGAGTTGTTCGGCGACCGCACGCCCAATACCACGCGATGCGCCCGTAACAATTGTCACACGGTCAATTATTTTCGTCATGCAATCACCCGGCAGTCTCTGGCAAGAGACCGTTCCCTCAACCGCTGGGACTATCCAATTAACTCCTTAGCGTGGTTCAACGTGGGTAACGTATCCACCGCAACCGCCCGAAGAGCACGGTCAATTTTCTTCATCAGCCCGGTTAACACCGAACCCGGCCCCACCTCAACATACGTACGACTACCATCCGATGCAAGACGTCTAACAACTTGCTCCCACAACACGGGCGAAGCGATCTGCTGAATAAGCGCATCAATCGAAGAACGAGCGTCGCGTTTAGGCTCAGCATCAACATTAGCTACAACCGGAATGCGCGGATCGGTCGCATTCAATCTTCGTAATTCCGGCGCCAGGCGATCTGCCACAGGCTGCATCAGGGCACAGTGAAATGGCGCGCTCACCGTCAACGAAATGACGCGTTTCGCGCCCATTCTTTTTGCCACTTCACCGGCACGATGTACTGCCTCACGGTCGCCAGCAATCACGATCTGCCGAGGAGCATTTAAGTTGGCGGGCGCGACAACCTCACCGTTGCTCGACTCATCGCACGCCTGCTTGACGCTATTAGCATCTAAACCCAGTATGGCAGCCATCGCACCATCACCAACAGGCACAGCCTCCTGCATATATCTACCCCGACGCTTCACGATGCCCAGTGCGTCTGCAAACGCTATCGTACCTGCAGCCACATGTGCGGAGTACTCACCTAGGCTATGCCCGGCCACGCACGTCGGCGTCAGGCCACGCTCAACTAATCCTCGATACATTGCGACGCTCACTGTCAGAATGGCCGGTTGAGCATTCTCAGTCAACGTTAAGTGTTCTTCTGGGCCATCAAAACAAAGCCTACTGAGTGACTCGCCGAGCACTTCATCAGCCTCCTCAAAAGTAGTGCGACACTCAGGATACGCGTTCGCAAGATCGCGACCCATACCTACACATTGTGACCCCTGTCCTGGAAAGATAAACGACAACATCTCTAATTTCTCAACCAACCATTTACTGCTGTGAGTAGGTGTTTTCGAGCACGGTAATCTGAGAGCTGTTTCACGCCTACTGGACCGGTTACATTCACAACGCGCACATTCGGCGACTTATGACCTACGTGCTGCTTGATCTTGTCACGGGAGGCATTACTCCACGCTCAGACCTAGGAATGGTCCCCGCTTACGACTCATCGATCTCACGAATCTGGCGGCCTCTGTAATATCCACAGTGCGGACAGACCTTATGCGGCGGCTTCATTTCATGGCACTGCGGGCACTCTCCCACCGGAGGCACCGGCAGCGCATCGTGCGTTCGTCGTTTGGCGGTACGCGCCTTCGAATGTCTCCGCTTTGGATTCGGCATCATCGACTCCTTACTCGATCACTTACGTTATTTCGAAGACTTCTCTTTCAGTAGTCCATCAAGAGCAGCTAATCTCGGATCGCGCCATTTGATCGAGCACTCACAATCGGTAAAATTAAGATTCTTGCCGCAGGCAGCACAAAGCCCACGGCAGCCTTCCTGGCAAAGTGGCTTCATCGGCAATCCTAAATAGAACTGTTCGGACATAAGTTGTCGGAGATCGATCTGATCGTCGCGATAAAATGCTACCGTTAAATCTTCACCGTCGATCTCCACGTCATTCGTCCCAGTGTTCAGCGCTTCAGAGACGTAGCGAAGATTGAACGCCACGTCCAACTCTGCGTCATACAACTCTCCACACCGACAGCATTGCACTTGAAGCCTGGTAGCAAGATGACCTGCCAATTGATACCAACTACGGATCTTCTCGACATCGCACACTAGCTCCACGGGTTTGCCGACAGTGAATTCGTCAGTTGCCTCAAAAGCCGACGGTGGATAGGTCCGTTCAAGGCGAACACTAGGTTCGCTCAGAGCCTTTAGATTCAATAGCATCTGGCAACCTACACGAGCAATTCCGAACCCTGAATTTTAACACGAATGGCAGAATATTCACCGTGCTTGTACGTATCACGCCAACTCAACCCAAGGTTTCGGAATGAACAGTCGTTCGTAAAGACTCACCGCAAACCGATCGGTCATGCCGGCCAGGAAATCCCGCGCCGCAGTATCAATGCCCTCAGTCGCTACTATACCCTCATCAAGGAAGGCTTTAGGTTGCTCATGTACTTTTTCCCAAAGACCTCCAAGAATCCCCGATGCCTTCTTGAACTCGACTGTTGCATCGCTGTTCTCATACACCGCCTCGAATAGAAATGCTCGAAGGGCAAGCAGCGCATCCAAGACTTCTTCACTCATTCGTACCCGGTCGAGCCCTGACTGCATCGTTTGAAGTATTACATCGGTCACGAGTCGACTGATCCGCTTGGATGTGGTGCCCCCTAGAAGCGCTATCGGCGTGGCTGGAAGGTCCGCCTCCGCTAGAAGACCCGCACGTAGGGCATCGTCGATGTCGTGATTCACATATGCNATCATGTCAGCAACACGCGCTACCTGNCCCTCAAGCGCCGTTNCCCGNTCTGTATCNGCTGCACCTACCGGNGCACCATGCTTTCCCTTCGAGTGTTTGGCAATTCCGTCCCGCACTTCCCAANTCAAATTGAGNCCTNGACCATCGTTTTCTAGTCGNTCCACGATGCGNAAACTTTGTTCGTAATGATTAAATCCGCNGGGAATNAGTTCNCGTAACACTCGCTCGCCAGCATGTCCAAATGGNGTGTGACCTAGGTCGTGTCCNAGNGCAATNGCCTCAGTCAGCTCTTCATGCAGACNAAGAGCTTTCGAAACNGTTCGCGCGATCTGGGAGACNTCAAGTGTGTGAGTCAGGCGTGTGCGGTANTGATCTCCNGCTGGNGAAAAGAACACCTGCGTCTTATGCTTCAANCGGCGAAACGCCTTACAATGCACGATACGGTCACGGTCGCGTTGAAATGCAGGNCGGATCNGATCCTCAGCTTCGTCTTGAGGCCGNCCTTTACTTGCATCACTCTTGGAGGCCTGAGGGGCAAGAAATTCATGTTCGCGCGCTTCAAGTCCTTCTCTTATCGTAGCCATCTTGTTCATCTCACACGNTTAAGCCCTAGCCGACTTACTGACTATGCCTCTAGCGCGATCTCACTGAGAAAGCTCACACCCGATGCGAGCGGTTTCAATCCAAGACCTTCAGCAATTGTTTGACCAACATCGGCGAAGCTCGATCGGGTTCCCACATTCGTGCCAGCACGGACCGACGATCCGGAAATAAGAACGGGCACATACTCACGTGAGTGATCCGTACTTGGAGTTGTCGGGTCATTCCCGTGGTCAGCGGTAATGATAAACAGATCGCCGGCCTGAACATGTGGAAGTAAACTGGCCAGCCGACGATCAAACTGCTCCAAATTAGCCGCATATCCCAACACGTCATTTCGGTGACCGTAAACAGTATCGAAGTCGACTAGGTTGGCCATAATGATGCCTTGTGGCGTCGACGTTAGCGTACGCTCAAGTGCATCCATTACGTCATCATCAGATGAAGTGTGGACCGCCTTTGAAATACCTCGGCCAGCGAAAAGGTCATCAACTTTCCCAATCGTTACCACTGGAANCCCNNCGGCTGTTGCCCGATCGAACAACGTGTCACCTGGCGCTGGGCACGTAAAATCTCGTCGCCTTGCTGTGCGCTGGAAGTCCCCAACTTCACCGGCGAAAGGACGGGCGATGATCCGACCTACACCCAACCCCTCAACCATGACCTCAAACGCAATCTCACAGCAACGATACAGCTCGGGCACTGACATTATGGATTCATGGGCAGCAATTTGGCAGACACTGTCAGCTGATGTGTAAACAATTGGTGAACCAGTCTCTAGGTGCTCTCTTCCAAGCCTCTCAATAATCTCAGTTCCTGAAGCTGTTNAATTACCNAAGGTCTTATAACCAATTCGGCGTTCGAGATCGGCAATGACGCGTAAAGGAAAACCGTCAACAAACAGAGGAAACGGACGGTCAAGGACCACTCCGGTCAACTCCCAGTGTCCCGTCACGGAATCTTTACCCGGTGAGGCCTCAGCCATCCGTCCGAATGCCGATAACGGCGCCGGCGACGAACCTCCAAGATCGACAACGTTCCCAAGCCCCATCGCGCGAAGCGTCGGAATTAAAAGGTCTACGTGCCGCGCAATGTTCCCAAGGGTATTACTACTCTCGTCCGCGTACTCCGACGCATCAGGCAGCGCACCAACCCCGGCGCCGTCAAGAACAACCACAATCGCACGGGAAAACGAAAAGGATGAGGATCGCACCGAACTTCCGGCACCCGCCATAATCATGGGCGCCGTTCGTCTCATAACACTGCAGACTCTGACCGAGCTACCACGTTGTCACGAACGATTTGTTCCGCCATCCTAAACGCGTGCACCGGTCCATCGTCAACTTGAATCCAGTGTAGATTAGGCTCTTTCCTAAACCAGATCAACTGACGCCGAGCGTATCGACGGTTGGCCCGTATGATGTCGTCACGCGTACTCTCCTCGGTGCCAACTCCNTTTAAAAAAGCNAACACTTGCCGGTACACCATGCCACCGAATGGCAATGCCGAGTCAGGTANACCCATAGCACGTAACCGACGGACTTCGTCGATGAGTCCTTCGTTAAGCTGACTTTCTACACGCTGCGCCACTTTCACTGCTGTCAGTTCACTCGACTGACGTAACGCAATACCAACAATGCTATATCCAACTAGCGGTGAATGGGTCCCTTCGAAGTGGCGNGTCAGAGGCCGTCCGGTGAGATAGTAGACTTCCAAAGCCCGAATCAAGCGCTTTGCGTCTCTAGCATGGATCCGATCGGCTGATTCGGGATCGACATGTCGAACTAAACGNTGCAGCCGTTCCACGCCGTATCTGTCGCTCAAGGCCAACAACCGTTCCCGAAGAACGGAATCCCGCCCAGGACCAGGAAATAAACCTCGAGTGAGTGCGCGATAGTAGAGCCCCGTACCACCAACAAGTATCGGTANCCGCCCCCGTGCGATGGTCTCAAATACTGCGGCACTCGCATCGGTAGCATACCGCGCTGCCGAATAGTTCTCACGCGGATCGACAACGTCGATTANGTGGTGCGGTATTCCTCGACGCCCTTCCAGAGGAACTTTATCAGTACCAATATCAAATCCTCTGTAGACAGCTGTCGAATCACAGCTGATTACCTCACCGCCAAAACGCTCAGCGATTTCGATTCCCAACGTGCTCTTGCCAGTTGCGGTTGGACCGACGATTGCGACCAAAATCTTGGTCTTGCTCGGCAGTCGGATGGACGGACCGCTCNCTAATCGGCCACTCAAATACCGACCTCCACTACAGATTCGNGAACCACAACCTAAAGATTGACACTATTAGAGGGGCGGGCGTTCATTGTAATAAAAGGTGACCGTGAAGAACGCCTTGTCGGCCGGATATTCTGACGGCAACGGCTGCGTAGGGTCAGATGCCAACAGAGCGTTGCGTGCCGATAAATTAAACGAGTCGATTGTTGATGGCTGGATCACAGTCACATCGGTCAAGGTACCATTCTTATGAACGTTAAAGGTAACCACCGAGTGTCCCTTAAAAGCCATAGCCGCGTATGGCACCAGCCAGTTACGTTTGATCTGAGCGATAAAGCGACGAATCCATGGCCCAAATTCTACGCCCTTCGTGTCGAACTGAATCGATGGGCCGAACTGTCCGCCTCCTCCACTTGGATTATCGAAGGTCTCTTGATCGACATACCTCTCAAGATTGCGCATAACTTCACCTAACGAACCACCAGACAATGGCGCTTGGACTCCCGGCGGAGGAATTCTAGATGCTGTCCTCGGTGCGTCGTTACCAACTGTACCGGGATCATTTATGTCGACNTCACCAAGNTCTCTGTCGTCGATGACACCAGTNTCGGCCGCATTCGCCAACACCTCAGCCTCATTNACCANGGCATCTTCAGGACTAGCAAGNTCCTCAACAGTTTCACCATCCGGTNCACCATCGGCAGGNTCCAGNCCTGGACCATCACCCCTTACCTCCTCGGCAAGTTCTGGAAGGATGACAAGCTCGGAAGAATTGCCACGCGCGAATGGAACCGGATTCAGTGGCTCAGCCGAACGTTCAGGCGCCATCGCCGTACGATCCCGGTCTGACAGCATGCCAATATCTGGCGGCTCTAGTGCCTCAGTATCAATGCGTGGTTGAACGAAGACAAAGCGTTCGGCTTGGCGCTGTTCTGCCAACCGCTCCTCAAGAAGCTCTGCATTGCGAGCCGCACGCTCTTGCGCCCGACGTTGAATTACCTCTTGGACAAACGGCAGCCCAGGAATCAGTAGTACAAGCACCAGTAGCAGGACATGGCCCAGAAGCGAAATCAGAATTCCCTCGCGGCGCGACATCGGACCGTCAAAGGACGGCGGGTCGGGACGCGATGCATCGAACTCAAAGTACATAAGTCAGTAGGAAGATTATAACAGCCAGCAATTTCCCTATTGATCAGGCGCGGGTTGCCAGATGCAGATATACGACACCGCAGGTAAGTGGAATTGTCCGCACATTCGTGAAGCCCGACTCCACTAGCAGGGCCGACAACGCGGCCGGAGTTAAGAAGGACTGTACCGAGGCCGGCAAGTAGGAATAAGCCTCCGAATGACGCGAAACGAGGCGGCCGAGGCGTGGCAAGAAATGCGTAAAATACCACCGGTACAGTCCTCTGAGGACCGCGGTTGAAGGCATGCTAAATTCAAGAATTGCTAGACGTCCGCCGGAACGAAGTACACGACGGATTTCGGCACAAACCAATTTGCTATCTGAGACGTTTCGGATCCCAAAACCGATCGTCACCACGTCGGCTGACTCATCTGACAACGGAATGCACGACACGTCCCCGCGTATTAAGTGGACGGACGAGCTACTCGCGCAGCGTTGTACCTTTTGAGCTCCTAAGTGCAACATCGCACTGGCAAAATCAATCCCAACGACCTGCCGTGCCCCGGAACGACGGGAGTGGATTGCCGCGAGCGCCAGGTCACCAGTCCCTGTGCAGAGATCAACAAGCGTTTCCTGCCCACTTAATTCGAGTTCAGCAATTGCTCGAGCACGCCATCGTCTATCAAACCCAGCACTCAATAGATGATTCAGGATGTCATATCGTGGTGCGATAGCATTAAACATGCTCGCGATATGGTGAGCGTCCTTCTGAAGAGGTTTCGGACCGACGGTCATTCCTTCCATGCCGGGTACAGATCATGCTTCAGCCCAAGTGCTGCCAAAATTTTCCCTGCCATGAAATCCGCTAGATCACTTAGCTCTTTAGGTCCTTGGTAGAACGCAGGCATCGCAGGAAGAACCATCGCCCCTGCTTCAGCACAGGTAACCATGTTTCTCAACTGCGGTAGGCTCATTGGAGTCTCGCGTGGTACAAGGATTAACGGACGACGTTCCTTCAACATTACGTCGGCCGCCCGCTCGGCTAGATTCCGTGACAATCCGTGGGCTACCCCAGCCAACGTTTTCATCGAACACGGCACGATGACCATCCCGTCACAGCCATGGCTACCGCTCGCAATACCCGCACCGAGATCTTTGTTCGAATGTAGCTGCAAGCTCCCACGCTCAACAGTCGCACCATAAGTCTCTATAAGATGCGGCAATAGACGGTCAGCGGAAACACTGAGTTCCTCCATTAGTAGCCGGCGCCCAAAGTCACTCACGACCAATTCAACATGGAACGCTCGTTCAAGCAGGGCGGCTACGGTACGAACAGCGTATAGCGCGCCGCTGGCACCAGTAATAGCAATGGTGATCGATCGACGAGATTCATCCGACATAGATTGCTACCGAAGTGGTCGCTAAATAGAGAATACCGACATAGCCATTCAAATCAAACGCCTGCTTAATACGCGACAAGTCATTAGCGCGCACGAGAGACTGCTCGTAGACTAACAGTGCCGCTACTAAACCCACACCGAAAAGATAAATCGGTCCTAAACTCGTTACCGCAGCAAGTGCTGTGAGCATGACGATCGTCACCACGTGCATACCGCGAGAGATCCACAACGATTTCAACACCCCGTATCGGACTGGAATGGAACGCAGGCCCTGGTTCCGGTCAAAGTCAACATCTTGGCATGCATACAGCACGTCGAAGCCCCCGACCCACATCCCGATCGCCACACCAAGCAACCATGGTTCCCAACCCGAACCCCCGCCCGCGGCGAGCCACCCCCCGACCGGTGCGACTGCCATTGCAAGCCCGAGAAATAGTTGCGAATAATTCGTATACCGCTTCGCCAGCGAATACCAAAAAGCGATTGCCAATGCAACAGGCGACAAGGCAAGACAGAGAACAGAAATCTGAGAGGTCACAGCAACGAACACCGACGACCAACACATTACAAACATCACTGCTTGGAAGCGTGAAATGACGCCTCGGGGTATTTCTCTCGCCTCGGTGCGAGGGTTCAACGCATCGTGTCTCGCATCCACTAGGCGGTTGAAGCCCATCGCCGCGGTGCGAGCAGCCACCATAGCAGCAACGACCCAGCCCACACGACTGAGTGTGACTTGCGTGTACCGTGACGCTAGCAGCATTCCCGCCAAAGCGAACGGCAACGCAAACACCGAGTGACTAAAACGGACGAATGAGGCGTAAGCTTGGATCCGCCCCAGCATCAATCCACCCTCCCTAGATTCGGGGACAATGACTAGCTACTCCTCCCTCAGGACACGTCCTCGAGCCAAGTAATGTCTGAAGCACCGATACCGCAGACTAGATATTCTTCCACATCACTGACCGTCTCGGGAAGTGCCACAGTAATCAAGTCCGCTCTCTTCCCCGGCTCAATCGTGCCAAACTCATCCTCCCAGCGGAGCGCTCTCGCACCCTCAATCGTGGCGCTCATGAGTAAAGACGAGGCCGGAACGTCTGGTGAGATTTCCCGCAGTCTCGCAAGTTCGGCAAAAAGATTCAGGTCGGGTGCGCTGGCCAGGCTGTCCGTGCCGACCGCTAGGCTGACACCAGATTCTATAAAACGTTTAATGGGGGGCGGTCCGGCTCCTGTCCAGACATTACTTCGTGGACAGGTCACTAACGTTACGCCACTTTCCGAAAGTCCAAGAAGATCCTCAACACTTAAGTGTACGCCGTGTACGACAATGACCGAAGGGTCGTGCCAACCAACCCGCTTAAGAAACTCGGCCGGGCTGCACCGGGGAGGTTCCCAAGATGGATTCCATGCACCACGTCGCTCCAGTAACTGCCGCCAAGGACCTCCGCCATCGTCGAGAAACACTAATTCCTCAGCCGATTCGGCTAGATGCACGGTGATTGGCGCCATTGGACATTTGGCACTTAATTCTCGGCGTAATGCCTCAAATAATGTAGGTGACACCGAATAGGGCGCATGCGCAGCAACACTGACTCTGACGCCTTCGACTTCGCTCGACAAATCGGTTGCCTCTACCGCAGAACGAGCTTGGGCATCAGGGTCGGAGGAGTTGAACCCCAGAAGCTCGTGAAAGACCACCGCCGAAAGAGGCGCTCGCTTAAGTGGCTCGACCGTCGCCAAGGTGTTACTGATGTCCCCAACGAGAGCTGTGCCATGACGTCTTAACTCAACGATGGACGATTCAATAGCATTACGTTTCTCAATGTCAGTGCCAAGCTTTGAACTAAGGACCTCATCGACCCACTCAGGCATTGACTCAGTAGGTGCTACGCGGCCTCCTAGAAACGAAAGTTCGAGGTGCGTGTGCGCGTTAACTAGACCAGGCAATACTACGGCTGAACCGAGATCAATNTAGTCTTTGCTGGCTGTAGAAGTGTTNGAGGGAACCNGACCAATAGAAACNATGCGCCCACGATCGAGCGTAACACTGGCATNCTTNATTGGGGGAGCCGCGATGGGGAGAGCCCAAGCAGCNCGGTAACGACGCATCGGGANGAGNACTCTCTATCGCTGGACGCGCTGCCGCTTTCCACTGGGCGTCCTGGCACGATATCGCACCAATTCTTCCGGCACCGAATGATCATTAGTAGCCCTGGCTTGGGCGAGCGTGGTCATCCTTGGAACGTCACGTTGCCGCACAATCGGATCACCAAGCACTTTATAGTGCATATTCCGCCGTTTCGGAATAAAACCGGCGTTTTCAATATTTCTAACAATTTCTAACTCGTCCATACAGAAGGCGGCACCCGCAGCCCGGACAACGTTCTCTTCAATCATAACGCTGCCCATATCATTCGCACCGTATGACAAGCTGAGCTGCCCGACTTTGCCTCCTTGGGTGACCCAAGACGCCTGCATGTTGTCAACGTTATCAAGTACAAGCCTTGCCAAGGCTAAGGTGCGTAGGTAGTCCACTCCAGTTGCTTCCCTGCCACCACGCTCAGTATTTGACGGCTGGAAGCTCCAAGTGATGAATGCCGTGAACCCGCCAGTCTCGTCCTGAAGATCACGCACGCGCATCAAATGCTCGATACGCTCATCTAGACTTTCGACCGTCCCGAACATCATTGTAACGGTGGTCCTTAGGCCCACACGGTGGGCGTCCCGCATTACACTTAACCATTCACTGGCTGAAGCTTTGCTGTAGCAGTTTAGCTCCCGCCTCACCCGATCAACGAGGATCTCAGCGCCACCCCCGGGGATACTATCCAAGCCNGCGCTGGTAAGCCGTTCAATGATTGACGGTACGTCCAATTGGCTAAGACGCGAAAGGTGGATGATTTCTGGTGGCGACAGTGCATGTAGTCGAAACGACGGATACCGCGTTTTGACTGCACGAAATAGATCTTCGTACCACTCAAGCGGAAGATCGGGATTATGCCCGCCCTGCAGTAGCAACTGTTCACCNCCGACTGCAATCGTCTCGTCGATCTTGGNAAACAANTCGTCAAAGCCGAGCACATAGCCTTCAGCAGATCCCACGGGTCGATAGAAAGCNCAAAAATTGCACTTCGCCACACAGACATTNGTGTAGTTGACGTTTCGGTCGATGATATAGGTGACNATNCCAGANGGGTGACGACGAGCGCANGCCTCATCAGCNANACAACCGAGCAGGTGNGTTGGTGCCTGTTCGTATAGGGTTAGAGCTTCCCNCNGGTTTAGGCGACCNCCATCACCCACCTTACGAGCNATTTCGTCAACGGNCTGAGNGTTCACTNTCACGGCTCGTAGTAATTCAGTGGCGGCAGTAATTGCACAACACGCTGATCCTTCGCAGCTTCAAGGAATTTCTTGAGACCAGCTCGCGCAGAGTCATCGAGGGTGAAACTAATATTGTCACGAAGGTAATCCACCGCTATCTCAACCTTCTCCTCGTCCCCTTCACAGAACTTAGTTGCAATAGCGTCGCTAGCCTTCACGCCAGCATCTCGTGCAGCGGTCAAGGCCGCGATGTCCCCAGATTCGACCACTCCAGGCCGACCAGCCCAAAAAGCCCACACGAATGGAAGATTCGTCATTGCTGTCCACTCTTCACCGAGATCAATCTTCTCAATGCCGAGTGCGTCATGGTCGGTAAACAGAGCCGAATCACCGATGAGAAGTGCAGCGTCACAACGCTTAAGCATCNCCTTNATGTCTGGCTCCANAGTCACAAACTTCGGTTCAATNTCAAACGACTGGGCACAAAGAACACGTAACANCGCCACAGACGTACGGGAACTTCTATCAACGGCAATCGATCGCACCGCTGTAATTGGACGNCTAGCAAAGACNGCCACCGAAGCCACNCGCCCTGTCGACGCGATCGCTACGTTAGGTACAACGTGATAGTCAGGCCGCTGAGTGACTTCAATTGATGGTATCAAGCCAAGGTCTACAGTCCCGTCGTGGAGAAGCGAGGCGCATCTCGACGGCACGTCGAAGCGTAACGAGAATCTGTTGGTCTGCTGATCGAGTCCGTGCACCAACGGCCGTGCGTTCAGGTAGGACACCGCCCCCAGACGAATCATCACATAACTCTCTCGAAGCAGCCGTTTCTTTCAACAGGCACAAACGACGCAGCGCGAATGTTCTGCCGGACTTCCTCCAACGATGTTCTTCGCGGACCCAAATCAACAGCGTCAACGGCGGGCACAGCGTCGATGTCATCGGCACCGAAAGCCAGAGCTACCTGAGCCAACTTCGGACCGTGCAATGCCCAGTCGACCTGAATCGAGCCAATATTGTCAACCAGTAAACGCGCCAGCGCAACCTGCCGAACGTCGTCGTACCCAGTTGACGGCGACGCTTCGGAGTCGCTCACTACATCAGCGCGCGGTAGCGGAGCAAAAGCCCACACTCCGTTCGCCGGTAGCATCCAGCCAGCCACGGCCTTCACAAATCCGATCCTCTTATCACCGAGAGCCTCATGGATTGTAACGCGAGAAATTGCTAAACCTGCATCCACAACAGTGCAAATGACTGACTCGGGGTCAGGTGTACGGTCCACAACGAGCTCCGAAATGGCCGCCAGTCCTACCTCGAGTAGTTCATCCAATAAGTTTCTAAACAAAGCCATGTCACCATTGGACATTTCCAAGAGATCATGAACGGCGTATCCCGTAACAGGTCTACCGGCCTCGGCAGCTAGTCGGACTGCCGATACCATCACTTCCGACGAATCCGGAACACCGATGATCCGAAGCTCCATCGCCTCTCCTCTTAACTCCGGAGAAACCGATCCCTGCACAGGCACTTCAGCCACACGAACGAAAGTCGTAGAGTCCCCGTGTCGAGACCGTCGTACATCGTCAGCAAGCATGCCGAGAGAAAGTAGGTCAGTATTCAACGTCAGGTTTTCCACCTGCTCATCACTGAGTTGGCCACCTTCTGTCAACGTCGCGCGAAGGTCATCCAATGCCGCTTCATTAGACATAATCAGTGATCCGCTTTGTGATTTGCTCGGCAAGCGCTAGGGCGCGCCGTCCTTCCGCTCCTGATACACCTGGATTTCGGTTATCACGCACCGCAAGCACGAAATCAGCGAGCTCACGCTCAAGCGGCTCCCCGCCCGTTACCTCAATTGGACCACCCTCGATCGTAGACTCTCCTTCTTCGTCAACCAAAAGACGCCAATGCTCAGCCTGTTGCTTGACATAATCCACTGACAAATAAGAGCCTGACTGAAAGAACCTGATCTTTCGCACACGTTCTCGGCTGATACGACTTGCGGTTAAGTTTACAACGCAACCGGACTCAAACCGGATTCGCGCATTCGCAATGTCAATGCGATCACTCAGAATCGGTACGCCGACCGCCTCGATAGATACTACGTCAGAGTTAAGCACGTTGAGAATAACGTCAAGATCGTGAATCATGACATCGAATACGACATCGATATCCAAGCTCCGTGACGTGTGAGCACCAAGCCTATGGACCTCGATAAACCTCGGCTTGTCGACTAACGGTAAAGTCGTCGTCAACGCCGGATTGAAGCGCTCGGTGTGACCAACTGCAAGGCACGTACCAGAGTGCTTCGCTAAGGCTAGCATCTCGTCGGCCTCGGCGAGGTTACTCGCCATCGGCTTCTCAACGAGCACCGGAATGCCAGCGTTAAGAAGTGGCCTGGCAACCTCCAAGTGGTTCTTTGTGGGAACCGCCACGATCACAGCATCCACACGGCCCTTAAGTGCTTCGACGTCGGTCTCAGCCTTCGCCGAGGTCCCGCGAGCGGCTCTAATCGCACTACCCTCATCGATGTCAACAGCGGCGACGAGTTCAGCGCCTGCTAGGGACGACAGAATACGGGCGTGGTGACTTCCTACGTGACCGACGCCGACAACTGCAACACGGAGTGAATGCTCTGTCACCGTGGCTACCCAGAACGTTCAATTATTCGTCCGACGACTGATAGTCCTGCCTCATCAGCCGCTTGCACGAACGCGTCGCCATCTACTATCAAAGTTCTACCCGCNTCGATCGACAGTGCCGACGCACCAGCACCTCGCATCGCCTCAATAGTCGNTACCCCGACGACTGGTACATCGAACCGCATATCCTGATTCGGCTTTGCCACTTTCACAATACGGGTGCCGGGTCCCGCAAGCCGACCGGCTCGCCCAATGACCTTGTCCGTCCCTTCCATCGCCTCGACTGCGACTACGGTCCTATCTTTCACAACAACGGTTTGGCCAATATCAAGACCAGCAACGGTATCGGCTATCCGGTAACCGAACTCAAAATCGGCCAATTCATCAACAGTTGGTTCTCTGCGTGTCAACGTGCCGGACTCGGCTAGCAAGGACTCAAGAAAGGNTGTTGATTCAATTAACGTGATNCCGTGCTCTCCNAGAACATCCGCAATCGCCGATAGTAAAGCGTCGGTGGACTGCACCTGAAGCCGTTTCAACACCGACAGTAAAGTNGAATCCGGTATTAGGCCAGAAAACAACTTGGAGTGTTTCACCTGACCGGCCATTACAGCCTCGCTAACACCAGACTTTTTTAGTAATGAGATGCATCTNCCCAGTTGNCCTAGCGATACCCAATGGACAACAGCCTCCGGAACACCCTCCGCAGCTTGCTCAATACTGNNATCAGCCTCTTCCTGGATCGCNACAATGGTAACGTTTCGACCAAGTTGGCGTGCCCCATCGAGCACTAGGAATGGAAACCGGCCGTTGCCTGCAATGACACCAATAGGTGGAGTCTCGGAGACTGTGCGGCTAATCATCTACGATCAATTCATCAAAACGTCGACCAGGCCTACGTAAGCCAACACCACGTTCCGACGACCGGATGAAATTCACCAGATAGTCAACCTCGGCACAGAGTAGCGTCTGGTCAGCTTGAATTCTCGCCAGCGCCTGGCTGGTATTGAGTTTCGACTGGAGAAGGTAACGGTACACGCGTTTAAGCTGGGTGATAACCCCTGGTGAAAAGCCTCTCCGCACCAGACCAATCGTGTTGACTCCATAAACCCGAGCACGATTACCAACTGTTCGCGCATAAGGCAAGGCGTCACGGGTAACGACTGAAAACCCGCCTACAAATGCGTGTTCACCAACTCGGCAGAATTGGTGGACACCCGATAGAGCACTGATCGTCGCATAATCCTCAACCGACACATGTCCACCAAGCGTGGCACCGTTGCCGAAGATCGTATGGTTGCCGACTGTACAGTCGTGAGCAACGTGCGCATACGCCATAAAGAGGTTATCGTTACCGATCGTCGTAATACCCCCGCCACCTTTGGTGCCCCGATGGACTGTGACAAATTCGCGGAAGATGTTTCGTTGACCAATTACCAGACGACTCTCTTCCCCATGAAACTTAAGATCCTGTGGAATTAACCCTATGGAAGCACAGGGAAACACCTTCGTGTCATCGCCGATCTCAGTTATACCGTCGACTACAGCCGAAGCGCCTATGTGACAACGCCGCCCCAGTTTGACGTTCCCGCCAATGACCGCGTGAGAACCGATGACGCTACCAGCGCCAATCTCCGCGCTAGGGGCCACAAGAGCTGTGGGA
Organism: Acidobacteriota bacterium; assembly: GCA_002714165.1. Classification (GTDB taxonomy): domain Bacteria; phylum Acidobacteriota; class Vicinamibacteria; order Vicinamibacterales; family UBA823; genus UBA11600. The sequence goes on from PAWT01000017.1 coordinate 52,338, forward strand.
TCAATCTCAACATCGATCTCTTTTACGCCAAGCAAAAGTGTTGCAGCGGCAACGGGCTGACCTCCAACGTCCGCCAGGCAATCAACTTCAGTTAGTTCGCCATCCGATCCACGGAGCTTCACCTCGAGACGCAGGCGATCGCCTGGTACAACCTGCCGACGAAACTTCGCTTGGTCTACACCTTTAAGAAAAATTCGCTGAGTAGAACGATCGGGGTCTTGTAACACTAGAATCGCCGCAACCTGTGCGAACGCCTCGATCATAAGCACGCCTGGCATCAAGGGCATACCAGGAAAGTGCCCTTGAAAGAATTCTTCGTTGAATGTGACGTTCTTGATCGCAACGATTGATCGGCCAGGCTCATGGTCGATAACCGAATCGACAAGGAAAGAGGGATACCGGTAACTGAACTTATCGAGCGTTGCCGGAATATTGATAGACACGGAGGCTTCGGAACACGCGGCCAAGACGCCGCCCTACGCGAACCAGCAAGCAGCGTCCAAGGTGCGGTCCGGTAGTCACATTGCGGCGAACGGGAGCGTTACGGTTATGGCTGGTCGTNGCCCCCTGACGCGGAATGCACGGCGTCAAATCGAGCAATCACATCAGCAGTGATGTTGAGACCTGGTAAAGTCCAGACCACCCCAGAATCGGTTACGCTGAATACAATATGCAACTGCTTCTCAGCAGCTATTTCTCCAATAATCGGCATTAGGCTATCTTGAAAATCGATCTGTAATTCTTCTGTCAGGGTTTGTACCTCGACTTGGGCGTCCTCGCTAGCACGTTGGATCTCAATCTGTAACCGCCCGATCTCGCGCTGAAGTTGCGCGGCGGCAAACTCACTCATCACAGTGCCACCCTGTTCGAGCTTCTGTTGGCTAGCCTGCAGCTCTGTGTTCATCGCGTTGATTTGGGCGATCTTCTCCTCATTGAGCGCCTGCACTTGTCCAGCAAGTTCTTGTCCACTGGCTGATTCGGCAGCGACCTGTGGAATATTGACCCAAGCTACCGGAGCCCCCTCAGGGAGCGCTACCTGCGCTTCTTGCCCAGCTGCCCAAACCTGACCGGTCCCCAAGCCAAGCGCAAACACGGACATCGCGACAACACACAATACTTTCATCGACTGCTTCCCCTTCAGGTATCCGAGCCTCAAAACCAACTCATATTCTTAACTGTGACCAAGCACTTTCGCTAGGCCAGCCATTACGCCAGAACAGCGTTCCATTCTACACCGTTACGACCATTATTTTCGCTTCTACGCATTCGATTCAACCCCATCCCTAAAACGGAGCGCCCACAGCGAACCGAAAATTGAACCGTCCTTCTGGCCTGAAATTATTATCGAGAACACCCGAACGCTGTGGGTTATAAGCAAAAATCAAACGCATCGGCACGTTCATAACGGGCATGAGAAACCGCACTTCAGCCCCAGTCGACGTCTTAAAATTATCATAGTTAAAATTCACGCCAGTTTCCTGGACCTGTCCAGTGTCGTAGAAGAGAACCAAACGCACAGGCTGCGCCAGTGTAATCAAATACTCGGCACTGAGGAGCACACTTTTGGTACCACCGAGCACGAGTCCAGACGCCTCGTCACGCGGCCCAACGGTGCGAAGGTCAAATCCACGAATACTGTACTCGCCGCCCAGATAAATCCGTTCAAAAAGCGGGATGTAGGTCGTTTCGCCATACGGCCTGATGTACTGTGAATCGACCCGAAAACCAAACGACGTCGACGCTGTGTGCGGAACGTAAAAGATAGTTTCGAGGCGCGGCCTATAAAATTTGGTGTTGCCACCAGCACCCGCGTACTCAAGCGAGGCAGTGATGCGTTTACCCGCGCTCGGAAAAATTGGGTGGTCGATCGTATTGTGAAGTATGCCCGGGACCCACTTGCTGACGGTGCGGGCACCATCCGTTCCAAGAAGTAACGAATCCGTCAGATACGGATTGTACTGTAGCAATCTCGGATTGTTGAAGGCCGGAGCGAGGTCGCTAACCTTTGTTTGCTCGTAGGCATACCCAAACGAAAACCGTGTGAACATCGCAATCGGTTTACTAAAGTTGATGTTCGCCCCCTGCGATCTCTGCGTGAACTGCCCGATCCAATTCAGTTCCGTCTTATACAAACTGAAACCGGCGGCGATGTTACGGTCAAACAGGAACGGCTCAGTGAACCCGACCACATAACTTTTTGACCATTGGCCATGCTGCAATGAGAGGTTCACTGTCTCACCGCGGCCGATAAAGTTCGAGGTGCCGAACGACAACTGTCCGAAGAAACCATCCCATTCGGAGTAACCCATGCCAAAACTGATTTGGTTACGATTCTGTTCCTCCAACGGGATGCTTAGGTTGACTTCGTTATCTTTTCCCTCACTCTTCTCAACGTCAACGGCATCCTCCTCAAGCGGTATGAAATAACCGAGTTGATTTAACCGCCGGACGCTTATCTTGAGCATTTCGGTATTGAACACTCCGCCTTCAAATACCCGAAGTTCGCGTCGAACCACTTTGTCCCGCGTCGTCGTGTTACCCGAGAAGTCAATCCGACCNACAAAGTACTGCTCACCCTCGTCGGCACGAATCGNTACGTCCACAATCGGCGGGGCNTCNATNCGNCGNACNCTGCCATCATCTTCCNCNACCTGNTCGCGNGGGGNAAGGTCCGGGAATGCCACANACTCCATGTAACCGGANGNGCCATACATCATTTGCGNTCGTTCAATCCCGTCTTGGATCACTTTTTGGTTGTAATAATCCCCTTCATCGATNTCGAACTGGNNTCGNACNGCGTCGAGGCGCATAATCTCCACGCCTTCAANCGTCAATTCTCCGAGCCGATATCGANNNCCCTCTGAGATNGGAATCCGCATCNTCACGTACCGNTTNTNNCCGTCTTCAGANTCCTCNAGNGTNGTTAATTCTGGTTGNCCAACCTGGGCCCGCACGTAACCAAGTCTCCTGTAGTACTGAATGATCCCATCCGCATCCTCAGCGAAACGGTGCTCCTTAAAGGTGCCCCGTCTGAAGAAAAAGTTCAGTGGCCAGATTTTGACCGGCACCCGATTTGCCTTCATCTGTCTTCGCAACACGCGATCACTTTGATCTTCGTTACCTACGAAAACGATCTCCCTGATGCGTGTTTCCGGACCGTCCTCGATATTAAAGGTGAGACGCACCCGCTTCGGTCCTCCGGCAACGGCTACGATGGTGTGTGTGACTACAGGATCGTGGTGACCCTCTTCGGCAAGCATTATCTGCACAATTGTCTTAGCTTTCTTGATCAGTGCAGTGTCGATGAAGGTATCAAGTTGAATCGTAGTCTCAGACTGCACTAGCATTTCTTCGATCTTCGTGCGGTCGAGCTGATCAGAACCATTGAACTCAACGATGCGAACCCGCTCCCGCTCTTCCATGTTGTAGATAATGTTCCGGCCAATCACGCCGTTGGGATAGGGTTCGTCGTTATACTCAATGGATAGGTCATCGAGGAATCCTGTCTCCCACAAATTGCGGAAGTCCTCAATCACTCGTCCTTCGTCGTACTCCAACCAGACATCTTCAGAGGGGCGACTCGGGCGTGTTTCGATATAAAACAGGTAAGTGGCCGGCTCAATAGAGGGCACATTCCCCTGCGCTGGAAAGGCAATCTGAATCGTCCGTACAACAGGAACCGACCCAGTCGGCGGCATCGCTTCAGCCTGCTGTGTCTCCACAGCTAGTTGTAAAGCCGTCGTCGCCGGCTCAGCCAGAGCTGCCATAGGCCACAGGCCAACACCCAGGACCGCGACGATCCTCCAGGCCAACACCACCTTCGTCGCCGTCCGAACAGTCCCTTCTAATCCCTTAGTCACAACACGCCACATCGGTCGTTTCCCCAATCCCTCTCGCCCATCGCCCGAGGCATAAGGGCTGACGGCGCCACTCTTCACTCGAATGTGAATCACCTCGCCTTTTCTGAGCCCTAAGCTTCGCAAACCAGTTGGCGACCATCAAACTCGCCGTCCACGGTACGGTAAGCGAGTGAGCCCTGATTAAGGTAGACCTCGACGTTACCCTCCTTTAAACGCCCACGGATCAGCTCGTCGGACAGCGGATCTTCGACATACCGTTGGATCGCCCGACGCAGCGGCCGCGCCCCGTAAGAACGGTCCTTGCACGTTTGATCGATGATCCAAGAAACCGCCTCTTGTGTCAGTTCGAGGCTGAGGTGACGGTCCGCCAAGTGCTCGTTGAGCTGAACAATCAGAAGCTGCGCAATCTTTTCTAGATCTTTATTGGACAGCGCCTCAAACACGATAGTTTCGTCGATTCGGTTGATAAATTCTGGATTAAAGGTACGCTTAACCTCTCCCAAAACCATGTCGTTGACACTCCTACTAACCTCTTTCGCATCAGGCGACTGAAATCCGAGCGATGACTTTTTTTGAATGTACCGCGCTCCAATATTGGAGGTCATGATAAGAATCGTGTTCTTGAAATCGACACGATTGCCAAGTCCATCGGTCAAGTGTCCATCTTCAAAGACCTGCAATAGGATGTTGAAGAGATCAGGGTGCGCCTTTTCTATTTCGTCAAGGAGCACCACAGAATAGGGGCTACGCTTCACTTTTTCAGTAAGCTGTCCGCCTTCCTCGTAACCGATGTAGCCAGGTGGTGAACCGATCAGTTTCGACACTGAATGCTTTTCCATGTATTCAGACATGTCGAAACGAATGAGAGCCGAATCAGTCCCAAACAAGAAATTTGCGAGTGCACGGGCCAGTTCAGTCTTACCAACCCCGGTCGGCCCGAGAAACACAAAACTGCCAACTGGCCGATTTGGGGCTTTCAGACCAGCACGCGAGCGACGGATCGCTCGCGCTAGCGCGGAAATAGCCTTACCTTGGCTGACAACACGGCGGTGTAGTTCGTCCTCCATCTGCAAAAGTCTGTCGCCCTCATCTTGGTTGATAGACGTGAGTGGCACACCAGTCCATTTGGAGACTACTTCGTCGATTTGTTCCTTTTCGACAATAACCTGCTGAGTGTTCGACTTCACATCGAATTTCTCTCGAACGAGCTGGAGATTCTCCCGTGCGATAACCTCCTGCTCTCGAAAGAATTGTGCCTTCTCATAATTCTTTTGAGCAGCAGCGTTTTCCATCTGTTCGACCGCAATCCGAATACTCTCATTGATGTCGCAAAATTCCTCACTACGACCAGCGTGGCGTAGCTTGGCACGAGCACCAGCTTCGTCCAAAATGTCGATCGCTTTGTCCGGCAAAAACCGATCAGTGATGTAGCGACTCGACTGATACACAGCGGCCTCAAGCGCCTCCTGTGTGTATTGAACATGATGAAACGACTCATAGCGTTCCTTCACGCCAAGCAGAATCTGGAGCGCCTCGCTCTCGACCGGAGGATCCACCTTTACTGTCTGGAATCGCCGCTCTAAAGATCGATCCTTCTCTATGTACTTCCGGTACTCAGCCGGAGTGGTGGCTCCAATACAGCGAATTTCACCCCGTGAAAGTGCGGGCTTAAGGATATTCGCCGCGTCAAGAGATCCTTCAGCCGAGCCAGCGCCAACAAGCGTATGTAGTTCGTCGATGAAAACAATGACATTTGAGTTCTCGGCCAACTCTTTCATAATTGCCTTCAGGCGTTCTTCAAACTGCCCCCTGTACTTCGTTCCAGCAACGATGAGAGAGATGTCGAGCACCAAGAGCCGTTTGTCAGCGAGGAAATGCGGCACTTCCCCTTGGACGATTCTCTGAGCCAACCCCTCGACGATGGCAGTCTTCCCAACGCCGGGTTCACCGATGAGAACGGCGTTGTTTTTCGTCCGGCGAGAGAGTACCTGTTGAAGTCGTTCCAACTCGAGTTCGCGCCCAACGAGTGGGTCTAATTCTGTCTTCATAGCCGAGTCTGTAAGATCACGGGAAAATTCAGCGAGGAGCGGCGTTTCTTTTACCCGCGCAACCGTCGTCTTTTCATTCAGAAGGGCTATGATGTGTTCGCGGACACTATTAAGCCGCATTCCCTTTTCCATCAGGATCGACGCAGCTAAAGAGCGTTCTACCCGCAAGATCCCAAGCAAGAGATGCTCGGTACCGATGTAGTTGTGCAGTAAGCGATCAGCTTCCTCGGCCGCAAACTGAAGGAGACGCTTCGTTTCACCGCTAAAGGGAATCTCTACCGACGTCGACACCTTTTCCCGGAAGACAGTGCGGCCCTCAATCTGCTTCCTGATATTTTCAAGAGAAAGGTTAGAACGCGCAAAAATACGACTGGTTAGCCCCTTACCCTCACGGATCAAGCCAAGAAGTAAATGCTCGGTATCGATAGAAATGCTACCTAGTTGGCTCGCCTCATAACGTGCGAAGAACAACACCCGGCGAGCCCGTTCCGTATACCTTTCGAACATCCTTTTCTCAATCTGCGACCGCGCTGCCGCTCTCTAGAACATTATAAGCCATCAGACTTCCTGGTTAATTGCCTAGTGACCCGTAAACCTTTGATTTTTCTGAGTCTTACAGCCTGAGACGACATCACTTTGATTGAGGGTCATCCCAACTGCACGCTAATTCCATCAAACGACAAATCCTCGATGCTGGCGCTATTCCAAAGGTTACGTCGAATTCAGGTCAGTCGAAGTTGGCCCGCTTCTAAACGAAGCACACGATCACAGCCGGCCGCCAAACGCATG
>PAWT01000018.1 GCA_002714165.1 Acidobacteriota bacterium
ATTGGTTCGACGTTGTCACCCATGGCCGTACTGCCCACGGTAGCATGCCGTTTCTTGGTGAGAGCGCAATCGTGTCGATGAGTCGCGTTCTGGATGCAATACGCGACGAACTNGCACCNNCNCTAGCANGGCGTGTNACCGCNATGCCTGTTGTCCCNGANGGNGCTCGTCGTCCNACGATNAACATNAATGGGGTGAGNGGTGGTCAGGNCGNTACTNNGCAACCTACGCCATGTGTTGCTGACCGNTGTACGGCNACGTTCGATCGCNGGTTCCTNCNTGAGGAGAATATCAAGGATGTGCGCNNAGAGNTGATTNCCTTNNTNGAACGNGTCGCGGNTNATGNGCCGGGTCTTAAATATGANCTNTCAGATCGACTTATCGTTGAACCNGTTCAGACTTCCAAGGACTCACCGCTCGTAACCGCCCTTCAGACANCGGTGGACAAGGTAAACGGNCGGCCGGCCCAACTTGTCGCTAGTCCGGGGACTTATGATCACAAGCACGTAGCGCGGCTGGCCNGAGTTAANCAGTGTGTAGCATACGGACCNGGNAATCTNGAAATTGCCCACCAGCCAGATGAGTGGTGTGCAATTGACGATTTAGTGCAGACCACTAAAGTGATTGCGCTCACGATCGTCCGCTTGATCGGTTGACGGTCAGTCAGAGGGAAAAGGTGGCAGGCTGGTACGGACTAGGTGCGGATCTTGTGGTCCTTGTACACACGGGTTTTGTATTCTTTGTGGTGCTTGGAGGCGTGTTTGTCTTTAGGTGGCCCCGTTTGGCGTGGGTGCACTGGCCGAGTGTTCTCTGGGCCGTTGGGATTGAGTGGCGGGGTGCAGTTTGCCCATTAACTCCATTGGAGAACTGGCTTCTGAGACAGGCTGGTGGAGCTGGCTATTCTGGAGACTTCGTCCAGCACTACTTTCTTCCGATGCTCTATCCGGTTGCTCTCACGCGAGAGATTCAGATGATTTTGGGTGCGGCTGCCCTGGTCCTGAACGTTGGGGTCTACACGTGTCTGTGGCGCTTTCAGCGATCGAAAAATATAGGATAATGAGGCGTTTGTCGGTGGACGTTCAGGAACATCCACACTCGGCCAATCGTATGTACATTCAGATGCGCCTCAGAGTTAGTGTGCGCATAGCGCGTTTGCTCGTCCTTCCAGTCGTGCTATCCGCAATTGCCTGTGTTGCTGACGGGATTCCACGTGGTTCGAAGCCAGCTAACCACGAGGTTGCACCTTCAATGGAATCACCGCTCGGGACAGCGCCAGATAAAGGCCGTCCGCGCATAGTGGTACTTGGCGACAGCCTGACGGCTGGTTTGGGATTAGCTGCCGACCAAACGTTTCCAGCACATTTGCAGACGATGTTAGCGGTGGCGGGCCAGCCGCATGAGATTGTCAATGCCGGGGTCTCTGGAGACACAACAGCTGGGGGTCTTCGGCGGCTAGAGTGGTCTCTTGTAGGAAACATCCATGTACTGATCGTGGCGCTCGGAGCGAATGATGGGATGAGAGGATTGGCTGTGGATGCCATGAAAGCTAATTTGGGTGAGATAATTCGTAGTGCTCAAACTCGTGGTGCGTTGGTACTTTTGACCGGCATGGAGGCACCGCCCAACATGGGTCTTGCCTACACTGAAGAATTCCGAAGAGCGTTTAGCGAGTTGGCCGAGGAGCACGATGTGGCTTTCGTGCCGTTTCTGTTAGATGGTGTGGCTGGTCGAGTCGAACTAAACCAGAGTGACGGAATACATCCGAACCCTGAAGGTGCTACGAAGATTGCCGACCTGTTGTGGCCAACCCTGGTATCGCTGCTGGATAACAGTGCAGTCCAATGATTGAACTTCGGAGCGTGTCGAAGACCGTGAAGAGTGGCGACCAGTCGCTCACCATCTTGCATCCGCTGGATCTATTTATCCCATCCGGACAGTGTGTGTCGGTCGTTGGCCCTTCGGGGAGTGGAAAATCTACACTTCTTGGACTTATCGCGGGTCTCGATACTCCGACGACTGGTGAAATCATAATTGACGGCATCGAAATCACTAGTCTCGATGAGAATGCGATGGCCAGTCTACGTGGATCTAAGATTGGCTTCGTTTTTCAATTCTTTCATCTGATTCCTTCGCTGAGTGCTTTTGAGAATATTCTTGTTCCGCTCGAAATCTCTGGAGTAGCGGGTGCCAGAAAAAAAGCCGAGGGGCTTCTGGAGGACGTGGGATTGCTCGGCCGAGCTCGCCACTATCCGTCGCAGCTGTCCGGCGGAGAGCAGCAGAGGGTTGCCATTGCTCGTGCATTAGCTAATAACCCGCCGATTCTGCTTGCTGATGAACCAACGGGTAACCTCGATAGTGAGAATGGTCACCACGTTGTCGAAATATTACTCGATGTGAATCGTCGGCGCGGTACGACAGTTGTGCTTGTTACTCACGATAACGAACTTGCTGGGATCTCGGAAATCACCTTAGCAATGCGCGATGGACAGGCCGTGCGCAGTGAAGTTGTTCGGTCGCCCGCGCAGACATCACGGGAAGGCTGACCCGGTAGTTGAGGCCATTCCATTGTTATGCGCATGCACTTCCAGACATCGATTCGCTTTGTGCTTAGGATGATATTTCGGGAGATCCGTGCATCTTGGGTGCGGTTGGCATTCTTTTTCGTTTGTGTAGCAGTTGGCGTCGGAGCGATAGTCGGTGTCCGGTCAATCATTCAGAGCGCGCGCGCCACGTTATTACATGAGTCACGCACGCTGCTTGCAGCTGATGTGCTCGTGCAGAGTCGTGAGCCATGGACAACGGTGGGGCGTAATCTTGTTGAGACTCGACTTAACACCGTACCCGTGCTTGAGCGAATTGAGTCAATTGAGACTACGACGATGGTGCGTCCAGCCGACACAGCTAAAGCCGTCGCGAAAATGGTTGAACTTCGGGGAGTCGAACCTGGCTTCCCATTTTACGGTGAGCTGCAGCTGGTTGGTGGCGTCAAGTTCGTGCCTGAGATGCTCAACAACTACGGGGCACTGGTGCGGCCGGAGCTCCTTGCGCAGCTAGACATNGAGGTNGGCGATCAGGTCATTATCGGGAACGATCTCTATGAGATTCGTGGCGTCGTTCTTGCGGAACCGGGTCATCAACTGAGTGCTTTCAGTTTTGGGCCCAGAGTGCTGATTGACCATGACGCCCTCGCGCAGAGTGGTTTNCTTAATTTTGGTAGCCGGGCTCGTTACCAAACCCTTATTCGTATCGATGAAGTGTACATCGAACCACTCGTTGAACAGCTACGGAACGATTTCGAGGGGACTTACCTCAGAGCGTGGTCGTATCGCAGCACCGAGAACCGTCTTTCACGTAATTTCAAACGGGCTGAGGATTATCTGAGCTTGATTGGCTTCGTAATTGTTATTCTCGGCGGTATCGGAGTGTGGAGTGTTACTCGGGTCTTTATCCAGCAGAAGCTTCGTAGTATTGCAATCCTGAAGTGCCTTGGGGCGACCACATTGCAGTTGCTCTGCGTCTATATGCTGCAGGTNATCATTCTCGCTTTTGGTGGCAGCCTATTAGGTGTAGGGATTGCTAGGGTGATGCTTATGGCAATGCCGACCAACATTGTTGCCGAGTATGGTGACATTACTTATGGCTTAACTGGTTCGGCGGTTGTCCAGGGTATTGGCATAGGGCTACTAGTGTCATTCTTATTTGCCTTGTTACCACTTCTTGATGTCAGACACGTGCGACCGTTGCTGTTACTCCGAGAGACGGGCGCCAGACTTACCAACAGAATTGACTGGTTACGTGTAGCCGCGGGCGGCTTGATTACGGTGGCTCTCGTGATAGTGGCTAGCTGGCAGGCTGATTCGTGGCGGGTTGGTGCTTACGTCAGTGGGGGCTTTGCCAGCGTCGCGGTCGCGCTTCATTTTGCCGCCGCAGGNCTGGTGCGTGTGGTTACTCCGCTGAGCCGTGCCACTTGGTTTCCTCTTCGGCATGCTGTTATTAGTCTTCGGAGACCAGGTAATCAAACCAGGACGATTCTCCTTGCTGTAGGCCTCGGTAGTTTCTTTCTGATTGGTATCAGGGCACTTCAGGTGAATTTACTGAGGGAATTCGCCGTGGAGATGCGTGAGGATGTACCAGATATGTTTCTGCTCGACATTCAGCAGGATCAGGCCGATGGGGTAAGAGAGTTCCTAGAGACGAGGTCATCAGGTGAGACGGCGGCGCTACTGCCAGTATTACGGGGTCGGATGACCGNCGTTGAAAGCTCGGCGATCAACCTGGACGGTGCAGAGGATGTTCGGGGTCGGGGTCCTTTAGGTCGTGAGTATGTCGTTACGTACCGTGATGGACTCGAGGAGAATGAGCGATATCTCGATGGTGGTCCGTGGAGTGATGATTTATCAATTACCGANGTGTCGATCGAGGAGAGCATTCGAGAACGCTTCGATATTGACGTTGGCGATACGATAAGTTTCGAGGTGCTCGGGCGGGTCGTGCGGGCTAGGGTGGCTAGCGTACGCGAGGTGCAGTGGAGCGACACGCGCCGTGGCGGCTTTATGTTCGTGTTTCGTCCGGATGCCTTTGTAACGGCACCCCATTACTATATTGCCATGGTNAGAGGGCCAGATGGCGCGGACGACCGAGGTCGTCTGCAGCGCGATCTCGTTGGACGCTACTCGAATATTTCGATTATTGATGTTCGTGATGTGATGGCNTCAGCCAAGGANATNATTGGTGGCGTTACGNTGGCGATTTCGGTCATAGGNGCGATCACGNTATTTATGGGAGGCTTNATTTTAATCGGTTCNGTTGCGATGACTAAGTTTCANCGGCTNTACGAAGNCGCGATCTTTAANACGCTCGGCGCTAATAGTCGTACGATTGCAATGATGCTAGTGATCGAATANGGAGGGNTGGGAATCTTNGCTGGCATCGTGGGTTCAACCGGGGCGGTGNTACTAACNTGGTCGCTCAGCCGCTACCTACTCGAGATAGCGTGGTATCCAGCTCTTGCTCAGAACTTAGGTGGCGTTGTGGGAACAGCAATCGCTGTTGGTGCGATCGGTGTCCTTTCAAGTCTTGATGTGCTNCGTCGTCGACCGTTGGCGACGTTGCGTGCTGAGTAACTAATAATCATTCGGTGCCAGCTTTCATGCCTTTCTATTAGGTGTGCTGGCAGTGCGCCATTCCATTCCAGTTATTATTCCGTGCTAACATGGGNAGTTATTGCCCTGAATAATTTGGGCGCGCTGGAGGTCGCGGATGGACATATCCCAGTACAAAGATGCGTTGTTNCGAAAACGNNCGGANATCTTGTCAGAAGTTGGNGCCAAGCCACTCCAAACGACAATGGATAACAATACGCGGCAGGGCGATNTNGCTGACCAGGCCAGTGGCAACAACGAAGTTCATATTCGGTTAAAGCTTAAGCAGACCGACGCAAAGATTCTCCANGCCATCGAAGAGGCACTCTANCGNATGGAGAAGGGTAATTACGGCGAGTGTTTGGATTGCGGTGAGGCAGTTGCGCCAGCNCGATTGAATGCCATTCCGTGGACCNGAATGTGCATTACCTGTAAGGAGAAGCAANCCAGCTGAGCGATCGACCGATTTTTNCATCTGTGCTTCGACCGGTNGCGGTTGCCCTTGGTAGTAANATCGGTGACCGGACCTCTCATCTGAAGTATGCCGTAGCNCGNCTTGGGCNGCTCTTAGTNGGCATGCAGGTCTCAACTTTCNTCGAGACTCANCCGGAAGGNGTGGTNTCNCAGTCGGCGTTTCTGAACGCCGCTGTCGTTGGTCAGAGTGNCGAAGCACCAACTGAGCTNCTGACGGCGCTCATGATGATTGAGAAGGAACGGGCNCGGACCCGCCCGTTNCCCAGCGCACCNCGCACACTCGACCTCGATCTCATCCTCGTTGGTGANCTAGTCAATTCGTCACCAAGCCTTGAGTTACCNCACCCACGGTTCCGGGAGCGTCGGTTNGTGCTTGAGCCNCTCTTAGAGATCGCGCCTGATNTNGTCGANCCGGTGACCGAGCTTACCGTTACTAAGTTGCTCGCGCGTCTTGACTTANGTACTTGANCGGTTGTTGATTTCGATTGGGTGGCGGTTGGACCGGNGCCACTNACTCAAACCGCAGTGATTCAATGGGGTCNAGCNGGGCNGCCTTTCTGGCTGGGTAAAAACCGAAGAAGATGCCGGTAATAGCGGCGAAGCCGAATGCCACAATCACTGCGTCGAGAGAGACAGTCGTTGGCCACTCCAGGAACTGCGTGATACCTCGGGAGAGGCCGAGGCCAAGGGCAATGCCGATAGCTCCGCCAAGGAGGCTGAGAACAACCGCCTCAACGAGGAATTGAAAGAGCACGTCTTGGCCCTTCGCGCCAACCGCCATTCGAAGGCCGATTTCTCGTGTCCGCTCGGTCACCGATACCAGCATAATGTTCATGATGCCGATGCCACCGACGAGCAGCGACACGCCGGCGATGCTTGCCAGCAGACTGGTCATCGTGCGCGTCGCCTCGCTACGGACGTTNGCCATCTCTTCGAGTGTCCGCACTCGGAAATCGTCCTCGTCCCCGGGGATGAGGTTGTGCTGAACTCTGAGTAGGGCTGAGATTTCGTCTGAGACCAGNACGGTTTGACCGGCCGACATNGCTGANACGGTGATACTTTGAACGTATCGGATGCCNCGAAGCTTTTTTTGAACGGTCGTGAATGGGACGAAGATCGTATCGTCCTGGTCCTCCCCAAACGAGCCTGGCCCCTTCACTGTCATGACTCCGATTACCTTGAATGGCTGCCTGCGGATACGTATGGTCTGCCCCACGGGGTCGGCACCTTCGCCGAATAGCGTGTCACGTACGATTGAGCCGAGCACCGCGACCTTGGCTGAGGCGCTAACGTCACTCGGGGAGAAGAAGGTACCAAACTCCGTCGGCCAGAAGCGTATCAGTGGAAATTCCACGTCTGTTCCTTGAACTCGAGTGGACCAGTTTTGATTCCCNGACACNACCTGAGCACGAATGTTCACACCAGCAGCTACGTATTGCACGCCCTGCACCTGCTCCCGGATCGCTTTAGCGTCGTCAGTTGATAAGGTCGTTGCTGATCCCCATCCGTGGCGGACGCCGCCGGACGAGAAATTTCCAGCCGACACACTGATCATATTCGTGCCTGCTGATGTGATCTGGTCCTCGATCGACTGCTGGGCACCGCTACCCAGTGCCACCATCGTGATGACGGCCGCAACGCCGATGATCAAGCCGAGCATTGTCAAGCTCGTTCGCATCTTATTGCGGCCGAGAGCCTTGAGACCGATTCTGAGGATCATGAAGAGCGACATGTCAGGCTCCTATAGTGGTTGTCACACTCGGCTGATTGGCTGGTTCAACGTCTACGTCCAGCGGTAGCGCAGCCATTTCATCTCGCGCGATCCGCCGCGCTTTGGTTTGATTGTCGGCGACGATTCTTCCATCCCGAAATCCGACGATCCGACTGCCGTATTCGGCGATGGCCTGTTCATGGGTAATGAGTAGTATCGTGATTCCGCGGTCAGTGTTCAAAGCCTGGAAGATGTCCATGACCTCGACGCTGGTTCGTGAGTCGAGGTTCCCCGTGGGTTCGTCGGCGAGCACGATTGACGGCTCGTTGATAAGTGCCCGCGCGATGGCGACCCGCTGTTGCTGGCCGCCTGACATCTGGTTCGGGTGGTGGTTGGCGCGGTCAGCAAGGCCGACCTCTTTTAACGCTTCCTGAGCGCGCTGTCGTCGCTCAGCGGTCTTCATTCCGTTGCCGCCGTAAAGTAGCGGTAGTTCGACGTTATCGAGCGCCGACGTTCGTGTTAAAAGGTTAAAGCCCTGGAAGACGAAGCCGATCTGGCGATTACGGATGACGGCCAATTCGTTCTTCGAAAGCTTCGATACGTCCTTTCCCTCGAGAACATATTGACCGCTCGTCGGCCGGTCGAGACACCCCAAAATGTGCATGAAGGTCGATTTACCAGAGCCCGAGGGGCCGATGACCGACAGGAACTCGCCCGACTCGATATCGATGCTGACGCCGCGTAACGCGCGCACCTCCACTTCGCCGAGGCTGTAGGTCTTGACGAGCTCACGTGTCGAAATAATGGGCATTGGTCTGAGGGTCGGTTAGCGTCCAAAGAAGCTGCGGCGCTGCGGTATGAGCGGCGAATTGGTCGGACCGGTCGGCCGGGTCAAGGTTCCATCGGCTAAGGAAATGTTCGTGATCAATTCGGTACCCGGCGGGATTACAGGGTCGAGGAGTTCGGTAAACGCGCCGTCCGTGATGCCGAGGCGGAGCGCCGTTGGCTTGACGTCACCGCCTTCATAGAGCCACACCTGACCGCGCGTTACAATCACTGGTAACGGGCCAAACAGCGCATCGATCGTTGTTGCGCCGCGCTCCGTGGCTGGAATCGCGTCAGTGGCCACCGGCCTAGTAGGGCGACGGCGACTGCCGACGTTCGCTTGTTCATCGACTCCGCCCTGACCTGGGCGCCTACCAAGCTGCTCCCGCATAGTGGTGCGCTCCTCCTCCGACATGTTCTGGAAGCGTGCCATCATCTGACGGCGTCGTCCCTCGGGGCGGCCACCTTGGTCATCGCTACGGCCGAACTCTGGCTGTTCAGGCACCGGCAGACTAAGCGCCACGAACATGTCGTCAGTTGGCCGAAATCGTAACGCCGCGTTCGGAATGCGTACAACATCGTCGCGGCGGGCAATTTCCAAAGTCACTGTGGCGGTCATACCTGGCTTCAGCCTTAGGTCCGGGTTTGGTACGTCGATCTGCGTCGCGTATGTTACGACGTTCTCCACGACGATTGGCTCCAGTCTGACCTGTGAGACTAGGCCCTCAAATTCCGAGTCCGGATAGGCGTCAACCCGGAATGTCACGACTTGACCCGGCCTGATCCGGCCTACATCTGATTCGTCGATGTTGGCGTTAACTTTCATTTTTGTCAGGTCGGCCGCGAGCAGAAACAGGATGGGCGCCTGCATGCTTGCAGCAACGGTCTGCCCGACATCGACGCTGCGCGAAATAACGATGCCGTCGATGGGCGAAGTAATGATCGTGTGTCCGAGGTTCACATTCACCTGGTTCAACGAAGCTTCAGCTTGAGTCATCTGCGCTCGTGAGGAACGTAATTGCGCCTCGGCCAATCGGGCTTCGACCTGCGCCGCCTCGAGCTCGCTTGCGGGTATTAGACTGCGGGCTGAGAGACCTTTAGCGCGTGCGAGTTTCGTTTCGGCGTCATCGATGGCTATCGTCAGCCGCTCAACATCCGCCTGTGCCCTGATCAGGTTGGCCTTGGACTGTTCTACCTGCGTCTCGAACAACGACGGGTCCAGCCGAGCGATTACCTCATCAGCTCTAACGATTGAATTGAAATCGGCGTAGAGCTCTTGAATCTTTCCGGAGACTTGACTGCCGACCTGGACCGTGGTCACTGCTTCGAGTATGCCGGTGGCGCCCACGCTGTCGATGACGTCGCCCGTGGAAACAGTCGCTGTCCGCACTTCGGGCACGATGTCGGGCTGCCGCAAGTAGGTATAGAGTCCGGCACTCAGGACCAAACTGGTCAGTAGCAGTAAGGTGAGCGTCCGCTTCATAATGGTTAGTTGCCTCCGCCTGAGACGATAATGATACTACCTTGGGTTAGCGAGGTCTGCTGGGCCCGGTCGAATTCGATCCGAGATTTCTGGTGGTCTAAAATCGTTTGAAGCTCGGCTCGCTGGGCATCCGCTAGGTCGCGTTGCGCTTGGACCACGAAGAAGTTCGTCGATGCTCCGACCTCAAACTTGCTCTGCTCGGCATCGAGCTGTTGCCGAGCTAACTCACGTGCGGCGGTGGCCGCTTCGATCCGCCGCAACGAGCTTTGGATTTGCAGTCCAGCATTCGTGACTTCTGTTGCGATTTGCAGCTCCATTTGCTCGATCTGCGCCTGCGTCTGTTTGGCCTGTATCTGGGCGCGGGCGTATGACGTTTCGGCGGCGCTCTGGCCGAGTGGGTAGCTGAGCGTCATAGACACGTTCCACGCAGGGAAATCGTTGCCGATGAGCTGGTTCAGCGAGTCAACGTAGCCCCCTGGAAGGACACTGCCGACGTCACCGCCGAGACCGGACCGGACGAATTGGGTGCCGCCCAAGCCCTGCAAGGTATAGGACGCGCGGACGTCCAACGCTGGCAGCGTTGTGTCACGTGCCGCACGTAGGTTGATGTCGTTGATGTCTAGCTGGCGACGCGAGCGCGCGATGTCGGTCCGTTGGGCGAGCGCCGTTCGGATCGCCTCCTCAATGTTCACCGGTGAAGCGTCGAAGCGAGGCCGGTCGACAGGTACGACCTCGGCCGCCCATAACGCGTCGTCGGTACCGCTGACCAATAATCGCTTCAGGATGAGCGCCGCTGTGCGTCGTACCTGCCGTGCCTCGGTCAGCACCTGGCGACGTTGCGCAGCTTCGGCCTGGGATTGAATGATGTCGATCGGCGCAAGAGTTCCGAGTTCGACGCGAGCCTGGTTATCAGTAATGAGATCCTCCGCCAGTTCGACGAACTGCTCCTGCACGTTGATTGCCTCCGAAGCGATCACGAGATCCCAGTAAGCGCTTCGTACGGCAGCTTCGGTGTTAGTGATCAGTCGCCGCAAGTCGATGTCTGAGAGCTCCCGGGAAAGCCGTGTCACTTGCAGCCGCTGGCGGTTCGAATCGATCTTGAAGCCCCGCAAAAGCGGTTGCGTGTAGATGACATCGAAATTCGAACGGTAGCTTGGGTTGAAGCTGGAGAAGATACTGGTTGTTGCGTTCCGGCTATTACTCCAGGAGGCATCAACTGAGGCACCACCCCACTTGAGTGCCTTCGTGAGGCCAGCGTTGTAGTTTGCGGTGTCGCTGACAACGCGCTGGCCACCATCCAGTTGGGTTACCGAAGGTTGAACGCGGGAAGTGGTGCCGATGGTCGAATCGAAGGTGGGCGAAAAAGCAGCTTGGGCCGATGCGATGTCGAGGTCAGCAATTTGCGGGTTCAATCGTTGGACAGCGATGTCGAGGTTGTTTTCGAGCGCTCGGCTCACTGCCTCATCGAGGGTCAGGCGGACGGTCCGTGCTGCAGGTGGTGTCTGCTCAGAAGCAGCCTGTTCGATCAATTCGGTAATGCTTGCTTCCAGAAGTTCTTGTGCGCCAGACGTTTCAACCGCCCCCACCAGCATGAGTGCGAACATGACGAGCTTCATTAGTGTTCCTTCCAAGTGGACGTTAGGTGCCAGGGATCGAGATTTCCAAGTTTTTGTCCGTCCACCCCACATGGGAGAGGTCCTTCCAATTCACTAGGGCCGGCAAAGTGAACCCATCATAGGTAGGACGACGGACTGTCCTTTAGGGACTTCTTGTTGTTGAGCAGTCTGCTCAGATTGAGGTCTGATCACAGGTAAGTTGTTCTAAACGAAGAACTACTTGTCCGATAATATTGTTTGGCGTTGAGGCTCCAGCCGTCACACCAATGCTAACTTCACCGGTTCCCGGTAGCCAGTTCTGGGCAGCAACCTCCTGTTTGTCTCGGGACTGCGACAGGTTTGAAAGTGGACCGCTGACTGGCCGGTGATGAATCTCCGCCAATGAGGTTAGCGATTCGGCGTCAGCTATGTGATAGGTGGGAAGCTTCGCAGTGCAGATTCTCGCCAAGTTTCTAGTGTTACTGCTGTTATAACCACCGACCACGATCATCAGATCGAGTCGTTCGGATTCAACAAGGTTCTGAACGGCGTCTTGGCGATCCTGCGTGGCACTACAGATTGTGTCGAAGGCACGGTAGTGACAGTCGAGTTCGGCCTCCCCGTAACGGTCGATCATGGCCTGACGACACATTTCACCAATCTCCACTGATTCCGACATCAACATAGTCGTTTGATTGGCTAATCCAATTCGTTCTAGGTGTTGATCAGGGTCGAATCCCATAGAGGCCGCATGCTTGAACTTCTCAATAAANTNCTGNCGATTCCCTCCCGACCGCACATAGTNGCAGACNAGTTNTGNCTGGTCNCNGTCTAGGACGACGAGAAANCGTCCATTAGGNTACTTCAGCGATTGGGANGCTGTTGCCTGAGTTTCCTCATGATGCACNTTTCCATGGATAAGTGCGGTAAAGCCATCTTTGGNGTACCGTTCAACGTTCTTCCAGACGTTGAGTACNGAACCGCAGGTAGTNTCNATGAGNGTGCATCCGAGCTGATCGTATTTNGCCAATTCGTCAANGGTCACACCNAAGGCAGGAATAATGATTACNGCNTCNGGTCCAAGTGGCTCTCGCGGTTCGTNNGGGTCGCTTAGGAACCGAATGCCAGCGGNCCGCAACTTATCGTTCACGTGTGGGTTGTGAATGATCTCACCGGTAAGATAAACGGTTCTCTTAGGGAACCGCATGCGAGTTTGGTACGCATAGTCGACTGCACGATCAACACCGTAGCAAAATCCAAATTCCTTCGCGAGGCGGACTGTAAGTCGGCCTCGTGTTCTCTGGAATCCATGGTTAATAAGCTCATTAACGATTGCACTATCGTAATCGTCAGCGAGCGCTGGAGCGACGGCTTGCTTCAGGTCGAGACCTTTTCTGAAGATCACTGATGGCACGAGAATNTGACCTCGATAGTTATCCTAATCCAGAAGCTTAATTATATTTCACTGAGGGCCACTTCAGGCCAGATCGTGTAGTCGTATTCTNCCAACCGACCANGGATTATCTTAAATCTTGGACGGTGTGTGTGGAGAGTTGCACCGGTGACTCTTGTTTTCCCCATTGCGCTNGGTCAAGCTGTTCGAGACGTATCCCAGAGTAGTAGTGCCGAAGAATCTGATGGAAGGGCTCACCTTGGTTAGCCAAGGCCATGGCGCCAACTTGGCAAAGGCCCACGCCGTGGCCAAAACCTGAACCGGCGAATTTAAATTGTTTGCTATCAAGGTCGACGTCGAAGCGTGTGCTGCGGACAGTTCTTGGACCGAAACTTGCGGTTATCACTGCACGTAGTTCTTCGCCACGGACCATTGGGGCGAACTCACCATCGATGATAATGCGCTCGGCGCGGCCGGCAATATCTCGCTGAACGACGTCAATCCGGGTAAGCTTAGCGCCCACGCGGGTACGGTTGTCGCGGTTGAGTGCGTTACGAAGTTCATCCACCGGGATATCAAATTGCCATTTACGGTGCACATCCTCTGCCGCGTCGATCACTGCGAGTAAATAAGGGGGCGTAGGGCCTCCCCAGACGGTTCCGGCATCGCTCGTGTGACCACCACAGTCGGAGTGAAAGAGTGCTTGGATCGGCTGCCTCTCATGAGTGATAACGACGCCGCGCGTCTCAACTGACGCCGCTTTGGCAACAATTCTGAGGCGTGTGGGGTATTGCTGAGGTGAACGATAGACCTGACAGTGGGTGTCTGAGCAGAGATCGAATTGTTCACTGCGGTGCCTACCGAGGTTGGCGACGGCATAGGTGCGAGCCAGTACCGCTTGAAGGCGAGCGATGTTTGTCATCGCATTACCTGACAGTCCACCGAGGGCCGCCTCGGCCAGAACTGAACCAACGATGTAGTCTTCAAGTTTAAGCGCGACGATCTGTTTACGGCTGCCAGCTGTGATTTGAATGCGAACGACTTGATCCACCAATGGAGGATTAACAGATGGCGGGGTGTGGTATGGCAGCATCGGCGTTGACGCGCACCCTGCCACGAGTAGTGCAAGGCAGCTCAGACCTAGGGGACCCACCGACATGCGCCAGTTCGACAGGATTAGAGGTTGTACGACCATGCTAGCCTTCGTATCGGCTTCTTTCTGGTGAGAGAATAGTGGACAGGTGAATGTGGCGATGTCTGATAGCCAGTTGACTTCGTCGAATTAGCAAAGATACGATCACTTGATGTACGTCTACCGTTGTTTTTCTTCTAGAGGGCGAAGTAAGTAGGCCAGCGTGAGTCAGTTTATTCACTTAATCAACCCGTCGCCGAGGACTTCTTTGTAGTGAACCAGGCACAGCCAGTCTGTGGACTTGACGCTCACGGTATTAAGAGTCCGTCTACCGTTCACTGGAATCGNAATTTAGCCCTACTCGTCGAGGATGCGGTTCGACGGGGCGAAGGCGTGATTGCTAAGTCCGGCCCCCTTGTGTGTACAACGGTGCCCCACACAGGTCGGTCACCGAAGGATAAGTTCATCGTCCGCGAAGCGTCGATTGTCGACAATGTCTCCTGGGGCACGGTGAACCAGTCTTTAGAACCGGAGTACTTTGACACGCTATACGAGGATCTAACGAGGCATTTTGATGGGCGGGAATTATGGGTGCGGGATGGGTATGCGGGTGCGGACCCGGAGTATCGCCTTCCTATTCGCGTTGTGACCGAGACCGCCTGGCATAGCCTGTTTGCGCATCATATGTTCATTCGTGAGGAAGACCCTGCACGCCTGGCTGAGCACATTCCTGAGTTCACTGTTCTAAGTGCTCCGTCATTCACTGCTGATCCTTCCCGTCACGGAACGAAGTCAGGGACTGTGATAGCCGTCCATTTTTCGAAGCGGCTCATATTGATCGCTGGGACCGCCTACGCTGGTGAGATCAAGAAATCGATTTTCACGGTGATGAGCTACCTGCTTCCACTTAGGTCGGTTCTTCCGATGCACTGTTCGGCCAATCGAGGTGCTGATGATGACACGGCGATCTTCTTTGGGTTGTCAGGAACTGGCAAGACAACCTTGTCGAGCGATCCTGACCGGCGCCTAATTGGGGATGACGAACACGGTTGGTCAGGTGACGGCATCTTTAACATTGAGGGTGGTTGCTACGCCAAACTTATCCGCTTGTCGGCTGAGGCCGAGCCTCAAATCTATGCGACCACGCAGCGGTCTGGCACCCTTCTTGAAAATGTTGTTCTTGATCCAGAAACTCTTCAACTTGATCTTGACGATGATACGCTGACTGAGAACACGCGAGGTGCCTATCAGCTTTCATACATTGACAATCACCTACCTTCTGGTCGAGGCGGACACCCGCGGCATCTGGTAATGTTGACGGCTGACGCTTTTGGCGTTCTGCCACCATTGGCCAGGTTGACGCCCTCAGCAGCCATGTACCATTTTCTTTCTGGTTATACCGCGAAGGTTGCAGGTACCGAGGCGGGTGTTGCGGAACCGAGTGCGGTTTTCAGTACATGCTTTGGAGCACCGTTTATGGTGTGGCATCCGACGGTATACGCTAAGCTCCTCGGTGAACGGATCGCGCAACATGCTACGACCGTCTGGTTGGTCAATACGGGCTGGACCGGTGGCGTATACGGCGTTGGTTCGCGGATGCCGATCATGTATACGCGGGCGATGATCCATGCTGCACTGTCGGGTGCACTTAACGATGTCCAGTATATTGAAGACCCAGTTTTCCACGTGGATGTGCCGACTCGCTGTCCAGGCGTACCAAGAGAGCTCTTAACACCTCGTAATACCTGGGCTAGGCCGGAAGACTATGACTTGCAAGCTGCGAAGTTAGCCGTGATGTTTAGAGACAACTTTAAATCGTTTAGGTCACTTGTCGAACCAGCGGTAGTGGCGGCGGGCCCGCAGGTCTAGTCGTGACCGTCTGGTATTTTGGGTGTGGAGATCCCCAGTGCCGACTGAATTTGAACCCATAATTGGCCTCGAGATTCACGCTCAACTGTTGACCCGCACAAAGATTTTCTGCGGTTGTAGCACGAAGTTTGGCACACCGCCTAACACGCATGGCTGTCCGGTATGTTTGGGCTTACCGGGCGCCCTTCCTGTTCTAAACCGGAGTGCAGTCGAATTGGGCATCAGGGCAGCGATGGCTCTAGATTGTCAAATTGAGTTGGAATCCGTCTTTGCTCGAAAGAACTACTTCTATCCAGATCTACCAAAGGGCTACCAGATATCTCAATACGAACTACCGTTGGCCACCGGTGGTCATTTATCCTTGCACGAATCTGGAACGGACGTTGGAATTACGCGCATTCATCTCGAAGAAGACGCTGGCAAGTCTTTACACGAAGGGTTCCCAGATTCTGACCTAAAGTCTCATGTCGACTTCAACCGTAGTGGTGTTCCGCTCATTGAAGTTGTCACGGAGCCTGACATGCGATCAGCGACAGACGCGAAGAGTTTCTTCATGACCCTTCGGGAAATTCTGGTCTCTTTGGCTGTCAATAATGGCAATATGGAAGAGGGTAGTCTTCGATGCGACGCGAATGTTTCAGTTCGCCCCGTCGGTCAATTGGCCCTAGGTGTTAAGACTGAGGTGAAGAACCTTAACTCATTCAGATTTCTCGAACGAGCGATTGAGCACGAGATTAACAGACAGATCGAAGTGCTGAAGAGCGGTGGACAAATCACTCAGGAGACACGCCTCTGGGATACTTCCGCGGATCGTACATTGGTGATGCGCAGCAAAGAGGAGGCCCACGACTACCGCTATTTTCCTGAGCCGGATTTGCCATTGTTACGGATTTCCGAAGACTGGGTTAATGAAGTTCGCCGGTCACTTCCTGAGCTTCCGTCTGCGACACGTGTGCGTCTAGTAGAGAATTATGGACTGACTGCTGAACAGGTTGAGCAGCTCACGCGGGTTAAGCCTAGCTTGGTCACCTATTTCGAAGAGGTCGTGAAGGCTGACGTTTCACCAAAAATTGCAATTAACTGGTGTCTTGGTGAGTTAACACGGAACCTCAATGGACGGCAGGTCGACAAGGTGAAGGTGATCAGCCAGCGGGTGCCGCCGGTCGCTCTAGCGAAGCTTATTAAACTTCTTGATAGCGGCACGATTAGTGGAACTATCGCTAAGGAAGTGTTTGAGAAGATGTGTGGCACCGGGGAATCCGCTGAGATGATCGTTGAACGAGATGGACTAGCACAGATTGACAGCGTGGAGATGCTCTCCGACACCGTAAACGAGATATTGACACAGCATCATGATGCGGTTTCTCAGTACCGGTCAGGTAAGAGTGGTGCTATCGGATTTCTCGTTGGTCAGGTCATGAAGGCAACCCGCGGGAAAGCGAACCCAAAGCTTGTAAACGAACTGCTTCGGAAAGCGATCGAAGGATGAGCCGCTACTTAACTAGGTCTATTAAATCACCGGCGGTACATTGCTTGTGATGGACTTTCTGGATTCAGTTTGGAGAGGTCTGGCCAGAACTTCTCTTACAGTGCAGTTGTAGTAATCTGTCATTAAATCCTTTAAATTCATCTCGTTTGGCAGCCTTATTGTTGTCCTCTGAGAGATCCGTTTGACAGCACTCGACTGTGGATCCTAAACTGATGGAAATGCCGCGAGACTGCCGAGGAGTCACATGGTAGACGGCCTCAGCCTCCACGCGCACCCACGTGTCATCCCTGCGTCGGCGCGCTCAGAGTTTTACCGGGAAGAGTTCGCCAAACATAGACGGTGTTTACAGCAGCAGAGAGAATATTTTTCTGAGAGTGCGGTCACGGAAGCTGAAACGGCACTCTCAAGGATCCTCGTGCAACTTGAGTGGCTCTGTTCTCAGAACGACGCTAACGAGTTGCTTGGTTGTTTGCTTCGGCAGTTCGACAAGGTCACCCGTTTGTCGGCTTTGTCGGATCCGCGTAACGTCCACTGACAGCCCGCTTTTCGGCTTTTTATCGAGTTCTATTAACCGCGAAAGTGTTGTGTGCCAGCACGCACTGGCGTAGTTGGAGTTTCTGGGCCGGTTGGCCTTGGACTCTAGCTTCTAGGTGATTATTTTAAAATGACCGATTCCGACGATTTACTCGCACGTATTCGTAGACGTGTCGTTCGTCCGGCAACAGTCCGGGAGCTTGAGCAGACGCTCCGTTTACCCCGCGAACAACGCCGATCGTTTGAGCGTCGTCTCAAGAAGCTGGTGGCATCTGGCACGTTGGTACGCATAAGAGGAAAACGTTACGGATTACCAGAGAAAATGAATCTTATCGTGGGTCGGGTTCATATAAATCCTCGCGGCTTCGGCTTTCTAACGCCAGAATCGAAAAGCGATTTTGATCAAGATATCTACATTGCCGGTACCAATCTTCATCAGGCCATGCACGGCGATCGTGTGGTCGCGCGAATTGAACGACGGGTTCAACATGAGCGAATTGAAGGTCGGATTGTCAGGATTCTCGACCGGAGAACCACCACGTTGGTGGCCCGTTACGATTCCGACGAGTCGGGTCTTAGCTTCGTCGTGCCGTTTGATCGTCGGATCATCATGGATGTGCACATTCCTTCTACCGACCGAGGTGGTGCTAAACCTGGAGAAATTGTTGTTGTTGAATTAACCCGATGGCCAACCGCTACACGGAACCCAGTCGGCCGAGTCATTGAAGTGCTTGGAGACTTGGATACGCCGGGAGTCGATGTCGAGATCATGTTGCGAAAGCACGGTATTCCAGATGTGCACGGGCCATCGGCTATTCGCGAGGCTGAGCGCCTTGGCGCGAAGGTGCGCGACCGCGATTGCCGAGGCCGGACTGACTTTCGTTCGATGACGACTGTCACGATCGACGGTGAACATGCACGAGACTTTGACGACGCTATCACTCTCGAACGACTGCCCAGTGGAAACTTTTTGCTGGGTGTACACATTGCCGATGTATCGCACTACGTTCGTCCAGGCAGTGAACTGGATCGTGAAGCACGTGAACGTGGAACCTCAGTGTACTTTCCTGAACGAGCCGTTCATATGTTTCCTGCCGTCCTCTCGACGGGGTTGTGCAGCCTGAATCCGAATGTTGATAGGTTGGTGCAATCCTGTCTTATAGAGATCAGCGAACGAGGCAAGGTCGTTCGGCATGAGCTCCACGATGGCATGATTCATAGCGATGCTAGGATGACCTATGAGGACGTTAGTGCCATCCTGGCTGAAGGTGACGCGGCTGTGCGAGCGCGTTACGCGGAACTCGTACCGGTCTTCGAGTTGATGCATAAGTTGTTCGAAATATTATCTCGACGGCGCCGTCGGCGCGGTTCGATTGATTTTGACNTACAGGAACCAGAATTCGTTCTCAGTGAGACTGGGTCAGTGGCGGACATCACTGCGACTAAGCGGAATGTAGCCCACTGCATCATTGAGGAATTCATGTTGATCGCCAACGAAGTTGTGGCGACACATCTTCGAGATCACGACATCCCAACGCTTTATCGTGTGCACGATTCGCCTGATGTGAGAAAAGTCGCTGAATTCGAGGACTTTATAACAACATTTGGGCACAGTCTCGCCGCGCCGAAAGGCAATGCAACACCCAAGCATTTTCAGCAATTAGCTAAGCGGATAAAGGGAACACCTGAGGAAAAGCCGGTCGCGATAATGATGCTAAGGACGATGCAGAAGGCTCGCTACGACAGCACAGCTGATGGCCATTTTGGGCTAGCTATGTCTAACTATACTCACTTTACCTCGCCGATTCGACGATATCCGGATCTAGTTGTGCACCGTGCTCTCCGTGCGTTACCAAAGAAGAAATTATCTACTTCGAAGCGTCAACAATTAGCTGACGGATTGCCNGACCTTGCTACGGAGACCTCAGAGTTGGAACGTCGGGCTGAAGAAGCTGAGCGTGAACTCGTGCAGTGGAAGAAGGTCAGGTTCATGTCCGATAAGGTCGGCGACGAGTGTGAGGGCTACTTGATTGGTGTAACGTCATTTGGATTGTTTGTGCAACTTGATGAGCCCTTNGTTGAAGGACTTGTACATATTTCGAGTATGGCCGACGATTACTATCGTTTCATTGAACGCGAGCATGTGTTGTTTGGCGAAGCAACAGGTAAGAGATATCGCTTAGGGGATCGCGTGACTGTTCAGGTCGTTCGCGTCGACATGGAGCGCCATCAGGTTGACCTTGGCTTAGTTGATATATTGGAATCCGTACGTGCCTCTGAAAAACACCGTGGTGCGCGGAGGAGTCGTGCGCGCACACCGCAGGCAAACTCCGGGCAACGCCGTAAGCGCCATAAAGGAAGACGCCGTGTTCGTGCCCGCTGATTGGTCTGTCGAGGTTGTCTAAGATTTAATCTATGAAAGCGATTGTTATCGGGACTGCTGGCCACATTGATCATGGTAAGAGTGCGCTCGTTCGCGCCCTAACTGGGACCGATCCAGACCGTTTAAAGGAAGAAAAGGATCGGGGTATCACCATTGACCTTGGTTTTGCTCACTATAGGGAAGAAGACAATACGGTGTTGTCTTTCGTCGATGTTCCTGGGCATGAGCGGTTTGTCAAGAATATGCTCGCGGGGGTTGGTGGCATTAACGCCGTGCTATTTGTCGTGGCTGCTGACGAGTCAGTGATGCCGCAGAGTCGTGAGCACTTTGATATCTGTCGGTTACTGCAAGTGCCTCGAGGTGTCATCGCTCTTACAAAGTGTGATTTGGTTGATGAGGAAACGCTTGAGCTAGTACGACTCGAGATTAAGGAGTTGGTGGCGGAATCCTTTCTTGCTGACGCACCCATTGTTCCTGTGTCTGCGAAGCTTGGCGAGGGTCTCGATTTGCTACGGTCCGCTTTGCGGAAAGTGACACAAGTGCAAGAGGTGACAACTGGCGTTGGCTCCGTAAGGCTGCCGATCGACAGGGTGTTCTCGATGCGAGGATTCGGCACGGTTGTGACTGGGACACTTGTTTCTGGGCAATTGGGTGTTGATCGTGAATTTGTGCTGCTACCTTCGGGTCAGAGTGTGAAGGTACGTGGCTTGCAGGTTCATGGGGTAAAAGTGGAAGAGGCCAAGGCTGGCAATCGGGTTGCCGTCAATCTTGGGGGTATAGAGTTGTCTGAAGTCGTCCGCGGGGATTCGCTAGTGGCTGCCAATTGTTTCGAAATTACTAGGCGCTTCGACGGAATACTGGAGCTCTTGTCTACAGCGAAACCGTTACGTCACGGTGCCCGTGTTCGTTTTCACCATGGAACGTGTGAAGTGCTCGGAAGAGTCGCTGTATCCGGGCCGGTTGGCAGGGAGCCCTCTATCGACCAAGCTGGAGTGTCGATTGAGGACGGTGAGATTAAACCAGGCACTCGTGCTTATGTGAGAGTCCGCCTAGAGGCTCCAGCGGTACTTACTCGCGGCGACCGCTATATCTTGAGAGCCTATTCTCCTCCGATGACCATCGCAGGTGGTGTTGTGCTCGACGGACAGCCGCCGAGGATTGGCGTACGTACACCTAAAGGTCGTCAGCGGTTTGAACAATTAAATGGCGACCTAGAAGGCAATCAATCTGACAAAGGACTTCGTCGTGCGGCATCCGCGATGATCGAAGAACGAGCTGGGCAGGGCTTGTCCGTCACGGCGCTCATCTCAAGACTCGGTGCGCCGCCAGATGCCGTTGACTCAATTGTGAATAGCTTGGAAAAAGAGGCTGTCGCCGTCCGGATTGGGAATCGCTTGGTTGTGCCAACGAAACTTAGCGAGTGCCGGGAACGCCTTTTGACAGCGCTATCAACCTATCACAAGGATCATCCGCTGTCTGACGGTCTACCGCGTGAAGAGGCTCGAGAGCGTCTATTTCGCAAAGTCCATCAGAGTGTTTTTGAGCAGGTGCTCGCTGACCTAGTCGGTGATGGCTTGATCATCGACCGGGAGAGCCTTGCTCTTAAGGATCACCAGGTGTCGTTGTCAGCTGACGAGGGGAAGGCACGCGAAGCAATTGTCGAGGCTGTGCTTCAAGGTGGGCTGGCACCACCTGATGCTGCCAGTCTGCCCATGGTCGCCGGGGTGAGTGACGAGGTGTCTGATCGGGTCACGAAGCTCTTGATCCGGCAGAAAGTCCTCGTGAGACTCGGCAACTTACTTTTCCACGTTAAGAATTTGCAGTGTCTCAAGGATGAGGTGGCGGCTTTAGGCCTCTCGGATCGTAAAGGTTCTAAGCCAGTTGGGATAGACGTTGGGACTTTTAAGGAGCACTACGGGATCACTCGTAAATACGCTATCCCGCTTCTTGAATATTTGGACCGAGAACGAGTCACTCGAAGGGTTGGGCGGGGACGGGTTGTAATCTAAGGCCTCGCCAGGTTAGTCCTGGCCTTTCTCGCGCTCACGGGTCGCTTCACGAAAGTTCTTGATACTTCGGCCGATACCACGACCAAGAGCCGGTAAGCGATTGGAACCGAAAATTACGAGAACAATCAGAATAATAACTAGTAGCTCCGCCACACCGATGCCCATGGCTTCCCCTTTCTAACATGTCGATTTTACCATCGGCTTTGCTAATCTACGTACCAAGGCGGTAAACTTCGAGAAAGAGCGGTGCATCCGACGGGACCGTTCCCCAATGAGCGGCGGGATGCAGTCGTAGGTTGAGATGGATATATGTCAAACGACGATTGTTATACAGTCGGTGTGTTCGAGGATGTCAGGTCAGCAGAGCGCGTCCTTGGGGCGCTGGCGGAGCGCAAGTTTCCCTCAGAGATTCTGAGCGTTGTTGCCGCTGACGGACCTGGGGTCGTGGAGCTACTTCAGAAAACCTTTGGTGCAGGTGGGGACATACTCGATGTTCGCGCCGTTGGGACCCTTCGGTTACATGGGCCGATCGTTAAAGCACTACAGAGCGCTGAAGATGATCTTTCGAGAGAGGGTATCGCAGCCTCGATGTCGAGAGTTGGGTTTCAGGCGCACGACGGTTTTATTTTCGAGACGCTGACCAAGCGCGGGGGTGTGCTTGTCGCGATTCGTAGCGAAGATCGCGCTGCTGATGCACTTGCCCTCTTGCACGCATACGGGGGAGGGAACGCCGCGATTGGTGCGTGGACAGGACGGGTGTGAACGCGGTCGTGCACGACCGGACCTCGGAATTCGGCGTCCTTAGAGAATAATGGTGAGGACAGGGAAATTCTGGTCATGGTGGTCGAGGCTGACCAACTGGGTGGCCTTGCATTGGGCGCAGTTGACTGCAGTCAAGAAATCTCGCGCTGGACTCTTTGATCGTCTTTCAGTCAGATCTGATAATGGTCCGCCTGTCGAACTCCTTTTCGGTTCGATAACTCGTTCCCAGCGGCTGAGCCGAGCTATCGGCGTATCGGTAGGCACGCATATCGCAATCTTTTTCATTGTTGGATTTTTGGCTGCTCAGTTCGCAGCGCGCCAAAGCGTTCCATTCTTACCTGACCTTCGCAACTTTGACATTGTGTGGCTTCCAATGGAAGGTCCAGGCGGTGGTGGTGGCGGTGGAGGTAACGAGATGCCAGAGCCACCTGCGCAGGTGGAGTTACCAGGCCCAGATGCAACGACAGTACCTGTTAGTCAGGCTGCCGAACTTGAGAATCCTGAAGTTGAAGATGAGCCNGAGCCTGAACAGGAAATGAACATTCCTGCTAGGACGCTCGCGTCATCAAATCAAACACTGCCGGGCGTGCTGCAAGCACTACCTTCTGTTGAAGCGATGTCGCTTTCCCAGGGATTGGGCGTTGGAGGTGGTGCCGGCACCGGTGAAGGCACAGGAGTCGGCCAAGGTGTTGGNTCTGGTCTGGGTCCAGGCGAAGGTGGTGGTACTGGGGGTGGAGTCTACCGGCCAGGTGCGAACATTGTCTTACCGAAGCCGATTCGTGAGGTCAAACCTGAGTATACGGCTGACGCTATGCGAGCGAAGGTCCAGGGTTCAGTCTGGATTGAAACAGTGGTCATGCCAGACGGGTCAGTGGGGGACGTCCGTATTACAAAGTCGCTCGATCGTATCTTTGGCCTTGACGAAGAGGCACTCCGGGCCGCAAAGCAATGGAAATTCGTCCCCGGAACTCGGTTTGGGCAGCCAGTTCCGGTGTTGGTTGTGATCGAGCTAACGTTCACGCTGCGCTGAGTGGGGCATTTCCGACCTTAGAAAAAGAAAAGGCCTGATGGGCTGTGAAGCCCATCAGGCCTTTGATTTCTTGGTCGGTGGGCCTTAATACATGCCGCCCATGCCGCCAGGAGCGCCACCAGGCATCGGAGCTTCTCCCTTTTTATCTTCCGGAATCTCCACTACCAGTGCCTCGGTTGTTAACAGGAGTGACGAGATCGACGCAGCATTCTGAAGTGCGGAGCGAACGACTTTCGCCGGGTCGATAACGCCAGCCTTTACGAGGCTACCGTATTTTTCGCTCTGGGCATTGAATCCCTCGTCGCCACTCATTTCACGGACCTTCTGAACGACAATTGAGCCCTCGTGGCCAGCGTTCGTGGCGATCCAGCGCAGTGGTTCTTCAATGGCACGTTTGACAATGTTGACACCAAGTTGCTGGTCACCTTCGAGGCCAAGATTCTTGAGCCCCTTGCTTGCGCGCATGAGTGCTACGCCGCCTCCTGGAACGATGCCTTCTTCGACGGCTGCCTTGGTAGCGTGCATTGCATCTTCAACACGAGCCTTCTTTTCCTTCATCTCTGTCTCGGTTGCAGCGCCAACTTTAATGACGGCTACGCCACCAACGAGTTTGGCAAGGCGCTCTTGGAGCTTCTCCCGATCGTAATCAGAAGAAGTGTCCTCGACCTGTGCCCGAAGCTGCTTAACTCGTCCCTGGATAGCCCTCGTGCCGCCATCGCCCTCGACAATCGTTGTGTTGTCCTTGTCGATGGTTACTCTCTTGGCCCCGCCAAGGTCTTCGACTCGGATTCCCTCTAGTTTGAGGCCAAGATCCTCGGTAATTGCCTTGCCACCGGTAAGGATCGCGATGTCCTCAAGCATCTGCTTGCGGCGGTCGCCGAAGCCAGGAGCTTTGACAGCAGCCCCCTGTAAGGTGCCACGGAGCTTATTGACTACGAGTGTGGCTAGCGCCTCACCCTCAATATCCTCAGCGATTATAAGCAGCGGCCGACTCAGCCGGGCGACTTGTTCGAGCAGCGGGAGAAGATCCTTCATCGAACTGATCTTTTTTTCATGGATCAGAATGATCGGATTTTCAAGGACGACCTCCATTCGCTCTGGATCGCTCACAAAATAGGGCGAAAGGTAGCCTCGGTCAAACTGCATTCCCTCGACAACGTCAAGCGACGTCTCAAGAGTCTTGGCCTCTTCCACTGTGATTACGCCGTCTTTGCCGACTTTTTCCATCGCCTCTGCGATGATCGTCCCAATGGTCGGATCGTTGTTTGCAGAGATTGTTCCGACTTGGGCGATCATGTTGCCCGTAACCGGTTTGGCCTGCCTCTGTAGCGAATCAACAATCTTTTCGACTGATTTCTCGATGCCTCGCTTAATNTCCATTGGNTTGGCGCCNGCTACGACGTTCTTGGCNCCTTCTCTNTANATCGCCTGAGCGAGCACGGTGGCAGTAGTTGTGCCATCACCGGCGANATCGGACGTCTTACTTGCCACTTCNCGCACCATCTGTGCGCCCATGTTCTCAACTGCGTCCNNTAGNTCGATCTCCTTTGCGACGGTAACACCGTCCTTGGTGATCGTTGGGGAACCGAATTTCTTGTCAAGGACAACATTGCGGCCCTTCGGGCCGAGTGTGACCTTGACGGCGTCGGCGAGGGCGTTTACTCCGCGTAGAATCGCTTGCCGCGACTCCTCACCGTAGATGATCTGTTTTGCCATAGCTGAACTCCTGAACGATGAATGGGCGTAGTTAACACGGTGGAAAGTCCACCGCGGTGAACGGCGCTCGGTTACTTCTTCTTAGATTTACTTTCGATCACGGCGAGCACCTCTTCCTCGCGCATGATCAGGTACTCTTCGCCGTCCAGCTTGATCTCCTGTCCGCCGTACTTGCCAAACAGAATGAGGTCGCCTTTCTTGACGTCCATCGGAACGACCTTGCCGTCATCCTTGATCTTTCCTTTACCGGCCGCGATCACTTTGCCCTGCTGCGGCTTCTCTTTAGCGGTATCAGGAATGATGATTCCGCCAACCTTTTGCTCGCCCTCGTCAATCCTTAGGACGATTATGCGATCGTGCAGTGGTCTAACATTCATGCCTTAACTCCACTCTCCGTAATAGTTCACTGTGAACACCTTCTCAGTATGTCCCCATGGAGGCTAGCAGCCACCCTAGGCAACTGCTAATTATCGGTGTTCGGAGTTGGGTATGTCAAGCCGCCAAGCGTTAAAATCCACCCGAATGATGGCCTCTGTAACGAGGTGACGCACGAAGACCTGGGATAGTTGAGAGCTCTTCGGTGAGTGTCAACGGTCAAGGTCCAGTAGTTTTTATGAGGCAGCAGATTTTGGTATTTTCGAATGGCGGCGGCCAGTGACTTTTAGCGGAGTGCGTTTTATCCGGTACTGTGCAACCTTGCGACTAACCGTGTTCCTGTGCAGGCCTAGCAGCTCAGCCGCATGGGAGAGGTTGCCTCTTGAACGAGCGAGCGCTCCAGCAATGAACCGACGTTCAAATTCCCGTTGGGCATCCTCGTAGTGGATACCTTTTTCGAGCATTTCTACAATCAATTGATTGAGTTTCTCACGCACGCTTCAGGCTCCGCAGTCGGCAAACTCAGTTGGATACCTGACGCTCACTGTAGATTGGTATTACCGAGTACCCGCAGAGCCTCAATATATTTTTCACGGGTACTTGCCACGACGTTGTCAGGTAACGTCGGGGCTGGCAGTTGCTTATTCCACTTGATGCTCTCAAGATAGTCGCGGACGTACTGTTTATCGAAACTTGGCTGTGGGCCTCCGGGTCGGTAATCTGACTTTGGCCAGAACCGCGACGAGTCGGGTGTTAGGACTTCGTCGATGAGAATCACCTCCGAACGGCCACCGTTGTTCACGAGTCCGAACTCAAACTTTGTGTCTGCGACAATAATGCCGCAGGTTTCAGCATGAGCGGAGCCGAACGCGTACAGCGACATGGTGATATCTCGGAGCTGCGAAATAAGGTCTCTGCCTATCAGTTTGCCCGCCTCAGCCTCGCTAATGTTAATGTCGTGGCCCGATTCGGCCTTGGTCGCCGGGGTGAATATTGGGGATGGTAATTGGTCAGATTCCTTCAGTCCGGTCGGCAATTTGATGCCGCAAACAGCGCCCGTTTGCTGATATTCCTTCCATCCTGAACCAGACAGGTATCCCCGTGCTACGCACTCGACCAATACAGGGTCCGTCTTTTGCACAAGCATTGAGCGGCCACGAAGCAGTTCGGCGTGGGGCCGTAACAGCTCAGGATATTCTTCAGGTGTAGTGGATACAACATGATTGGGAACAATATGGCCTGTCTGGTTAAACCAGAAGGCCGAAAGCTGCGTCAGAACCTTACCCTTGTCAGGGATTACAGAGCCGAGGACAAGGTCGAATGCCGATATGCGATCGGTCGTCACCATTAGAAGGTAATTACCCACGTCATACATGTCCCGTACTTTCCCGCGGCCATGTACTGTTATGTCCGGCAGTAATGTTTCAGTGACGACGTTTTTAGGTGAAGGTGATGGAGACATAGCTGTCATGCTTAGAAGCTCCAGCAAAAGGGTGACTAGCTTACAAATGATTGTCAGTGGCAGCAAGGCAAAAAATGTGACCTCAGGCACGCCTAGTTGTTACGAGTTAGCCTGCGATCCGTTCCTCGGATGATTTGACTACCTCTGGTGACACAACTATCTACCTTCCATAGATTTGCCGGGATGGGTATAGTAACTTCCGTTCGAGGTATGACTGGGCTGTGCATGTAAGCCCGCGAAAAGGCCGATGACTCACCATTTGCGTACTGTCGCGATCGTGGTTCTCGCTGTAGGACTACTAGTCTTTTTCCTTCTTGGCGTTAATCTGGAAGAGTTGTGGGGCGAAATGCGTGGCGGTCACACCGGTTTTCTCCTACTGGCGAGCCTAATGCAGGCACTGCTGTACTTACTCCGTGCTTTGCGTTGGCGACTGTTGCTTCGACCGATTGGCCGGGTTCGATATGGCATTGCTCTTCGCGCGACCTTAATTGGATTTGGTTTATCGGCGATGCTGCCGGCTAGGCCTGGAGAGGTGGCGCGAGCGTACGTGCTTGCGCGTAGAGTGGGTTTTAGCGCGACTGCCACATTTGCCACGATCATTTTTGAGCGGTTGCTCGACCTGATCACAGTTTTGCTATTGTTTGGTGCCTTCTTGACATTTTTCGACCCTGGTGTGGAGCACCTGAATGCGCGTGTGTTGACTGCTCTGAAGGTCGGGGCCACGGTCAGTGGAGCGGCCTCGCTTTTTGCCCTTTGGGCGGCGTTTACAATCGCTGGTCGACCTGGGGCACTCAATTGGATTTTTGGGCCTATAAGTCGACTCCTACCTCGGCGCGCGGCCGAAATCGTTGATGGACTTGCTGCGAAGGTCGCCTCGGGATTCTCTGTGGTCCGGCAGCCAGGCGTGTTGGTGGGAGCACTGGCGGTATCGATCATTCTCTGGCTTACGATCGCAGTTGGTGCTTGGGCTGCGGTTTCGGCATATCGACTTGCGGTTCCTTTTACGGGTACATTCCTCTTGCTTGCGTTGTTACTTGTAGGGGTAGCGGTTCCTACTCCTGGAGCTGTCGGTGGATTTCATGCCGCATTTTATCTTGGGCTAACCGCATTTTATGGTGCGCCACCGGATTCTGCGGCTGCTGCAGCCATCGTTTTTCACGCAATATCGTTTATCCCTGTGGCTCTGGCAGGTTTAATACTGATGGCACAGGAGGGGATGACTTTTGCCTCGATACGTCACGCTGCTGCGGGAAAGAATGCCGAGGGATCTTAAGCGATTTTTTACTGGGGACAAGGGAGAGGGGGTTCACTATGAAGTGTCCTTTTTGCGGTCATATTGGTGACAAGGTTGTTGATTCGCGAGAACACAAAAGTGGAGCTTCCATCCGCCGCCGCCGGGAATGTTTGGATTGCAGTCGTCGCTTTACTAGTTACGAGCGGATCGACGAAGTTCCCTACATGGTGGTTAAGAGAGACAAGATCCGCGAGCGATTTGAACGCCAGAAGGTGGTTAGCAGCATGCTCAAGGCGTGCGGTAGCCGTCCTGTGTCCGCAGCGGCGCTCGAGGCTGTCGCAGATCGCGTTGAGGCAGCGTTACAAGAGCAGCCTGACAAGGAAATGCCTGCGGAGGACATTGGCATGTTCGTGATGCAGGAGTTGAAGAAGCTCGACCAAGTTGCCTATGTTCGTTTTGCTTCGGTCTACCGAGATTTTCGAGACATCGGTGAGTTTATGACTGAGTTGAAGGACCTTCTTGGAGCAAAGGAGGCTGATTAGCTGATTCTCTCGGACTCGTCGTCTAACGAGTGGTTACGTCTGTATGGGTGGAAAAGGTGAGGAACGGGGCATGCGCTACCACCCAATCAGGTATGGCTGGGTTACTGCATTAGTCGAAATGTGAAGGGCATCGGGTATTTCACCACATAAGGATATGCATCCATGAAAGCGACGGTGTTGGTTGTCGACGACGAAGCTGGCGTGCGAACAGCTTTGACCGGCGTCCTACGGGAAGGAGACTACGAGGTATTTGCCGTCGAGAGTGGCGAGGCCTGTTTAAAGTGGTTGGATGGTCATCTCTGTGACGTAATTATCCTGGACGTTTGGCTACCAGGGATTGATGGGTTTGAGACGCTGGCACGTGTTCGGGAACGCGGGTTGGATGCTCAGGTGATCGTTATGTCTGGGCACCACAATGTTGAGTCCGTTGTTCGTGCCATTAAGATGGGTGCTTTTAATTTTGTCGAGAAACCCCTATCCCTCGAAAAAATATTGCAGATTGTTGGCGAAGCACTAAGAGAAAAACTAAGTGAACAAACCAATATCGGTGATGAATCCTGCCCTTAGAGAGCTGTGATACAGGCCAACCTATCTAGACAGCCAGAAACATTCTAGTTGACCATTGGTCTCAGCAGTGGCTTGGGTGGCGCCAGGTTATTGTTGCGGGTAGAGTTGCCGCTCGAGAATATGGTCCTCTGGGAACTTGGGTAACGCAAGGTCGTGAGGCTCGGTGTTGGCAAGAGCTTCCTCTGGAATTAATCCGATGATCTGGCTATCNGTAACNGTTACACCGCATNGCGCGGNNTCNNCTCGGATACGTGCCATAACTGTGGACATAGATGTGNTCCGATAGTTNGTCAGATTCATCGA
This sequence comes from Acidobacteriota bacterium, assembly GCA_002714165.1. Lineage (GTDB taxonomy): Bacteria > Acidobacteriota > Vicinamibacteria > Vicinamibacterales > UBA823 > UBA11600. Next base: position 30,030 of record PAWT01000018.1, read on the forward strand.
GATCTGGGTCANGTTCCTGTCGTCAAGGCGAACACCTAGAGCTTTGACGCACGGTAGCCCCCCGCCACTTTCACGAACTCGAACCGCGATGGCTCTAGCGATCCTAACGTCTGGGGTCGAAAGATTAACATTCCAGGCAATCAGTGGACCCCTAACGCCAACCGCGGTCGCNCCAGCTGATGCATGGGGGGTTAGCGGACCGAAGTCCGGCCGCCACTTNGCNTCCGCCATTTTNTTTGAAAGTCCTTCGAATTGACCGCGTCTCACGTCTTCAAGCCGCTGTCTAGAANTGTTCGTTGCTGCCGCTTCGTACAAATAGACTGGCACGTCAAAACGGTCGGCAATTGCGCGGCCAACGCAGTGTGCGAGTGCGATGCACGCGTCGAGAGAGGTATCGTCCAAAGGCACGAATGGCACCACGTCCACCGCTCCTATCCTCGGATGTACACCGCGATGTTGCCGCAAATCGATATCAGCAATGGCTACGGCGAACAACGCGAGGACGGCAGCTTCTAAACCCCGAGGGTCACCGATGAGCGTAAAGACAGACCGGTGATGATTAATATCGGCGGAATGGTCCAGTAAGCGAACGTCGGGTATTGCTTGTATTGTGGCAGCTAGGGTATCGAGGACACTGAGCCGTCGTCCTTCGCTGATGTTCGGTATGCACTCGATGGCAGCCACACGACAGTTTTAGCACATCTAATGTCATAGTTTCGACACCCAAGGGATGGTCGTCAAAGCTACACAATCGATTGACGAAGACAATCCCTTCGCGGATAATCGGCGTGCCTACTGCGAGGACCATCTCTAACTATTCGCGGTATTCCGCTTCAACATCTTCACAATGAGATGTCTGCAGTGTCACTACATCGGTTTTGACGATGCTAAGAAGTGTCGGAATTGCGGCTACATCTTTGCCCAACCGCCACGCGACGATGCAAAACTGAATCCACTGGTTCCATCGGCTAAAAGGTTCCCCCAGCGGAGGCTCGATGAAGCGTTAGGGAATGGTGATACGGAGGTTCGTCAGAAGGCGAGTGAATCCTTCTCTGATGAGGGTCTACCATTGTTTCCGGATCGCCCTGTTTGGGCTGATTCGGATCCCGATCGCGGTACTCGAGCGCCGAGAGCGCCGCTTTCTGTTAGGCGAGGAACACCCGAGGTTCCCCGGATGCGAACCGAGTCCAAGCTGGTTTGTGAGGAAGCGCCGATACCTAAGCTTAATCTACTGTCCCCGACGGACCATCTAACACCTAACGCTCAGAATGAACCGGCGCATATATTCGCGCCTCGTCTCCTCAGGGTGATCGCGTCGGTTATTGACGTTGTTGTAATCGGCGTTGTGGATGTGAGTGTTATTTTTCTCACGCTTCGACTTTGTGAGTTGACTTGGTCTGAGTGGTCGATGTTGCCAAGGGCGCCAATCACCGGATTCCTTCTCATGCTAAACGGAGGATACTTGGTGGCGTTTACAACAGCCGGTGGCCAAACGATTGGAAAGATGTTTTGTCATCTTAAGGTCGTCGGCATCGAGGGGGAACCGGTCTCTCTAAGTAAGGCTATGCTGCGAGTGGTGTCTTTCTTCGTTTCTATACTACCCTTCGGTCTTGGCTTCATTGCCCAGTTCGGCGATCGCTATCGGCGGACGGTACACGACCGCCTCGCTGAAACACGCGTCGTCAAGGTATCTTAAAGATTCTATTGAGCTGGATGAGCCTTCAGCGGATGGTCGACCTGCTTGGGTGTCCTAGGTAATGTGGTTGGCCATCAGATTCGACGAAACGCTGGTATTTTGAGTATTGAATCGTGAAACGTTTAGCTGTCGTTGTTTCGACTGGTTTTTATTGCGGGTACGCTCCGGTGGCGCCTGGAACGGTTGGCTCTGCGCTAGGCCTAGTGGTTTTTGGAGTGCTCCGTGCAATTGCGTCGCCACTGGGGGAAGTGGTGACGATCGCTGTGCTACTAGCTGTCGGAGTGTGGTCGGCGTCGGTGACCGAGCGTTACGTTGGCCGCACTGACCCTGGAATCATTGTTATTGACGAAATTGTTGGGATGTTGCTGACCTTTGCATGCCTAAATGTCGGCTTTGGTTCGTTGGTTTTCGGTTTCGTCCTATTTCGTGTGTTCGACATTGTTAAGCCATACCCCGCGAGAGCTTGCGAACGGTTACCAGGTGGTTGGGGGGTGATGGCAGACGATGTGGTGGCTGCTCTGTACGCGCAAGCGGTATTGCGCGGCGGTATCTGGGCGATCGCCGCTTTGGGTGCATGAGGTCAACGTTTATCGACACGGCGACAATCATTGCTGTTGGTAGTGAACTACTAACCCCTTACCGTGCTGACTCGAACTCTCTGTTTCTCACTGGCCGCTTGAATGATTTGGCGATTGAGGTTCAAGGTAAGGTGATTGTTGGTGATGACCAAAAAATGTTAGCTGTGGCGATCGAGCGTGGTCTCAACGATGCTGATCTTATCGTGATGACTGGTGGGTTAGGTCCGACCGATGACGATATTACGCGGGATACACTGGCTACAGTTCTTAATGCGCCTCTCGTAGAACGACAAGAGATCCTCAGTCTGATTCAGGCGCGTTTCGCGGCCCATAAACTCAAGATGCCAGAGATTAACCGTCGCCAAGCGCTCGTACCGCGTGGTGCAGAGATTATTTCCAACGGACACGGGACAGCGCCTGGATTATGGCTGGAGTGGCGGGAACGGGTGATCATTGCTTTACCCGGACCGCCACGGGAATTGGAGCCAATGTTTGATGGCCAGGTCCTCAAGCGCCTTGCGCTGCGAGTGCCTAGCCTTCGATTGGCACGTCGGGTTGTTGGAGTGTCCGGACGCGCCGAATCGCAAGTCGAAGAACAGGTGCGGCCACTTTATGCACGTTGGAAGGAACGGGACCCAGTGGTCAGAGCAACAATCTTAGGAAGCCTTGGGCAGGTTGAGTTGCACCTCTCGACTCGGGCTTCGAATCTACGAGAGGCTGAGATTTCCCTTAACCTGGCTGTGGAGGAGCTAGTCGGAGCGCTTGGGCGCGATGTGTATACAACGGAGGGACTTCCTCTTGAGCAAGTTGTTGGCACCCGTCTTCGTTCCCATGGGTTGCGTGTAGCGTTAGCCGAATCATGCACGGGTGGGCTCTTAGCGTCTCGGCTGACTGATGTGCCTGGAAGCTCCGCTTATCTCGACTTGGCTGTAGTGACATATTCTAATTTAGAAAAGATTAATCTTTTGGGCGTTCCGGTAGCCCTCATCGAAACACATGGCGCGGTCAGCGAGGCTGTAGCCTTGGCCATGGCATCCGGTGTTGCGGCCCGAGCTAAGGCTGACATCGGTGTTGGCGTTACAGGAATTGCAGGGCCTGCAGGAGGCACTACTGCTAAGCCGGTCGGAACGGTGTTTATTGCTGTAGCCGGTGTAGGAGTTGAGCTGGTTAAGTTGTTCGCATTCCGCGGTGAACGGGACATGGTCAAACACCAAGCGTCACAGGCAGCGCTCGACATGCTCAGGCGAATACTTGACGATCATGAGTGACCATGCCTCACGATCGCGTCTATTCATTGCCGTTGATCTCAGTGCGGTTGTGCGTCGCACGGTCATAAAGATTTCTGCGTCGATTGCTGAATCTCTTACGATTAAAGGAGGTCCAAGAATCTCTTGGGTGCGTCCTCGGAACCTCCATGTCACGGTAAGATTTCTTGGGTCGGTACACCCAATCGTGATGGAACGACTACGGACATTGTTGGTTCGGCCCTGGTTGGTTGAAGCCTTCGATTTAGAGTTAGCAACTGCGGTCACCGTTCCGTCGTCTGGCACCCCGAGAGTAGTATGGCTGGGCGTACGCGACCGTTCTTCAGGTTTTGACCGTCTAATGCCAGAGCTTAATAAGCGGCTCCATGCAGCCGGTGTTGTTCAAAATCAGATGCGCTTTGTTCCACACGTTACAGTTGGTCGTGTCAGGCGAGCGCCGCAGCGTGGGAGGATGATTCGCGACGCTGTTCAAGACATTGGGGTCGAAGCTGTACGATGGCAGGTAAAGCATTTAACTCTCTATGAGAGTCACATGGCCTCGTCGACTCCAGATTATGTGCCGCAAGCAACTGGGGTGCTGCGAGCTGTCGCCCCGTGATGAAGATGATAGATGTTTGGATAATTGCACTCGGGTATTTCGCTGGTTCAATCCCGTTTGCCTTTCTTATACCGAGATGCTTTGCCGGCGTGGACGTGCGTAATGTGGGGAGTGGCAATATAGGCGCTGCGAATGTCTTCCGAGCGACCCGACCATTAATCGGATTAGCCGTATTCGGACTTGACGTGTTTAAGGGCTGTGCGATTGTTTTGCTCGCCACGAGACTTGGTATGGACGACCCAACACGTACAGCAGCTGGAGTGGTAACGATCATGGGCCATATCTATCCTGTGTGGCTTAGATTTCGTGGGGGGAAGGGAGTGGCCACGGCGGGTGGTGTCTTCGGCGTATTGTCGCCGATAGCTACACTGGCTAGTGTGGTGATATTTCTCGTTGTTGCTTGGTTGACGCGTTACATTTCTGCCGGCTCGATTGCGGCGTCGCTAATACTCGTACCTTTACTCTATGTGATGGCAGCTCCACCTTCGATGATGATCGGCGCATCATTGGTCACGGTGCTCATCCTCTATCGACACCGAGGAAATCTGATTCGGTTGAGTGACGGGACAGAGCGGCGTTTTGGACAGTAGGAGGAGGCTTTAAGAGAATGGCGCATCGGTTGACGGTACTTGGAGCGGGCAGCTGGGGCACAGCGCTCGCAGTTCATATGGGGCGGGTGGGGCACGAGGTGCGACTCTGGGGACGTGATGCACCGCTTGTCGCCTCGATGATTAAACACCGTCAGAATTCTGCTTACCTTCCTGATTTTGTACTGCCGGAATCGGTTATACCAACTGCATCTCTGGAGGAAGCGTTGGTTGGGTCCACATGTGTTGTGGCCGCGGTACCATCACACGGAACCCGAACGGTAATCCAGCAGGCCAGTGTTTTCTTGCCTAGGGATGTACCGATCGTGAGCACTACGAAGGGTCTTGAGCCTGGCAGGATGAGGCGGATGTCGCAGGTTATCGAGGAAGAGATGGGCGGAGCAAATCCTGTGGCGGTGCTCTCTGGGCCAAGCTTTGCGGCTGAGGTAGCACGTGAACTACCTACAGCGGTGCTAGTTGCATCGAGGGAATCATCTCTATTGAAGCTGGTGCAGGAAGAATTCCGGTCTAAGTACTTTCGGCTGTATGCGAGTAACGATGTCATCGGAGTAGAGCTTGGCGGCGCGCTCAAGAACGTCATAGCAATTGCGGCAGGTGTCGTCGAATCGCTCGGTCTCGGGAATAACGCTCTGGCTGGCTTAATCACGAGAGGGCTCGCTGAGATGACACGCTTGGCGTGTGCTGAGGGTGGGCGGCGTGAGACTCTGGCTGGTTTGAGTGGTCTCGGTGACCTCGTATTGACTTGCACCGGCGGGCTTAGCCGTAACCGAAGGGTCGGTCTTGAACTAGGCAAGGGACGGCCTCTCGAAGCGGTCCTTGGTGAAATGAAAATGGTGGCAGAGGGCGTGCGAACCACTGGTGCTGCACTTGCTCTTGGTGCCGAGCATGGTATCGAACTACCCATTGCCCTGCAGATGGCCGAGGTTTTGGCGGGTAGGGTAGCACCTCTTGAAGCGGTTGAGGCATTAATGCTCAGACGTCAGCGAGTCGAAGCTGACACGAATGAGCCGGTATGACTGGTCTTCCGTCTATATCGTGCCGAGATTGTTGTTGATGGTGTGCTGACTGATCCACGGCTTGTTATAAGCGCGAAAATGTTGGGGTAACGTGTGGCAGGGGTAAGGGAGTCTACGTAAACAATTAGCCCTAGTGAAGTGCTGGCTTTTTTGAGAGATAGGTAGTTGCCTTTAGCTGATGGCGAGTACATGGATCGGGCTTTGAGAATGGCGGCCCTAGGTCGAGGCCTGACCAGTCCCAATCCACTGGTTGGGGCGGTCGTCATTTCCCCCAGCGGCGTTGTCGTCGGTAGCGGTTACCACCGACGTGCTGGCGAGCCCCATGCCGAAGTGTATGCGTTGCGTGCGGCTGGACCGGCCGCTCGAGGGGCGACACTGTTCAGCACACTTGAGCCCTGTTGCCACACGGGCAGTACGGGGCCGTGCGTTGATCGAATTGTGGAGGCTGGTATTGCTAGGGTCGTGATTGGAGTTGAAGATCCTAATCCGCAAGTACATGGGAAGGGCATTCAGTTTCTGCGCGAGCATGGAATTGCTGTGACCGTGGGTGTGCGTGAAACGGAGGCCGCTCGGTTGAATCTACCGTTCTTCATACGCGTTCGGTATGGCCGACCGTTTGTAATGATGAAAGTGGCGCTAACACGGGACGAATGTGTTGCGGAGGCGTTGGGGGTGCGGAGTGCCATCACTGCTGAGCAGACGACGAGTGATGTGCACGCCCTACGGGCTGAGTTCGACGCAGTTGGTGTTGGTTCTGGGACTGTGTTAATTGACGATCCTGAGCTGACCGTTCGAGCGTCTCCTCAGACGCGACCGTTGACGCGCGTAATCTTCGATTCGCGCTTGCGGGTGCCATGCTCGGCGGCGATGTTTTCGACCCAACAAGCCGGGCCGATTCTCATCGTGACGACCGAGGCTGCCGTGACACATTCTTCGGATCATGCCGAGGCGCTCGAATCGCTCGGAGCCAGGCTTTTGGTAGCACCGCTTCATGACTTGACCTCTGCGCTGACCGTTCTTAGCAATGAAGGGATAACATCTCTGTTGCTGGAGGGTGGTCCGATTTTGCATGGAGCAGCGTGGGAGGCAGGGGTAGTCGACCGGGTCCGAATCTACGTTTCCCAAACAGAGTTTGGTAGGAGTGGAGTCCGTTGGTTTCGGGTGAGGTCGGCAATAGTTGAGTCACTTAATAATTTGGATGTTCGAATGGTCGGGCCAGACGAATGTACAGACGGATATGTTCACCGGATTGATTGAGTCCATCGGAATAGTACGAACAGTGGCGCCCATGATGAAGGGGCTACGCCTGAGTATTGATACTGCCCTAGCAGGCGAGTTGTTAGTCGGGGACAGTGTGTCCACCAACGGAGTCTGCTTGACCGTCACAGAGGTCACAAGCGAGAGGTTCGACGTCGAGGTCTCGCCAGAAACAACCCGTGTGACAACGTTGGGAAAGTTAGCTGTGGGCCATGTCGTCAATCTTGAGCGGCCGGTACTGGCGGACACGCGTATGGGTGGACATTTTGTCCAAGGTCATGTCGATGCAGTAGGTTGTGTTGAGACCATACATTCAGAATCGGAGTACCACCGTGTGAAGGTCGCTTTTCCTGACTCGCTTTCAAGGTATTTGGTACAGCGTGGTTCCATTGCACTTGATGGTGTTAGTTTAACGATTGCTGAACTTCGAGCCAGTACGTTCGATGTCCAAATCATTCCGTTCACATGGGAGCATACTGCTTTTAGTAAGTACTCTGAGAGTGATGCAGTGAACCTAGAATGCGATATTCTTGGTAAGTACGTCATGCGTGCCATGGAAATCAAGTCGCCAGACTCATGTTGAGTAAGCGGCGTAATCGAGGCATACCATCATGAAGTCCCGTTCGGTAGGACGCAAAGGATCGTTGAAGGTAGCCCATCGATCTGAAGATTATGGGTTTTCTTCGGTTGAGGATGCAGTGGCAGCGTTCCGTTCGGGCAGGATGATTATTGTGGTTGATGATGAGGATCGCGAGAACGAGGGTGACCTTACGATCGCGGCCGACAAGATCACTCCGGAGGCGATTAACTTTATGGCGCGGTACGGTCGCGGGTTAATTTGCATGCCTATGACTACCGAGCGGTTGGATGAACTCGATATTCCACTTATGGTGTCGCAGAATACAGCACGTTTTGATACTGCATTCTGCGTTTCGATCGAAGCAAAGGAATTTACGAGTACTGGAATTTCTGCAGGTGATCGTGCTGCCACGGTGCGAGCTGCTATGGACCCGGAAACGCGTCCCGCAGATTTGGCTAGACCCGGCCACATGTTTCCGCTCCGCGCGCGACCTGGCGGTGTCCTTGTTCGGTCAGGTCAGACGGAAGCTGCAGTAGATCTCGCACGGATCGCTGGTTTGAACCCAGCCGGCGTTATTTGCGAGATCATGAACGATGACGGCACGATGTCGCGTGTACCAGAACTAGCTAAGTTTGCAGGTTTGCATAACCTGCCGATGATCACGATTGCTGACCTGATTAAATATCGAATGGCGACGGAATGTTTGGTAAAGCGACTCGCGTCGGCAAAGTTGCCAACTGATTTCGGTGAGTTTCGTGTTGTTGCGTATAAGAACATCATCGGGAACGAAACCCATGTAGCGATGGTCCGTGGTGAAATAGGAGATGGGCAGGACGTGGTTGTTCGGGTGCACTCCCGCTGCCTGACTGGTGACGTGTTCCATTCCACACGCTGTCCATGCAGGCGACACCTGGATGCTAGCCTAGCCCGCATTGCTCAAGAGCCTCGCGCCGTGCTGTTATATCTCAACCAGGACAGTCAAGGAATGACTTTGGCTAATCAGATTCTGGCTTACGAGCTTCAAGACCAGGGTCTTAATTCTGTGGAGGCAAATGAACGTATCGGCGTGACTCCTGACCAGAGAGATTATGGTATCGGTGCCCAAATTCTGCGTGATCTTGGAGTTCGTTCGATGCGCATATTAACCAATAATCCCCGTAAGTTTGTTGGGTTAGAGGGCTACGGTCTTTCTATTATCGAGTCGATTCCGTTCGCGGTTGAGTCTAACGCCGATTCGAGTAGGAACCTGGGTTCCGGCTAGCGCGACTCTCTATTGTTCACACCGACTACCGTCTTGAAGTGCGCCATAACTAAATAACCGTGGCCACTTCCACCTGTTCCGTCGTTGACAGGTTGGCTAAGGCTAGACTACGATAAACGATTGTTTGTGAGTGGCTTACAGTAATTCTAGCCTGCTCTTATCTAGTTGCTGAGTAATTGAAAAAGGGTTGTTGGTATGTTGTCGATACGTATGCGTCGTGTGGGATCAAAAAAACAGCCGTTTTATCGTGTAGTCGTCTTAGATTCAGCAAAGGCAACGGATGGTCGATTCGTAGAGATTCTCGGCTACTACAATCCGAGGACCGATCCTGAAACTATTGAGTTGGATCGAGAGCGGCTGGCTCACTGGGTGAAACGAGGGGCTCGAGCATCTGACACGGTCAGAACGCTTATTAAACGCCATCCGATTGCCGTTGCAGAAGCTGAGGAAGATGCGGAGGCGGTGACGTCGTGAGCCGGGCCAGGACACTCGTCGAAGTTGTTGCGAGAGCACTGGCGGAACTGCCTGAGGAAGTGAGCGTTTCTGAAACTCCCGGTCAAGATTCAGAATTGATCGAACTGTTTACGGCACCCGGCGATCTAGGAAGGATGATCGGTCGGAGGGGGCGTACCGCTGCTGCCTTTCGCACACTGGCATCGGTAGCCGCTGAAAAGGAAGGTTGCAACGTGACGGTCGAGTTTCGTGACGGGTCGCCCAATGACGGACGGTGACGAACGTTTACTCGAATGGGCGGTCGTGGGTCGGATAGCGCGTACACACGGTCGTTCGGGTCAGGTCATCGTGAATCCTGAAACGGACTTTCAACATCAGCGCTTTAGAGTAGGCGTTGTGTTCCTTGTCCGCTCCGAAGACCGAGTTAGTCGAGCGACTGTGACTTCGGTAAGATTTCACCAAGGGCGTCCGATTCTGGGTTTTGAAGGGGTCGAAACGATCGATGCAGCGGAGATTTACGTTGGTGCTGAGTTGAGAGTGCCCTTATCAGAGCTGCAACCGTTACCGACTGATATGTTTTATCACCACGACCTTATCGGGTGTTCCGTCCGGATGCCTGACGGGATGGTTCTTGGTTCGGTCGCTGCTGTTCAGGGAAATGCCGAGAATAGTCGGCTTGTTATCCGAACAGCAACAGAGGAAGTGTTGGTGCCTCTGGTTGCTGATATCTGTCAGCAGATAAATGTTGCTGATAGGACTATTGAGATCGATCCGCCTGAGGGGCTGCTGGAGTTGAATGCTATGAGCCGACCGCGGAGCATGGGATGAAAATTGACGTCGTCACAATCTTTCCGGAAACTGTCCAAGGATTGCTTAGGGAAGGTGTAGTGCGGCGTGCTATCGATAGAGACCTTGTTGAAGTACAAATTCATGATTTGCGTGACTATAGCGATGACCGGCACCGTAGTGTGGACGATGTTCCATATGGTGGCGGCCCAGGAATGGTATTAAAGTGCGAACCACTCTTTCGTGCTATCAGTGCGATAGAAGACAGCGTTGGGTTGCCGGAAGCTGTGGTGTTAATGTCGCCACAGGGAAAACGATTTGCGCACCCCGATGCTCAGCGCCTAAGCCGTTTGTCACATTTTGTTGTGCTCTGTGGTCGGTACGAGGGCGTTGACGAACGGGTTAGAGAATCCATTGTAACCGAAGAGCTATCGATCGGAGACTACGTGCTAACGGGTGGGGAGCTGCCTGCGTTAGTAATCATTGATGCTGTGGCTAGGCTAGTGCCAGGGGTTGTGGGAAACGCTCGTTCGGTTGAAAGTGAGTCCTTTGTGCGGGGCTTACTCGACTTTCCGCAGTACACGCGGCCTGCGGAAGCGAGAGCGCTGAGGGTGCCGGAGACTTTACTATCGGGTCATCATAAGGAAATCTCTAGATGGAGGAAGCGGGAGGCAGTACGACGCACTTTAAATCGTCGTCCTGATCTACTTGCTCAGGCTTCTCTCGATGATGAGGAACGCGCCATTCTTCAAGAGCTATTGACGGAAAGGGCGAAGGGGGCAGGAGTATGAACGCGGTCGTCGAAACTATCGAACGGGGCCAGTTGGTAGAGCGGCCAGTAATGCAGTCTGGCGATACCGTAAGGGTTCACGTAAAGGTCCGTGAGGGTGAGAAGGAGCGCGTTCAGATATTTGAGGGTGTGGTCATTGCTCAACATCGAGGCGGCGCTCGGGCGACATTCACTGTCCGCAAAGTATCGTTTGGACAAGGAGTTGAACGGATCTTTCCTCTACATTCTCCCATTGTCGATCGCATTGAAATCGTAAGATCGGCGCGAGTACGCCGCTCGAAGTTGTATTATTTGCGAGAACTTCGAGGGAAGGCCGCCAGAATGCGCGAGCGGAAGCCGAAACCCAAGGCCTGAACCTCCTCCCCCGTTTGGCACTCAGGCGACCAAAGCCAAGAATCGCTGGGATGCCCAGACCTACTGCTCGTCGTACAATCGAGAACGCCATTAGACGTTTGGGTTTCGCACGGGTAGCCGGGGTCGATGAAGTTGGGCGCGGGTGTCTAGCCGGTCCATTGGTTGCTGCAGTCGTCGTCCTAAATCCCGACCGTCACATTCCGGGTGTTTGTGACTCAAAGCTTTTATCTGCCTCTGCTCGCGAGTGTCTGTATGAAGAAATCACTTCCCTGGCAGACGGATGGAGCGTTGGTTGGGCGAGTCCCATCGTNATTGATAAGTTAAATGTTCACCAAGCAACGTTCTCTGCGATGCGGGANGCGGTGATGGGNTTAGTGNCGCTTCCTGATTTTGTACTTGTNGACGGTTTNTGTATTCCAAACCTTGAGTTACCGCAACGTCATATTATCGGTGGNGANCGTCGGTGCTCGGCCATTGCNGCCGCCTCAATTGTTGCTAAGGTCACACGAGATCGTCACATGAGACTTTTGCACGGACGAGATCCTCGCTACGGCTTCGACCGNCATAAAGGCTACCCAACGGCAAAGCATCGTGCTGCTATCAGTCGCCACGGTTATTCGACGGTGCATCGACGGTCATTTCACTGTTCGTCGCTAAGTGGCGCGTCGCACTGATCTCGTGGTGTTGCTTCTTTTGATCTGTAGTAGCCTCTCTAGTTTTTCAAATGTAATGCCCTCTTGTAATGCCCTTGGGAGCTTGTTCGAACACTACGGCTATTTGTTGCAACACCGGTTGACTCCGGTGATAGGCCCAATGCCGAGGCCGGTATCAAGTATCTGGCGAGAGCTATGATCAAGTGCTGATGGGTTCTCCCCTAAGTCGTTGGCTGTTCGCTGCTTACTTTCTGGAAGTGGGGCTGGTGTTGATTTTTGTTCCGTGGTCGACTTACTGGGATTGGAATCTTCTGGGCGAAGTCATTCCAACGTTAAGAGTGACCTTTCAAAACAACTATGTTCGGGGCGGCGTGTCAGGAATCGGTTTGATTAATCTCATTGCTGGTTTTGACGAAATCATGACGGCTATAGCGATGACTCGTTTAAAGAATGCGCGTAATAAATCTATAGGAGCTTCGACTCTTGAAGACCCGGTCGAAGTTATTAAGCCCAGGTCCAATGAATCCTAAGGGTGAAACGTTATCAACGCGTCGTCCACTTATCTGTCTTGTTACCGATCGTCAACGTTTGTCTCCAGGAGTTTCACTAGATTGTCAGGTTAATAATCTCGTTGGCTTCGTAACTTCGGCGGCAGAAGCTGGAATCGGAGTTGTTCAGGTGCGTGAGCGAGATTTATCGGGACGAGCCCTGACGTCGCTCGTTTCGCGATGCGTTAAAGCCACCGCTGGCAGTGCCATGCATGTTGTCGTGAACGATCGAGCTGATGTTGCACTTGCGAGTGGTGCGGCGGGCGTTCACCTTCGCGAGGACTCCGTCAAGGCAGAACGCGTCCGTACGATCGCTCCTCCTTCGTGGTTGGTGAGTCGTGCAGTTCACGATTCATCGAGGGTGCCATCAATGTCCTTAACCTTGGACTATTTGGTTTTCGGTACGGTATTTCCGAGCCCTTCCAAGCCTATGACAGATGTGCCGGCAGGTCTTGGTGTACTTGAGAGAGTGATTAGTCAGACTGAGTTACCCGTGCTGGCAATTGGAGGCGTTAACGAGGATCGCCTCAAGGAAGTGTGGATGGCTGGTGCTGCGGGCTTTGCTGGTATTGGTCTATTCATTGAATCGGCCAGGGCAAGTTCTACTTGGACGGCTGGCCTCACTTGCCTTGTTCGGCGTGTGCGACGGTCGTTTGACAGTGTCGGGTCTCACGTCTAGAGTATGTAGTTCCGGATCCGACAATGTTCGATTCTGACGAGGATTATTCGTGATTCAGCAAGCAGATATTGGCGCTCGGTTGCGAGAAGCGCGAGAGGCGCGTGGTTTAACCCTTGATGAGATTGCGGCAACCACAAGGATTGCTATTGGAACGCTTAGAGCCTTAGAGCGTAATGAGGTCAATTGTTTACCGAAAGGTATTTTCTTTAGGTCATTTGTGCGTTCGTACGCAGCAGAGGTTGGTCTTGATCCCGAGGCGACATTACAAGAGTTTTTGTTAGCGTTCCCTATCGATGGTCTGGTTGCGGGAAGTCCACGAGCGGCCGATCGTCAAGAGGGAGATCATATTTTTGAAAATCAGCGAGAGATGGCAAGAGTGTGGGTCAAACTCACTGCTTTTAGCCTTCCGCTTATTGGCTTAATAATCTATTTTGGTTTTGTTGGATTAGGTTCATCGGCTGAAAATGAATTAGCACAGACATCGGAACCCACGGATGTCGTTGGTTCGATTGGCGAGATCGCTTTTGTGGAGACTGCGCTTTCGACTCGCGAAGGTGCGTTGCTAATTGACATTGAGCCGCAGGGTCCTTGTTGGGTGCAATTGACTGTTGATGGTGAGGCCGTAATGTCTAGGTTGATACAAGCCGGTGAAAGCCTTCAGGTTGATGCGGACAGTGAGATTGTCATTAATGTCTCTGATGCCGGTGCCTTCAGATTTACGCTAAACGGTCGCGCTGGGAAGCGACTGGGTACGGCGCGTGAGAGTGTCACCGTATTGATCAACCGTGACAANTACCGCGACTACCTAGTGTCATAGTGTCGTAGTGGCCTAACTCGATGGTGTGAACACCGAAACACCTTATTTATTGCTTCAGAGGCTATTGATAAAGATAGTCGACATCCTGTTTCTTGAGTGTCAATGGCACACCTGTTACCGGTGTTTGGCGCGGCGTTTTTTCGCTAGAGTCCACTCAGATCGTAACTGCGATAGGCCGTCCATATACACTGCCGCTTTTTGACGTGCACTCTCTGTCGGCAGCGACTTGAGTAGCTCGACGGCTTTCTGCAGGTTACCCTGAATCGTTCTCGGGGTCGCCTCAAGATACAACTTCCGTATTTGCCTGACATTATTCCTTGTAACAGTGGGAGCCATGGCGAGGAAGATAGACGAAGTTATTCGGGTGGTGCCACGCCAAGAGTGATCTGGAGTCCGTTCGTATCGACGTCACACGGCAGTATCGTTGCACCGCTGCTACTTAATGCGGAGGATACAGCGATAACCTCTGTGGGTTCCGCTAAGCTAACGATGCATCCTCCTCCGCCCGCTCCACAGACTTTAGCCCCAAGTGCACCAACGCTTCTGGCCTGCTTAATGAGATTATCAATAGCCGGGGTGGTAACCCCAGGCGCTAAACATTTACGTAATTCCCACTCTCGGTTCATCTGGTGGCCGACCTCTCGCCAATTGCTAGCAACCAATGCTGACCGCATAGCTCTGGCAACCGAACAGATTTGTTCAAAATGATCGATAAGACTCGGTTCTCCATCGATCCTTCTCTTCATGACCTGCCAGTTGTTAATCCCTGATTGTCTTGAAACGCCACTATAAGCGACGACTAGGCGATCGGCGATCGCTGGAGCCTCAACGTCGAGAGGCACACGCGTTATTCCTCCAACTCCCATCTCAATTGCGGAAATACCGCCGTAATAAGCGGGGCGATAGTCCTGTGCACCGGTCGGCACATTGATTACTTGAGCCTCGATGTTCATTGCGATGTCGAGAAGTTTCTCGGCGGAGAGGTCGAGACCTCGCCACTTGGTGAATGCGGCGCATGTGGCAACGTTCAGAGCTGAAGACCCAGCGATACCTGCACCAATTGGAGAATCACTCTGAATTACAATGTTAAGTCCTTCGCCCTCAAAAAAGTCGATGATGCGTTTTAGGAGGCGCCATGAAGCGTCATCAGGTAGTTCCGATCGATGCGTCACTTCAATATGCTGATTGGTGTTGAGGGACCGCAAAACAAGCCTTCGGTCATCACGAGTTTGTAACCAACAGCGAGCTTTAAGAGTCACGGCAACGTTTAATGTTTGAACATCTGTGTGGTACAGATACAGAGGCCATATGTCTAAGGTGGCGCCGGCAAGGTCGATCCGCATAGGAGCGGACGCTTTGAGCTGCACTGGCGCATTATAATGTGACTACGGGTGAGTTGGGTGTACGGCCCAAGTGACCACTAGCTATCACGAACGCGACATGTCACAAACTGCGTTTCGTCGTCAAGTGGGACAGTTCGCCATTGTTGGCTTTGATGGCTACACGGTGCCTGACGAACTGCGCATGCTGGTGAAAGAGTTTGATATTGGTGGCGTTATTTTGTTTTCACGCAATATCGACAGTCCAAACCAGGTTGCTGAGCTTACGCGTGAGGTGCAATCGCTTCGACGGGATTGGCCATTGTGGGTTAGCGTTGACCAAGAGGGTGGCCGAGTCGCTCGCCTTCGCGATCCCTTCACGGAGTGGCCGGCGATGCAACTGCTTGGCCGAAGTCGTGATGCTAATCTAGCCAGACGATTTGCGTCAGCCCTCGCCTCTGAATTAACTGCTGTCGGTATTACTCTCAACTACGCACCGGTCATGGACCTACACACGAATCCGAAGAATCCTGTCATTGGCAACCGTGCTATGTCTGAGGATCCGGCTGTCGTTTCAACACTCGGAGTTTCGATCATCGAAGCCTTACAGTCAGGGGGACTCGCTGCCTGCGCTAAGCACTTTCCAGGACACGGTGATACTAGCCAGGACTCACACCACGAACTACCAATCCTCGACATCGATTTGGCGTGTTTGGACAAGCGGGAGCTAGTTCCATTTCGTGCGGCGATTGGCGCTGATGTTGCGTCGGTTATGACTGGGCATTTGCTAGTTCGGAGTCTTGATGAAGTTCGGCCCGCGACGCTATCACGGCGTGTAGTGCACGATCTGCTCAGGGGTGAATTGAATTACGGTGGCTTAGTTGTGACGGACGATATGGAAATGAAGGCGATAACAGGGAGATACGGCATAGAGGAGGCTTCTGTGGAAGCTGTTGGAGCTACTGTCGACCTGTTGCTGTTGTGCGGGGCCGATACAGCGAGTCACGCCGGTGTGCTAGAAGCTCTTATACACGCGGCGGAGCAGGGTAGCTTAGCAATGCACGACCTGGAGAATTCTCTCCGGCGGCATCGGAAAGTGAAGGAGCGGTATTTAACAAACTTACCGTTAAGAAGGCCTAAAGGTCGTGCCGAAGATTGGATCGGGCGCAAGGAATACAGGATGATTGCTGAGGAAATAGCTCACTATGCTTGACGGTGTTCTGAATGAACTTGAATTCAGCGTAATCCGTAGTAGGTTGCGCGAATGCTAAAACCCAAGGCTTTAAGTCCAGGTGACCGCCTGGCGATCGTTGCCCCAGCAAGTGGATTCGACCGTTCGGAGTTTGAGCTTGGTCTTACCGAATTGCGGGCGCTCGGATTTGACCCAGTTTATGACGAAAGTGTTTTTGATCGAGGTGTCTACGTTGCTGGCGAGGCCTCAGAACGAGCTGAGGCGTTCCGTAAGGCTTGGCTTGATCCTGATATTGCCGGTCTGGTTGGAGTGCGAGGAGGCTATGGGAGCGTTCAGCTGCTCCCTTGGCT
This sequence comes from Acidobacteriota bacterium, assembly GCA_002714165.1. Lineage (GTDB taxonomy): Bacteria > Acidobacteriota > Vicinamibacteria > Vicinamibacterales > UBA823 > UBA11600. Next base: position 46,830 of record PAWT01000018.1, read on the forward strand.
TACCCCAACCGAATTGCAACGAAGCCCGAAGGTGTTCCTCGGTTACAGCGATTTAACTAGTTTGCTTGTACATCTTACGACCGGATGTGGCGTGGTCGGGTTCCACGGTCCCACGGTCGTTGGACGTCTGTCTAAGGGTGAAGGAGCTTATGACCGGGAGTCACTGAAGCGAGTGACGATGGTAGCTGAACCATTCGGGGAACTCTCACCTGATAGCCTTGAGACTCTGAATCCTGGTGAAGCCATGGGGACTCTCCTTGGAGGCACTCTGACCCAGCTTGTGGCTTCACTGGGTACGCCATATGCGTTTGCACCCAAGAAACCGTTCTTGCTGTTCATCGATGAGATCGGCGAGCGTCCGTACCGGCTCGATCGCATGTTAACCCAATTGCGATTGAGTGGTCTCTTAAGTAGGGCCTCAGGAGTTATATGGGGCGAGTTGCCAAGTTGCGATGAACCGGCCGGCGAACCAACAGCCAAGGCGACGGCTGCTGATTTGCTCTCGGATTTTAGGGGCCCTGTTGTGTTCGGCTTTCCTTCTGGTCATACACGGGGGTCAGCGATCACCTTACCGTTCGGTGTGCGAGCTCGACTCAGCACAGAAAGTAGGCCACGTTTAATTATTGAGGAGGCGGCGGTTTCGTGAGGCACGTTCACTTTATTGGCATTGGTGGCACAGCGATGGGGACTCTCGCGGTCATGCTCAAGCGGCGAGGTGTCGACGTACAAGGCTCAGACCAAGTGATCTATCCTCCGATGAGCGACGTTTTGGCGGCTGAAGGAATCGAGCCCTTTGATGACTTTCGACCTGAGCAGATCAGTAGTGATGTGGATCTCGTCATCGTTGGAAATGCTATTTCTCGAGGAAATGTGGAACTCGAAGCGGTACTTGATCAAAAAATGACCTACGCTTCTCTTCCGGAAGTCATACGCAACCAATTCCTATGGGGTTCTCGATCATTCGTCGTTGCAGGCACACATGGTAAGACGACGACCGCAGCGCTTGTCGCGTGGCTGCTAACGCAAGCTGGTCGCGATCCGAGCCTGTTGATGGGAGGGGTGGCTAAGAATTTTGGGGCGAGCCATCGGCTTGGCCGAGGTCGGGAATTNGTTATCGAGGGNGACGAATACGANAGNGCATTCTTTGANAAGACGGCGAAGTTTCTTAAGTATCTTCCNGATGTGGCNGTGGTTGGCAATNTGGAATTTGATCACGCGGACATTTTTGACGATCTTGATGCTATTCGTNTCGAGTTNCGTCGGCTAGTTCGACTTATTCCTGGGNAGGGNCTCNTAATAGTTGGTGCTGATAGCGACGAAGCNTTCGCGCTTCGGGNNGAAGCCCACTGTCGNGTTGAGTCATTCGGNCTCAGTTCAGGCGCTGACTGGAAAGCGGTTTCGATTACGNCGGNTGAAACAGGTACTAAGTTTTNGATTGAGAGAGACGANGAACCATTTGTGAGNATAACTTCTCCNTTACTAGGTGACTACAACGTTCGGAATGTGCTTGCGGCGACNGCGATGGCNGCGGCGGCAGGCNTGGATGCAAAAGACATAGCTAATGGTGTAGCGACGTTCGAGGGTGTAAAACGACGACTTGAGTCGTTGGGCGAAGTTCGCGGGGTTACGCTCTATGACGATTTTGCGCATCATCCGACGGCTGTAGCTGAGACGTTGGCGGCGGTACGGGCAGCCTATCCTGGTCGACGGATTTGGGCGATTTTTGAACCTCGCTCGGCGACTGCCTGCCGTCGGCTGGTTGAGGCGGATCTTGTATCGGCTCTGATGAACGCCGATGAAGTCGTCCTAGCGCCTGTCTACCGTAAGACAGTTGCTGAAGCCATGCGACTCTCACCAGAGCGGGTCATTGCGATGCTGACTACGAATGGAGTCCGGGCAAGATATCTCTCCGAGGTCGAGGAGATCGTAAAGGTGGTGGCTGAAGAAGCCCGTGAGGGTGATCAAATTGTGATCATGTCGAATGGGGCATTCGCCGGTATTCACAATAAGCTTTTGACTGCGTTGAGTGTCGCATGACAGCTCCTGTCGAGATTCGCGCGGCTGGAGACTCTGCGCTCGTCGTCGAGTTAGGCACTGAAATCGATGCTACTCTGAACGCGCAGNTTGTTGCAATCGCAGCGACACTTCGTCAGGAGCAAATCGATGGAGTCCGCGATGTCATTTCAAGCTATGCTTCGGTTACCGTCTGNTTTGATCCGCTACGCACCAATCTCGAGAGTCTAACCTCTGCCATTACACGCCACGTTACTAATACTGCTACTACTACGGTAACAGTGTTGGCACCATCCCGACCGCCAAGGGAAATTCCTGTTTGCTACGGNGGTGTGTATGGACCTGATCTAGAAGCCGTTGCAAGTTATGCAGGCTGTTCAACCGACGATGTTGTACGCCTCCATTCGGAGGTCGCCTACCGAGTCTATCTGTTAGGTTTCGTGCCAGGATTTGCTTATATGGCAAAGGTTAATGAGCGGATTGCGATGCCCAGACGTGAGACACCGAGAGTATCTGTCTTGGCTGCTACTGTNGGCATTGCTGACTGTCAGACTGGAATTTATCCTTCCACCACACCAGGCGGATGGCAACTCATTGGACGCTCGGCATTCTATCCGTTTGATCAAAATCGCGAGGAACCGTTTCTGTTTACGGCGGGGGATACTGTGCGTTTTGTCCCGGTGGACGAGATAGAATTCCGCTCCTTGGTGGGCCCAGGTGTTACGAATGGTGACTCTTGATGGGCATCCATGTGAATAGTCCAGGGATGTTAAGCACGGTGCAGGATCTTGGTAGATGGGGNTTTCAGAACCTCGGAGTGCCCGTTGCTGGTCCAATGGATCGCTACTCCCACCGTTTTGCCAACGCCTTACTGGGTAATCCGTTAGGATCTGCAACTCTAGAAGTCACATTATTAGGACCGGAACTTTCCTTCGGACTGGCCACAAGAATAGCGGTTACCGGTGCTGAATTCGAACTTGCCCTTGACGAGAAACTNGTGCCGATGAATGAACCNGTGNTTGTAGCGGCCGGTTCNANATTATGTTTTGGCGAGCGACGTNTAGGTGCTCGGGCCTACCTGGCNGTAGAGGGTGGTTTTGATGTNCCCGAGGTGTTGGGNAGTCGCTCGACACATCTTCCGAGTCAGATNGGNGGTATGGGGGGTCGNGCACTNNTGACTGGTGATGTCCTNCATTCACTGTCGTTTGNTGGGNAAAAGCTACAGNCNCCTCGATTGCGGAACTCTCTCCTTCGGTTACCANGTGGAGGGGCNAGGATCCGTGTCATGNTTGGACCNCAGGAACNACTCTTCACGCCGTCAGGGANTAAGACTTTCTNCACGTCGCGGTANGTNATCAGTAANCAGTCCAATCGNATGGGTTATCGCTTGGATGGTCCACCCATTTCGCTGGCCCCGTCAGTCGGCACGCTATCCGATGCAACGCCGACGGGTACAATTCAGGTGCCAGGTTCAGGTCAGCCGATTATTCTAATGGCGGATGGGCAAACGACTGGTGGCTATCCAAAACTAGCGACTGCTATCACAGCGGACCTTCCACTGCTAGGGCAGTTGAGTCCTGGAGACTGGGTGGAGTTTGAGGTGTGTGACCGAGCAGGTGCCCTACGTGCTCTAATCGCGCAGGAGCAGTCACAATTAAACTAATCCTCTAGTCTTTCTAGATTTATATACAGTGTTTACGGTGACCGGTCTTCTACAGGAATCAGATATCGTCCTGTCCTGTAAAGCTTGACTATGTAGGAACGGTCGAGGTCATTGGGGTACACTCTCGTGCCGAATGATCTCAACGTTCGCCGGGATAGTAAACGAAAACTGAGAATCAGTAATACCCACGTTTTCCTCAAGATTACTAAATCGAAAGGTTGATATGCCGCCCTGCCGGTCAGTCGAAATGAGTCGACGTAACTTCAGGTTGCTACGATCGACGACTAAGGTCAGTGAGGTGTAGTCAGGTGTTGGAACAATCGGCTCAAGTCTCAGAGCGTAACTGTCGCTTGCGAGATCTGGAAGTTCAACGTACTCCGGACGAAAGTCTCTTACGAGGTTGCCTCTTCCGGTCAGTAGCAATACCGCTGCACTAACTTCGTCGCCTTGTGGCATAGGGCTCACAGTGACTTGCGCCTCATCCAAAAAATAGGCGTACATTGTGCGCCCGTCGAAGACGAACAGTTTCTCTTCGGGTGTGTTGTAGTGCCATCGCATCTTCCCAGGCTTCTTGATCTGAACGGTGCCTTTCTCGGTGGCCGTCATTCGCAAGGCGCCACCTTCGTACTCGTGGACGAAGTCAGCAGCGAAGTCGCGGACTTGATCGTAATGTTGCTGGAGTACACCGGCGAGTGTCGTCGGGTCAGGACGAAGTGGTGTTTGAGCTAGAAGTGGTGAGGCCGGGGAGGAGTAGCAGAAGCTGAGCAATAATCCAACCGTAAGTAATGCAAAAGCGTTTGGCACGAGGTCGACTACTGCTTAACCATGAGAAAGGATTGCTAACCCTTCAATGAGCCGGCTTTTGGGGGAGCCTGTACCGGTGCAGCTTTGGCATCGGTTGGGTACTTGGCGGCCATCCATTCGGCGATCCCGCCTTTCAGAACACAGGCTTGGAATCCTTTTCGGATCAACGTAGCTGCGTACTTCGCACCCACTAGCTCTTCGGGATCAGAGTCGTAAGTAACGATTTCTCGATCGCGTGGAAGGGTTGAAGGATCTGGCTCACGAAGCGCCCCGGGCAAAGTGACGGTACTGTGTTCGTAGGGATACTTCAGTCGTACGTCAACTATGATTGGGATCGACGACCCGATGCCCTCGAGGCGTTCTTTCAGTTCTTCCTTGGTGATTCGTGATATTGACATTTCGAGTATTGTCGCTGGCGCTGAAATGTGCTGTCAAGGTGCCGTTGTGTAGCACTGTAGTCAAAAATCTGATAAGGCAGAATGGTGGACGGCAAGGGGCTCGAACCCTCGACCTCGGCGTTGCGAACGCCGCGCTCTCCCAACTGAGCTAGCCGCCCATTTCAAAGGAGTGCGCTTCCAACGGCACTACGCGCGCTTGGGATTTTAGCATACGCTTGCATCCTGCTGTTTGAGTGGAAAGAAACCACCCCGGGAAATGGGAGTCGCCAGAGATCAGATGGAATCTAGAACGTCAAGGTACTTTAGCGCTCCACCCGTGTTAAACAGAACAACCTTGTCTTCCGGTTTGATGGAGTTATTGCCAATTAGTTTATGTAGGGCTCCAAGAGTGGCTCCACCTTCAGGCGCGGCGCTGATGCCTTCGTAGTGGCCGAGATCACGCATATAACTAACCATATCGGCATCAGAGACGGCGATCGCGCATCCTCCGCTTTCGCGAAGGGCTCTGAGGATAAGAAAGTCCCCGATGGCTTTCGGTACACGTAAGCCATCGGCAACGGTATGTGCGTTAGTCCACGGTTCAGCGAATTCGGTGCCTTTCTCAAATGCCCTGACGATTGGTGCGCACCCAGACGCCTGTACGGTAACCATGCGTGGCCGCCGACCCTTTGAAACCCAACCGATCGTTTCGAGCTCGTCCATTGCCTTCCACATGCCAATCATTCCCGTGCCTCCGCCGGTCGGGTAAATAATCCAATCTGGCCATTCCCAGTCAAGCTGCTCAGCTAATTCGTAGGCCATCGTCTTCTTGCCCTCTATTCGATAGGGCTCTTTTAAGGTAGATACGTCGTACCATCCGAGTGGTCCACCTCTCTCTGCTGCTAAGCGGCCGGCGTCGGTGATTAGTCCATCAACTAGCGTGACGTCCGCACCATAAAGCTCGCATTCACGAATGAATGGTCGCTTGACATCTCTTGGCATAAAGACCTTTGCTGGGATTCCAGCTTGCGCCGCATAGGCGGCCATTGCATTAGCAGCATTTCCGGCTGATGGTACCGACAAGGTATGGGCTTTTAACGCACGGGCTCGCGTTACAGCAGCTGACAGACCGCGGGCTTTAAATGAGTTGGTCGGGTTGAGTGATTCGTCTTTGATATAGAGCGCCTTTAAGCCGAGTTTTCGTCCTAGCGACTTTGCGTGAAAGAGTGGAGTGAAGCCTTCACCCAGCGTAACCGGATCGCCATCGCCCAGAAGCGGCATCATCTCTTTGTAGCGCCACATGGTTGGCGGTCGGTCAACTAGAGTCGACTTCTTCCAAATCTCGGCTACGCGGGCAAGGTGGTAACGAACTAACAACGGCAGTCCACACGAACAGAGATGATGTCGCTCGTGAGGGTCTAGGGGAGGGGCGCCGCAATTGGCGGAGCACTCAAGATGCGATACATATGACATGGACACTTGGTCGGCCGTCGGTGTTACCGGTTTAGGAGTTCGTCGTCTTTCTTTTCTTGAACATCATCAATACTTTTCACGTGATCATTAGTTAGTTTTTGAACATGTTCTAAGGCGCGACGTTCTTCGTCTTCAGAAATGTTCTTACTCTTGAGCATTTTCTTGAGTCGGTCGTTTGCGTCCCGCCGTACCTGGCGTACACCGTTTCGACTTTCCTCGGCAAGTTTGTGGACAACCTTCGACAACTCTTCACGGCGTTCATCGGTTAGGGGCGGAATCGGAATTCGGATCATCTTTCCGTCGTTATTCGGGTTGAGGCCTAGGTTAGCTGCTTGGATAGCTTTTTCAATTGCACCGCTCAAGGAGGGATCAAATGGCTGTGCTGCGATAAGCATCGGTTCAGGAACGGACAAGCTGGCAACCTGATTGAGTGGCACTAACGCGCCATACGCATCAACGTGTACGCTGTCAAGAATCGCGACCGAGGCACGTCCTGTGCGCACGCCTGAGAGCTCTCGACGGGCGTGCTCGACCAGGCCCTTCATTCGCTTATCGACTTCAGCATAGAGCTCTTTCAGATTATTGACATCCATCGTGCCTCTTTCCGCAACTAGGTCACCCCTTCACTAGTGATCCAACCGACTCGCCCATAATGGCACGCTTTAGGTTACCGGGTTGCTGGATGTTGAAGACGACGATTGGCAGACTATTATCCATGCAGAGGGAAATAGCGGTAGCATCCATGACCTTTAAGCCCTGTTCGAGGACCTCTAGGTAGGAAATTGAATCAAAACGTGTCGCTTCAGGATCCTTTAGTGGATCAGCGGTGTAAATCCCGTCGACTTTGGTGCCCTTAAGAATGACATCGGCCCGGATTTCCATTGCACGTAGCGCAGCTGCCGTGTCGGTTGTGAAGTATGGATTACCAGTACCGGCGGCGAAGACGACGACACGCCCTTTCTCTAAATGGCGGATAGCTCGACGCCGAATAAATGGCTCGGCGACTGCCCGCATCTCTACAGCGGTTACGACCCTGGTAACCACCTGAATTTGTTCAAGAGCGTCCTGTAGCGCAAGAGCNTTAATGACNGTTGCCAGCATGCCCATATAGTCAGCAGTGCCCCGGTCCATTCCTCGGGCGGTCGCAGCAAGTCCACGAAAAATGTTTCCGCCGCCAATGACGACGGCCATTTCAACGCCGAGCCGGTGTACCGCGGCAATTTCTCCAGCGATCTGTGTGGTTACGTTCGGATCAATTCCGAAGGACTCAGGCCCAAGGAGGGCTTCTCCAGAAAGCTTGAGGATGACACGCTGGTATGCTGGCGAGGGCATGATCGTGGAGATTATAGATCGCCAACCGACTCGTAGTGGGTTAGCTTTACTGAAGGCATCGAAGGCGTTAGCCTTGTCCCTCGCCGATCTTAAATCTTGCGAAACGTGAGATCGTGATGTTCTCGCCCATTTTTGCGATCGCAGACGCAACAAGCTGACCGACCGTTGTTTTTGGATCACGAATTGATGGTTGGTCGATTAATACAATTTCTGAGTAATAGTTTTCAAGCTTACCTTCTAGAATCTTTTCGACCACATGAGGCGGCTTGCCCTTGTCTTCTAGTTGTGATTGAAAGATTCCTTTTTCCTGTTCAATCGTTTTGGCGGGCACGTCCTCTCTCCGAACATAAAGTGGGTTAGCCGCAGCCACATGCATAGCTAGCTCCTTTATGAGCTGCTGAAAGTCCTCCGTTCTTGCGACGAAATCGGTCTCGCAGTTTACCTCAATGAGCACACCGATTTTACCGCCTGTGTGGATGTAACTTCCTACAACGCCCTGATCGGTTGAACGGCCAGCACGCTTAGCGGCCTTAGCGAGTCCACGTTTTCGTAGGATGGTCATCGCCTGTTCGGTGTCACCCTGAGCTTCGGTGAGGGCAGCCTTGCATTCCATAAAGCCCACTCCGGTCTTATCGCGTAGAACCTTGACGTCTGTGGCTGAGATANTCATCGAATTTCTCCAGGTGCTTGGCCCGCGTGGCGAGCAATGTACAGAAAAAATGCCGGCGCGTAACTGGGCCGGCTCGATCGAAGCTGGGCGCGCTTACCCTTAGGCAGAAGCAGGGGTAGTTGCCTGCTCAGCACTAACCGCTTGACTCNCCGAGTCAGAAGGGGTGGTGTCGCCGGCCNCACGTTCCGATTGGGCAGCTTCTCGAAGACCCCGTCCTTCGATAACGGNATCTGCGATCTTACTCATAACCAACTTGATAGCTCNCAACGCGTCGTCATTACCAGGGATGACATAATCGACGTCGTCNGGGTCGCAGTTCGTGTCGACGATACCNATGATCGGNATCTTGAGCTTCCTTGCCTCATCGACCGCAATTTTTTCCTTGCGCGTATCNANAACGAATACCGCGTCNGGNANTTTTNNCATCNNGCGGATGCCATCAAGATTTTTATGAAGTTTTCGCTTCTCCTTCTCGAGCCGTGAAATTTCCTTCTTCGATAGTGTTTCGTAGCGTCCATCGGTGCTCATTGCTTCCAGATCGCGAAGCCGTCCGATGCTTCGTTGAATCGTCGTGAAGTTAGTTAGTAGGCCACCCAGCCANCTCTGATTAACGAAGAACATTCCNCAGCGNCGTGCTTCTTCGATAACAACATCCTGAGCTTGACGTTTAGTGCCAACGAAAAGGATTGTGCGGCCTTCTGCGGCTAGCGAAGAAACGAATTGCCTTGCCTCGCTAAAGAGCTTGGCTGTCTTGCTGAGGTCGATGATGTAAATGCCGTTCCGTTCCCCAAAGATGTACTCCTTCATCTTCGGNTTCCAGCGCCTCGTCTGATGGCCAAAGTGGACACCAGACTCAAGGAGTTCCTTTAATTCGACTGCACTCAAGCGTNTTCTCCTACGCGGNCTTCCGCCGAATTNAGGTCTTGTCTTGTAATCACAATGTTTTATCGCTTGCTAAATTGGAATCGCTTGCGTGCACCGGCTAGACCATACTTTTTGCGTTCCTTGATTCGGGGATCGCGNNTCAGAANGCCAGCTTNCTTGAGATCGGCGCGGAGGCTTGGGTTNGCTTTAACTAAGGCGCGTGCGATTCCTAACCGTAAGGCGCCGGCTTGCCCAGAAACGCCGCCACCAGTCGCCGTGGCCAGAACATCATACTGGCCAAGGGTTTCGGTCAGTTGCAGCGGTTGCTGTATCTGCATCCGAAGCACTTCGGTCGGAAAACTCAAATTCAGCGAGCGCCGGTTGACCTGAATGTTACCGGTGCCAGGGCGGAGAAAGATGCGAGCAGTGGACGTCTTCCGACGTCCGGTGCCGTAGAATTGACTATCTGCCAAGGTTACGCAACCTCAAGGGCGGTAGGTTTCTGTGCGGAGTGTGGATGGTCTGGCCCAGCGTATACATTCAGCTTACGGTACATCGTGTTCCCTAGCTTTGTCTTGGGAAGCATGCCCCGCACTGCCAGTTCAACCAGACGGATTGGTTTCCGCTGACGAACAAGTCTTGCACTTTCTTCTCGAAGACCGCCTTCATAACCGCTGTGCCGTCGATAGAGTTTTTGGTCTTCTTTGCGACCACTCAATTTGACCTGTGCAGCGTTGACGACAATGACATGGTCACCAGTATCAATGAAAGTTGTGTACTGCGGACGGTGCTTACCCTGGAGGAGGCGTGCCGCGACTGTTGCGATCCGCCCAAGGATCTTACCCTCAGCGTCAATCAGATGCCACTTGCGCTCCAAGTTCTTCGATGACGCCACAAACGTTTTCATCAACTGCCTCTACAGGAACCACCTCGTAACTGCAAACCCAGATAATACGGTCGATTACAGGTGGTGTCAAGGAATCAACCACCAAATGGGAGGCAAGAAGTACCGCTGGTATTTTCATTCGACACCGTTTCGACCTCGTTGCGATTCCTGTTTGCTGGCTGATGATTTTCTGGAGAGCTTTGCCAGTCGGACAATGGACAGTGTTACTCTGTCTGTTTGTGGTCGAAGGGCCGATAAAGCTCATCAGGTTGTTTAGTTTATGCTCCAAATTTCGTGGTCTGCGCAGGCCAATAGAATTCCGAAAATGTTTGGGTGATGGGTAAGCCAACTTCGAAGGATCTAACGAGGCGTCTTGAACGAGTCTGGGAAAAACTCGCCGATGAACATCTAGATGCGTTTCTTGTTACTCACGTTCCGAATATTCGATATCTCACAAACTTTGAGGGTTCTTCGGCGTCCCTCCTAATCTCTCGCAATGGCTGCAACCTGGTGACCGACGGTCGATATTTAACAGCTGCTCGGGAATTACTTCAATCAAGTCATGGACCGTGTCACACCGAAGTGAGATCTGTAGCTCGTAGCTATGAGGGCACACTCGGTGATCTCTTGGTGTCGTCCAATGCTAAGAGGTTGGGCTTCGAATCAGACCGGATGACTGTTCAAACCCACATCCATCTATCCACTGCACTCGAGCGGGCATTGGGCTCCGGGCGCTCAGTTCCCGAATTGGTGGCCACGTCTCGAGTTGTTGAGAAGGTGAGGGCTGTGAAGGATGACTACGAGCGGTCTACCCTGCGTGAGGCTGGACGGCTTCTCTCAATGGTTGCAGTCGACATAAGCCGCATTATCGAACCAGGTTGTCAGGAACGTGATGTAGCCATTGAGATTGATGCCAACCTACGCAATGCCGGTTTCGAGCGACCAGCATTTGATACCATTGTTGCTTCCGGTCCCAATAGCGCTCTACCGCACGCACAGCCAAGCACTCGAGTATTCACTGAGGGTGACATAGTCCTGCTAGACTTCGGCGGGGTCCTCGACGGATACTGTGTTGACCTGAGCCGCGTGGCGACTATTGGGACGCCCAGTAAGGTTGCTCGACGTCTCCACTCAGCTGTCGCAGCTGCTCAGGAAGCGGCGATTGCTGTGGTCCGTCCTGGTGTGTGGGCGAGTGAAGTCGATGGTGCAGCGCGCCGGGTGCTTGAGGAGAGTGGGCTCGGTGAGGCTTTCAACCATGGGACGGGACATGGCCTAGGCTTGGAGATTCACGAGGATCCGAGAATCTCGAAGCGTGATTCGGACCGCAAGCGCGCTATTGCTGAAGGATCCGACGTGCTTTTGGTTCCCGGCATGGTGTTCACTGTTGAACCCGGGGCCTACGAGCCAGGTCAAGGTGGGGTACGTATCGAAGACGACGTTCTCGTGACCGACGAAGGGTATGAGTTACTTACAGACGTTAGACGGGATCTGTGGGTTCAGTCTTGAGTCTTAACCGGCTACGGAAGCAAACATGACCAACAAAGCTGGGCGTAAAGAGTTGCACCTTAAAAATCTTGACGAGGTCAAGGAAATCATTGAGCTTGCTCAGGAGCATAACCTCTCAGAGTTCGAAATTGAGAAGGAAGGTGTCCGTCTCCGGATCAAGCGTGAGAGTTCACATGACCAGGGTGCCGTGACCGCTGTTTCGATACCAGCACCTGCTCTGGTCGCCGCTCAGTCAGTTGAATCGTCGATTGGGACTGACGTGGATGGGTCCGCTGATCTGTCAGTAGTTAAGTCACCGATTGTTGGAACCTTTTATCGCGCTCCAGATCCTGGGGCTAAATCGTTCGTTGAGGTCGGCGACAAAGTGGGCAAGGGGCAAGTTTTGTGCATCATTGAAGCGATGAAGTTAATGAACGAGATCAATGCTGAAGATGATGGCGAAATCACCGAGATTTTTGTTGAAAACGGTCAGCCCGTTCAGTACGGTGACCAGCTGTTTTCCATGCGCGTCCGTCCAAGGGTCAGTTGAAACCGGACAAGATTTGTCCTCATTCTTAATTTTCAAGCTTAATGTTCAAGAAGATCCTGATTGCCAATCGTGGTGAAATCGCACTTCGTGTCATCCACGCCTGTCGTGAGCTAGGTATCAAGACGGTAGCGGTTTACTCCGACGCGGATGAGCACTCCGTCCATGTCAGTTTTGCTGATGAGTCAGTCTGTATCGGCCCTGCCAGAAGCATCGATAGCTATTTGAGCGTGCCAGCAGTGATCAGCGCGGCTGAGATCACTGGCGTTGATGCGTTGCATCCCGGATATGGCTTTCTGTCGGAAAGTGCGTTTCTCGCCGAAGCCTGTGAGTCCTGTCGTATCAAATTCATTGGTCCCGATCAGACCGTGATGCGTCTGATGGGTGATAAAGCGAGGGCGCGCCGAGCGATGAAGAAAGCTGGTGTGAAGGTCCTCCCTGGTAGTGACGGGCCGGTCGAAGGGTTAGAGAAGGCCCAGGTTCTCGGCAAGAAACTTGGATTTCCGCTCATCATTAAGGCGACCGCTGGTGGTGGTGGGAGAGGGCTACGGGTGGTACGTTCATTCCCGGAATTAGAAGTGGCTTTCCAGACGGCTCAACACGAAGCTGAAGTGGCGTTTGGGTTCCGTGATGTATATATCGAGAAATTCGTTGAAGCACCTCGACACATTGAAGTACAGGTGCTCGCCGATCAACACGGTCATGTCATTCACCTCGGAGAACGTGAGTGTTCGATTCAACGTCGTCACCAGAAGATTCTCGAGGAAGCTCCGTCGATGGCCCTTACCAACCGGTTGCGCAAGAAGTTGGGAAAAACGGTTGTGCATGCTGCTAAGGCCGTGCAGTATCAAAACGCTGGAACCTTTGAGTTTCTTTTGGACGGCAAGGGTAATTTTTACTTCATAGAAGCGAATGCTCGGCTGCAGGTCGAACATCCTGTGACGGAAATGATTACAGGCATCGATATTGTCAAGGAGCAGATTCGGATCGCCGCTGGTGAAAAGTTAGGCTTCCAGCAGAGGGGGGTGAACTTTAACGGCCACTCGATCGAATGCCGAATCAATGCCGAGGACCCCGAAACCTTCGTGCCATCGCCAGGCGTCATCGAGACCTTTAGTTTCTTAGGTGGCCCGGGCATTAGACTCGATACTTACGCGCATGCTGGCTGCACGGTGTCCCCATTTTACGATTCGCTTGTGGCGAAGGTCATCGCGCACGGGCGCGACCGCAGCGAGGCAATTGCCCGTCTAAGGCGTGCACTTGATATGACAGTAATCGAAGGGATTAAGACGAACATCCCTCTCCATCAAGCTATTCTAAAGGACCCTGGATTCGTGGCGGCGGAGTTCGATACGACCTTTCTGGAGCGGTTCCAGGCAAATCGACCACGTAAAGGTTTGGCTAAGGCTGTCTAGTCCTATTGCAGGCGTATCTGTCTCGTTACGAACCCTGAGTCCTAAGCGTGTCCGTGCCGCTGTCCCCACTTTACGCAATCATTGATGCTGATGTGTCATCCCGCTATGGCTGGGAGGTCACCCGGCTTGCGGAGGCTGTGATGCGTGGCGGGGCGCGGCTTGTGCAGCTGCGGGCCAAGTCAGTATCGAGTAAGACCTTTATCGTCTGGGCTGACACCATCGTCAACCTAGGCATTCGATACGGAGCCACTATTATTTTGAATGATCGTGCTGATCTTGTCAGGCTTTCCGGTGCTCGCGGCCTCCACCTTGGTCAAGAGGATCTTGCCNGTGNATGCCGNGCGGNAGATNNTNGGNCCNGAAGCTTTNNTAGGCCTCTCGACCCACACCCTACGNCAACTCAATGTCGCNCTGTCCGNACCGATNTCCTACGTGGCNGTTGGNCCNGTCTTTGAGACGCAGAGTAANACGGCTCCCGATGCGGTTGTGGGGCTAGAGTTTGTCGCGCAAGCTGCCGAACGTGTCGAGGGCGTACCGCTTATTGGTATTGGCGGTATTACCTTGGAGCGTGCACGTAGTGTTATCCGCGCTGGTGCAACGTCGGTTGCGGTGATTTCCGACCTGCTGACCGGGGGTAATCCGGAACGCCGAACAGCTGAATTTCTCGACGCTCTCACTGATTGAGTAAGAGTTCCTGTCCTANCTGCTTGTGTTAGTACCCTCGAAGTATTCTTNAGTCAACTTCTTAACGGTTCCAACCAGGAAGATCAGGCCTATCAGATTCGGAAACGCCATAAATCCATTTAACAGCGTGCCGATNGCCCAGACCATAGGCACTGAAATGACCGAACCGACCATGACGAGCGCTGTGAACAGCACTCGATAGAACAAGATTTTTTCTGAGCCGAATAGGAACTCGAAGCATTTTTCACCGTAGTAGCACCAGCCGATGAGCGTCGAAAAGCCAAAGAGGAAGGAGCACACCGCGAGAATCAGAGAGGCAAACGGAATACTGGTGCTCAGGGCGGCAGCGGTTAGATCGCCACTTGCCTGTTGGTAGCTCGGGTCTGTCCACAGGCCTGAGGAGAGAATGATGAATGCGGTCATCGAGCACACGACGATTGTGTCGACGAAGACTTCAAAGATACCAACTAAGCCCTGCTCAGAGGGATGTTTTACATTGGCAATCCCGTGCGCGATCGGTGCGCTACCCAGCCCAGCTTCATTCGAGAGTACGCCACGGCTAATTCCAGCCGCCAAGGATTGAGCNACTGAGGCGCCGACGAAGCCTCCGACCGCGGCCGAGGGTGAAAAAGCCCGGGAGATGATTAATCCAAACATTGCCGGCAGTTCGGTCACGTTCATCAGGATATAGATCGTTGCCATTGCGAGATAGACAACGATCATCGCCGGCACCAGCTTTTCCGCAACGGCAGCAATTCGCTTGATGCCGCCGATTAACACGAGTCCGACGGCGGCTGTGATCAGTATGCCGGGAAACCAGAGGGGTACGTCGAGGTTGAAAATTGTTCGCGCCGCTTCCACGAACGTTCGTGCGACGGTGTTCGACTGGGCCATGTTGCCTGTGCCAAGTAAGCAAGCTACGGCGCCGAAGAACGCGAAGGCATACGCTAGCGGTTTCGCAAGCCACCCATAAGGGATTCCACCGGTAATGTAGTACATCGGACCCGCCGCCAATTCGCCTGTCTCGCGGGTTACCCGGAAGTGG
Organism: Acidobacteriota bacterium; assembly: GCA_002714165.1. GTDB lineage: Bacteria > Acidobacteriota > Vicinamibacteria > Vicinamibacterales > UBA823 > UBA11600. Next base: position 62,088 of record PAWT01000018.1, read on the forward strand.
ACGCCTAGAACTGCCTCAGCATACTTCGTGGCCATGCCGACCGCTGCACAGACCCACATCCAAAAGATAGCACCCGGTCCACCGATGATTATGGCGGTGGCTACGCCACCGATATTGCCATTGCCGACGGTGGAGGCGAGAGCTGTTGATAGAGCCTGAAACGGAGTGATGGTCCCGTCTTGGGCGGTATTCTTCTTAAAGGCGCCGGCGAATACCATGCGGAAGGCTGCTGGGAAACGGCGAATCTGCACCAACCCTGTTGTGATGGTAATGAGTCCACCCGTGGCCAGTAGAATTAGGGGAACCGCATACCACTCGTACACAGAGCTTTCGATGGCTTGGATTTGCTGCGTCAGTTCTTCCATCCGTGGCTCCTTAAAGTCGAGATTAACGTTGGCGAATAATATCAGGCGATTAAGCTTTGTAAAGTGCCGAAGATGATAAGAAAAATGGCCACTGGGCAAGCGTAGCGGATGAGTAGGCCCCAGAACTGACGCCCTGGAAACCACGCCTGTTCAGCCAAAAGCTCCTCGAGTGCATTGTCAATGCGCCAGACGTACCCAACAAATACAGCGGTCAGTAGTCCTCCAATCGGCAAGGCAAAATCGTTCCAGACCGTGATCATTAGTGTTAGGAAGTCGAGGCCGATAATTGGAAGACTCGTGAAAAAATTATTAGCGCCACTGGCTAGAACTGACGGAATGGATAGAGCAAAAGTCGCCATCATCACAACGAGCACCGCTCGAGGGCGGCCCCAACTGTGTGCGTCAATGAAATGAGCTACGGGAACCTCGAGGAGCGAAATCGCTGAAGTAAGAGCAGCCAAGGTCAACAAGATGAAGAAAGCGGCTCCAAAAAACTGGCCTCCAGGGAGAGATGCGAACAGCCTAGGTAGCACAACGAAGATGAGGCCTGGGCCTTGGCTGCCGGGGTCGAATCCAGGAATTGAGAATCCTGATGGGAAGATCATGAAGCCGGCCAGTAAAGCCAGGCAGGTNTCCACAACTACCACCATAACAGCCGCTTTAGCGATACCTTCGCGTCGGGTTAGATAGCTTCCGTAAACCAACATTGTTCCAAGACCGAGACTCAATGAGAAGAACGCCTGACCCAGAGCAGCGTTGAGGGTGCCAAAATTCATTACCTTGCTGAAATCTGGCTTCAGGTAATATGCGACCCCTTCGGCCGCACCTGGNAGTGTGACGGCGCGGATGGCTAGGCCGACCAGGAGAAGCGCTAGCACTGGCATCAGAAATTTCGAGACGAGCTCGATGCCTGAGCGGATGCCTCCAAGTAATACACCAGCTGTGGCTGCCAACATCACGAAAGTCAGCATTAGGTTGATAGGTGCACGAGCCGTAAATTCGGTGAAGAATGTGGCACTTTCGAGTGCTCCACTACTCACTGTGCCGGTTGCACTGAACCAGATGTAGGCGAGCGCCCAGCCAGCAATGACGGAGTAGAAAGATAGAACCCCGAATCCGGCTGCCACACCGAGGGCGCCCGCCATCCACCATCTGGTTCCTGGGCGGAGTCTTGCGTACGCGGTGACAGGGTCACTCTTGGTATGTCGACCGATCGCCAGTTCGGCGATGAGAATAGGGAGGCAGATAAAAATTACGCAAGCTAGGTAGACCAAAACGAAGGCGCCGCCGCCGTTCTGTCCGACCTTTGTCGGGAAGCCCCAAATGTTTCCGAGGCCGACAGCCGACCCTGCCGCAGCCAGCACGAAACCGAATCGTGAACCCCACGTGCCACGATCATTGATAGTCATCAACGTCTCCAGACTGCATGTTTGATCATACAGGGGCGGCGGCATTCTACTGAAGTTCCCACGGGTTCCAAAGCCGAAACTCCCATTGTTACTGTAATGAAGCTGTTTGGGGCTGTTAGAATGGGATTGTTTCGATGTCCTGTTAGTTTTAATCTAGTTGGTGGAAGGATCTAACCTTAGGCGTTTCGGTATGGCAGCACGAATCTTAGATGGTACGCGCATCGCGGCCGATATCCGCACAGAACTAGTTGCACGCGTTGAGGCCTGTACGCTGGCTGCCCGACGTCCTCCAACATTGGGAATCCTGCTCGTTGGAGATGATGCGGCGTCGGAAGTATATGTAAATACTAAGTCAAAAGCCGGTGACGCGTTGGGCTTAAAAGTTGATGTAGTTCGGTTACCGAAGACGGCCACGCTTGATAAAGCTAAGGAGGTCGTGTGTCGGTTCAATCGTAGTCAGGACCACGATGGTATCTTGGTACAGGCACCTTTGCCCAGCGCGCTCGGGACTGCTGCAGAGAGCACGCTTTTTGAAGCCATTGATCCTACGAAAGACGTCGACGGCTTTCATCCAACCAACTTCGGCCGGTTAGCCCAGGGGCGCTCTGTGTTTGCTCCTTGTACCCCTTCTGGAATTCTCGAGCTCCTTGACCGGAGCTGTATCAATCTTAAAGGTCAGCGTGCTGTTGTGATCGGACGCAGCCAAATAGTTGGTAAGCCAGTAGCTCTCATGCTTCTTCATCGCCATGCCACGGTCACAGTTTGTCACTCGAAGACGCGTGACTTAAGTGCGCTGGCTAGAGAGGCCGATGTTCTCATCGCAGCATTGGGTCGACCAGCGTTCGTAACCTCGGAGTTTGTCAAGCCCGGGGCCACAGTGATCGATGTGGGAGTCAATCGCTTGGTAGATGAAGCTATCGTGAAGAGCCTGCTGCCGCCTAGTTCACCTAGGCTTCAAACGTTTGCACGACGTGGATCCCTATTGGTAGGAGACGTTCATCCAGCTGTTAGTGAAACGGCCGGNGCNCTGACNCCAGTGCCTGGGGGCGTCGGTCCCCTCACNGTTGCGATGTTGATGGTTAATACTGTCCGAGCCNCGGAAATGCATCTAGGGAAGGNCGTCTANCACAGNGGCTAGATCGNNTGATCTAGTTCCTNNACGAATCGGTCGATCTGNGCATCGGTNTCTTNCAGTGTNCCCTCCGTTGAAATNACAANATCAGCTTNCGCNGCCTTCTGTGCNGTNGGAANTTGGATNGCAATTCGTTGCTGAGCNTCTTCTTTGCTGAGNCCATCNCGGGCCATAACCCGTTGCAGCTGTGTTTTGGCNTCGCACGNAACGACNATGACCTTATCAAAATCATCGTCGTGTCCAGTTTCATAGAGTAGTGGGATGTCGGCAACGGCGGCATGGTGGATATGCGCCTGCGCTAGCTGATCGAGCCAGCTTCTAATCACTGAATAGACGCGAGGGTGAAGGATCTCCTCCAGGTCATTTCGGGCTGCCTCGTCGGAAAAGATAATTGAAGCGAGAGCCGCTCGATTGAGAGAACCATCGGTTTTCCAAATGCCGTTACCGAAGCGTTGACGTATGTCGTGCCAAGCTGGTTCACCAGGACGGACAACCTTCCTGGCGATTGTGTCTGCGTCGATTGTCGGTAGTCCTAGGGTGGCAANTCGAACTCTTACGTGACTCTTACCGGTCGCAAGTCCTCCTGTGAGGCCAATTCTTAGCATGCCGAAGTCCCAAGTGAGTTCATTCNCGTTCGTGGTGTGGGTTCACTGGCTTCTTCGCAGGTGCCAACCGTTCTTCGAGAAAGGTCTTCCACTCGTGGCACTGAGGACACTGCCATAACAGTTCCGTACTTCGATAATGACAGTTTATGCAAATGTGCGGGTCGAGGTAAAAGATAGCGCCACGGGTCAATTCAACATAGCGCTGCACAAGAACCGTATCGAATTTGAGTTCAGTCAACGTTTGNAAGATCGATTGATGGATTGAAAGAGCGTGTGGATTGTGTACGAGTGCTTCAAGGAGGAGTTCCAGTGCGTCACGGACCGAGCCTCGCTCAGTCAGGTGCCGAGCTAGGGCCTGACGTGCTCGCCAGTCAAGCGGGTTTGATGTGATCAGCTGACGGCATAACTCCTGAAACTTCTTGGGGGAACCGCTTTTAGGGTAGGCGTCGTCGAGTCGGTCGAAAGCTAGGTAAGCGCGACTTGGCTCGACATTAATGATGTGTTCCCAAGCTGAGATCGCCCCCTTGGCGTCACCTGAGGCTAAGCGTACGTCACCTAGGTTTAGGTATGCTGGCACCGTGCTCTTGTCAAGCTCTATGGCCGACTCGAAGTGAGAGATNGCCTCCTTTACATCAGTCTTGGATCGAGCTTCTTGGCCGATCTCAGTTTCAAGGAAAGCAAGAATGGAACGATGCGAGGCCTGCGATTCGGGCTCGGCGAGTGCCATCACGCGTTTCCGTATTGCGTAGGCTTCGGGCCACTGGTGTTGATCTTCGTAAAGCTTTCCTAGGTTCAGCAGAGCATAGCGGTTATCGGAATCGAGCCGGAGCACTTCATTAAACGTTTCTAGTGCCCGATCGACGATACCGCCGCGTCTGAAGTCAAGTCCAAGGCAAAGGAGTACATACGCATGTTCGATAGTGCTAAGTCCTGGTCGTTGTAGTAGGTCTTGGTGAACTTGGATCGCNCGGGCGACCTGACCTTTTTCACGAAAGAGGTTACCCAGAATCATATGGACTTCAAGTGCGTCTTCATCAAGGCCAGCAGCGTTGCTCAGTTCCTCGATTGCCAGATCGATTTGGTTCGAGACTAGGAAGTTCAGACCAAGGATGTAATGGGGAGATTTCCTGGCTTTTCGACGATCAATCCAGCGACCGCCACGCAACTTGTAGCGTTCCCAGGCCTTTCCAATGGTAAGGCCGATGAGTAAGGCTACTAACACGCTAACGAATGTGACAGAAGCTGTTTCATCCATGGGATAGGTCGGATTCTGGATCGGCTTGAGACTCAATAATCGGCGGCCAGAGCGATCGAGCTCTCAGGACGAGTTCAATCAAATCACGTGCAGCACCNTCACCACCGCGTGCCGAGCTGATCCAGTCGACTTTCTGTCTTACGCCAATAGCAGCGTCGGCTGGTGCAGCAGAGAGACCGACCCGAGCGAGTACTGCTAAGTCGAGTAAGTCATCGCCCATGTAAGCGACTTCAGTGTCAGTCAGCTGATAATTGGCTAGGACTTGTTCATACGCGGAGAGTTTTACTGTGACTCCTTGGAGAACGATGGGCATTTCAAGTTGCTTGGNCCGNAACGTTGTTGCAACTGAAGTACGCGCTGAGAGAATGCCGGTTAGTAGACCAGCCCGATTGGCCCACACAATCGCTGCGCCGTCGCGGATATGAAAACATTTTGATTCGCTGCCATCCGGGTGTAATTCTATTCGACCGTCGGTGAGGACACCGTCAACATCAAACAGTAGTAGGCGAATTCTCGAGGCTTTATTATGGACCGACACGGTGTTACTTTCGTTGTCCAACTAGATTTCAGAATTGCTCAACTCGCCAGAGGTCGTGCACGTGCNACACCCCTTGGATAATACGGTTNACATCAANGACAACAAGTGACGTGATGCGCTTCGCNTCCATGGNATTTAGCGCTGTAACAGCGAGAGCGGTTCCCTGGATTGTGACTGGAGTCGANGTCATNACNTCNCTTGCAGCACAGGCGAGGAAATCAGCNGAGTCNTTCATGTGTCGACGCAGATCNCCATCAGTGATGATNCCCAGAAGGCNATGGTCGGCNTTGGCTACGCAGGTCATGCCAAGACCCTTACTCGACATTTCGTAGATCACGTCACGCATGGGAGTTGTGGACTCGACGCAGGGTAGCTGAGCACCACCGTGCATTAGTTGGTCGACTCTCATTAGGCGCTTGCCGAGCTTCCCGCCAGGATGGTTTATCGCGAAGTCCTCCTGCTGGAAACCCTTTCTGACGCTGAGTACCATAGCTAGTGCGTCCCCTATAGCCAACGATGCGGTGGTACTGGCAGTCGGCACAAGATTAAGCGGACAAGCTTCCTCACTAACTCGACAGTTGAGAGTGACGTCCGCGGCCCGGCCAAGAGCTGATGAAGAATTTCCAGTAATGGCGATCAATCGTATGTCTCGACGCCGGATCGTCTCTAGCAGTCGTAATAGTTCATCTGTTTCCCCGCTGTAAGAGAGCGCGAGTACGACATCGTCAGGTTGGATCGCCCCAAGATCGCCGTGGATGGCCTCTGCCGGATGCAAGAAGAATGCAGGAGTTCCCGTACTTGAAAGCGTTGCGGCAATTTTTCGACAGATGATGCCAGATTTTCCCATACCGGTAACGATGATCGTTCCTGAGCAGGTTTGGAGCACGTCAACCGCGCGTTCGAATGCTGCGTCGAGGCGGTCAAGAAGCGCTAGGATGGCCGCGGCCTCTGTTTCGAGAACCTGACGCGCTAACGTCAGTCCGGCATTGTTTCCAGAGTCCGAATCGGTCTGGTCTGGCATGTTGGCTTTCCGCGAATTACACACGCGTCGGAGTTGTCCGTACCACATCGTCAATTCGGACGAGGCGTTGCAATAGCGGTTCTAATTCGTCGAGTGGACACGCGTTCGGCCCATCGCTCTTAGCCTTAGCGGGGGAATCATGGATTTCGAGAAATAGCCCATCGATTCCGGCGGCCACTCCAGCAGAAGCAAGAGGTGTGATGAATTCTGCCTGGCCGCTTGACTCACCATCTGCGCCGCCGGGCAGTTGAAGGCTGTGAGTTACATCGAAAACCACAGGCACTCCCAAACTACGAAGCTGAGGAAAGGCACGCATATCGACCATAAGGTTGTTGTATCCGAATGTAACCCCTCGCTCTGTCACAATTACCTGACTATTACCGCTCTCAGTAATTTTAGCGATGGCATAACGCATGTCCTGTGGTGCTAGGAATTGTCCCTTTTTTAGGTTAACAGGTCGGCCAGTTCGAGCGGCTGCAATCAGGAGATCGGTTTGGCGTGAAAGAAATGCCGGAATCTGCAGGGCGTCAGCTACCTCGGCGACTGGTGCGGCTTGTGCTGCCTCGTGAATGTCTGTGAGAATCGGAAGGTCTAGCTCATGCTTGACGCGGGCGAGGATACGGAGGCCCTCATCGATTCCAGGACCACGAAAGGAATGAAGCGATGTTCGGTTCGCCTTATCGAATGATGCCTTGAAGACTAGTGGAACGTTCTGGCGTGAAGTGATTGTTTTAATGCGTTCACCTAGCGACAAAGCGTGCGCCTCGCTCTCGATAACACAGGGTCCCCCGATCAGCGCAAGGCGATGGTTTCCGCCGAATCCGATGCCTCCGACCGTGACCGTTTCCACTGGTTCATTATAAACCGGCGTCGGATGTAACAGGGCCATTACGAACGGTCATTTAGCCAGGGATGGAGCGGTTTCGGTTTGGCTTGAGACACCCCGTTTATGCTGGTAGCTAGCACCAACGAAGCGGTCGAACAGGGGATGGGGCTGGAGGGGCTTCGACTTAAATTCTGGGTGAAACTGGACTGCCACATACCACGGATGTTCTGGCAATTCGAGTACCTCGACGAATTTACCGTCGGGAGATTGTCCAGCTATTCGTAGACCATGTTCCGTTAGTGGTTGTTCATATTCGCGGTTGAATTCGTACCGGTGGCGGTGCCGTTCGCTAATCTGACGTTCACCGTAGGCCGCGTAAGCCTTTGAGTCAGCTGTGAGTTCACAAGCGTACGCGCCGAGCCGCATGGTTCCACCTAAATCATCAACTCCGAGGAGATCGCGTAATTTGTAGATAACCTTGTGCGGTGTATTAGGTGAGCACTCAGTGGAATCTGCGTCCTCTAAACCACAAACGTTTCGTGCGAACTCCACTGCGGCCCACTGGAAGCCGTAACAGATCCCAAAGTAGGGAATTAATCGTTCTCGGGCAATACGAGCGGCGCACATCATGCCTCGACTACCACGATCTCCAAAACCACCGGGCACAAGAATGCCGTCAGCACCAACGAGTAATTGTTCGCCGTCGGGAACCTCAAGGTCTTCGGATTCAATCCACTTAATCTTAATCTTTAAACCATGCTTAAAGCCCGCGTGGTAGACCGCTTCGTTTAGACTTTTATAGGAATCCTCGTAGCCCACGTACTTACCAACCACGCAGATCGTCAGGTTGTCCTTTGGGTGCTGAATCCGATTCACGAGGTCTTCCCACGCCCGCATGTTACGCCGCTCGTTAGATAGGTTGAGATGTTTAAGAGCTATGCGGTCAAGTCCTTCGGCCGCGAGGACGAGGGGCACCTTGTAGATGTTGTCAACATCCCGTGCTGTGATAACGGCTTCTTCGCTGACGTCACAGAACAGAGAAATTTTCTTCTTAATTTCGGTTTCGAGTGTCCGGTCAGTTCGACATAGCAGAATGTCTGGTTGAATGCCAATAGCACGAAGATCGCGAACACTGTGCTGGGTTGGCTTGGTCTTGACTTCACCTGCTGTGCCAATAAAGGGCACTAATGTTAAGTGGACGTAAAGGGTGTTTTCGCGACCTACGTCTTGCCGCATTTGACGGATTGCTTCGAGGAAGGGCTGACTCTCGATGTCGCCGACAGTCCCGCCGACCTCCACGAGAACGACGTCAGCCTCGTTGGANACACCACGAATGTTTTTCTTAATCTCATCAGTGATGTGTGGGATTACTTGCACGGTGCGACCGAGATAATCACCTCGGCGCTCCTTTTCAATTACAGACAGGAAAATCTTTCCNGTTGTCCAATTGTGATTACGTGTCGTGATNGTACTGGTGAAGCGCTCATAGTGTCCGAGATCCAGNTCGGTTTCNGCACCGTCGTTGGTGACNTACACTTCNCCGTGCTGGTATGGGCTCATTGTTCCGGGATCGACATTGACGTAAGGATCGAACTTCAACATCGTTACCTTGTGCCCGTGCCCTTCGAGCAAGCAACCTAGTGACGCTGCGGCCAATCCTTTACCTAAGGATGACACCACGCCACCCGTCACGAAAATGTATTTGATTGGTCGTTCTTTCCTGTTCTGCGATGGCTCGGTCACGGTCGAACTCCTTGGGTCAAAGACCGACGAACCCGTTCGACATCTTCGAGCGTATCAACTCCAAATGAATCACTCTTTGTCTCAACGGTCCTGATTGTAAAGCCGTGTTCCAGTACGCGGAGTTGTTCAAGCGACTCGACGGTTTCAAGTGGCATGGGTGGCAATGTTGCCAATTCGAGCAGGAAGTGTCTCCTATAAACGTAGAGCCCGATATGTTTAAAGAAAATCGGCTCCACTGCGGACACTGAATGTGGGATCTTGTGTCGAGAGAAGTANAAGGCGTCTCCGTGACTATCGACGACGACCTTCACGATACTCGGATTTGCTAACTCTGCGGGGTCTGTGATCTGTCTACGCAGTGTGCACATTTGCACTGATGGCTCAGATCGAACCATTTCAAGTGCTTCCTTAATCATCGAAGGTTCGATGAGCGGTTCATCGCCCTGTATGTTGACAACGATGGCGCAGGGCAATCTCGCGGCGACTTCAGCAACTCGTTCGGTGCCAGAGCGATGGATTGACTGAGTCCTCTCGGCGTGCCCGCCGAAACCCTGAACGGCACTGATGATCCGGTCATCGTCAGTTGCGACGATGACTGCATCAAGTTCTGGAACCGAAGATGCGCGCCTGTAGACGTGCTCGATCATTGGTCTCCCGGCGAGGTCGACGAGTGCTTTTCCCGGAAGTCGTGAGGACGCGTAACGAGCAGGGATGATAGCGACGATCGAAGACTTGNTGAGAGTTTTGAGGGAACTAAAGGTCGTCGAAGGGTGCACGACGAATATTACCACAGATGATTTCGTGGGTCGANGAAGTGCTAGAGANTGACGATATCTGAATAGCCTTCCNCAACTTCTTTTCTCNCGAACTGTNCTAAATNCGCACCAGTTGGGCCGACTTGATGGCTGGCACAGNCCGGAGCGTGTCAAGCAGTCCCTNNTCNAATTCACGGTTACCGGAATCCATCGANTCATCGATNCTAATAACGGAAACTGCACCGGCTGGGCCTCGACCCAGNGCGAAGCGTGCGATNTTGACTCCGCATTCAGCTAGGATCGACCCCACAGCNCCNACCACNCCAGGTTCGTCGAGATTACGGATCACAATGTGNGTACCTTCGAGACCGGCCTCGATTTCAACACCGTCAAGTAGGACAATACGGGCCCCNCCATGNTCAAAAATGGCACCCTCGACCCATAANTCGCCGTTGGANGTATCCAATTTCACGGCCATGAGGNTAGTGAAATTTCNNGGTCGAGGACTGCGTGACTCGACTACGTCCACACCNCGNCCCTCNGCTACTGAGCGTGCGTTGATTAGGGTGATCGTGGACGACAGCATTGTTTGGAAGAGACCCTTCAGNACGGCCCCAACTAGCGGTTCATTAGTGCCGGTGGTAAGACCTCCGTAATATCTGATGTTCACGGTTCGAGTTCTGCCGGTCGCCAGTTGAGCGACAAAGGCGCCCAGCTTCTCAGCTAGGTCAACAAAAGGCTGGAGCCGCTTGAGTTCTTCCAGCGGTATTGACGGGAAATTGACAGCGTTTTGCACGATACCGAGTTGGAGATAGTCGCGAATTCCCGCTGCCGTCTCTGCTCCGACTAGTTGCTGGGCTTCTTGGGTAGAGCCGGCAATGTGTGGGGTTGCGACGACTTGGGGCAGTGCGATGAGACGGGAATCGATGGGCGGCTCACACTCAAACACGTCGAGCCCAGCACCACCAATTTGTCCCGATTCAATAGCATCCGCCAATGCGGCTTCATCGATGAGGTCGCCACGAGAAGTGTTAATGAGGCGTGAACCGTATTTAAATTTGGCCAGTTGCTTAGCGTTGAACATCCGACGGGTTGTGGTTGTTAGAGGTAGATGAAGGCTCACGAAATCAGATTGGATGCACAGTTCGTCGAGGGTTAGTAGTTCGACGTCGAGACTTCTCGCCAGCTGTTCCGAGATATAGGGATCATGAGCCACAACATGCATACCGAAGGCGCGGGCACGAAACGCGACTTCCTGTCCAACCCGACCCAATCCGACTAGGCCGAGATTCTTACTCCGCAGCTCTATACCTACCAGTTCTTTTTTTGTCCATTGACCCTGCTTCATCGCCGTATCGGCGCGGGCGATTGAGCGTCCTAAGGCAAGCATGAGTGCACAGGTGTGTTCGGCGACACTGACGCTGTTTGCGCCGGGAGCGTTGATAATGAGAATTCCTCGGGCGCTCGCAGCTCCAACGTCGATGTTCTCAACGCCTGTGCCTGCACGCGCAATGACCTTCAGTTGGGGGGCTGAGGCCAGTAGTTCGGCGTCCACCTGAGTGTTGCTTCGCACGATCAGGCCATCCGCGTCTTTCAGGTCGTGCAGCAGTTTCTCACGTGACCTTCTAGCACGAGCGTCGACTTTCCAGCCCATCTGACGAAGTAAATCGGCAGCAGAATCAGGCAGGCTATCGGCAATAACAATCTTAAGCGGGTAGGACTTGACGGGTGTTCCACCCGATATGTTCTCAGTTCGCATGTATGGTTAATCAATGGTCATAAGCGACGATCGACCGTCCAAAATGGTGGCGGTAACGTGCCATCATTAACCACGGGTCGGTGAACAACGATGGATGTATACAGTATAATGTGCCTGGCGTGATGCCACCTCCGCGCAGTTGAGGACACCTTGTCGCACCACGATGGTGCAAAGCGCTAGAAAGCCTTAGTTGATGCGGTGTACTAAAGTCGACGGGAGTTTTTTCCACAGGCTTTTCCACAGATTCTGTGAATATCTTTCGTTAACGTCTGGGGTTCTGACCTAAAACGCACCCTCCCGTCTTCTTACAGTCTGTTATATATAACCAGTCCAGATTTCTTTTCTGTAGCCTATGTCTAGTAGCTTGGATTTGACTCCACCCTCCGATGGGGCAGCAATTACCCTTGACGGAGACCGACTGATTGTTCCTGATAACCCAATTGTACCTTTCATCGAAGGTGATGGAACGGGTCCAGACATCTGGCAGGCGAGCGTCCGTGTATTTGATGCCTCGGTATCCAAAGCGTTTGATGGTGTGCGCCATATTGCTTGGTTCGAACTTCTTGCTGGCGAAAAGGCGAAGGGTTTGGTCAACGAGTGGCTTCCCAAGGAAACGATTGAAGCTGTCAAGACTTATAAGGTTGCAATTAAAGGTCCTTTGACTACCCCAGTTGGAGGCGGCATTCGTAGTCTCAATGTCACTTTACGGCAAGTTCTGGACTTATATGCCTGCGTTCGACCGGTGCGGTACTTTGAAGGCACGCCGGCGCCAGTCCGTCATCCAGAGCGGATGAATGTCGTTATCGTCCGCGAGAACACTGAGGATGTCTATGCCGGGATTGAGTGGGAAAGCGGCAGTGATGAAGCGCTGAAGGTTATCGAGTTTTTGGAGCGTGATATGGGTCGGAAAATTAGGCCGGATTCAGGTATTGGGATAAAGCCGATCTCGGCGACTGGTAGCAAACGACTAGTTCGCATGGCAATCCGTTACGCCGTGGCTAACCGCCGGGGCACCCTGACGCTGGTTCACAAGGGCAATATCATGAAGTTCACTGAAGGCGCTTTTCGGGACTGGGGCTACGAGGTGGCGACCGAGGAATTCCGGGACTCCGTTGTTACGGAAGAGGAATATTGGAATGGTGCAAAGTGCGACGGAAAAATTCTCGTAAATGATCGGATTGCCGACAGCGTATTCCAGCAGGTTCTGACCCGGACTGCCGACTATGACGTGTTCGCTACGCCGAACCTGAATGGCGATTATTTATCGGATGCCTGCGCGGCCCAAGTGGGCGGTTTGGGGATGGCACCTGGCGCTAACATTGGTGACGAGATCGGATTTTTCGAGGCGACTCACGGCACGGCACCGAAGTATGCGGGCAAGGACGTTATAAACCCGAGCTCAGTGATTCTGTCAGGAGCCATGATGTTTAGGCATTTGGGTTGGCAGGAAGCTGCTGACAGGATTGAGACCGCGCTTGCAAGGACGATCCAGCAGAAGAAGGTCACCTACGACTTGGCTCGACAGATGGACGGTGCCACGAAGCTGCGCACCTCGGAATTCGCCGACGCCATCATTTCGAATATGTAACCGGCGGTGGGTTCAGAGCTTCAAGGGAGAGGTATGTATGAATCGTAAGGTTACGGTAATTGGCTCCGGGAACGTCGGGGCAACCGCCGCACGTCGCATTGCCACGAAGGAACTGGCCGATGTGGTGCTGCTGGACATTCTTGAGGGGATTCCACAAGGCAAAGGGCTCGACATGCTTGAAGCCAACCCTGTAGAAGGTTCAGATGCCTATGTGCTTGGTACGAACGACTACGCCGACACAGCGAATTCTGACGTCGTCGTGATCACAGCCGGTCTAGCACGTAAGCCTGGTATGAGTCGCGACGATCTTCTGTTGAAGAACAAGAACATAATTAAGGACGTCACCGAAAATATCGTCAAGCACTCGCCGAATTGCATTTTGATCCCTGTGACGAATCCACTGGACGCAATGTGTCAGGTGGTGTTTCGGGTCAGTGGGTTTCCGCGTGAGCGGGTAGTGGGCATGGCCGGTATCTTGGATTCAGCGCGGATGCGGGCCTTCATTGCCATGGAACTTGGAGTTTCGGTTGAGAATATCCACGCTTTCGTGCTCGGTGGGCATGGAGACACAATGGTGCCACTGCCACGGTATTCGACGGTGGCTGGGATTCCGATTACCGAACTCATGGACACTGCGACTCTTGATGCCGTGGTAAAACGGACAGCGGCTGGTGGGGGCGAGATTGTCAAGCTGCTTGGTAGCGGGAGCGCCTACTATGCGCCGGGTTCGGCGATTGTAGAGATGGTAGAGGCCATTCTTAAAGACAAAAAGAAGATTCTCCCGTGTGCGACCTTCTTGCAGGGCGAATATGGCATCGAGGGTCTTTTTGTCGGTGTGCCTGTCAAGTTGGGTGCCCGAGGTGTGGAAGAAATCATTCAGATTGAATTGACTGCGGATGAACAGGCAGCGCTCAGGAAGTCGGCCGATGCTGTAAAGGAGCTCGTGGATATAATCAAAGTGTAGAAACTTAGAGCACAATAATCGGAACCTTTATGAAGATTCACGAATATCAGGCCAAAGAGCTGTTGGGGAATTATGGCGTGCCCATTCCTAACGGTGGAGTCGTATTTACCTCCGCTGAGGCGCGAAAGGTCGCAGAGGGACTAGGTGTTGACGTAGTTGTACTCAAGGCTCAAATCCATGCAGGTGGTCGTGGGAAAGGTGGCGGTGTTAGGTTGGCGAGGGGACCAGCCGAGGTTGAGCAGATTGCCGAGGAGCTTCTTGGTATGCAGCTCGTGACCCACCAAACGGGCCCAGAGGGACGCAAGGTCAGCCGGCTCTTGGTTGAAGAGGGTCTCGAAATTGAGCGCGAATTGTATCTCGGAGAGGTGCTCGACCGTGTAGTAGCCTGTCCAGTCATGATGGCCAGTACAGCCGGTGGTGTGGATATTGAGCAAGTCGCAGCCGATACCCCAGAGTTGATTAAGCGTCAGAAAGTGTCTGGTGAACTGACTGTGGACCAGGCGCGGAGTTTAGCGGAGGCATTAAAGCCTAGTGACGATAAACAGTGCGCGGAGGTCGTCGAACTGATTCGTAAACTGAATAAGGTGTTCTGGGAAAACGATGTTTCGCTACTTGAGATCAACCCACTAGTGGTCACTCGCAATGGACGATTCCTTGCGCTCGATGCCAAGATAAATTTTGATGACAGCGCGCTTTTTCGACAAAAGCATTTAGCCGATCTAAGAGACTTGGCCGAGGAAGAACCACTCGAAGTCGAAGCCTCGAAACACGCACTTAACTACATAAAACTAGATGGCACGATCGGATGCATGGTTAATGGTGCCGGGTTAGCGATGGCAACGATGGATATTGTTAAGCTCGCGGGTGGTGAGCCAGCGAACTTCTTGGATGTCGGCGGTGGTGCTAATGCCGACCAGATAAGAAACGCCTTCAAGATCCTGCTGTCCGATAAGAACGTTGAGGCCGTGCTCATCAATATTTTTGGGGGTATTCTGCGGTGCGATGTGTTGGCCGAAGGCGTCATTAGTGCTGTTAGAGACCTCGATGTACAGATCCCGGTGGTAATCCGCATGGAGGGTACAAACGTTGAGAAGGGGCGCGAGATGCTTCAAGCGAGCGGCTTGAACTTTACAACTGTGGATACGATGGCTCAGGCTGCCGACCGAGTTGTAGGCTTGGCCCGGGCGCACTAGGTCAATCTTGTTATGGCCATTCTGATAGACAGCGATTCACGAGTCCTCGTTCAAGGACTTACCGGGCGCGAGGGTAGCTTTCATGCCAAACAGTCAATCGCATATGGCACGACTGTTGTTGGGGGAGTCACACCTGGAAAAGGTGGAACCACGCATGAGGGCTTACCAGTATTCGACACCGTGGCCAAGGCTGTGGAGATAACTGGAGCCAATACTTCGCTAGTATTTGTCCCTCCCCGATTCGCGGCTGGCGCCGTTCTTGAAGCTATTGGTGCAGGGGTTCCGCTTGTAGTCTGTATAAGCGAGGGCATTCCGATCCTGGATATGGTTGGCGTTCTCGGGTCGATTGATCAAACCGCCTCACGTCTCGTTGGTCCGAATTGTCCGGGGTTGATCTCTCCCGGACTGAGTAAGGCTGGAATCATTCCTGGACACATTTGCCAGAAGGGTCGCATCGGCGTTGTTTCGCGGAGCGGTACTTTGACCTACGAAGCAATCCATCAGTTAACGGAGCTAGGTCTTGGGCAGAGTACCTGTATCGGAATTGGCGGTGACCCGCTCATTGGCACCTCGTTTATTGATGTCCTCCGGCTATTTGCCGAAGACAGTCAAACTGATGCAGTGATTTTGATTGGAGAGATTGGNGGTACGGCTGAAGAGGAGGCGGCGGCCTACATCAAGGACAGTTTTAGGAAACCTATAGTCGGCTTCATTGCTGGTCAGACAGCACCACCGAGTCGTCGGATGGGCCATGCTGGTGCCATTATTTCAGGTGGAAAGGGCACTGCCGTGGAAAAGATGAACGCTTTGGTATCGGCGGGTGTTCACGTGGTAGAAAGTCCTAGCGATCTTGGAGCCGAGATGGTTCGGGTGTTGAGTTTGTGAGATTGCATTGTGCTGACCGCGATAGCGGAGCATCACATTCGATCGAATTTTGCGCTGAAAACCCAAGAAAACAGGGTCATATCGTGCTATAGTGGGCCNGTACGCTCCGTTAGGTTTGCCCGGCCATCTCGGACCTACCTTGTGAGCCAGTGGCTGTGCGGTGACAAGGACGCAGCGTGCCGAGTTGTTGGCTCGGTAAGGACACGGTCGAATGTCGTCTACAANTGTTGTGGCTCAGGATGCCGCANCAAGTTCNTNAGCCCGCCAGACGGTCAACGATTTCAATATTCAANTCGCCACGGTGAATGGGTCTGGGAGCCAGACCGCGAANCTTGTGCTCTTCCGGTCCATCTTNAAGATGGGNATACCGGTTTCCGGTAANAATCTGTTTCCTTCCAATATNGCNGGCTTACCAACGTGGTACACGATCCGTGTGAGTCGGGATGGCTATCTTGCTAGGAAACCCGAANTTGATGTACTCGTTGCGATGAATNCGGNGACCGCACGNGAAGANGTAATGGGACTCNNTCCCGGCGCCGCTGTCGTTTACGACGAGGCGATGGACCTNAGTGCGGTTCGNGACGACCTGACNTTCTATCCGGTGCCATTTACTAGNCTCGTNGCGGANGCCTGTNCCAATGCAAAGCTTCGNAGGCTCGTCCGNAACATGGTCTATGTCGGGNTTTTGGCGAAGCTTTTAAATATCGANCTCGTTCATGTGNAGGAATCNCTTCANGGGCAGCTTGGTCGTAAGGTGAAGGCNCTTGAGCTAAATCAGGCGGCACTAAGGGGTGGCTACNANTACGCTGNCGAACATTTAGGTAAGCANGACCGGTTCGTGCTTGAGCCCATGAGTGAGACGANCGGAAAAATTTTGGTCGACGGTAACAATGCGGCTGCGCTGGGCGCGATGATGGCTGGCGTAACAGTTGTGGCTTGGTATCCGATTACGCCGTCTTCGTCTCTCTGCGAGACGTTAATCGATTACATGGGCAAGTACCGAGTCGACAAAGAGACTGGCAAGGCAACTTTTGCCGTCGTACAAGCCGAGGATGAAATTGCGGCAATTGGAATGACTCTTGGTGCGGGCTGGGCCGGCGCGCGNTCGATGACGTCGACGTCAGGTCCTGGGATTTCCTTAATGGCGGAGTTTACGGGGCTTGGCTACTATGCGGAAGTCCCGGCCGTAATCTTCGACGTGCAGCGGGTTGGTCCCTCCACAGGGCTACCGACTCGTACTGCCCAAGGCGACATCCTATCCACCGCGGTTCTGTCTCATGGTGATACGAAGCACCTACTTCTTTTGCCATCTTCGGTAACCGAATGTTACTCGATGAGTTTAAAGGCTTTTGACCTGGCCGAGCGCTTCCAGACTCCTGTGTTTGTGATGAGCGACCTTGACCTCGGAATGAACAGCTGGATGTCGGAACCATTCGAGTATCCGACTGGGCNGCCCGATCGAGGGAAGTTGCTAGATGCTGAGACGTTAAAACGCCTTAAAGAATGGGGACGGTACAGGGATGTCGATGGTGACGGTATCGCCTATCGGTCGCTGCCCGGTGATGGGATGCCGACGTATTTCTGTCGTGGTTCCGGTCACGATGCAGAGGCCCGCTACAGTGAGCGGGCCGATGACTATGAAAACAATCTTAAGCGTCTTGCTACGAAGTTCGAGACCGCTCGTGATGCTGTGCCTGGACCGATCATCGAACGCGAGAGCGAGGGCCCAATTGGCGTACTGGCGTACGGAAGCAGTCACTGGGCGGTGATTGAAAGNTGCGACCAATTGAACCNCGAAGCTGACCTGGACCTGACCTATTGTCGACTGCGCTCGTTACCTTTTAATGCCGAGATTAACGACTTCATCGATCGCTGTGAGCGTGTTTACGTGGTTGAGCAGAATCGTGATGCACAGATGCTGTCCCTGATGCGCATGGAACTCTCACCCGAGCGTGTAGCTAAGCTGAAAAGCGTANTGTATTTCGGTGGGCTGCCGCTTGATGCCCGAAGCGTCACAGACACCATTTTAGCTAGTGAAGGAAGCGAANTGGTGCCGACCACCAGTACATAAAGTAATAAATTGACAGACCAATTAGAGAGAGTGGGGAGCTTACTAGGTTCAATGAGCAAAATCGCATCTTCACCAGGAAAGAAGGTCAATCGGATTGGCCTTGGATTGCAGCCGTATCGAGGAGGTAAGACAACCTTGTGTGCCGGCTGTGGCCACAATGCTATTTCGGAGCGAATCGTTGATGTGTGTTTCGAGATGGGTGTTGAGCCGAGTCGGGTGATCAAGCTGTCGGGGATTGGTTGCTCGAGCAAGAGTCCAGCCTACTTTCTCGGCGCGGCGCATGGATTCAATGGTGTTCATGGGCGTATGCCCTCGCTCGGAACTGGTGCGGTCCTTGCGAATAAGCAGCTGATAGCGATCGGCACGAGTGGTGATGGCGACACTGGTGCGATTGGCATCGGCCAGTTTGTGCACCTTATGCGCCGCAACCTGCCCATCGTCTACATCATTGAGGACAATGGCTGTTATGGTTTAACGAAGGGGCAGTTTTCACCGACGGCTGACCTTGGCTCGAAGGCGAAAACCGGCGTGGTCAATGACCTGCCACCGATCGATACCTGCGCGCTGGCTGTTGAGATGGGCGCGTCTTTCGTTGCCAGGTCTTTTTCGGGTGACAAGAAGCAACTTACGGCCGTGCTTAAGGCTGCGCTCAGCCATCGTGGAACGGCGATGGTGGATGTCATCTCGCCGTGTGTGACCTTCAATGACCACGTCGGCTCAACCAAGAGCTACGCCTATGCTCGGGAGCACGACGAACCGCTCGGTGAAATCGACTTCATTCCACACTTTCAGGAGATTGATGTCGAATATGATCCAGGAACGACTCACGCAGTTACGATGCACGATGGGTCGCAATTGATTCTTAAGAAGCTTGAGTCGGAATATGATCCAACAGACCGTCTCGAAGCGGTACGGGTGCTTCACGAGACGAGCCGCCGAGCAGAATTCGCAACCGGTGTGATTTATGTAGAACCTGACAAGGAAGACTTCATTCAGATGCTTAATCTTGTCGATGAACCTTTGGCGACGCTGCCTCTTGAGCGTGTTCGGCCGTCGAAAGCCGCGTTTGAAAAAATCTTGCAGGAGCTTCGCTGATTACGGCTACTCAACGAAAGCCTAGGAGTTTGTGACTGGGTTCGAGGCCGCGCGTTGCGTGGCCTTTTTTCGGAGCGGTCTCGTCCAGTCACATTTCAGAGGAAAGGTATAATCAGCGCCCATGGAACGCACGCTGGCGATTATTAAGCCTGATGCAGTGGCGACCCGACAGGTAGGCGCCATATTACAGCGGATTGAATTGGCTGGCTTCACGTTGCGCGGGATTCGCCTTGTTAATCTGTCACGTCATGATGCGGAAGGCTTTTACGCAGTCCATCGCACGAAACCGTTCTTCGATAGCCTGGTCACGTTTATGTCTTCTGGGCCGGCCGTGGTGCTGGTGCTCGAGGCGGCGGATGCGATCGGAAAATGGCGGAAGTTAATGGGTGCGACCGACCCAGCAAAAGCCGAGGCTGGAAGCATTCGTCGTGACTTTGGTAGTTCGATTGAGCACAACGCCACTCACGGTTCCGACGCTGTGGACACTGCAGTGTTCGAGGTTGACTACTTTTTCTCCGACTTAGAGTGCGGCGATTCGGTTGAAGGGTAGCGAGTGTGGGCAAAGCGTTGATGATCATCGGCCTAATGGTTACAGCGCTTGGTGGGTTAATGATGCTTGGGTTACCACTGGGACGGTTACCTGGCGACCTGGTGTTT
>PAWT01000019.1 GCA_002714165.1 Acidobacteriota bacterium
GCAGGTGCAGCTTGCATACGCAATCGGCCTAGCGGATCCTGTCTCCGTTCTCGTTGATACATTTGGCACTGGTCGGGTTGATGACAATAAGATCAGCGATCTCATAAGATCTCACTTTTCACTAACTCCGAAGGGGATCATTGAAACCTTGAACCTTCGTAGACCAATCTACAAGCAAACCGCCGCTTTTGGACACTTCGGTCGCACCGAACCGGATTTCACCTGGGAATGGACTGACAAGGCAGAGGTTCTTAAGGCTGACGCCGGCCTCTGATTAGTAAATTCAACTCTCGGTTAGACGCGGGGTTGAAGTTCTCTCGCCGATTTCGTCATGTCGAATTATGCCGCACGCTCAGCGAGCGGGGTCATCGTCATCCTGGCGCTAGCAACTGTACTTACGCTTCCCAATCCACCACTAATTAATAAGAAGAGGTTTGCGTCGCCTAGCGAGGTAACCACACCGGTCGTTACAGGGGCCTTTCACGTTCACACTATTCGGTCGGATGGTTCGGGAACTGTCGATGAGATCGCCAGCGCTGCAGACCGTGCAGGATTAGCATTCGTTATTACAACTGACCACGGCGATGGCACAAGGGCGCCCGATCCCCCGAGGTACCACGAGAACACTCTTGTCTTGGATGGAATAGAGGTGAGCACCACGGAGGGTCACTATCTTGCGATGGGACACCAAAGTTCTCCCTATCCACTGGGGGGCGAAGGGCGAGACGTTGTTGAGGACATTGCTCGCCTGGGAGGTTTCGGTGTTGCGGCCCATCCCTTTTCAACGAAGGAGTCTTTGCGCTGGAAGGATTGGACGGCTCCGATAGACGGAATCGAATGGCTGAACACTGATAGCGCCTGGCGCGACGAGCCGATACACCGTCTCGTGCTAGGAATTCTCCATTATCCAATTCGACCGTCTGAAGCAATCGCCTCACTCTTTGATCGACCGATTGAGGCCCTCGCTCAGTGGGACACGCTAACGCAAAGTCGGCGAATTGTTGCACTGGCCGGGGCTGATGCCCACGTGCGTCCTTTTCCAATTCCGTCCTATGAGAAAGTGTTTCGAAGTTTTGGCATTCGCGTGCAACTTGAAGCCAGCTTCTCTGGAGATCCTAAGAAAGATGCAGCGCTTCTTCTTAGTTCGATCAGACAGGGTCGCGTATACACGGCCATTGATGCACTTGCAGAACCGGGACGATTTCGCTTCGAAATCGAATCCGTCACTGGTGCTACAGAGCCTGGAAGGGTAGTCTCGGTCGCTGATTCCAGGACCGTTGTCCTTGAAGCAGACCTTCCACAAGGCGGTGAACTCAGACTGTTTAAAGATGGCAGCCTAATCGCACAAACAAAGCGGCCGAGTTTACGATTTCAAACGGGAAATCAATCAGCGACATATAGGGCTGAGGTTGTAATTTCACCAACGCCAAACTCTTTAGGCATCCCATGGATTCTGAGTAATCCGATTTACGTAGGCGCACCTAGCGAGACAGAAATAGATCAACCAGTAGTTGAAACTACTGGGACCTCGTTTGCATTATTTACTGATGAATCTGATGTCCAGGCTTGGAAGGTTGAACATGAAGAAACATCACTAGTGGCAATTGATAGCACTCCCTCGGTTGACGGGAGAGAGCTGGCATTACGATATGCGCTTTCTAGCGCCGAATCCAATCCATTCGCAGCCTTAGTGCGTGAAGGAGTGTTTGATCTCAATCGGTTTAACGTGATTCGATTTTTAGTTCGAGGCGATGCAGCACAAAGACTATCCGTTCAATTGAGGGACTCGAAGGCAGAAGGAGATGTTCGATGGGTCAGGTCCGTCTATGTTGACACCGAACCAAGAGAAGTGTCGATTCGTCTACAAGACATGCGGCCTATCGCGGAGAGGACTCCTTGGCCCCCGCAGGCAGGCGAACCAGTCGCGCTTATGTTTGTGGTTGATACTCTAAATACGTCCCCGGCAACCTCCGGAGTGCTTTGGATCGATGATGTTCGCCTAGAACATTGGGATTAGGTGCGGACGGTAAGTAATAGGTAGCTTGCGGCCGCGCCGAAAAGAATATTTGGAGCCCAAGCAGCAAGCACCGGCACCAGGAGTCCCGCAGCACCGACGGCTGCGAAGACGCTAAGCATGATCCAGTAACCCATCGCAATCGCTAACCCAGCCCCCGTTGCATACATTGCTCCGTAACGGCCAGTGATAACGGCAAAGGGGATACCAATTAGGGTCATAACAATCGTAATGAATGGAAAAGAGAGCTTGCGCTGTAGAGCAACCAGTAACTCGGTAACATTAAACCCACCCGCTTCTAGTTCGCCAATGTAACGCTGTAACTGCGTGAAGTTCATTCGTTCAGCATCAGGGCCTTCGGTAACGAAGAACTCTGGTGGTTGAAGAGTGAGGGCGGTGTCTCCAACATACTCGTAGGGCATGACATCCAAGGATGCATCGAAAGACCTGACCCATACGCCTTCGCCGGCCCATGGATCACGGAAGGTTGCTTTATTCACGAAAGTTCGCCGGCTCAGTGCCCAAGTTGAATCGCTGAACTCGTAGACTGAAAACCCGTGAAGCTCCTGTAGTTCTGGATCAAGGTAGGCGTAGTGATAGATCGAGCCGTCTGGTGCAACGATCCACTTTCGGTTTAGGACGTCAAAGGTCTGAGGTGACCCACCCCGAACAACGTGTCTAATTGCCTCGGCCCGCCTATTAGAGGAAGCCAGTATTGTCTCTCCAAGGCCAAAAAGGAGAACGCTCCACACAACTCCTAGGCAAAATAAGGGGGCGGCAACTCGATAAAGGCTGATACCACAAGCCTTCATCACAACCAGCTCTGAAGTCCTCGTGATGAGACCGATTGTGACGAGCGTGGCTATCAGGGTTGAAATCGGAAGTACGTAATAGATGTATTGGGGAGTTGCGAACCAGAAATATTCCAACAGCGTAGCAGTCGTTGTCTCCCCTTTAAATAGCTTGTCTGAAAGGTCAATAAACGTAGCGATATAGAAGATCCCTAGCATTCCCACAAAAGCCAAAGCTACGACCTTAAAGTAGTGACGAAGAACATACTGATCGAGAAGGTTCAGGCGGGGCAATAGAGGACCGAGAAGCCTGAATCCCGCCTTGGGAGGTTCAGTGTTGCTTTCCGTGACTAATTTCGCAGGAATAGACTTGGCCTCAGACTCTCGAATTAAATCAGGGCGCCAAGTTCGCGGAATCAACCGCCCGTCTACGGTGAAAACCCTTCTCCAAACAAAGAGAAGTGCTGGAAGGCCGAGTGCAAGGTTTGGAAGCCACATTGCCAAATGCGGAGAGACCAGGGCACCCTTGGCAGCGGCTTCCGCAACGTACATCCATACGTAGTAGACAAAAATCACTCCGATTCCAACCACAAAGCTCGAGACCCTTCTGTCTCGCCTGTTGCTTAGGCCAAAGGCCAATCCGATTAGGGCAAAAACAAAACAGGCTACGGGTATCGAGAATTTACGATGGATCTCCATGATAGGTCGATGTGGTGATAGGCCAGCTTCCCGCATATCGAGGACTTCGTTTTCAAGTTCACTAATCGTAAGCTCTGGGTATCCTCGCTGAGGACCCATGCGCGGGAACACAGAGTCCGGGTCTAGATTCATCACGATCCGTTCGAACTCGTGAACCTCGTATTCCTCTGGTCGCTCAGGACTAACGTCGTGCCTGACACCGTTCTCTAAAATGATTGCCACCTGGCGATCAGGGCGATTTAGTGCGACCCGACCTTTCTCCGAAACAAAAATCTCGGGACGCCCAGGGCTCCGAGTATCTGCCAGAAAAACATTACTCCAAGTGGGTGAGTCTGTAGCTGAGTCTTGAGCGTAGAGAATGACTCCTGGGAAGTCCTCGTAAAAGACTCTTGGCCTGACCTCGGCCTGAACCCTTGTGGCGATAATTGAATAAGTGACTTCTCGGAATGATTGGTTAGCGTTAGGCAGAAGCCATACCAGCGTAAAGACTGTCCCAGCAGCGGCCAGGAGTGAACACGCAAGGATTGGGCGTAAAAGAGCCGCAGGGCTCACTCCGCAGGCCTGGAGGGCGACAGCCTCACGATCCCCGGAAAGGCGCCCAAGAGCTACAAGTAAGCCGACCAGAAAGGCCATTGGGATGGTGATCCCAAGAGCTTGGGGCACCAGCGTTAACATGATCCAGCCTGTGGTCTGGGGAGGGACACCTTTTGCTATCAAGCCCTCTGCAACCTCAACCAATGGAGGAAGCATCAGAAGGAACGTGAACACCGAAAGGGCGAGAAAGAATGGTTTTGCGATCTCGCGTATAAGGTATCGATCAATGACCCGGATCATCAAGATGACGATAGCATACGCGAAGGGTGACTAGGTCTACCGGGGAAGAGGCCGCCGGGCTGGTCTTCGAGGCTGGATTTGTGGATATATTCTGTGTCTGATAACGTCTATTATGTAAACATATATATCCAAGGATACCTAGGCTGGTAGAACCCTATGAGGAAGCTGCAACCCATGAGCGACCTATCTAAGATCCGGCCAAACACTATTGTTAAGAATTTCCACCAGAAGGTACTGACGCACCAGCTCTCTAACCATCTGTGCCTTCGCAGGATTCCAGAAATCCAAAATCAAGACACCCATCGAGTTATGAACTCATACGTCCCGCCCAAGTAACTCATTACCCTTCGAACCACTCCTTGCCTGATGATTTCAGCGAACAACCTAGCTAGAAACTTAAACCTTTATGAGGCGCCCAATTGAATGTTCGGACATTAAGCCACGTATGCGAAGTAACCAATATCCCTAACCCCTAGACTTCTTCAAGTTACTTAAGACATCTTCAACCGCAGATATCAACTCACTTCTATTCACGCGAGCCTTACTAAAGTTGAGCTTCGCATTAAACTTCTTCCCGGGATCCTTGTACTGATACACGTAAGCCTTCGGGCGACCAGTCTTAGGTTTTTCCTTTTCCCTTCGAAGCAGTTCTCTCGTAGTTTTTCCACCAGATGCAATCCGCTCAAGAACCTGAATCATCTTTCCTTTATCAGACTGCCTAACTATTTCTAATAATAGGGACTTAGAGCTAATGTCGGCCAGCCGACATCGATTCTTTACCTCTTCTGACATTCCATTAAGAGCCAGCGACTCAGTAATTGTTGTCCGTGATTTACCAAGCCGCCTCGAAAGCTGCTCATGTGTGTAGCCGTGCTTGTCAGCTAGGATTCCCAGAGCCTCAGACTCCTCAAAGGCGGTGAGATCTTTACGTTGAATATTCTCGATTAGGGCTAGCTCTAGAACCTCCCTTTCATCTTTGGTGTCGCGAATAACAACCGGAACCTCATCTCGCCCAAGCTGTACCGCTGCCTGGTAGCGCCGTTCCCCTGCAATAATCTGGAATCGATCGCCACGCTGCCTAACAATCAACGGCTGAATTATCCCCTGCTCAGAAATTGAGTTCTTTAGCTCGGACAAGTCACCCATTACCTGGCGAGGCTGGTTTGGGTTTGGGTCGACCTTGTCGATTGAAACAAGTCGGCCAACCGGCTCACCGCCTGGAGCAATTAGAGTCTCAACGTAGTGTGCGTCGTGTCGCATCTTAACCGAGGGCGGAAGCCCGCTCCTTTTAGGCACGGTCCATAACCTCCTCACACAATGCAAAGTATTCGCTCGCGCCTTTTGACGACGGCGCGAAGGTAAAAATNGATTCCCGGTATGCCGGGCTCTCCTCCAACCTAACGCTCTTAGAGATCACCGTCTTGAACACCTTTTTCCCAAATACCCTGTTAATCGCTTTCTGAGTATCCTTGGCCAGNGTTTTCCGCTTCTCGTGCATTGTNATTAGCACACCGAGAAGCTTTAGCTTCGGATTTGGTCTTCCCTGAACCTGCTTTATCGTTTCAATGAGGTCGTCCGTTCCCTCAAGAGCAAAATACGACGATTGGACTGGGACCAATAAGTGCGTAGCTGCAACCAGGGCATTTACCGTCAGTATTCCTAGGGCTGGTGGACAGTCGATCACGATGTTCTTGTACTTCCTCCGAATCGGCTTGAGCCGATCTTGTAGCCTGTGGTGCGCGTCGATCTCCCCTGCCAGTTTCTGTTCAAGTTTAGCTAACGAAATCTTCGCCGGAGCAACCCACAGGTACTCCTGTTCAGATTGAACAACTGTGTCTGCAATGGTGCAGTTGTCACCCTGCATCGCGTCGTAGACGGATTTTCCGACAGTATTAATGTCGATAAACGACTTGGTTGCGTTCGCCTGGGCGTCAAGGTCGATCAGGAGGGTCGGTTGCTCGTATCGAATAGCGAGAGCCGCCGAGAGATTAATCGCCGTGGTTGTCTTCCCAACTCCCCCTTTCTGATTGGCAATTGCAATTACCATGGACATAACGTGACCGGTGATCGTCCCAAAATAAAAAACCCGAATCTATCAGGCGCAGCGCTGTTAGCGGCTGCGGTATTCTAGGGAGCGTTCACTGCTGTGTCAAGGAAACCGTTTTTTGGTAGGAGATGGTCACATTTTATACTTGCCGAGGTCTTCTGGGTCGAGGCTCTCTAGCCATTCACCGAGTTGCTCTTGATCGACCTTCTCTGGTCCGAGATCGGCTTTCTTGGCCTCGCTCATCACAGTTTCTTCAACGAAGATTGGCGCCTTTACCCTGACCGCTAGGGCGATCGCATCGCTTGGGCGAGCATCGATCGCGACCACCTCCTCGTTAACCAAGAGGTAGATCATGGCGTAGAAGGTATTCTCCTTCAGGTCGCAAACGACTATTTTTTGAACCTCGCCCTTTAAATCCTGAATAACATTTCTTAGAAGGTCGTGGGTCATTGGTCGAGGAGTCGCCACATTTTCAATTTGGAGCGCGATTGCATTGGCCTCAGGACTGCCTACCCAAATCGGCAGTACATTGTCGCCCTTGTTATCTCGAAGAATAACTATTGGCATCTTGGTAGTCGGGTCCAGCATTAAACCCTTTATGATCATTTCAATTTGCATTTATCTGCCCCGCCTCTCCGAGAGTAACCGGCTCTCCCCAAACACTATGGGGACCAGCCTTCTTAATTTTTATATTTACCAAGTGTCCCAGCCATAAGGGGTCCCCTGGAAAATTCACAACAAGATTCCCACCAGTGCGACCAGAGAGCTCTTTATCGTGTCGCCGCGAGGTGTTGTCTGCGAGCACCGATGCCGTAGTCCCAATCGCCTGCTTATTCAGATCTAGCTGAATTTGTCTTTGCACTGATTGGAGTTCGACGATCCGCCGAGTCTTTTCCGACTCACTCACGGTTTCTGGAATCCGGCGTGATGCCAACGTTGCTGGGCGCTCAGAATATTTAAAAGAAAACATGCTCGTGTACNCAACCTGTTTNACTAGCGAGAGGGTTTCTTGGAANTCCTCCTCGGTTTCTCCTGGAAACCCAACAATAATATCGGTAGAAAGAGCTATCGTCGGTATAGCCGCTCGAACTCGGNCAACTAGCTCTAGGTAGTTCTCTCGTGTATGACGCCGACGCATCGCCCGAAGGACGCTTGTTGAGCCAGATTGAAGAGGAAGATGGAGGTGTCCACAAACCGTAGTTAGATCGCGCATCGCAGAGATCATTCTATTGTTAACGTGTCGCGGATGAGGACTTGCAAAGCGAATCCGCAAAAGACCGGAGATCTTGTTAAGTTTTTCAAGTAACCCAGCAAAATCACAGTTTTGGTCCTCTGGACATTGGTAGTGGTTAACAATTTGCCCGAGGAGNTGAACCTCTCTATGACCTGACCTCACCGCCGCCTCGACTTCGCTCACTAACTCGGATGAAATCCTCATCCGTTCGTGACCGCGGGTATAAGGAACTACACAAAACGCGCAGAAGTCATTGCATCCTTCTACAATTGTTACGTAAGCCTTGACTGGATCAGTTCTTACCGCNAGTCCAAGGGGAAACGAGACGTCCTCGTATGGNTTCACATCAATTTGATTTGATCCCAGGGTTTTTGCTCGATCAAGAAGTTCGGGCAAGCGACGGATTGCTTGCGTTCCCACAACAACGTCAACCTGATTTGCCCTCTTAAAAATATCAGCCCCTTCTTGCTGCGCTAGACANCCCGTAACAACCATTAGNGGAGGCTTTTGCCTTCGGTCGGCTGAAATTTCCCCGAGACGACTAAACAGTTTATCCTCGGCTCGTTCCCGTACACTGCAGGTATTTAGGATAACGACGTCAGCCTTAACGGTATCTTCAATCCTGACGTATCCTGTTTGTTCCAGTAGNCCAGCCATGCGCTCTGAGTCATGTATATTCATCTGACATCCAAAGGTCTCAATCGCATAGGTTTGNCCGTAATCGCTTGGAACCTGGCCTACTGAGTTCTTACTCAACATTCGTGTTTTCTTCTCCCNNTTATTGAGCCCTTTTTAACAACTCTTCTGCGTTNCGAAGACTCTGAACAGTCGGACTACCAGTGCCCATCATAGCCGCGATTGCATCTACGCGTTCAGAACCAGACACCGCCCCTGCGGTGGTTAACGTGCGACCCTTTTTAACCACCTTNCGAATGTCAATCTGCCCCGAACCGTAAACCGCGATCTGTGGAAGATGGGTAACGCAAAGAACCTGAAAACGTTCTCCGAGTCCTTTCAGCCGCATTCCCACAACATCCGCAACACGCCCACCAATCCCTGCATCAACTTCATCAAAAACAAGAGTCTTCCCTGCTTCATCAGAACAGGCTGCAGTTTTGAGAGCCAGCATCACTCTAGACAACTCGCCGCCCGAGGCTATACGTGCTAGAGGTCGAGGCTCTTCACCCTCATTCGGGGCAAGATACAACTCGCATTGATCAACGCCACGCTCCGTAATTGGAAGCTCGCCATCCTTCTGAACGAATCGAAACTGACACCGAGCATTCTCCATCGCTAGTTCGCCCATTAGCAGCTCGAGTCGCTCCGTAAGCTTAGGCGCCATCTTTCGCCGTTTTTTTGATAGCTTCTCNGCATATNTTTGATACTGCCGCTGAACCTTGTCTAGCTCAATCGTCAATCCCTCGATCCGGTCTGAATAGTTATTGAGCGTTTTCAATTCTGCTTCGAGTTCAACTTGGCGATCTAAAACCGTATCTACATCCCCTTGTCCATATTTACGACCGAGGTCATCGAGAGCCGCCAAACGATCTTCAACCTCTTGCAGCTGCTCCGGAGCATCATCGATTTCTTCGCTCCTATCCCTCAACCCTTGAGCAAGTTCCTCAAGCTGAGATTGGACAGATTCCTTTATCGGAAGATGACTCTTAAACGAATCGTCTACCTCGGAAAGCTCATCAACCTTGCGCCAGATATCAGCCAAGGAATCAATTACAGATCCCTCTGACTCNTATAGAGCCTGATAAGCCTCAATTGACAGACGATGAATTGAATCCGCATTTAAGAGGTGCTTCCTCTTTTCCCTAAGCTGATCAGCCTCACCGCGGTTAAGGCCCACCTCTTGAATGTCGGCAAGCTGAAACCGTATTACATCAAGTCGATCGCCAACGCCTTTGTTTTCACCACTCGCCTCCTCCAGGGCTAAACGACAGGAGCGAAGTTTCTCAAAGAGCGCAGAAAGTACGCCCCTGTCTTCCATAAGACCGCTAAACTCATCCAGGAGATCAATGTGTGACGCCGCATTGAGCAATTGTTGATGAGCATGTTGGCCATGAAGGTCCAGTAATGCAGTGCCGAGAGTGCGAAGATCGGCCATAGTGACAAGGGAGCCATCAACGTAAGCCCGACTTCTTCCACTTAAAGTTATTTCCCGGCGAACCAAAACCTCGGCGCCATCTGCCTTCTCAAAGATCGCCTCTACCGTTGAAGAGGATTCACCTGTGCGTATCAGATCCGAAGATGCTCTCTCCCCAACAAGTAGACCCAAGGCGCCGACGATAATCGACTTTCCTGCTCCCGTTTCTCCCGTGAGAACAGTTAGGCCGTCGTCCAATTCCAGCTGAAGTTCTTCTATTACCGCCAGGTTCTTAATTTGAAGAAACCGAATCATTGCTCAATCCNCTGTTTGATTAGGGGCCCTCGCCAGACTAGCCGCGGCGCGGGAAACCCCATGCTATCATACGTTTGACAGCCCTTAATCGGCATGCTACGCTCAATCGTCGCGCTGTCCCAGCGGCGCATTGAATTGCTCGGAGGCTTCGTTGCGCACGCTTGGATTCATCGCTCTGGCGCTTTTGCAAGTGCAGNGTGACATGCCTGATAGCACNATGGGGAGCGGCGTCCTCGACCTTGTCGCTCGATCCGGCCTACTCTCCCGCTTCGTTTTATTAATCCTGATTCTCTTTTCCGTTGCCTCTTGGGCAATCGTGCTTCGCAAGATTCTGCATTTTCGTCATGTCGAAAGTGAATCTGAGCGATTTCGGGATGTGTTTCGACGTAGTCGTAAATTTTCAGANGTTCAAGCAGTTTGCGGTTCGCTTAATCGAAGTCCATTGGTTGGAATTTTCCAGACCGGCTATGCGGAACTCAATTCCCAACTTCGGTCGTCTAGCGACGACGAAGCCGACTCGACTCATTCCGACTCTTCTCTCACNCTGAGGAGCATCGACGCCTTAGANCGAGCCCTGCAACGNGCTGCGGCCGTCGAGGTGAATAAAATTGAGAGTCGGATAGACTTTTTAGCAACCACTGCAAGCATTACACCATTCATCGGACTGTTTGGAACAGTGTGGGGAATAATGAACTCATTCCAAGGCATTGCCGCAACAGGGTCTAGTAGTCTTGGCGTAGTCGCACCTGGAATTGCTGAAGCACTCATTGCAACGGCAGCCGGCCTTTTTGCGGCGATTCCGGCTGTGTACTTTTACAATCATTTGACTCATCGCGTAAAACTATTCGTGTCAGAAATGGATGACTTCTCCCTAGAGTTTCTAAATATAGCGGAGCGAAACTTCTCGTGATCGGAATATCGATCGGAAGGTAATCTTGAGGATTCGCAGGACTANCCCGACTGGAGGAACTCGACGAGCAAGAGGGGAAAGGGTGTCAAGCTCTCTCTCTGAAATTAACATTATTCCACTCGTCGACGTAATGCTCGTGCTCCTAATTATTTTTATGGTGACNGCNCCACTGATGCAACGNGGNCTNGACGTTAACCTNCCCGTTGCTAGGCGAGCCTCCTCAATTAATGCCGATCGNGTATTCGTTACGATTCCNCTNAGNTACCGCACNGATGGTATTGTGCAGCTNGGNGAGGAGNATGTGCCGCTCAGNGTTCTAGACGAGCGGGTGCGTCAGACCCTATCCGAAAATGACCAGGATGATGTGTTTCTTCGCGGCGATTCTGCCGTNACGATGCAGGANCTGATGGCGGTNATGGATAAGCTGAAGGATGGCGGGGTTCAACGCGTGGGCCTTGTCACTCGCCTACCAGAAGATCGTTAACGAACACACTAANCTATGAAGGAATCGGCAACAGAGGTCCTCCNANCGCGGTCGGTCAATCCGGAACGTTTCGGAAAAATGCTGGGCGTCTCAGCAATNGTGCATGTGGTCGCCCTANTCGTNCTNATNCTCNTTCCATCTGAATGGGGCGTTCGNGCTGAGACCGAAGNGGGNCCGACNATGTCAATCAGTCTNGGAGGNCCGGANGGNCCTGACACNGGAGGCCAGACTCCTCTCGGCGGTAGACCTGTCCAGCAAATCAATGATCTTCCTCCAGACCCCCGTCCCAGGGCAGTGCGGGTTCCTGCACGTAAGGTTCCTGAAATGGCCGTACCCACCCCCGAGACACGTCGGCGCGAGGTCGCCAATCCATCAGAGGTCGAATCGGCCCCGGAGGGCGCCCGCGGTTCTACGAGAAGTGAGGGTGATGAAGTCAGACCAGGCAGCGCACTTGCAGAGACCGGCGTCCAGGGTCTCGGCTTCGGACTATCGACTGGTGGCGGAGGCGGCGCTGGTGGTGAGCTTGACGTTGGATCGTTTTGCTGCCCAGAGTATTTGAGAACGATGATCGACCTTATTCAACGAAACTGGAACAATCAACAGCAAGTCACGGGAGAGACCATAGTGCGCTTTACCATTCAGCGGGACGGACGCCTTGTTGACGTCGGACTTATTCGCACAAGTCGCTATGTGGCACTCGACCTGGCCTCTCAGCGGGCAGTGCTGCTAACAGCCCAGCTTCCGGCGCTACCAAGCGCCTATTCGGAAGACTCGCTGACTGTTCGTCTCGTTTTCCAATACCTACCCTAATGGGCAACCAATTGCATCTCGTCGTCGCCTCAATTCTCCTTGGTATTGGCCTAATCACAACACAAGCTTCTCCGCTGCAGACATTGCCATTGTCCCAGCAAGAACCATCCCAGCGTCAGCCTTCTGAGGTGGAACTCATTATCGGGGAAAGTATCGGTACGCAACCTCGCTTCGCTGTTCCAGATTTCATCAGCCTTACCGACGATCCGGAAACCACGGAAGTTGCTCAAATGTTGGCGGAGGTGCTCTGGAACGATCTCGATTTCGAGCGAGAGTTCTACATGATTCCTAGGGACACCTACAACACGATACCGGCCGCTCGGTCAATGACTGACATTCCTTTTGATCGATGGCGTGAAATCGGCGCTGATGGAGTAGTCATTGGAACAGTTCAAAGAACCAACGAGATGGTCCAAGTCCAGGTCCGCCTCTTTAACGTGCGCGGTCAGGAATCAGTCTTTAGTCGCCAGTACACTGGCTCCGCAAGGAACCCCCGCCTGTATGCACACACGATTGCTGACGAAATCCATCAGAATCAACGTGGTTTGCGTGGAGTCGCGCGAACAAAGCTAACCTTTGTTTCTGATCGCAACAGAGAAACTCTAATCGGTCCAGTCGACAACCGAACGATTAAGGAAGTGTATATCGCTGATTATGACGGCCGAAATCCTCAACGAGTAACCGTTAATCGGTCGCTTAATATCACACCTTCGTGGTCAGCGGATGGTCGCGCTATCGCCTACACCTCATATGATCGTGGCTTTTCTGACGTGTTCGTGTCGTTNATCTACGAAGGCCGCCTAGAAACCCCTGCCGCTGGAAACGCTAAGGAGCAGAATTGGTTACCCGCCTGGTCACCAAACGGTAGACAGATCGCCTTTACTTCGAATCGCGATGGCAANCCTGAGCTCTATATCGTTGATATNGATGGAAGCAACCTAACGCGACTCACCCATAACCCAGCAATTGATACCAGTCCAACTTGGTCGCCGACTGGCAACCAATTAGCATTTACCTCAGACCGGTCAGGCCGGCCCCAGATTTACGTGATTAGTGTTGACGGCACAGGAATAAGGCGAATGACGTTTGAATCCTACTGTGATCGCCCAACATGGTCCCCATCTCCCTTCAATGAGATCGCGTATTCCTCACGGACGGGNCCAGGTCACGACATTAAGGTCCTTGAGCTGGCGAGCGGNGTTGTCCGTCAACTAACCTTCGGGATAGGCACCAACGAGAGTCCAGCATACGCTCCGAATGGTCGACATCTGGCGTTTACCTCCACACGCTCAGGTGAAAAGCAGATTTTCACAATGGCCCGAGACGGACGAAATCTTAATCGAGTTACCCGAGTGGGAAATAATGAGATGTCACATTGGTCATATTGACGNAAGTAAACATTCATGGAGCGTTCGGCTCGCTCCTTTTGAGACTAATATTGCCATGCAGATGCGACTAACTATTCAACAAATTATGCTTTGTAGTCTTATTGCGGCGATCTTGGCCGCCGGAGCTTGCGGTGGCAACCCGCCGCCAGAAGTAGAGCCAACTCCCCCACCGGTACCTGCCGCTCCACCGCCTGCGCCAATCCCGGCCCCTGCCCCTCTTGAACCACCAATGGCCGTTCAGCCGGAGCCCATAGTGGAAGAGGAGCCGCTTATAGTCCAATCTTTGGACGAACTTAACCGGGAGTCGCCACTGGTACCTGTTTTCTTTANATACGATAGCTCTGAGATAGGTCCCGATGCCCAATCCGATCTCCAAAGGAACGCTACAACGTTGCGTCAGTATTCGAGTTGGGTGATTACAGTAGAAGGACATTGCGACGAACGTGGAACGGCGGAGTACAATCTAGCTCTTGGCGAGCGTCGCGCTCTCGCAGCTCGAGATTACCTTATAAGCTTGGGTATCTCTGAAGACCGACTACGTACGGTAAGTTACGGAGAAGAGTTCCCGTTTGCCCCAGGGCAGGACGAGGAGGCCTGGCAGTTGAATCGCCGGGCACATTTCATTGTAACGGCCCAATAAAATACAAGGCGCATCATGAAACGTAAGGTTCTCTTCACATTGCTAGGCTCAATCATGTTCAGCCATGCCTTGAGCAATCCTTTGACTGCTCAGAGTGACGAAGAGCACCAAATAATGGCCGACCTTCGNATTCTTCAGATGCAAACCCAAACGCTTTCCTTAATGGTAGCGACTCTCACTAAAGCATTGGACGACATGGCGCTATCGGTAACCGACCAGGCTGCGGTCAATCGCCAATCCTTTGCGGACAGCCGCTTNCTCGTCGATACAATTGCGAACAGTATCCGCGTTCTTAGAGAGAAGGCTGATGATACTAACGTCAGAATTTCTTCGTTTTCTCAGGAAATCGAAGCGCTTAGGNTGTCAATTCCACGATTCCCGGTAACTNTAGACGATTCCGAGGCCNCTGAATCCGAAGGCGAACAAGTCAGTGNGCCCAGNCCGGAACCACCTNTNCCAANAAATCCAGGGATCTCNCCTCAACGNTTGTACGATAATGCNTGGGCAGATTATTCAACCGGTCAATGGTCTTTAGCNATNGCAGGTTTTGATACATACATTAAGACCTTTCCCCGGTCTGACCTATCCGACAACGCGCAGTTCTATATTGGGGAAACTCACTATAATGATGGACGATTTGCCGATGCCGTACTCGCATACGACGAGGTGATCGTAAACTATTCAGAAGGAGATGCTGTTCCCGAAGCTCAATACAAGAAAGGGCTA
Source organism: Acidobacteriota bacterium (assembly GCA_002714165.1). GTDB lineage: Bacteria > Acidobacteriota > Vicinamibacteria > Vicinamibacterales > UBA823 > UBA11600. The sequence goes on from PAWT01000019.1 coordinate 14,985, forward strand.
GCACTCGATCGCCTTGGCGATACGGATCAGGCCCGCGACACATTTCAGTCTGTGCTGGACAGCTTTCCTGATAGTCGCATGGCCGCCCTCGCACTTCAGGCGCTCAATCGCTTAAACCGTCCCTAAATCCACGGTTGAGTCTACAGATGGTCTGGCTCGAGTTATTGCACATATTTCGAAAAGAGGAATGCGATGGGTAGCGTGAACAGAGTGATTCTAGTTGGAAATCTCGGCAGAGATGCTGAATTGAAATACACGCCAAGCGGCGCCGCGGTATCAAATTTTAGTATCGCCACCACTGAAACTTGGAAAGACAAAAATAGCGGTGAGCGTAAAGAGAAGACTGAATGGCATCGAATCGTCTTATGGGGCAAGACTGCCGAGAACCTGAGCCAATATCTGCTAAAGGGGAAACAAGTTTTTGTTGAGGGTCGACTCGAAACACGTCAGTGGGAGGACAAGGAGGGCCAAAAGCGATCCACGACTGAAGTAAGAGTGGGGCCTGGCGATCGGCTTGTACTCCTTGGCAGCCGAGGTGACGGTGGTTCGCGGCCTAGTAGCGCTAGCAGCGCATCAGCGCCTAGTTCCCCTAGTCCCAGCCAAGCAGGCGAACTTACCGACGACGATATTCCATTCTGACGAAGGGGTTCGTTCTTAGATGACGGCTACTTCGAACGATGTAACGGATCGGCGCGTCCGTAGTTGTCTTCTAGCCTAATAACGTCCTCTAGTTCTGGCGTTGATACTTCAACAAGGTCGCTTTCTTCGAGTGCCGTGATCCGATGCACCGTCCCGGGAGCGAGGTGAATGGATTTTCCAGGGGCCATTTCCCTCTGAACGAGTTGACCGTCTTCTTTCACCTCAAGAATAACCCTCCCTGACCATACCAATATCGTTTCGTCCTTCCGTTCGTGATACTGGAGGCTCAGAGCATGGCCTGCATTTACATGAATAATCTTCCCAATATATCGATCGGTTACCGCCCAGAGCAACTCATACCCCCAGGGCTTCTCGACCTTCGTCACTCCATCACTCAAGCCGCTCTCCTCTCGATAACTATCAATGATCGCAATTGATAGACCACGACTACCTTTCTCAATCGGCTCGAACGTCTCGATGCCTAGTGCGTAGGCGAACTTCTTTAACGGATTTCAACCGCTTCATTAGAGCCTCGGTTATCGTCACCGAACGATGCCGCCCTCCAGTACATCCAATTGCAACAGTTAGGTGGCTCTTGCCCTCTGAAACATATTTGGGAATGAGAAACCTTAAGAACTCCTCAAGTTTTAAAAGACATTCCTTGGTTTCAGGGTGACCGCATAGAAATTCTCTCACTGCCTTACTACGGCCTGTTTTAGCACGCAACGATGGGACAAAGTGGGGATTCGGCAGAAACCGTACATCCAGCAAGAGATCCGCGTCGACTGGATTACCGTATTTAAACCCAAATGATAGTAATGTCATCACCAGCTTGGTTTGAGAGCGAGCGCGGGTTAAATCCAGGAAGGATCGCCGTAGCTCATGCACCGTCATGTTACTAGTATCGATAATCTGATCTGCAAGACGTCGAATTTTAGCCAACCGTTTGCGTTCCATCCGAATACCCTCACGTGGGGAACGTAGGCGAGCCAGCGGATGAGGCCTTCTCGTCTCGCTAAATCGTCGCAACAGGGCGCTATCGGTCGCCTCAAGAAAGATTAGCCGAACGCCGAGGCTCGTATCAGCCTGTAGTTGCTTAAACACCTTTGGAAACTGAGATAGAAACTTGCCCTCACGAATGTCGACGACGACTGCTGTTTTAGCGCGAACGCCCCCGGTAAGAGCGGTTAAATCAGCCAGCGTTGGAATGAGCGTAGATGGAAGATTGTCTACGCAGAAGTATCCAAGATCTTCTAGCGCATGAATTGCCTGGGATTTACCGGAGCCAGAAAGCCCGGTCAAAATCACAAAACGTCCGTCCGGAGACAATTTTGCACCACTCATGTCAATCTCTGCGTGTTCTTGCGAATACTGTTGTCTCTAAATCGATCTATGGGTCCGTGTCCCCTTTTCCCAAACAATCTTCTGTCCACTAGTCCGCTCTTCACAGGTTAAACACCTACTACTTGTTCATTCAAATGCCTCAATAAGCAACTCTGCGTTGGGTTGAGGTTGGGATTTTTAAATCTTCTCGGTATTTTGCAATTGTCCTTCGCGCTAGAACTAATCCTTCTTCCCCTAGAACAGTGACAATCTTAGAGTCACTAAGCGGCGCTTCGGGGTTCTCCATTTCGATAATTCTCCTGATTTTCTCTTTTATCGTAACGGAAGATATGCTATCTCCAGAAGAATTACTAATTCCACTGTGAAAGAAATACTTCATTTCAAATAGGCCTTGAGGCGTGTGCATGTACTTGTTATTAACCACTCGACTTACCGTCGACTCATGCATTCCAATATCATTCGCTACGTTTCGGAGCACCAAGGGCTTCAATTCGCCGATGCCATTCTCAAGAAACTCAATCTGAAACTTCACGATACTGTCAGCAACTTTTTGGATCGTCCTCTGTCTCTGATCAACAGACTTAAGAAGCCAAAGAGCAGAGCGAAATTTCTCTCTCACGTAGGCTCTAGTTTCGGCACTCTCTTCAGACTTTCGATCGAGAAGTCGTCGATATCTTGGACTAATTCTTAGTCGGGGAAGACCCTCATCGTTCACCAAGGCCACAAAGGCGTCTTCCCTCTTGACGACCAACACGTCAGGTATAACATGCTCACACACCGAGGAGCTATAGCGGGCTCCTGGCTTAGGATCAAGATGAGAGATCACTTCAACATGCTGTTTGGTTTCATCAATCGAGAGCCCTAATAGCTTTGCAAGCTCAGGTAACCGGCGTTTTTGAACCAGGTCCAAGTGCTCACCAACAATCCGCTCTGTAATCGTTCCAGAAAATCCTAAGCGGTCAAGTTGTAACAACAGGCATTCCTGTAGAGATCTGGCAGCGACTCCGACTGGGTCAAACTGTTGAACAATCTCAAGCGCCTTGGTTACGTCTATCTCTGTCCATGGACCCATGGCACAGAGTTCTTCCGTCGACGCCACAAGCTGGCCATCTTCATTCAGGTTGCCAATAATTGCAGCTGAAATTTCCTCAATAAGCTCTGTATGCTGCGAGGATGATAGTTGCCAGGTCAAATGATCCGCCAGTGATGTTGTTGCGGACAAGGTATTTTCGAGCGGAGGTAGCGTTCCGATATCTCGACTTAGTGTCGGCCTAGCTTCGTCGCCAAGATATTCACCAAAGAAATATTCGATATCGGCCTCATCCCACGTGTTCTCTATCCCAGTCGACTCCGAAGAAGACTCCCCGATCTTATCTGTCTGCTGCACATCATCAGCTGCACTGGATTCGTCTACTGCGGTTTCACTATCGGCCTGCTGTGTATCAGTCTCCGAGCTAGATTCATCATCTAGCTTCTCATCTAGCAAGGGATTCTCTACCATCTCCTGATTCAGCATGTCTGCCAACTCGATCGTTGTCATCGGAAGCATCTTGAGCGCCTGTTGAAGCGAGGGCGTCAAGATTAGCTTGTGAGAAAGCTTGACCTGTAGTTTTTGCTGAAGAGGCATTAATCAAAGGCGCGAACGACCGAAGGCGCTCAATTCTCGCATCTTAATCCAATCGGAAATCTGTGCCGAGGTATATTCGCTTCACTTCTTCGTCGGCAGCAAGCTCTGAGGGGGTGCCACTTCGAAAGATTTCTCCTTCGTTCACAATGTAGGCTCTGTCGGTAATCTTGAGAGTCTCTCGAACATTATGATCAGTGATCAACACGCCGATGCCTCGCTCCCTCAGGTGAAAAATAATATCCTGAATGTCAGTAACGGCAATCGGATCTATCCCAGCAAACGGTTCATCTAGAAGTAAGAAGGACGGCGACACTACAAGCGCACGGGTAATCTCAACCCTCCTCCGTTCGCCACCAGACAGTGTGTAAGCGGGGGCTTTTGCTAGCCCAGTCAAATCAAGTTCGGCCAATAAATCACGAGTCCTGTCTCTTTGTTCGCTCCTCGAAATATTGAGTGTTTCCAAGATAGCAAGAATGTTTTCCTCGACTGTTAGCCCTTGAAAGATGGATGGTTCTTGCGGAAGGTAACCTAGCCCCTTGCGAGCCCTAACGTACATAGGATCATGTGTAATATCCTCGCCGTCTAAACTAACCTGGCCTGTTTCTGCCGCCGTCAGGCCGAGTACTAAATAAAAGGTTGTTGTCTTACCAGCGCCATTTGGCCCAAGGAGGCCTACCACTTCTCCGGATTCAACCTTAAGGGTGACCTCGCGCACTACAGTCCGTCCCCCGTATGTCTTCGTTAGGTTGTTCGCAAGCAGCGTGGCCATTCAATTAAACTGAGGCTGGGGGCAATTACCAGAAATGTTCGACACTAGTTCTGCCCCATCATTGGCAAGATTCGAGGAGGATCCCGTAAGTGCATCGTCTGAAGATTCAATCGAAGTTGTTCTAGTAATCGTCCGAGACTCCTCGTTGCCATCGACAGACACGGTCTCGCTCGAGCGGAAGAAGGTCAGAAGCTTTCCTTGCGTTTCCCGGCACTCGCCAGGTAGTTCTTCAAGGATTTGCACGGGAGAGCCCCGCATTATGTAACGACCGTCAGTCGTAAAGTACGTCAAATGAAGACCTGTTGCTGTAACCCCNGTCAGCAGTAACTTAACTCGATTTCGCGATTCAACTCGCTCCAACTCCCGATGAGACCGGCCAAAGTAGAGTTCAACTTCATCTCCTGACAAATCACCCTGCGGGCCGTTAACGTGTGCTTCCTCAGTGTAGATTGCCCGACGGGCCACTCCTTCATAGTGCATAGTGTTAGCCACCCCAATTGTGGGAACTTCCCTGACCTCACTAGTTACATCGTCGATTTCCTCAAGNATGAATGTTGACCTCACGCCTCCACTGGCCCTTACATCGGCCGTGTCTTGATGAAGCTCGATCGTCTCACCTTGTATTGCGGTGTTACCTTGCCAAAGTCTTGCCCCGCCGGAATACGTCGTTCGCCGATCCTTTGAGTCATATGCCAGTTGACCGGCCCTTGCATAGGAAGGGGTGCCCGATGTAAATATTCCTGAAAACGAAAGAACACTTCGAACATTCCCCTTGGCCTTTATACCTGTGCCATCAAGTGCTAAATCAATTTCTTCGGCCTCAATCTCTACGTTCGGGTCCGTAATATGTGGAGCCTCCCCCTCGCCACCATACGACCGGAGTCTCACGACGCCGGCGGTGATGTCATAGAACATCAATCTGGCGACGCCGTTCGTATCGCCATGGAAAAATCTGACGTGCCCAGTAAAACGAGCACTTTCCATATGGCCTAAACTGCCTGCCAGGGACGCCTCCAANCGATCTGCTTTTGTTACTAATTCCCGTTGATCACCATCGTCAAGGTCTAGCGAGCGAAACTCAACATTCTCCATAAACTCCATCTTCGTCAACCCACGAGCCCCGTCTCCCTCACTGGTCATTACTCCGGCGCTAATCTGTTGAACCGATCCCGAGTCTCCACCAGTCGAATTGATTTCTACGNCTTCTCTAGCTTCCAAGAAGGTAACCGAGCTCTCATCAGGTCCCAATGAAATGTCTATCGACTCCGCTTCGATGTGCTCTCCAGCATTTGGTGTCAACCCGGCCAGTTTGATTTCTGAGTTGCCCAGCAANATCACGTTATTCAATAACAGGCTTTCCTTATCGTAGCCAAGATCGATCTCCCTAGCCTCCATCATCACCACTGAACCTGGAGTAGCGGAGAGATTTTCCATTCGAGCCTGTTCTCGTAACTGAACTAACTCTACGTGAGTTTCCGCCTGATCGTACTGAACATATGCTGCTTGAGTAACTGTGCTCCAGTCGCCCTCTTGGATTAGAACATCCTGCGAGAACGATAACGAAGTATCTGCAAGAACGGCAACGTCGCTGCTAAAGTCAAGCCGCCCTAAGGTTACGTGAGACTTAGAAGACAGTCGAAGCAGATCGTTTTGATCGTCATATAGAGCGCCGACAGCCGAACCAGCCAATTGACCACGAGAAAAAGTGAGAGGGCCGGAAATACTGACAGATCCCGCCCTATGATCGTACGAGGCCTGTTCAGTGTGTACGGAGAATCCATCACTAGCCTCAAGAATCACGCCGCCAGTCACTTCTACCTGATGTTCTGACTGGCCAACTTGACCTTCACGACTCGTGATTATGATTTGGTCGCCGCTTTCATCNTCAACGATAACTCTCACGCCATCGAGGCGACTGCTACCATCTGAATATGCAAAGTGCTGCTCAGCTTCTACTCTTAGATTGCGTCTCTCACCTGTGACCTGGGTCACCACGCTGTCGACACTGTGAAAACTCAAGTCAGGATTTAGGCTCAGCGATTCATTAGGCTCTTGAATAGACGACCGATCTTTAAGCGTTAGAAGGACTATTGCGCCCAGACATAATCCTGTTAGACCAATAAGTGTCCGTGCTCTGCGTTGCCAAGTAGTCATCACNCCACTCTGATACCAAAACCACTTTACCGGGCTTCCCTTACATCAGCAATAGATAACTGGATAGTAGATTCACCTCGAAAATGATTTTCCATTAAGGAGTAAGCAACATCAATCTTATCTCTGAGTCCTAGAAGAAACTTCCGTCTATGGGCCGATCGCCACGCGATTGCGCGAAAAACGTGACCCTCCTGTTTTAGCATCATGGCCAAGTGTTGATTCTTAAGCACCGTTGGGCCCTCCATCATTTTCACGCCACTCGCCTGAAAGACGGGTTCCGGATTGCCTCGGCCAAATGGTTTCAATTGATTAATCTCGGCGACGACCTCTCCATTCAGCTCTTTAAGCTCCAAAGGCGCGTTAATCTCCAACTGAAACTTGTCCTCTTCATCTCCTTTAGCCATTTCTGCATACTCATTCATTCTTAGTTGGAGTTTCGAAACGTTGGCGGCCGGAAGCGTTACACCGGCAGCCATTCGGTGACCGCCGAATTGGGTGAGCAAATCGGCACATTGATTAAGTGCTCCAAGTAAGTCGAAGTTTGGCGTGTTTCTCGCCGAACCGTAAGCGACCTCACCCTCTATGGACAGTACGATCGAGGGCTTCTCATATGTTTCAACAAGCTTGGAAGCGACAATTCCAATAACGCCACGATGCCAGCCTTCTCCTCCAATAACGATGACTCTGTGCGAACCAATGTCAGAATCTGCGTCAATCCGCTTTCTTGCTTTCGCGAACACATTACGTTGCTCCAGTTGACGTTGAGTATTGAGCTCATCAAGCTCCCGGGCCAAACCATTAGCTTCGTTTTCACGAGAGGGATCGTTTGCTAGAAGTAATCGTGCAGCTAAATCAGCCGACCCCATACGACCCGCCGCATTTAGACGCGGGATTATACGGAAGGCTAAATTCTCACTGTCAATACTCTTGCCAGCCAATCCAGCCACCTCAACTAAGGCATCCAGGCCAACACTGTTAGGACCCGATGACAACTGATCCAGTCCGAGCCTAACAATTATGCGATTTTCGCCTTGCAACGGGACCACGTCTGCCACCGTTCCAATGGCTGCCAACTTGGCGAAAGCCGGTAGCCAGGCATCATGGCCCGTTCGCTGACAAAGGCCCTGCACAAGCTTAAAGGCCACTCCGGCTCCGGATAAATTCTTTTCGGGGTAAGAAGAATCCACCAGCCTTGGATTAATAACAGAAAAAGCATTAGGCAGCTGATGGCCTTGGCTGGTGATGAGTGGTTCGTGATGATCTGTAACGATTAGGTCTATCCCCAATTGGTCAGCCCTGTTTGCCGCTTCGATACTCCGAATACCACAATCTACTGAGACAATTACCTTCGCACCAGTATCGTGAAGAACTCCGACAGACGCCGAACTTAGGCCATAACCGTCTGAGAAGCGATTGGGTATGTAATAAGAAACATTTGCACCAAGAAGTTCCAGTAATCGATTAACCATGGCTGTTGAGGTCACACCGTCAGCGTCATAGTCGCCATGAATGACGATGTGTTCCTTCTTCTGAACAGCCGTGATCAAACGATCAATGCTCTTGCGAAAATCGGGGAGTTGGAATGGGTCGTGCAGCTGCTCTATACCGGGATGGAGGAACCGACGAGCGGTATCGTGATCCGTTACACCCCGCTGCACTAATAGTCGACTGATGAGCGGTGAAAGATTCAGGGAATGGCTGAGAGATTTAGCAAGCTGTGCATCATACTCCTGCACCAGCCAACCTTTGAAGGGCACTACTACCTATCCTCAGCAGTCAGACCGGATTCAACATCATCAAGGCCCTCCAACCCAAAATTACCCATGCGCCGAAACTTCTCATATCGGTTGTCTAGACGAGCTTCTGGATCGCCCCTGATTAACTTGTCAAACTCAGGACCAAGATACTCATTGAGTATTTCGGCAGCTGCTGTTGGGTCAGCATGTGCAGCTCCCTTTGGTTCTGGCACTATTTCATCGATCACTCCAAACTCCAGAAGTTGCTTAGCACTAATCTTTAGCGCCTCAGCTGCCGCTGCCTTCTGGNTTGCATCGCGCCACAAAATAGCCGCGCAACCCTCCGGAGGGATCACGCTATAAATCGCATACTCTTGCATCAGAATGCGATCGCCNATCGCAAGACCGAGAGCNCCACCGCTACCACCTTCTCCTGTTATCACAACAAGAATCGGCACAGCCAGCTGTGCCATTTCCCGAAGATTATAGGCAATGGCCTGGGCCACTCCTCGTTCCTCAGACTCAATACCAGGATATGCAGCTGGCGTGTCTACCATCACGATTATTGGTCGACTAAACTTCTCCGCAAACTTCATTACCCTAATTGCCTTCCGATATCCTTCAGGCTTGGCGTAGCCAAAATTCCTAAAAATCTTTTCCTTGGTGTCCCCACCGCCCTTTTGGTGCCCGACCACGACAATCGACTCGCCGCGGTAATCAGCTAGACCACAGACAACTGCATGATCATCACCAAAGGTTCGATCGCCATGTAGTTCGGTAAAATTACTAAATAGCCGAGACACGTAATCCAACGTATTCGGCCGAGCTGGATGACGAGCCACCTGCACACGCTGCCACGCAGTTAAGTTTGCATACACTTCAGAGGTGACTGTCTCAAGGCGCTTGCGGAGTTCACCAACGGCCTTGGTTCGTTTCTTTGTTTGAGGATCCCGCATGAGATCTTCTATCTCATGCAAAAGAATTCTAATTGGTTCCTCAAATTCAAGAGGCTCGGAAGTAACCGCCTTCGCCCTGACCATAACGAATCTACCTCAACATCACGGCACCAGGGCCGCAAATGTCCTCAACACTATCAATCAGATCGCGGGACGGCTTGATACGAACCGCACTAAGATCCAGTCGCACACGCTGCGGTCCGTCTTTTAATTGCACTTCCAAAACTACCTCAACAGGCCGATCTCCGCGATGCCGGTTAAATAACTCCGCTAGCCGCTTAAAGGTATCGCGATCATGAGGGGGCGAGGTCAGGCTTACCTTTAGCCGATTCACCAGCTCATTGTGTAACGCCTCAATCGGTAACACTTCCGACGCAAGAATCTTTTTCGTATCGTCGGTATGTTCGAACTTCCCTCGAACCAACACGACTCGATCGTTCTCTATGAGAGCATTATGTTTCTCAAATGGTTCGGGAAACACAACCACTTCAATTGATCCAACCGAGTCGTCTAAGTTAAATACGGCCATACGCTTACCTCGCCGCGTCTTCAATAAGCGACTTTCGGCCACTATTCCCCCAACCAGGACTTCTTTCTTAGATTCTGTCAGGTCGATCGATGCATCAGCGTTTACTCGCTTTAGATCAC
>PAWT01000020.1 GCA_002714165.1 Acidobacteriota bacterium
ACTGCGTCAGAAAGAACCCGGACTCCATCGACCGTATTCGACTCCACTCTATCCCTATCTACCTGCGACGGCAGCCCTTCTGGCGGTCGGTTGCTTTATCGCAATGCTGATTTCTAACCCAAGCATCGGCGGTATCTTCGTCGGCATCGTGCTTAGTAGCGTCCTTGTCTTCCGGGCCCTTGGATTTCACAAACGCGGACTATCCCGATAGAGGGGAAGCCAATCTAAATCTTTGTTCGAAAATGGAGACTCTTGCGGCGGGTTAGGTGATAGTACCCATAACGTGAAAGTGTCGATCCTTTACCGGAATCACCGAATCCAGTCCAAGGCAGTGCTGGATCCGCATAATCACACCGGTTTTGAAAGACTGTTCCCGCGTCGAGCGACTGACTAAATCGTTCAGCACGGTCCCGATCAGCAGTCCAGACCGATGCTGTCAAGCCGAAACGCGTCTCTCTCATACGGAGAAGCGCCTCCTCATCATTCTCCACGCCTAATACCGGAACGATCGGCCCAAAGCTTTCTTCCTGCATTACTAATGTTTCGTTTGGCACGTCAGACAGTAGCGTCGGCCTAAAGAAATTACCGACCTGACCGGTGACCCGAGTCCCTCCAGTCAGGAGCCTACCGCCTGCCCTAACTGCCTCGGCCACTTGGCCTTCAAGGACCTCCACCGCCCCTCGGCTAGCTAACGGCCCGAGTGTCGTATCTTCGTTCAACGGATCGCCCAGGCGGTACGCTTCGAGTGCTTGCTGGGCTCGCTCGAGGTACTCCTCAAGATGGTAACGATGAACATACACTCGCTCCACGGCACAGCAGCATTGACCAGCGTTATAACAGGCACCATCGACCGTACTCGCAGCCGCGAACGCTACATCAGCATCTTTGGCAACGTAGGCTGGGTCTTTCCCGCCCAGTTCAAGGCCGGCGTCGATAAAACGTTTTGCCGCCTCGTGATACACGCTCGCACCCCCTTCGACCGAGCCGGTGAAGGACACATGAGCTACGCGCGGGTCTGCGATCACGCGCGCAGTTTCTTCGTGATTTAGGACAAGATTCGTCACCAAATCAGGAACCGCAAGCTCGCCGAACGCATCGGCGAACGCTTCTCCAGAAAGTGGTGTCTTAGCCGAGTGCTTTAGGAGTACCGCATTGCCTGCGAGCAATGCCGGGACGATAACGTTCACGGGGATGATCAGTGGATAGTTCCATGCCGCCACATTGAGTACAACTCCGAGGGGCACGTGTTCGATACGGCGCTCGAAACCGTCTAGGCTTGGTAACACTTCTGGTGCGAGAGTTTTTTCAGCGATCGACACCATGTAATTGGCGCGCTCAAAAACCGTTTCCACCTCACGCTGAGCCTGCGCGATCGGTTTGCCCATTTGCTGCGAGACGTTCCGAGCAATCAACGTCGATTTTTCCCGAAATCGACTGAGCCCGATCTGGACGTTTGCAATCCGATCCTCGATTGGCACCTGACGCCAGTGATTGTAGGCAGCGTGCGCGGAGGCGAGTTTCGTCTCAAGACGGTCGCCCTCATCAAACTCGACACGACAGACGAGTGATTGATCGTAGGGATTTATTACATCAAGAGGCACGCTCATCACTCCGGTGTCACATAGGCGCTAGTGATTCCACCGTCAACAACGAAGCTCGTTCCAGTAACGAAAGACGACTCATCAGAGGCCAGGTACAGAACGGCCTGTGCAATCTCCTTTGCCTCACCGAAGCGTCCTATCGGAATATGGATGAGACGGCGTTGTTTCTTTGCTTCTGTATCGAGCGCCTTCATTAGCAATTCGGTCTGAAGTGGTCCGGGACAAAGCGCATTGACACGAATGTTTTCCCGTGCGTGCACAGTGGCCAACTCTCGGCTCATCGCGAGCACGCCCCCCTTACTCGCGGTATAGGCTAGTTGCGGTGTTGCTGCGCCCAGTATGGCGACAAAAGATGCGGTGTTAATAATGGTTCCTCCGCCCGCTCGCCGGAGTGCAGGAATACCATATTTGCATCCTAGGAACACACTCTTCAAATTGACAGCCATCGTGAGATCCCAAACGTCCTCATCGGTCTCCACAGCGTCCCGGTCCTCATCATGCATGATGCCTGCGTTATTAAATAGAATATCGAGTTGCCCAAAAGTTCGTTCGGCTGTCTGCACCATTCCCGCACATGCCTCAGATTTTGAGACATCGGCTAGGCAGTACATTGCAGTTCCACCCTGATCTCTGACAAGTCTGACCGTTTCCTGCCCTCCCTCGTTATTAACATCCACAACGACGACTTTGGCACCCTCAGCTGCAAATAAAATAGCCGTTGCTCGGCCGATTCCACCCGCACCACCAGTGATCAACGCTACTTTGTTTTCAAGTCGCATCCGTTTATCCTCGCTGTTGATATCCGGTTCGCCACATTACGCGGACGTCAAGCACCGCATCATCCCGCGTGCGAAACCAGTGCAGCCTTTGCAAGTGCATCAAACAGCCGCTGTTGGACAGGATCGTCGCCTGCTGTTAACTCCGGGTGCCATTGCACCGCTACCAGCCAGGGATGGTCTCGTGTTTCCACCGCCTCAATCGTGCCATCAGGTGCGTGTCCGACTACCGTGAGTTCCGGTGCTGCCTTATCGATCGCTTGGTGATGCCATGAGACCGCTTCAAATTCCTTTGAGCCGAGAATCTCGCACAACCTCGAACCAGATTCCAGGGTGACGGTGTGCATTATCGGCTCCCGCGGGGGTGCCCGGTGGGTGACCAACTCCCCGACGACGTCTGGTAGATGTTCGTGCAAGGTACCGCCCATCGCAACGTTAATCACTTGGGCGCCTCGACAAATCGCCAGAGTCGGGACCCCCAGCTCTACCACGCGTCGCGCGAGTGCGAGCTCCGTACTGTCCCGCTCTGCATCGACCAAATAGAAGGTCGAATGCTCCCGACCCCCATAAGCTACTCGGTCGATATCTCCGCCACCTGCGAAAATCAGTCCATCGACACTTTTCAGCCAGGCGTCGAAGTTGGGTTCACCAGGCGGCAGCAAGACCGGGCTGGCCCCGGCCCGGCGGACAGCGTCGACATACTCAGAGGGTAAATGGAAATGTCCTTGGTCGTTTCGACCATAGGTGGAAAGACCGATTACCGCACGCGTCATGGTCAGATGCGCTCGAAGTAGCGCTTGCGCTCCCAATTATCTACCGAGACGTCATACGCTGCCGCCTCGGTTCGGAAGAAATGAACGTAATGTTCAACGACCGAGTCGCCGAATGCGGCGCGTGCGAATGAACTCCTCTCGAATAGGTCGATGGCTTTCCCGAGTGAACCCGGTAAGCTGGTCTGGTCTTGAGCAGCGTAGAGATCACCTGAGAAGTGTGGTGGCGGTTCGGTCTTATTCGCAATCCCATCCAGGCCAGATGCTAGCGCTGCGGCATAGACCAGATAGGGATTGCAGTCGGCACCAGGTAACCGGCACTCGATCCGCAAGTTCTGACCACTACCAACCACACGAAAACCCGCAGTACGGTTGTCGTGGCTCCACGCTAAACGTGTGGGCGCCCATGAGTTGGCTTTATACCGCTTGTAGGAATTGATGTTCGGTGCGTAAAAGACCATGACGTCGAGTGCATGGGCGATCCAGCCGCCGAGAAACCATCTGAAGGTATTTGAGCAGTGAATCGGGCCGAGCTTCCGGTTACCGACGAAGGCCGCCTTTCCGTTTCCCTGACGCAGACTTAGGTGCACGTGGCAGCTCGACCCAGCTTGGTCGTCCGCATATTTAGCCATGAATGTGACACTCATTCCGAGCGAATCGGCAAGCTCTTTGAGACATTGTTTGAAGATGACGTGCCGATCTGCCATCTGGAGCACTTGGGCGTATTGGATGTTTAGTTCATGCTGCCCTAGACCCCATTCACCCTTGGAATTCTCCACCGGCACGCCGGATCGTGTGAGATGGCGCCGCGCTGGCTGATTGAATCGTTCGAGCCGTGTACCCTGCAGGGCATGGTAATCCTCGATGTACCAGCCGGCTTCTCGCAAGTCAGCATAATTCTGCGTGTGTGCGTCTCGGTAGCTGCTCTCGAAGATGTAGTACTCGAGTTCTGACGCGCCCAGGACATCGAAGCCTGCGGCGGCAGCGGCTTGTACCTGTGTTTGAAGGATCGTCCGGGGAGCTTCGCCTACTGGAGCCTCAGTATTCTCGTGTCGGAGATCGCAGATCACGAGTGCCGTCTTCTGAAGCCAGCTCGCCACCCGAAGCGTCGGCAGATCCGGTGCCATGTGAAAGTCGCCGTACCCTCGCTCCCAGTTCGCCAGCCGGTATCCTGCAACTGGGGTCATTTCCATGTCCACGGTCAGGAGGTAGTCGCAGCAGTGCGTGCCGTGCTCAGCTGCGCTCTCTAGAAAGAACGCTGCATCGAAACGTTTCCCCATCAGCCGGCCGTAGAGATCGGTGAATGCGACCAATACCGTGTCGATTTCGTCTTTCTTGACCAGCGCCGCAAGCTGTTTCAGTGTAAGGAATCCTTTAGATGGGAGCATTCAAACAGCCTTTGATCACTTAATCGAAATCATTACTTGATGGAGGATCGCGTTGAAACGGGATACGGAATGAGCTACAGGGCTGTCCATGCCTTCAATGCCGGCGCACAATACCACACAGATAGTACCCGTGTTGTCACGACCTACCCTTCGGATTTGTCAGGGTTGTCGCTGCACCTAATTGCCCGGGTTAATGGCGCGCCCGGCAGGATTCGAACCTGCGACCCTCGGCTTAGAAGGCCGATGCTCTATCCAACTGAGCTACGGGCGCACTTCTTACGTCCTCGATCTTACAAGGGACGCCGGAAAACCACCATCTGAGTTACCACATTTTTCTCATCCCGGTTTTGAAGCTCCATTTACTCGATGCCTGACTAATACTTCTGATGTCGGAAACTTGGTGATGAAGCCGCGAGCACAGTCGCACTTGAAACCCGATACGGTGCTAGTTTTCTATCCAGGCAATTAAAGGGCCACGGAACCGCCCCCGCCCACTCGCCAACGCAGGCCAATTTTGGTGTAGCTTGGGTCTCATTCTTGAAGTCCAAGGTAATGCCTGCAGGTCGTTGATTGTCTTACCGGAGGGATCCTTGTCCGGCGAGGTACTGCCGGCCGCTCGTCGATAGAGGACTTTTCCGTGTTTCGTGTCCCACGCGGTGATGATGGCGTCAAGGTTCATTACCGACGGCCTAGGAATACTGTCATAGCCGTCCGGATGACTCCAACCGAGGGTGTGCGCCAACTCATGCCGGTAAGTTCCAACGTCATCGGTCCACGCCATGTGGACCTCACTGCCCACCATCTCGCCGCTTGAGTAGCTGCATGAAGCGGCATAGGAATAACGACCGCTAAAATCCGTGGCTCCGGCTGTCATGTAAGCGACTTTGATTTTGTTAGGTTGACCACAGGAATCCCGCTCAAGGATTGTCCCTGCAGCGTGGTCCTTGGTTGTGATACTGATGCCACTTATTACATCGCCTGTTAGTGATGGAATGTCAGAGCCGACAACACTCCGGATAGTCGTCTCAAACTCTGAGGGCGCGGCGATGTCAGTTGCTTCGAACTTCCTGCAATGCTTACCACCATCATCGGTTTCCACACACTTCATTTCCTTGGTCCAGATCTCCACCGTGGGCGTCGCAACCCATCGTCGGGTACCCCTGGTCCCTTTGTCGCGAAAGACATGATCGAAGAACGCTAAGTCGAAATAGTCTGTGTTGGTAGTGAGAAGATTGCGTCGTGCGATCGTGAGGGAAGACTGAACCTCGATTTCACTTTCACTTGTATGAAACCCGTTCGCTTGGATAACAACCGGGAAAATGCCTGTCTGTTCGACGGCGACCGAAAATCGACCGTCGGCGTCAGACGTGACGGCAGCAGTGTTGCCGATACGTACTACGGCGTTTTCAATCCACCCTTCCTGCAGCAAATTTCCAATCCATCCGACCACGGTCTCTGTTTGAGTGACCGTAATGCTGATAGACGCGGTCTGTCTCCCATAGGCCGCGGTGATTGTAGTTGTGCCCGGTGCCTTGGCCCTTACTTGGTTCCAACCATCCGAAGGGTTCTGGCCAGGTTCTATCCCGGCCACAGACACATCATTCGAAACCCATTCAACACCTGTTGTGTCAATTTGTGGAATCTGCGCACTTGTGCCATCAGTGTAGATGGCGGTGGCTGTGAGGGTCGCCTGTTGTCCAATGGCTAGGGTGGTTTTTGACGCGTTCGTAGAGAAACTCGTGATGGTCTTCTGTGGAGAAACCGGTGTTGGTGCGGTGGGGCTGACTCCACCGCCTCCTCCACAGGCGGAACAGAGGACCGCGACCGCAATCAGACGGGTGTGGGAACCCATAAAACGTTTTCCGACACTTAGCAAATACCGTTTGAGACTAGGATTCTACCGCTATTAGATACAGGCCGCGTCGAGGTTGTATGGTGCTTGTGCCATAATCCCCTGGGTAAGGAGGGGGTCTTCCATGCGTTTCAGCACTCTTGCACGTTACCCTTCAAGCGTCGGTCGCCGAGGCTTCCTAGGGCGAATGGCGCTTAGTGTCGGTCTGGTCGCGACCTGGCCGCCAGTGTTGTCTGAGGAATCTTCGGGTGGTGGTGTTCAAGGACAGGCTTATTCTCCTGACGCTAAGGTGGTGGTCTTTCAAGGTGATTCGGTCACTGACGCTGGCCGAAATCGTGACCGAGTCGACCCCAACCATCCTACGGGTCTCGGTAGTGGATATGCGGGCATGGCCACAGGTGAATTGCTTGGGAGTGGGCCCGGTAGCCCTTGGCATTGTTATAACCGTGGGGTGAGTGGCGACAAAGTTTTCCAGTTAGCGGCGCGGTGGCAACAGGATTGTCTAGACCTCAGGCCCGACGTTCTCAGTATCCTCATTGGCGTGAACGATTTCTGGCACACATTGAGCAGCGGGTACGACGGGACAGTGGCAATCTACGAACGGGATTACCGTGCGCTACTAAACCGGACACGGGCAACGCTGCCGGACGTTACCTTCATCATCGGTGAGCCGTTTGCCGTCACGGGTGGTACGGCGCTNGCTGATNCGTGGTATCCAGCCTATGCTGNCTATCAAGCGGCCGCTAGGCGGGTCGCNGATGACTACGGNGCNGTCTGGNTCCCGTATCAGTCGATCTTTGATGAGGCATTGGAGAAGGCNCCGGTGGAGCATTGGTGTCCGGATGGTGTGCATCCGGCGCCNGCGGGCAACTATCTCATGNCCCAGGCNTGGCTTGACGCGTTCCGGACCGTGGTTTCGGCCTAGNCCTGTCTCAAGAGGCTTCNGTTGGCTTGGCTAGACCTACGTNATGGATGCATTAGAGTGNANACAGGCGCGGTTNCNTTGAAACTAGAGAGCANAGATCGATGGTNACNATTCGAGCGGAGCGAGACGATGACCACCGCGCGGTGTTTGAGTTAAATCAGGACGTGTTTGCCACCGACGCAGAAGCACGGTTGGTGGNTGCACTTCGNNGTGNAGCGATTCCGGCGATTTCAATGGTNGCTGAGGTCGACGACGC
This sequence comes from Acidobacteriota bacterium, assembly GCA_002714165.1. GTDB lineage: Bacteria > Acidobacteriota > Vicinamibacteria > Vicinamibacterales > UBA823 > UBA11600. The sequence goes on from PAWT01000020.1 coordinate 7,569, forward strand.
GATTGTTGGCCACATCTTCTTCTCGCCNGTGACAGTAGGAGGCANGGGAGGAGACCTTNGGATGATGGGTTTGGCGCCGATGGCCGTGCAAGAAAAATTCCAACGGCAAGGAATCGGACGGCAGCTGNTGGAGAAGGGGCTCAAGACGTGTCAGGAAGCAGGCACGGACCTAGNGTTTGTCCTTGGCCACCCTGATTACTATCCGAAGTTTGGTTTCCAGCCTGTTGCCCCGCTAGGTTTGCACTACGCTGACCCGAAGCTTGATGTCTGCTTCTTTGTTAAGGAACTGAAAGCCGAAGCACTCCAAGGGGTGGTGGGCACTGTCGCCTACCATCCAGTATTCGACCGCGCATTTGAGGTTTGAAGGATCGCGTGAGGGTTCTCNGCTCCCATCACTACCTCCGATTTGCCCCACGATGCGCTGAGGCGAGTGTCTCTAAATGGTTCCGTAGCGCATTACGGACATAATCCTGGAGGTCGTCCACGTCGCTGATTCCAAGTGAGTGCACATGCCAGGTGGAGGCCATTACTGTTTCACCATTAGTTAGTCTGGCAGGCTGGAAGAGTTGCAGTAAGAGGCTGACAGCGAAGCCGTCGGAGATCCTTGCTGGATTCAGAGTCACGGAGAGGTAGGTAGTTTCGCTGGACTCTTCGTTGGGTAACGGTTCGATGTCGAGCTGGTCAAGGCGCTCTTCAACGGTATCGCGGACGAAGTCGGCATCGACCCCGCGTCGGGCGGCTCCCGGGTTTCTTGCCATTGCCACCTCGACTCGTAGCGCCTCGAGTTCTCTCAAGGAATCCTGCGGCGTTCCAACCTGGGCAACGCTTAAGGAGGCACCCAAGAGAATACCGAAGATTCCGATCGTGACTACTCGACTTTGCATCTNGACTCCTTTCTAGGTTCCCTATGTCGACAGTGCAACGGGAGCCCTTTGGCATGCGACGCCAAAGATAATGATACCTACCCTTATAGCTGATGCCAGTTTCCACCGAGAAACTGGTTAGGACAAATAACAGCACGTTGCAGGAGGTCTCATGAAGGACGGCAAATCCCATCCGATTACGCTGGAATCGGCCAAAGTGAAATTCTTGGAAGATATGGTTCAACAACATGGGCTACCCGATATAAGCAAGGCTGTTCGGTGCTTAATCGACTTCGCNCGAGCTAATCCCGACAAACAGGCTGATATTTTCTCGGAATTCAGGTGTCACGATTGTTAAGAACATTATTTAATATTATATAAATGTAAGTATTATAAATTTGATAACTACNCTGACCGCGTTATAAGCTGGGTTCNTGGCTGTGGCCTACACGGTGCAGACTGCGATGTTTCTTGCCGTTGACCGGTTTCTTGGTTCTCGACGCGATTTGGTGATGTCGCACCAGTCACTCCTAGTGGCTGGGAGTGGAGTGGTCACTGTTAAGGCCGGCATAACCGTGTCGGGTGCCACGGACGGGATGATGTAGCCGTTGTCCAGATGAGATTAAAGACTCAGGTCATCATCCAGAAGCGGGTGATGACCCTTTTTCGTAATTGTGCCTGCAAGGAATGGGAAATCTGATGAGTAATACGGCCGCCACTCGTCGAAGTGCTGCGCTAACCGAAGGGCCGAGCCGAGCACCAGCTCGAGCGATGTTCAAGGCCGTCGGGTTTGATGACGCTGCACTACAGAAGCCGCTGATCGGCGTGGCGAACACCTGGACCGAGATTGGTCCGTGTAATTTCCATCTTCGGCAACTTGCTGACCAGGTCAAGCGTGGTATCCGTGAAGCGGGTGGCACACCGATGGAGTTCAACACGGTGTCGATCTCCGATGGCATCACAATGGGTAGTGAAGGAATGCGCGCCTCACTGGTTAGTCGCGAGGTGATTGCTGATTCCATCGAGTTGGTTGTACGTGGAAATCAATTTGACGGGGTAGTCGTGCTGGTCGGTTGCGATAAGACAATTCCCGGCGGGGTGATGGCGTTGGCGCGGCTTAACATTCCTGGGGTGATTCTGTACGGCGGTTCGATTGCGCCAGGCACCTGGGAAGGACGCGACGTCACGATTCAGGACGTCTTTGAAGCGGTGGGTGCGCACGGAGCTGGCAAGATTACCGACCAACAGTTGAAAACGCTGGAGGACCAGGCGTGTCCTGGGGCCGGTGCGTGCGGCGGACAATTCACAGCGAACACGATGGCGACGGTTTGCGAGTTCCTTGGTATTTCGCCGATGGGCTCAGCGAGTGTACCAGCGACTGACGCGGGCAAGGATGCGGTGGCGGAACGGGCGGGTCAACTTGTAATGGGNGTGCTTAGCCGAGGTGATAACGCACGGAAGATTCTGACGAAGGANGCAATTGAGAACGCTATCGCAGCAGTAGCGGCTACCGGAGGGTCGACGAACGCGGTATTGCACTTACTTGCCATCGCCCACGANGCGGAGGTTTCGCTCACGCTAGAAGATTTTGACCGGATCAGTNGTCAGGTGCCTTTACTCGCTGACCTCAAGCCGGGCGGGAAGTTTGTGGCAACCGANCTCTATCGCGCCGGTGGTATCACGTTAGTGGCCAAGAGACTTCTCGATGCCGGTTTGTTGCACCGAAATGCGCTTACGGTGACTGGTAGAACGCTTGGGGATGAAGCGTCAGAGGCTCAAGAAACGCCAGGCCAGGAAGTGGTAANGCCATTNGATAACCCACTCAAGCCTACCGGGGGTCTGGTCATATTGCGCGGGAATCTAGCTCCGGATGGCTGTGTCGTGAAAGTAGCTGGCTACACGACGGTTCACCACCGTGGTCCGGCCAAGGTTTTCGACAGTGAAGAGGCCGCATTTGATGCGGTTGGGCGGCGTGGAATTGTGGCCGGTGACGTGGTGGTAATTCGAAATGAGGGACCAAAGGGTGGGCCCGGGATGCGCGAAATGCTTGCCGTGACGGCGGCCATTGTGGGTGCTGGGCTCGGCGACTCCGTTGCGCTACTCACCGACGGGCGATTTTCTGGTGCCACACGTGGTCTGATGGCTGGCCATGTCGCACCTGAAGCTGTTGATGGTGGACCGATCGCAGCGATTCGAGATGGTGACATTGTTGTGTTTGATATTGAAAAACGCATGCTCAATGTGGAACTAAGTGACGAGGAAATCGCGAAGCGAGCGCAGGCGTGGCAGCGACTGGCGCCACGCTACGCAACCGGTGTGATGGCAAAATATGCTCGGCTGGTTACTTCGGCTGCGACTGGAGCGGTCACGTAATCTAGGCCAATTGAGCGCGCTGGTGCTTAGTGCCAGTGGAGGCAGTCATGAAACGAACAGGTGCGCAAATTCTCTGGGAAGCTTTAGGCCGTGAGGGTGTTTCGACCGTCTTTGGATACCCGGGCGGCGCCATTCTGCCTGCTTATGACGCGCTGCTCGAGTTTCCGGTGAAGCACGTGCTTGTTCGTCACGAGCAGGGTGCGACACACATGGCCGACGGCTATGCGCGTGCGGGTGGTGGTGTCGGCGTGGCGGTTGCCACGTCTGGACCAGGGGCGACCAACATGGTGACCGGTATCGCAACGGCGATGATGGATTCGTCGCCAATTGTCTGTATCACTGGACAGGTCGGCAGTAAGTTGATCGGCTCTGACGCGTTCCAAGAAACTGATATCACGGGTGTGACGTTACCGATTACGAAACATAACTACTTAATTTCCAGGGCGCAGGACGTTGCTAGGACAGTCAAGGAAGCGTTTTACGTTGCAAAATCTGGCCGGCCTGGACCGGTATTGATCGATATTACGAAGGACGCCCAACAGGCGAGTTGTGAGGTTGAGTGGGACGACTCAGAGGTGAAGTTGCCAGGCTATCGTCCTGATTTACGTGCGACTCAAGAGGTCTACCAGCAGGCGATTGACCTGATCAACGAAGCCAAGCGTCCCATCATCCTTGCTGGTCACGGCATCATACTGTCGGGTGCGATGGAAGTCGTGCGTAGTGTAGCCGAACATGCCAATATTCCGGTCGCAATGACGCTCCTGGGAATTGGCTCTCTACCAGCGCAGCATCCGTTGAACCTTGGCATGATGGGAATGCATGGCGAGGCGTGGGTGAACTCAGCAATTCAGGAAGCGGACCTATTACTAGGGTTTGGCATGCGGTTCGATGATCGGGTGACAGGCAATTTGGCAACTTATGCGCCGAACGCCAAGAAAATCCATATCGATATCGACCCAGCCGAATTTAATAAGAACGTCAAGGTTGACGTTGCCCTAGCTGGTGACCTGCGCAGCGTGCTTGAAGAAATGCTACCGCATATTTCGAAAGGTGACCGGTCGGCGTGGCTCGGGACGATCGACGAGATGAAGGGTGATGTAGCGGTACGAGACATCCAGAACCTACCCGACAGTGGGCACCTCTACGCTGCGCATGTCATTAACGATCTCTGGCGAGTGACTGAGGGGAACGCCATTGTTGTGACCGACGTCGGTCAGCACCAAATGTGGGAGGCGCAGTACTACAAGCATGAACATCCGCGGACACTGATTACCTCAGGTGGGCTCGGCACGATGGGCTTCGCGTTGCCCGCGGCGGTCGGTGCAAAGTTCGCGTGTCCTGAGAAAGAGGTCTGGGCAGTCGTTGGCGATGGTGGCTTTCAGATGACCCAGGCTGAACTGTCGACGATCGCGCAGGAGCAGCTGAAGGTGAATATAGCGATCATCAATAACGGTTATCTCGGTATGGTGCGGCAATGGCAGGAGTTCTTTTATGAGCGACGGTATGCTGCGACACCGCTGATTAATCCCGACTTCGTGAAATTGGCCGAGGCTCACGGTCTGAGCGGCATTGCGGTGACGGAGCGTGCTGGCGTTGTGCCTGGAGTCGAGGCCGCCCGCGAGCAGACTGGCGCTGTGGTGCTCGACTTCAAGGTCGAACAAGAAGATTCGGTGTTTCCTATGGTGCCTGCTGGTGCTGATCTCGATGAAATGATCAGGCGACCGAGCCCAATCGTGGAGACTGCGGCGGACGCGTAGGGGAATAAGCAGTGTCTTGGTCAACCTTCTAGCGATGCTCACCTAAGGACAGGAAAGACAGTTATGCGCCATACGTTCGCCGTCTACGTCGAAGACCTCCC
>PAWT01000021.1 GCA_002714165.1 Acidobacteriota bacterium
ATACCCGGGCCGTCAAACTGTCACTGGCGAACCGCTACTACTGGCTCGGCCACAGAACGCCTTGGCTATTTGTACCTTGGGCATCCTCGGGAATATTTCCCATTCCCTTATAAACGAACTTTTGGATGCGAGAACCTTCGTAGGTCTCTGTCGTGTAGATATTGCCATCCGAATCAACAGCAATACTGTGCACGGCAAAGAACATGCCTGGCTGCCGCCCACCATCACCGAACGCCGTTAGAACTTCCATGGTCTCGCGCAGGATGATGTAAACCTTCATGTTCTGGCCATCCGCAAGATAGAGGAAGGTCTGCTCTTCATCCGGTGAAAAGTCAATGTCCCAAGTCGACCCCTGAGACATGGTCGCCGGAGCAATGATGTACTCAGTCACATACGTCCCATCCTTCTGGAAGACCTGAATGCGATCTGCCGCGCGGTCGCAAACATATACGAGGCCATCATTGGAAATCTCCGAACAATGCACTGGCCCGCGGAACTGAGTTGCTGGCTCCGCCTCATCGGGAGAGTATCGACCGAGGTCAACCGAATCGTCAGGCGGATTGCCGTATGCACCCCAATATCGCTTCATCTCGCCCGAATCCATATCGACTACAGCGATCCGCTTATTGAAGTAACCGTCAGCAAAATATGCTTCGTTCGCTTCAGCATCGATGCCGATCTTCGCGACACGCCCGAAACTTTCCTGATCATGGCTGTCACGCTCAAAGACTGGCCGACCATCGCTTTCACCAACCTGACGGGCACCAAACACGCCGAATGATTTGATGAAGGTGCCGTCACGCGTAAACTTGAGGACATGCGAGTCAGCACCGCCATTCCCACCGATCCACACGTTGTCCATGTGGTCAATGGTGATCCCGTGGTTCGATATCGGCCACACGTACTCATCAGAAGTCTCCGTGCCAGGCCCACCCCAGGATCCGACGAGGTTCCCCTCCTGGTCGAACTCAAGAACGGGGTCACCAGGCTGGCAGCACTCGGCCAGCGGTGGGTCCTGCGCCAAGCCGATTTCGGTTCGCGCAACGAACTGGTCCGGGGTGTTCCGATGCACCACCCAAATATGATTCTGCGAATCAACATCTACACCAATCGTCGGCCCCATCAGCCAATGGTTCGGCAAGTTCTTCGGCCACAGCGGATCGACCTCAAACATCGGCACCTGCTGGCCCTGGGCCTCTTCCGGGGCCTCCTCGTCAACCATAGCTTGACCACACCCAAGCACAATGAGGAGCGTGGCCAATGACGCCCCGACCAAAAGCTTCTGATTCCGCTTCATCCAGTCCTCCCCTTGCGAAGATCCAATCTCTACCCTGCCGACCCACCGGACCAAGGATAACCCCAAGGCCCGCTAGCGACAGCGGGCATCAAGTATACTGGCGATCCGCTCGAATGCACCCAATTTCCTTAGTTCGCCGTTTCTGCCCTCAATTCTCGCGTCCCAAGCACTTGGGACACTGCATATCTTATTTGTCTTCAAGGTTTTACAGTCACTCACCCTCAGTGCCCCCTCGGCCTGAACGGAGGTTCGGAATCCTGGTGTTTCTGGTCGGCGGCTTCCTGTTCTTACAACCGGCCACCATATCGACCCACGACATTCCCGCTGACGTCACCGTTCAGGCGATCGTCAAGGCTCAGGGCCAGCGCTTACGAATGCTAATCCGTGTACCGCTCGTTGCGATGCAGGACTTTAACTTCCCCCAGCGCGAGGAAGGATACATCGATGTTGAGGCAGCGGAGTCGATGTTGCGGGACGCGATTATGGTTTGGGTCGGCGACGAGTTGAACGTCTATGAAGAGGACACCCTACTGACTGGCCAGGAGCTCGTTGCTGTGCAGGTATCGCACCCAACCGACCGCTCGTTCGCAACCTACAACGAAGCCTTGGCACGTATCACACAGCAGCCATTGTCAAATGAAACAAACGTTTACTTTGAAAATGGGTTGCTCGACGTGATGTTCGAATATCCGATTAGCTCCGACCAGTCCAATTTTTCAACGGACTTAACCCTCGCGCGATTAGGCCTACGAACCGTCACGGTCTTACGCCTTGTATTACCCAACGGCACCGTACGCCCGTTCGAGTATTTAGGAAATCCCGGTTTAGTCAGACTCGACCCGAGGTGGCACCAAGCGGCTTTCCGATTCGTGGCCCTCGGGTTTGAACACATCCTCGACGGAATTGACCATTTACTCTTCCTAGCCTGTCTCGTAATTCCATTTAGACGTCTTCGCCCGTTGGTTGCTATTGTGACTTCGTTCACCGTGGCCCATTCGGTGACGTTGATTGCATCCGCGTTCGACCTCGCACCAGCCGCAGCATGGTTTCCACCGCTTGTCGAAACGGCGATAGCACTCTCGATCGTATACATGGCAGTGGAAAACATCGTCGGGGTGAAGCTCCGCCGTCGCTGGTTAATCACCTTTGGATTTGGCCTTGTTCATGGATTCGGATTCTCATTCGCCCTGCGTGAAACGCTTCAGTTTGCTGGCCCCCACCTATTGATGTCCCTTCTTTCCTTCAACGTTGGGGTCGAGTTAGGTCAGTTAATGGTCCTCGTGGTTCTGATCCCAGCGCTCGGCCTATTATTCCGCGTAGTGCCGGAGCGTATCGGCGCCGTCCTCCTGTCAGCATTAGTGGCTCATACAGGCTGGCATTGGATGAGCGAGCGCGCGAGCGCGCTAGCCCTGTTTGACCTGTCACTCCAGTCACCTCAGTGGAATCTTTCACTGGTGACAAACGTCCTGCAGTGGGGAGCGCTAGTTCTGGTTATCGCTGGGCTGCTCTGGCTGATGTCCATAATCTTCCCGCAGACACCTGCGGTGAACGGTAAACCACCAGAGCCTCCATCGTCTGCATGACACGGCAGTGATCGTTATTTCGGTCAAATCTGTGGCCTTACTATGTGGATATCCTGATGTCCGTTGCTAGTCATTTACGAATTCGGGTTACCGAATACGATCGGAAAATTCATACCTTCATTCCCTACTACCGAGAGATGCTCTCAGTCGCTGCTGGCGCACTCCAGCCGCGGCTCACTTCTCCATTAATCGTCGACCTTGGAACCGGCACAGGTGCCCTCGCCAAACTTTACCTGGAAGCTGTTCCAGCGGGTCGACTGATTGGACTCGATACGGATTCTGAGATGCTCGCTGTTGCGGCTCAACGGTTGCGTGCAACGCAGCGACCAGGCGTCGAACTTAAGAAAAAGAGTTTTACACGCGGAGCCCTGCCACGCGCCAACTACATCACGGCAGCCTTCTCACTTCACCACATCAAGACCCGTGGATTGAAAGTTCGACTGTATCAACGGTGCATGGAAGCTTTGCACGCTGACGGGGCAATGGTCTCGGTCGACTGCATGCCACCGTCCCACCCAGACCTACACGCATCGACCATGCAGGCATGGATACGCCACTTGGAAGGGCATTATTCCTCCCGGGATGCAAACGACCACCTCTCGGCTTGGGCAAAGGAAGACCGCTACTTTCCCTTGGACCAAGAGGTAGAGATGTTGCGCAGCGTAGGGTTCAAGGTTGAAATCGTGTGGCGTCGTGAATCATTTGCTGTCCTACGGGCTACGAAACCACGGCACCCTTGAGCCGTGACGAAGGTGAAACTATAGTTGAAAGGATGTGGAAGTTCCCTCCAACGCGACGACGATCGGTCGTCGTCTTAGCGTGCGTCATTTCAGTCATTGCAGCGTGTCGACCAGGGCCCAGTTCACCGGTGTCCGATCAATCACAAGACGCCAGTTCCGCCGTACACGTCCTCCGCCGAAACACTCAGAACGTCGTCATTTTATTACTCGACTGTGTTCGAGCAGATCACATTGGCGCCTACGGCTACTCGCGCTCAACAACTCCAAATCTCGATGCCTTGGCAATCGACGCAGTACTTTTTGAACAGGCTATCTCGCAGTCGAATTGGACCAAGCCATCAATCGTCTCACTCTTTACCGGCACCTATTTATCCCAACATCTCATTACTGATGGTCGTCTCGGTGGAAGGATTGAAGACGATGGCAGCATACCCACCGGCCACGTGATGGTGGAAGAGTTCACGACCTTAGCCGAGCACATGTCACGTGGAGGATTCGCCACTGGAGGCTTCGTCAACCAAGGACACTTGCCTGCTCACCTCGGATTTGCTCAAGGATTTGACGTGTATGAATCAGGACTCCATGACCCAGAGGTAGAGCAATTTTTTGAAGCTTGGGTCAATCAGTTAGGTGATCGTCGATTCTTCGCCTATTTGCATCTACTGGACCTGCACTTTCCGTACACAACACAGGATCATCTCGATATCTTCAACGATGACCTCTCTGAGCGGCCGATGACGCGCCTGATGCAATCTGCAGCCGGGGGCGAGGAGATTCGAAGGCGTGCAAGCAGTGATGGACTCACCCAGGAAAATGTCCAGGAGCTAGTTGGCCTCTATGACGGTGAGTTACTCGGAGTCGACGACCGCCTCGGTAACGTGGTGCGTTATTTGAAGGAGTCCGGGCTCTACGATTCCACATTAATCATTGTAACCGCCGACCACGGTGAGGCCTTCCTAGAACACAACTATTTTGAACATGGTGAAAACCTCCTCTACAGCGAACTGATTCGAGTGCCACTCATTATTAAGTTTCCCAGCCGCCAACACGCAGGCCAACGAATCTCAGCTCCTGCCCAGCTCATCGACATACTTCCGACTCTCCAAGAGCACTTTGGACTCGCAACGTCCCAAGAAGTTGGCGGCACAAGTCTCGTAGGCCTAATTGAGGGCACTGCCACTCCGCACACGGTGCTATCAGAACTCAGCGATCTTGATGGACGGAAGGCGCTCTACTACGGCGGACGTAAATTCATCTTCCAGGCAAGTGGCGAAGCGGAAGTCTTTGACTACACGACTGACCCATTGGACTTGGTGGACCTAGCGGATGGGGTCGCACCGGACATTCTCGGGGAGGCTAAAACAGTACTGCAAGAGCTACTCGCAAGAAATGAGGAGTTCGCCAAGGAAATGGCAGTGGCCAAAAGGCCTCTAAACCAAAGGGAAATTGAACGTCTTCGTAGCCTTGGCTACATTCGATGAGGATGACGATTCTCCGGTCCCTGGTCCGACTATAATTCCCATTCACGAAACACGCTAAGAGAATTGCCACCAGCGTCGACGTCGAGGAGAACCGAGATGCAGTTGATTATGTTCCGGGGTGTCGTCATCACTACAGTTGCCGCCACCGCACTGCTATATCCCACGTCAGGCGTGGCACAGCAAAACGTGGATTGGGACGCCGTAGAAATTTCAATCCACCACGTTGCTGGAAACGTTCATTATCTGCAGGGTCGCGGAGGCAACATCGGCCTCTCCATCGGCGAGGATGGGGTCGTCATGATCGACGACCAATTCGCTCCGTTGACGGATCGTATTGTTTCGGCCATTGCTGAAGTGTCTAACGGTGATATTCGCTTTCTTATCAACACTCACGTCCATCCTGACCACACTGGTGGAAACGAAAATCTTGGAAATATGGGAGTGGTGATCCTAGCGCACGATCGAGTCCGGGTGCGCCTGGCCAGTCAGCTACCTGAGGTCGCGCTCCCCGTGCTGACCTATAGCGACACCGTAACCATTCATCTCAACAGCGAGCAGGTACACGCCTTTCCAGTACCGCCAGCCCATACCGACGGCGATAGTTTTATTCAGTTTCGTGGGTCCAACGTTCTGCACCTCGGCGATGTGTTTCGAACGGTTGCCTTTCCGGTGATCGATACAAACAATGGTGGCACCCTGAAGGGTACAATCGACGCACTAGGTATAGCGATCGGCCTAGCAGGACCAGAAACCAAAATCATTCCCGGTCACGGTGTAGTATCCAGTCGTGAAGATGTCATGGAATTCCGAGACATGATTCTGGTAGTGGCCGACCGAGTAAGGACACTCATTTCGGAAGGCAAAACCTATGAGGAGACTGCCGCCGCTAATCCCACCGCTGAATACAATGACCAGTGGGGTGATCCAACACGTTTTTTAACCGCGGTCTATCAGGAGTTGTCTGAAGACCAATAAGGCTATCTCCCGTGGGGAGTTTGCACAGACTAAGAAAGTGAGCCATGCGCAAAACACTCAATCTCGTTTTCAGCGTGACATTGATGACAGGCTTCGGCATCGCCATGATTCACGCCCAAGAAGACCCGGCAGCCAACGACGACGTCCGCACACTTGTCAGCCGACTGGAACTCGAGCAGTTTAAGACCACGCTCAAGGGTCTCACGGCGTTCGGTGACCGCCGTCAGGGCACCAAGAGGAATCGGGATGCCGTTGACTGGATCGAACAGCAACTCCAGTCTGTCGGCTGCACGACCACGGAACGAATCGATTACGTCTACGACCCGCCACCCAGAGAGGGAGGAGGAGGCCGTCGACGGCGCCCCAGCGTTGCTGAGATGAACCAGACCGACGGCACACCGACAGGCGGACGGATTGGCCGGAATGGCTCGGGACCTGGTGGAAGTTCCATCTTTGGCTACCGAGGTCGCACCGGTGTGACGAATGACCCTATGGCTCAACCCGATGAACGGCTTCGTGAGTTGAATAGTGAACCGGCAACAAACGGTCCACGCCAAGAGGTGTATTGCACNAAGATTGGNACGANNCANCCNGANNANATGTACATCATNGGTGCNCACATGGANGGCCATGGNTGGGGNGAAGCAGCGAANGACNATGGNTCGGGNACNGCGCTCGTNATGGANTTAGCCCGCATCTTCAACGCCCCGGANGTAGAAGTGGAACGGTCAATTCGCTTCGCACTGTGGAATAACGAAGAGACCGGTCTCAACGGTGCTCGTGCCTATGTCGAGCAAAGGCAAGACCTGCAAGGCCAAGAAAACCCGCCCGGTTCNGGTCGTTTCCCCGAACCTCGTTGGCTCGGGATGATTCAGCACGACATGATGATGTTCGACCATGGGCCACCGCGGGCAGACGGCACTGTCAGCCGCGACCAACGCCGTGAAGCTGACGTGAATATTGAATTCCAGTCGATAGCCGATTTAGTCGATGAAGCGCGTGAGTTGGCTTTCTTCTTCAAAGCAGCCAACGACGCCTACGCGACTGACTATCCCGCATCAGTCGGTCCGCATATGACCAATACAGATTCCACTCCGTTCATGAATCTCGTTCCAGCCATAAGTCTGCGCGAAAACGAGCGTGGCGCCCAGATTGGAGCCGGTTGGGACCCACACTGGCACCAGCCAACAGACGTCTTTTCGACCTTTAATGATGACGATTTTCGCCTCGGGTTNAACGCAGGGCAAACTACCCTAGCNGCCATNGCACAACTGACGGGCGCNAAGATTGTCGAACGGTGAGCTAATTCTGTGTCGACTATAGATTTATAGATTTAAATATAGTTACACTACACTGAGTTCCATACCGGGCCAGGTCCTAATCCGGTTACGCTGTGGCATCCTGCATGTCTGAGGCGCGAACGACGAAACGAGCTTTGGCCCTGCTAGGGCCGCTGGTGCTGTCCTGTGGCGTAAGCGCGCTCGTGGTTTCAGCCACCGCGCAGTCACTCACACCACGTCTCATCAGTAGCCATTCGAATAGCCCCNCCCGACCGACTGAAGCGGCACAAAGTATCGTCGAAACCACCTGTGTCCGTTGCCACAATAACCGGGCAATGCGGGGCAACCTCTCACTTGAGAACTTCAAGGTATCTTTAGCCGCTGACAATACTGCGGTCGCAGAGAGGATGATCCGTAAACTCCGAACCGGAATGATGCCTCCACCGGGGGGCCGGCGACCGGCTGAAGCCGANCTCCTTGGCGTTGCCTCGTCCATGGAAGCGTTAATTGATGCACGTGCGGTGGTGAATCCGAATCCTGGCTGGAGGACCTTCCAGCGACTCAATCGTACTGAGTACTCGCGGTCGATTAAGGCCCTCCTAAAACTCGACGTGGACGCTGCCGAGTACCTACCTCCCGACACCAAGAGTGCAAANTTCGACAATATTGCTGACGNNCAATTACTTTCGCCNACGCTGATGAACAGCTACTTACANGCGGCCAGCGAAATCAGCCGCCTAGCCATCGGCGACCCAAACGCGACAGCCGCTGAAGCGACTTTCAAGGTCACGCGATGGGTCTCCCAGCGTGAACAAGTTGAAGGCGCACCTTACGGCACTCGAGGCGGACTCGCCGTCACGCACAACTTCCCGGCTGATGGGGACTACATTTTTAGAGTCTCGTTCCATCACGAGACCACTGGCGCGCTTTACGGAAGCGGCCGTGCCACACTCCATACATTGGAAGCTCCAGAGCAAATCGAGATTTCAGTCGACGGTGAGCGAGCCGCGGTACTCGAAATTGACCGGTGGATGCACGCTTCGGACCCAGGCGGCGTCAATCTCCTAACGGTGCCGATCGCCATCACCGCTGGCCCGCACCGGGTTGCAGCCGCGTTCATTCGCCGTTTTGAGGGNCCACTCCAAGATCTAATCTCTCCGCACGAGTGGTCCCTAGCTAGCACTAGTATTGCCGACGCATACGGATTCACCAGTCTTCCGCATCTCCGGGACATGGCCATTCGTGGTCCCTATGACCCAAGAGGGGTATCGGAAACGCCAAGCCGTCTCAAAATCTTCACCTGTAGACCTAACCTTCCGAGTGAGGAACTCGTCTGCGCTCAGGAGATCATTTCAACCCTAGCGACCGAGGCCTACCGTCGTCCACTTACCGCCGATAACCTCGATGCCCTGATGACACTCTACGAAGCTGGAGCGAGTCAGGGAGACTTTGAAACCGGTGTGCGAATGGCGCTCGAAGGAATCCTCGCGAGTCCTCATTTCGTCTTTCGCTTTGAGGAACCGCCTCAGACGCTAACCAACGATGCAGTGGCTTCAGACAGTTTTATCATTAACGATCTCGACCTTGCTTCCCGCCTGTCTTTCTTCCTGTGGGCCACTGGACCTGACACCGAGCTTCTACGCGTGGCAGCTGAAGGGCGCCTGTCTTCGTCAAGCGAACTCGAACGCCAAGTGCATCAGATGTTGGCGGACCCGCGAGCGGAAACTCTGGCTACACGGCTCGCAGCCCAATGGCTTCGACTACCCGATCTGGAAAAGATCCATCCTGACGTTCGGACTTATCCAGACTTTGACGAGCAACTCAAGTTCGCAATGCGGCGTGAGACCGAAATTTTCTTCCACAATCTGGTCCAAGAAGACCGAGGGCTAGTCGAGCTATTCACTGCTGACTATACATTCGTCAACGAGCGTCTGGCGAAGCACTATGGCATACCAGATGTGCGGGGTGATTCGTTCAGGCGGGTCTCACACGTGGACAACGCGCGGCACGGCATCCTCGGACACAGCAGTATCTTGACACTAACATCCCACGCAATCCGCACATCACCAGTCCTACGGGGCAAGTGGGTCATGGAAGTCCTATTGGGTAGTCCACCACCGCCACCACCGCCCGATGTGCCTGAACTTGAAGAGACCACTGCCTCCGAGAATGGCCGATTACTTTCAGTGCGGGAACGAATGGAAGTGCATCGCTCGAACCCAGCATGCAATTCGTGCCACCGCATGATCGACCCGATCGGTTTAGCTCTTGAAAACTTCGACGTTACTGGTGCCTGGCGGATCAAGGACAGCGGCGCACCGATTGACGCTACAGGCCAATTGTACGACGGCACACCTCTCACCAGTCCNGTCGANCTCCGAAAAGCGTTGGTCCGTCGTCTTAAGCCCCTNGTNGGAACATTCACTGAAAACCTAATGGCNTATGCCATTGGGCGGCGCCTCGAACACTACGACATGCCGACAGTGCGGAGGATNGGNAGTCTNGCTTCCNNNNAGAACTATCGCATTTCATCGTTCGTTATCGGAGTCGTGAATAGTCAAGCATTTCGCATGAAGAACATGTCGCCCACCGCCCAAGCTGAATATCTAGGCGGGCAGCCCTAAGTGCCGTTATGGAGAGCGTGAGATGAGATTGATTACTGGTAAACACCTTCCCCGGCGTACATTCCTTCGCGGCATGGGAACCACGATAGCGCTGCCGTTTCTCGACGCGTTTGTGCCAGCAGGTACAGGCTGGACCCGAGGTCAAATGCACGCGATGCCCGACCCTGCTCGATTGGTCTGTATCGAAATTGTGCACGGTGCCGCAGGTAGTACCGAATACGGTGCATCGAAAAATCTTTGGGCCCCTGCGGCNGTAGGCAGTGATTTCGANCTGNGCCCGAGCGCAATGAGNCCACTTGAGTCATTTCGTGAGCACCTNACNATTATTAGNAACACNGACGTTAGAGCTGCCGAGGCNGTCATTCCAAAGGAGATNGGTGGNGATCACTTCCGNTCGAGTGCGACGTTCTTGACNCAGGCTCATCCGAAACAGACGGAGAGTTCTGACGTCCACGCTGGNACTTCGCTAGACCAGATGTACGCCCAAGCATTTGGGCAAGATACGCCAATTCCGTCAATGCAGTTCTGCATCGAGAACGTNGACCAAGCGGGCGGCTGCGCTTATGGATACTCGTGCGTTTACACCGACACGATTAGCTGGGCAGCTCCTAACGAACCACTGCCGATGATCCGCGACCCACGGCACGCGTTCGATCAGCTCTTCGGAGCAGGAGGTACGCAGGAGGCACGGGCCGAGCGCCGGCGCGCGCGTCGTAGCGTGCTCGACTTCATCACCGGAGAGGTTGCCGATCTACAACGGACACTTGACCCGAGCGATCGGCGACGGATGGACCGATACCTCCAGGATATCCGTGAAATCGAACGGCGGATTGAGCGGATTGANGTTAGAAACACAAGCGGCGAGTTGCGCGAACTACCGGGTGCGCCGGCGGGAGTACCTGATTCGTTTGACGAGCACGTCAANCTGATGTTTGACCTGCAGGCGTTAGCACTCGAATCAGACATGACGCGTGTTTTTTCGTTTAAGCTCGGACGGGATGCCTCGAGCCGCGTCTACCCGGAAAGCGGGGTGACGAAAGGGTTCCATCCGTCATCGCATCACGGCGGACGAGAGAACAACATTGATGAATTCGCTCTCATTAACCACTATCACGTTAGCCTATTACCGTACTTCCTCGAAAAACTACGTAGTCTCGANGAGGGTGAGGGGACGCTACTCGACAAGACGATGGTCATTTACGGTTCCCCGATGGGCGACCCCAACGTACATAATCACAAACGGTGCCCACTAATCGTAGTCGGAGGAGCGAACGGTCAGCTCGACGGNAATCTCCATTTGCGCGCCGAAGCCGGCACACCCATGGCAAACGTTATGCTCACACTGCTACAAAAGCTCGGACTCGANGAAAAGGAACGGTTCGGCGATAGCACTGGTGCGTTCTCNCTCTCAGCCTGACCGCCTATGGAGACNTGGATGCGNAGGATTCACNTTGCNATAGTGATTGGAATCNGCAGTATCTCGGCAGTCACCTGGGCAANNGCACCTGACTCGCCTGTTGCCGACGCGGCCATGGTGGGAGATGTTGAAACTGTGCGATCNCTGATNGCCACGGGNGNTAACGTTNATACCGCACAGGGCGATGGCCTAACGGCTCTGCACTGGGCAGCAAGAAATGGTGATGTCGAGACTGTGGCTGTGCTGGTCGCAGCTGGCGCCAACCCTGCAGTAGTCACTCGAATCGGATCACACACACCTCTCCACGTCGCAAGTAAAGCTGGAAGAGGGGGCGTGATCAAAGCCCTACTAGCCGCAGGTTCCGACCCAAACGCCATGACAACAACCGGCGTCACCCCACTCCACTTATCCGCCGCGTCAGGTGATATCGAAGCAGTAAGGGCACTTCTACCCTACCAGGCCGACCTAAACGTGCGCGAGGCTGGGTGGGGACAGACTCCCTTGATGTTTGCGTCGGCAAGAAACCGCGTGGACGTAATCGAAGCACTACTGGAAGCGGGTGCCGATACCCGAATGACTGGCAAGGTAATCAACGTAACAACGCGCGATAAGGTGGACAGAGAGGACGCCCGTGCTCGGCGTGAACGTATCAGCAAGCTCCGCGATCAACTAATGGGAATCGAACGCCAAGAACCAGCCGCGGGGCAACCCGTGCCGGTGGCTGAGTCATCTTCCACTCCGAACAGTGCTTCAACACAGCCCGCTGAACAATTCGAGGCCTTAGCAATTGAGGTGGACCTACAGGAAGAACCAGAACCACTTGGCTATCCCGACCTCGTCGGAGCGCACGGCGGACTGACCGCACTACTGCTAGCCGCTAGGGAAGGTCACGTTGAAGCAACGCGGACATTACTTGCTGGGGGTGCCGATATCAATGGACAAAGCACCTCTGACCGAACTACTCCGATGCTCATGGCAACGATCAACGGACACTTTGACTTGGCGATGTATCTTCTCAACCAAGGAGCGGACCCGACCTTGGTGAGTGATGCAGGGGCAACGCCACTCTATGCCGCCCTCAATATGCACTGGGCGCCTAAGTCACGGCACCCGCAGCCGACCGACTATATGCAGCAGGAGACGTCGTACCTAACTCTGATGAAAGCAACCCTGAACGCTGGAGCAGATGTGAACGCTCGTTTGACAAAGTCGCTCTGGTACACGACCTACAACCGTGACTTGTTAGGTGTTGACCGGACTGGTGCGACACCGTTTTGGCGGGCGGCTTACGCGCTTGATTTGCGTGCAATGCGGATGCTCTTGCAGCATGGCGCTGACCCGACCCTGCCCACACTTAAGGTTCCCGGGCGCCGGCGGAGAGGTGACGACACGGATCATTCGGGTCTTCCGCCGATCCCGCTCGGCGGACCCGCTGTTTATCCAATCCATGCGGCGTCTGGTGTTGGTTACGGCGCAGGCTTTGCAGCAAACTCTCATCGACACGTACCAGGTGGCTGGATACCCACCGTGAAATTTCTCGTAGAGGACATGGGCGCTAACGTCAACGCCCGGGACCATCAGGGCTATACACCTGTACACCACGCCGCGTCGCGAGGTGACAACGAACTCATCGAGTATTTCGTTTCGAAGGGCGCTGAGGTCACTGCCGTAAGCCGCCGTGGTCACACAACCGCCGACTTGGCGAACGGGCCGGTCCAACGAACACAACCGTTTCCTCACACCATCGACCTTCTTGTTAATCTTGGTGCAACGAATAACAATCGCTGCGTCAGTTGCTAACTTCCATCCCTAGTAACAACATGCTGAAACAGTCGCGCGTATGAAGCGGCGAACTTTCTTGCAACTAGCAGGGGCAAGTGTCAGCGCTCCGCTCTTCGGTGGTGGCATAGAGCGGTTCGGTAGCGCTCCGTCCATTCAAACCTCACCCAGTCCAGAGGTTGTAGTCGTCGGTGCCGGGGCCTTTGGAGGTTGGACCGCCCTCTACCTTCGTGAGATGGGTCACTCTGTGAGGTTGGTCGACGCCTATGGTCCAGGTAACGCGCGCTCAAGTTCAGGCGGTGAAACCCGACAGATCAGAGCCAGTTACGGTGACCGAGAAATCTATTCGCGATGGGCAGTCGAAGCACTTACTCGATGGCAGGCACGTGAGGCAGAGTGGCGCCGACGCCTGCTCTATCCAACCGGACAGATCACCTTGAGTCAGGAGTGGACTAAAACACTGCAGGATACAAAGACAGTGCTTGATCGGCTCGGAGTCGAAAACGAGCGGGTCGAGCGAACCGAACTTGAGTACCGGTATCCGCAGTTCAATCTTGACGGTGTCTCCGTCGGCCATTGGGTTCCGAGCACCGGTGTGCTGAAGTGCCGCGAGGGATGCCTAGCCGTAGCTGATGCGTTCAGAGAAAAGGGCGGACAGTTCACACTAGCACGGGCGACACCCGAAAGCCGCGTCGGCGGGAGACTACAGACCGTCACCCTCTCAACTGGTGAAACGATTGCAGCGCAGACCTTTGTCTTCGCATGCGGCCCATGGCACGTAAAGATGTTTCCGGAGATTTTGGGAAACAGGCTTCGACTGAACCGACGGGCAATCTTCTTCGTAGGCACTCCCGACAGCGATCACCGGCTGTCCTTTCCCAACTGCCCAACCTTCGTGACCCGCGGTGTCTACGGCTTTCCCAACGTCGATGGGAAGGGATTAAAGCTAGGTCCCTACTGGGATTCTGGTTCACTGGACCCGGACACAGGTGACCGGACAGTTACACGCGACGAAATCCGACGGATTCATGAGTGGACCGGCGACGCATTTCCCTCCCTAGCTGGACAACCGCTACTAGAAACCCGCGTAAGCCCACGCACCAACAGCCTCGATGAACACTTTATCGTCGACCGGCATCCTGCTCTAGATAATGTCTGGTTGCTGGGCGCCGGTTCCGGCCACGGTTACAAGCACGGCATCATGCTTGGTGACTACGTCGCTCACCGCGTGACCGCTCAGGCAACCGACCCGTTGCTCGACGCAACGTTTAAACTAAAAGATGAGACGTTTGGTCCCTTGGGTTGACGAACTGAAAACACTACCTTCCTATCGCACAAGATGTAGTTCGGTCTGGCGCCGTAGCATCCAGCGCATTTCCCCATCCGGCGTAATTTCGGCTTCCTCTTCCAGCGCCATTCGTACTGGCTGGCCGTTCCACTCAGCTACTGGTGTCGTTACCTGGAGTTCCGTTGAGTACCACATATTTGCCAAGACTGGAACGTCTCCACGTCCAGGCACGGCCTCCTGGTAATCCCATAAGCCGATCAATGGACCCGCACCGTGCCCATGATCCCCGATTGGATGGGAGTACATCGTGCCGTTCAAACCCTCGGACCGCATTTGGCGCAACACTGCCAGGAGCACCTCATTACCGGTCATACCAACCTCAGTTTGATCCAAAAGGATGTCCTGTAAACGATTCGCCCGGGCGAGCGCTCGCTTTAATCCTTCGGGGGCGTCGGTCTCCCCATCAGGCAGAACATAAGCCATGTGCTGGGTGTCAGTGTTAAGCCCCATCGCTGTGATTCCGAAATCACAATGCAACACATCACCACGCTGGATAACCGGGTCGTCACCCAAGTCCTCTGCTGTCGAGTTACGACGCTGAACGCTGACTGATGGCTGGAACCAGGTGTGCAAACCAAGGTCGTTCACCCGCTGACGCATCCACCACACCACATCCTCAGTCGTAGTCACGCCAGGGGTAATAACCAGGTTCGAGAATGCCGCAGAAATGATTTCATGGACGAAGCCCTGCATCCGGCGATAGACCTGCGTCATACTCGGGACCCTCATCGCAAGATAGTCGATTGCCAGCCGTGGATTCCGTACCACTCGCGCCTCGAGGTCGGGNCCGAGCGCCGCTNGCATTTGCTCCCACTCACCCGCAGTAAGGCCGTCGGCAAAGTTGTGTTCATCAGATATGTTGACCGCAATGCTTCGAGGATTCCGTTCACGAACCAGTTGAGCAAAAAGTCGCCATTGGTCGGCACCCCATAACTCTGCTGTGTCACCAGTTGCAGTCGGAAGCTCAGTTCGGTAAGCCTCATACAACCCGCCGTTTGAGTCACCACCTAAGGCGATCCGCTCCANGCCTTCGTCGCCACCCCGATCAAAGAAGACATAGATTGTCCGACGGCGAGCAGCGAACCTCGTCGGTGAAACGAGCGCGCGAAATACTGGGTCCTCGTTATACTCGCGCATCGATACGACCCACATGTCCACACCGTGTTCGCGCATAACCATCGGAAGGTTCGTTTCAAGCCGTTCCCTTAGCCAAGCCTGCTGGATGGAAACTTGCTCCCGGAGGGTGCCGAGGGGGCGAGAGGAAGCATAGGGCGGCGTCTGCTGGTCTCGAACAGATGGGTTCTCTCCGTGCGAGGTCTGAGGTAACCACAAAACTCCGACGGCTAGAGTGACAAGTANNGGTGTGCGTAACATAAACAGATCTCCGAAAATAGGCGCGACTGGATAACGCCATTACCAATAGCGAGAAAACAACGCTACACAACTCAAATTATCGAGCTGCCTCCAGAGCCTCAGTCTACGCCTGACGACCAACCAAGGCGAGCCGATTGAACAATTCACACCGGTGAAGCAAAAGCAATGACGGACGAGATATGATANCGGATGCTTGGAGCCGAGTAGAGCGTGGATTGCTTGGGCCCCGGNNTNACTAGTCGGCATGTGAAAGATCAGGGAGGAAATGCGTGGGTATAACTCGAGCGACGCAACGANGGCTGCAAGCGGCAGGGATGGTGACCGTGGCTGCAGTGCTGTGGATGACACCCGCAGTACTCGCCCAAGAACGGACACACTCAGGNACCGAGAATGGTGAATGGCGCTACTGGGGCGGGGATGCCGCCAGTTCACGGTATTCACCCCTAGCTCAGGTCGACGCTGAAAATTTTGAGGACCTTGAAGTGCAGTGGGTGTGGAAGGGCGATAACTTCGGGCCCACTGTCGACAACATCCTTCGGTCTACTCCGCTCTACGTCAACGGGCGGCTTTACACCGTCGCTGGACAGCGTCGCACCGTTGTCGCCATTGACCCGGCCACGGGGGAAACGCTGTGGACCTTCCGCGAAGCGCCTACTAAGCGATGGGAAATGTCCATGCGGAAAAATTACGGTAAGGGNGTCGCCTATAACGAGGTGGATGGNCAGGGCCGGATCTACGTTGTGACACCAGCATTTTTTCTCCACGCTCTCGATCCGGATACCGGTCACCCAATCGAAAACTTCGGCGACAACGGTACCGTCGACCTCTTGGCCGACTTTGGCTATGAATACGACCCCTTTGATGGCATTCCGCCAGAGATTGGCTACATTACGAATTCATCTCCGCCTATCGTCGTGAATGACACGATTGTCGTCGGTAACGCGCATGAGCAGGGCTACCATCAATCCCGGCGGGAGAACGTGCCGGGACACATCCTGGCCTACGATGCGAAAACAGGCGCACACAAGTGGAAGTTCAACGTGATCCCNCAACCTGGGGAATTCGGTCACGACACCTGGGAAAGCGACGCCTGGTCCTATACCGGCAACGTTTCTGCTTGGGCACCACTATCAGCAGACCCCCAACTCGGCCTCGTGTACCTTGTGACTGACCCGCCCACGAATGATCACTATGGCGGGTTTCATCCTGGCGACAACTTGTTCGCAACCTCCATCCTGGCGCTCGACGCCGAGACCGGCGAGCGACGGTGGCACTTTCAGACGGTTCACCACGACATCTGGAACTACGACAACCCTACCGCTCCGAGCTTACTGGACGTGATGATTGACGGAGAACGGGTGCCGATCTTGGTGCAGACCACAAAACAGTCATTCGCCTACGTTCTAAACCGTGAGACGGGGGAACCAATCTGGCCGATCGAAGAGCGGCCAGTGCCGGAATCACTGATTCCAAGCGAGCAGACTTCGCCTACCCAGCCATTCCCGACCAAACCGGCGGCCTACGAGATGCAAGGTATTACCGAGGACGACCTCATCGACTTCACGCCAGAATTGCGTCAACAAGCGATTGAAATTATGGCTGACTATCAAATGGGGCCGCTCTTCAACCCGCCGCTTCACCGCGATAACGACCTTGGTAAGCGGTCCGCCATGCTGTGCCCTGGAGGCAACGGCGGCACGAACATCCCCGGTGGTACGGTGGTCGACCCAGAGACTGGCGTTCTCTACACCGCGTCTATCAAGTCGTGCGGGTCGCCGTTTCTGGTGCCCGGGGCAGAAGCTGATCTTCAGTATGAAAACCCAACCGGCACAACGGTGATGGCATGGGCCAGTAGCGGAATTAGCGCCGGCCCACGCGGTATACAGGGACTGCCGATTTTGAAGCCCCCTTACAGTCGCATCACGGCGATTGACATGAATACCGGCGATCATCTCTGGTTCATTCCAAACGGTGATACACCAGACAACATCGCGAACCATCGACTGTTGCAAGGGATAGATTTCCCCAACACGGGCAANCGAACACACGCCACCGCCTTACTTACGAAGACGTTATTGATATACGCGGAAGGACGAGGTGGGCGACCACTACTCTACGCCAACGACAAGGCGACCGGTGAACGGCTCGGCACTGTGGAAATACCAGCGGCGACCAACACCGCGCTCATGACCTACATGCACGACGGTAAGCAGTACATTNTTCTCCCAGTCGGAGGTCGAGGCTACTCNGGGTCGTTGGTCGCCATGGCTC
The DNA here is from genome assembly GCA_002714165.1 of Acidobacteriota bacterium. Taxonomy (GTDB): domain Bacteria; phylum Acidobacteriota; class Vicinamibacteria; order Vicinamibacterales; family UBA823; genus UBA11600. The sequence goes on from PAWT01000021.1 coordinate 18,170, forward strand.
TTCCATAGGCTTGAACATGAACTTAAATCTGACCGTTNTACCGAGATGGAGACTCTCCCAGTCTCGGCTTCGTAATGTATTAACCGCAGGAATCAAGGAGGCTCAATGTATCTCGTATTTCGCTCACTGTTCGTTGTGTCGTTNCTCACTACCGTTTCATTCGGCCTAGCGGCCTGCAATACGCCCGTTGACGATAGCGTTGCAACAGTCGAGGAAGCTGCGGCGGAGGAATCTGCGGCGATGGAGGAAGGCGCTCTCGCGGCTGTAGTACTCAAGGACTGGGAAGACTTGAAGACCGCGATGATGGATTTCGGCNATGCAATGCCCGCCGAGAACTTCGACTTCAAACCCACAGACGAGCTTCGGAATTTCGGCGAGCAGCTCATGCATGTCGCGAGCGCCNACCTTTTCTACATGGGCAATCTNGACACCGACGCCNCTCGGCCGGACCTCGGAGAACCCNTCGAGAAAGCTGNCGTCCTCCAAGCGTTAAGTGATTCGTTTGACTTCGGAACCGAGATTTTGAGCGGTCAGACCGACGCGTCGCTACGGGAAATGGTCGACGGCGGATACCTGGGCGAGTCGAACCGCGCGCGGATCGCCTATATGGCGATGATCCACACACGGCAAGAGTACGGCGNCATGACGGTATACCTCCGACTTAACGACATTGTGCCACCGGCGAGCCGGTAGGTTCTGAGTGGAACTATAGATTTGGTTGCCGGAGCTGGATACTGTGTCCAGCTCCGGTTTTTTCTTGAACGTTCTGAGTAGGCAAAAGGGCTCGTCTAGGCACCTAAACCTAGAAAGCATGACAGATGTTTTCGATTAGAACCTTCCCTCTCGTCATCCTACTTTTGCATTCCTCAATCACCATCATCAGTAGCCAATCAACAGGTCCGGATGGCGACCTCGCTCGCCGTTTAACCAACGGTGAAGTTATCTTTGGACTCTTTTCTGGTGACAAGACCGTTGAGCAGGGTGCACGCATGGCTGGTCATTCCGACCTCGATTTCGTGTTCTACTCGCTTGAACGAGGCCCGTTCGACCTCGAGCGCATGCAAGCGTACGTGGAAGGAATGTCGAACGCCGGTAAAGCCCATCCAACCCTTTTACGTATTCCGCCAATCCGTGCCGACCGTCAGGCTGCACACCTTCGAACCGGCCAGGGTCTTGACGCCGGTGCGGTGGGTCTAGTGTTTCCTCATGTCGAATCAGCTGAAGACTCTAGGCTCGCCGTCGCGGCTGTACGCACCAGGGGCAAAACCTGGCCTGATGCTAACGCAGCGCTCCTTAGCATGTTACTTATCGAAGACCAGGTCGGTGTCGACCACGTGCGTGAGATTGTGAGCACTCCAGGTGTCAGCATCGTCTCGCCCGGACCCGGTGACCTTCGGCAGGTCTATGAAGGAAACCTCGAAAAGGTTGAAAGCGCCATCCAGACAGTCCTGGCTGCGTGCCTAGAGTTCGATGTGCCATGTGGAATCACGGCCGGAGTTGAAGACGTGGTCGATCGCATTACGCANGGNTTTCGCGTCATCATNCTNACGACTCCCGAGGCACTCAGTATTGGCCGTCGTGCGGCCGGCCGGAATGGCGGTCAGTACTGAATCGGAGATGGCGCGACAGTGAAATTTGGCGTGGAAACTTCGGATGCAACCCTAAAAAGGCTGTCGTTCATTGGTTTCGTGAGAGAAGCGAAAATCAAGCAAAATAGGCAGTAGAGCTTTTCAGAGCCGACCAGTAACCTTATAATGTCGTGATCCTAGAGAAACTTGCAGCTGAGGGGCAGGCCTGAGACGGTTGGACCAAGAATGCGAACGTTNANCCTNGGAATAGCACCATTCCTCGTCTTTGCCAGCGTGTTGGTAGCAGGCCAGCCAGTCCTGTTTGGCCAGAGCCAAACTTCTGGAACCAACACCCCGGACGCAGTGCTCGACGATCATTCAGAATCGGCCTCCCTCGTTGACCAGTATTGCCTCCGTTGCCATAACGACCGGGCCTTGCGCGGGAACCTGTCGCTTGCATCATTCGACGTTACTTCTCCTGAAAACAACGCTGAAGTGGCCGAGAAAATGATTCGGAAGCTGACGGCTGGCATGATGCCACCCCCGGGCTCGCGTCGACCAGACGAAGATCAAATTCGGGCCTTCATTGAGACGATGGTTCAGCAGATTGACGAAGTGGCTGCCGTCCAGCCGAATCCAGGTCGACGCACCTTCCAGCGACTCAACCGGGCTGAGTATGCACGGGCGGTTCGAGACCTTCTAACGATTGACGTGGACGTCAACGCCTTCCTACCACCAGACACAATGAGCCAGGGGTTCGACAATATCGCCGATGTGCAAAATCTCTCGGCAACGCTGCTTGAAGGCTACCTGCGTGCGGCCGATCACGTCAGCCGCCTTGCGGTCGGTGATACTGAGGCTTCCGCGAGCGAGTCGACCTATAGGGTGCCACGAACAGCCTCGCAGCTCCGTCGCGTTGACGGCGCACCCTTCGGTACGCGAGGAGGCGTTGCGGTCATCCATAATTTCCCCGCTGATGGTGACTATACTTTTGAAGTGAAACTGCACGTTGACGCAGTCGGGGTTCTCTTTGGTCGGGAATCTCTTCATCTTTTCGAGACGACGGCGCAGCACGAAGGCCAAATTGAGATCTCAGTGGACGGCGAACGGGTCGCGTTACTCCCTATCGACCCATTCATGCACGAAGCCGACCCGAATGGCGTCGCTATGGAAACCGAGCCGGTCGCGATCAAGGCCGGTCCCCGAAGAGTTGCCGCAGCGTTTCTCAAGCGGTTTGAAGGTCCGGTGGACGATCTGATGGGCCCGAATGAGCACAGCCTGGCGGATACAGATATCGGCACGGCTCGTGGTATTACCACAGTACCTCACCTGCGCCACTTCAACATCAGCGGGCCCTACAACGTTACTGGAGTTTCTGACACCCCAAGTCGACGGGCTATTTTCACTTGTCGGCCGGTCTCGGCCGACGAAGAAGGTCCATGTGCCCAAGCGATTGTCTCTCGGCTGGCGGAACGGGCCTACCGACGCCCTGTTGATAACGTCGACCTCGAAGGGCTGATGCGATTCTTCGAACGTGGACGTTCTACNGGAGACTTCGAGGGCGGTATCCGTACTGCATTACAAGCATTGCTTGCCAATCCACAGTTCGTGTTCAGGTTTGAACGGCTGCCAGCAACTGAGCCTACCGAGCGCGTCTACCAAATTAACCATATTGAGTTGGCATCCCGACTGTCCTTCTTCCTGTGGGGTTCGGTGCCTGACGAAGAGTTGATCGACCAGGCGATTCAAGGAGCCTTTGCGGACCCNGCNAAGCTCGAGCACCAAGTACGCCGCATGCTGGAAGACCCTCGCGCCGAGGCGTTCGGCACCCGTTTCGCAGCACAGTATCTCCGACTGCAGGACCTTGAAAAGCTCCACCCTGATGCGGTGAGCTATCCCTACTACGACCAAACACTTGCCCGCTCGCTTCGTCGCGAGACCGAACTCTTTTTTGAANATCTTGTTCGNGACGATCGTAGCGTCCTCGACCTCCTAGANGCTGANTACTCGTTTGTTGACGAGCGAGTGGCGAAGCACTACGGCATTCCAAACATCACTGGCACNCGCTTCCAGCGGGTCAGTCTACCTGACGAGCGCCGAGGNATACTGGGGCACGGNAGCATTCTNGCGTCGACCTCACTNGGNAATCGGACTTCGCCGGTGTTACGTGGGAAGTGGGTAATGGAAGTTCTCCTGGGCAGTCCACCNCCACCNCCGCCGGCCAATGTTCCTGAACTTGAGGAAACGAGTTCCGTGTCGGGCGAACGCCGACTTTCGGTTCGTGAGCGCATGGAAGAACACCGATCNAATCCGGCTTGCAGTTCTTGTCATCGGGTCATTGATCCGCTNGGTTTGGCNCTTGAGAANTATGACGTTACNGGCGCTTGGCGCATCAAAGATAGNGGCATNCCAATCGACCCGTCCGGCGANCTCTACGACGGCACNCCGCTTAANGGACCGGCAGATCTNCGGAAGGCGCTCCTAAACCGCTCGCAGACCTTCCTTACNAGCTTCACGGAGAATCTTATGGCCTANGCTCTNGGCCGGCGTATCGAGTACTACGACCAACCGACGATCCGGAAAGTNATGCNNAACGCNGCGCAAAAAGATAATAAAATGTCGGCATTCATTCTCGGTATTATCAATAGCGCCCCGTTCCAGATGACCCAGACGGACGATGTAGTGTTCACTGAAGACGAAGCTTCGAGTGCGGGCTCAGACAGTGGCCAACACTGACCTGGACCCAGGAGACACAAGCGATGTACATCACTAAAAAACACCTTTCGCGACGCACGGTCCTCCGCGGCATGGGCGTATCGATGACCCTGCCATTACTCGACGCCATGGTGCCGGCACGAACCCTTTGGGCACAGACTGCTCAGTCGAGCCCAACACGGCTTGCGGCGATCGAGATGGTGCACGGTTCGGCCGGCGCGACGAAGGTTGGCCTGGCCAAAAACCTGTGGTCACCGGCCGAGGCAGGTAGCAATTTTGACCTTACCCCGACGAGCCTTCTGCCGCTCGAGTCTCTCCGTGAGCACGTTACGATTATTAGCAACACGGATGTGCGTAACGCAGAAGCATTCACCGCTCCCGAGACCGGCGGCGACCACTTCCGGTCCAGTGCCACCTTCCTGACCCAAGAACATCCCAAACAAACTGAAGGGTCTGATATTCACGTTGGCACTTCAATGGATCAGTTGTACGCACAACGGTTCGGCCAAGAGACGCCGATCCCCTCGATGCAATTGTGTATTGAGAACGTGGACCAATCCGGTGGCTGTGCCTACGGATATGCCTGTGTATACACAGATACGATTAGTTGGGCGGCACCGACCGAGCCGCTTCCGATGGTACGTGACCCACGGGTGGCCTTTGACCAACTTTTCGGTGCTGGTGGAACAGCCGAGGAGCGTGCCTCGCGACGCCGCACCGACAGCAGCATTCTCGACTGGATAACTGATGAAGTTGCCCGACTCAAACAAAACCTNGGGCCAACCGACCGTAACCGGTTGAATGATTACCTCGACGACGTGCGCGAGATCGAGCGCCGTATCCAGCGAATCGAGTTGCAGAATACGAGTGGAGAGCCGCGCGACCTACCTGAAGCACCGATTGGTGTACCGGACTCATTCCGTGAACATGTNGAGGTCATGTTCGANTTACAGGCTCTTGCNTTTATGTCNGACCTNACGCGCGTGTTCTCNTTCAAGATGGGCCGTGATGCCTCAGGGCGANCCTATCCNGAAAGCGGCACAACACGCGGATTCCACCCTGCGTCCCACCATGGGGAGCGCGAAGCTCGCGTCCTGGAATTCGCAACAATCAACACCTACCATGTCAGTTTGATTCCGTATTTCCTGAACAAATTGANNAACACGCCCGACGGTGATGGAACCCTCCTAGATCGGATGATGATCATCTACGGGTCGCCGATGGGCAACTCCAANGTNCACAANCACAAGCGNTGCCCGCTGTTCCTTGCCGGTCANGCAAACGGNCAGATNAAGGGAAATCTCCATATCATCACGGAGGATCGCACGCCGATGGCCAACGTCATGTTGACATTGCTTCATAAGCTCGGGCTCGATGATTTAGAGAGCTTCGGTGATAGCACAGGCACGTTGGCAATCTGAGCAAGCGAAGAGCGAAACCAGAGGGCTCAATGCGATGTAAACGGACTCTTAGCGGTTTAGCTGTAATTACCGTCGCAGTATTCTGCCTGCCGCTGCTCGCCGCAGTCGAATCTCCGGTGGCAGATGCGGCAATGCACAGTGACATCGAGACCATTCGAAGCCTCCTGAAAGACGGCGTTGATGCCAACACTGCACAGGGTGATGGCATGACCGCTTTACACTGGACTGCTGTAAACGGTGACCTCGATGCCGCCAGCATGCTTTTATATGCCGGTGGCAACCTCAGGGCAACAACCCGGCTTAACCACTACACACCGCTTCACTTAGCTAGCCAGCATGGTTGGGCCTCTCTCGTTGAGGTGTTTCTTAATGGTGGCTCAGATGTCCACGCCAACACGACGAGCGGTGCCACAGCGCTTATGCTGGCATCTGCCTCAGGCTCGGCGGCAGCCGTGTCTGCGCTCATTCAGCATGGCGCAGACGTGAACGCCCAGGAATCGGGTCGTGGTGAGACCGCCTTAATGTTCGCTGCTGCCTACAATCGTTCGGCAGTCATCGACGTCCTCCTGCGCCATGATGCCGACCCGACGATCACATCAAACGTGCTGGACGTNGTCGAGATTGACAAGGAATTTCAGGCTGCGCGGCGGGTGCGCGAGGAGCGAGTAGAAGCTGAGCGCAAGGCTCTGGTCNAAGCAGCGCTGGCCAACAATCCGGAGATTGCCTCGAATGAAAATAAGGCTGACTCTCCTGTCGAGGAAGAAAAAGAGGACGAGACTGGCCGCCCGAACCTGTTTAAACGGTTCTTCGCATGGATTATTCCAGGAGGCGGTAAAAGCGAAGAGGAACCTTCTCGACCGACAACACCCTCGCGGCTCTCTTTTGCTCAGCTCGTAGGAACACAGGGCGGCATGACACCCCTTCTCTTCGCTGTCCGTCAAGGCCATGCTGAATCAGTTAAGACCTTCCTCACTGGAGGCGCCGATATCAATGGCCAGTCAGGTGACGGGACAACTCCACTGCTGATCGCAACGATTAACGGCCATTTTGATCTTGCGAAGGACCTACTCGACCAAGGAGCAGACCCAACCATTGCTAGTGATGGTGGTGCGACCCCTCTTTACGCTGCCGTTAACATGCAGTACGCACCACGAACCCTTTACCCACAGCCGACAGCCTTCCGCCAGCAGCACGTGACCCATCTGGAATTGATGGAAGCGTTTATGGCAGCGGGCGCAGATGTGAACGCTCGCCTGACGAAAAAGATCTGGTACTCGGGTTACAATTTTGATCTTTCGAACGTCAATGAAACTGGAGCCACTCCATTTTGGCGCGCCGCTTACGGCAGCGATGTTGAAGCGATGCGTCTATTACTCGCCTGGGGCGGCAATCCCAAAGTCCCAACCCAAAAGACCCCCAGGCGGCGGCGTAGTTCTGACCCTGAAGAAGACCCCTCTGGACTTCCCCCGGTGCCACTCGGCGGACCAGCGGTAACGCCGCTTCAAGCTGCTGCCGGCGTCGGGTACGGATTCGGGTTCGCTGCTAATTCACACCAGTTCCATCCTGGCGGCATGCTGCGTGCTGTGAAGTTTTTGGTTGAGGAACTTGAGCTGGACGTGAACGAGCGAGACCACGATGGCTACTCCGCAATGCACCACGCTGCAGCCCGTGGGGACAACGAGATGATCGAATACCTGGTCTCGAAAGGAGCTGACGCAACATTTATCAGCCGACGGGGCCAGTCGACGATTGACATGGCAAACGGACCCATCCAACGGGTCGAGCCGTTCCCAGAAACCATGGCGCTCCTAGAAAGGCTTGGCGCCGTTAACAACCACAACTGCGTCTCTTGCTAGCGTCGTCTTGGCCCCGGTGTGGCGTTCCGAGCCACATCGATTCCAATCTTGAGGTAGACTGATTCATCGCCCGCGGGCACTACGCCGTGCGGACCCAATTATTGCTTTACNAGGATTACGATTATGACTAATTTCCGACCACTGTTCGTCGCGATCACAATCGTGGGCTTCGGCCTTTTCGCATCGGCTGCCTGCACCACGACGGAGGACACTGCCCCTACGGAGATCACACAGGAAGCCGAAGCGACCCCGGACACCACAATGTCTTTTTTCATCACCAGTGTTGGCACAGGTGATGGGGCCAACCTCGGCGGCCTTGACGGCGCTGACGCACACTGCCAGGCGCTCGCTGAAGCAGCTGGTAGCACCGGTCAGACTTGGCGCGCATACCTTAGTCAGAGCGCTTCCGATGACCAACCGGCAATTAACGCCCGTGATCGAATTGGTAGTGGTCCGTGGTACAACGCCAACGGAGTAGAAGTCGCCTCAAGTGTCAGCGATCTACACAGCGCCAACAACGAACTGAGTAAAGAAAACAGTACCAGTGAGTCGGGTGAACCTATTAACGGGCGTGGCGATGACCCGAATAAGCACGACGTGTTGACTGGTTCGCAACTTGATGGGACGGCTTTCTCGGATGGTGAAGATCACACCTGCGGTAATTGGATGAGCAACGGAGCGGGTAGTGCTCAAGTAGGTCACCACGATCGGCAAGGTGGTGGCGACAATCCGACTTCTTGGGGCACGGCACATGCCAGCCGGGGTTGCAGCCAAGACGATCTAATCGGCACGGGGGGGGACGGACTGTATTACTGCTTCGCGACCAACTAATGCAGGACTCGAATACAGAATCGAGCACCGTCGCGAAACTCGATACTCCTAAAGATGCCTGGCGCCAGTTACTCTCGACTGAGGGTTGTCGGGTAGTAGTTGACGAAGGGACTGAGCCAGCGTTTTCGAGTTCGCTCAACACAGAGACGCGTGTCGGTACGTTTTTATGCGCTGCGTGCTTCCTACCGCTCTTCGAATCAACCTCGAAGTTCGATAGTGGTACAGGCTGGCCAAGCTTCTATTCCGCAATTGAAGGCCACGTAGAAACGAAGCGTGATTTCAAGTTGGTCCTACCAAGGACTGAGTATCATTGTGTGAGGTGTGGGGGCCATCAAGGGCACGTCTTTTCTGATGGTCCAGAGCCGACCGGGCAGCGCTATTGCAACAATGGTGTGGCGCTCCGGTTTGTCCAAGACAGCGAGACATTGCCTGAGCTTCGCGATGGTGGTGTCTCAGTGGAGCGAGATAGCTAGCTAGGGGGCCACACTGCTGGGCAGGTGGAGCGCTGAAACGAACGGCCGACACTGGCCACTGCGCGCCCACGCCTTCATCACCTCGATATCAAGGGACATGGCACGGTCCCGAACGTAGCTTGGTACAAGGTCCCGTATAGCTTCGATCACTCGCTTAAGCGGTTGTGCCGTCTGAAGCGGGTGATGGTGCTCAACACCTTGCGCCGCGGCTAACAACTCGATTGCCACGATTCCAGCGGTGTTATCAGCCATCTCAGACAGCCGGCGTCCTGCGAAGGTCGCCATGCTCACATGGTCCTCCTGATTCGCTGAGGTTGGGAGCGAATCAACACTTGCCGGGTGCGCGAGGGACTTGTTCTCTGACGCCAACGCCGCCGCGGTAACATGCGCAACCATAAAACCTGAGTCGACCCCACTATGCTCAGTTAGAAACGGTGGTAATCCACTGAGGTTCGCATCAACGAGAAGCGCAATCCGCCGTTCCGAGAGCGCGCCGATCTCGGCCACAGCAATCGCCAACATGTCGGCGGCTATGGCGACCGGCTCCGCGTGGAAGTTCCCTCCTGACAGCACATCGTCGGTCTCCGCAAACACCAGCGGATTGTCTGTCACTGCATTCGCTTCGGTTTCAAGGATTCCCGCCGCCGATGACATGACGTCCAGGCAAGCACCCATTACCTGCGGCTGGCATCTCAGTGAATAGGGGTCCTGAACCCGACCACAGTCACGGTGGGATACATGAATCGCGCTATCCCGGAGAAGCGCTCGGAGGACGGACGCTACAAGGATCTGTCCATGTTGGCCACGGGCAAGTTGTATCCGCTCATCGAACGGAACAACGCTCCCTCGCACTGCATCAACGCTTAGAGCACCAGAAAGGATCGCAGCAGCAAAAAGATCTTCAATCGCGAACAGTCCAGTCAATGCTAACGACGTCGAAACCTGCGTCCCATTAACTAAAGCCAAACCTTCCTTCGCCGCAAGTTCAATCGGCTTGATTCCAGCGGCGGCCAGGCCCTCGCTTGCCGGGAGCACCTCGCCTTGGTACCTGACACGCCCTTCACCGATCAGCGCTCCGGCCAAGTGAGCCAGCGGCGCAAGATCGCCAGAAGCACCTACCGAGCCCTTCGAAGGGACAAGGGGATAGACTTCGTAGTCGAGCATTTGCATCAACGTATCAACTAGCACACTTCTGACGCCAGACCGGCCACGCGCCAACGCGAGCACCTTCAGCATAAGTACGAGCCGTACAACTCCATCATCGAGTGGAGTACCAACCCCCACGGAATGTGATCTGACAAGATTCGTTTGGAGCTCCCTCAGACGGTCAGGGTCAACAACCGTCTGCGCCAACTGTCCAAAGCCAGTGTTAATCCCGTAGGTCACTCGCTGGTCACGCACAATCCTTGCCACCGTCGCTTCAGCAGCATCGATAGCTACACGCACCTCGGCACCCAACTTAAGCCGCACAGGCCCACAGTAGACCTGACGTAGCTCCGCGAGACCGACCCGAACGCTTGGATCCAATAACTCAATCGTGCGTGACTTACTCCTAGGGTTGCTCATACCTCAGACCCCTGGTTGGCAGCAGGGTCAATCATCGGCAGTACTAGTCCGTACTCGCGCGCGCACGCAATTGCTTCGGGATACCCAGCGTCAGCATGTCGCATGACTCCACTCGCCGGGTCATTCCACAGCACACGCTCGATCCGGCGTGCGGCGTCTGCCGTGCCATCGCAAACGATGACCAAACCGGCGTGCTGTGAATAGCCGATGCCCACGCCGCCGCCGTGGTGAAACGAAACCCAGGTTGCACCACTCGCCGTATTCAACAGTGCATTAAGCAGCGGCCAATCCGATACGGCATCCGACCCATCCCGCATCGCCTCTGTCTCACGGTTCGGGCTGGCAACCGAGCCTCCATCCAGGTGGTCTCTCCCAATCACGACCGGGGCACACAACTCACCCGACGCTACCATCTCGTTGAACGCCAAGCCCAGGCGGTGTCGCTGCCCAAGACCAACCCAACAGATTCTCGCTGGCAAACCTTGAAACTCGATCCGGCTACGTGCCATGTCTAGCCAGTTATGCAGGTGCGCGTCGTCTGGAATCAACTCTTTCACCCGTTGATCAGTCTTGTATATGTCCTCGGGATCGCCAGAAAGTGCGGCCCACCGAAACGGGCCGACACCTCGACAAAAGAGTGGCCGAATGTAGGCTGGTACAAAGCCTGGAAATGCAAAGGCGCGATTACAGCCCCCATCAAGTGCCATTTGCCTAATATTGTTACCGTAATCAAAAGTTGGAATCCCCATGTCGTGGAAAGCGACCATGGCATTGACGTGGTCAACCATCGAGGCAATCGCCGCCTGCTTCACAGTCGACGGGTCGCTTTTCTGCCTTTCGGCCCATTGTTCAAGTGTCCACGCCGCCGGTAAATACCCGTTGAGCGGATCGTGAGCCGAAGTTTGATCAGTGACTGCATCCGGTCTCACGCCACGATTAACGAGCTCTGGCAATATCTCCGAAGCATTCCCCACTAAACCAACCGAAACCGTTTCACGTCGGCCGACCGCTTCTTCCACGATCGACAGCGCCTCATCCAGATCCTTTGCACACCGATCGAGATAACCTGTCGCCAGACGACGTTTTATCCGGTCGTAACGACATTCGATCGCCAACATGGACGCACCCGCCATGGTCGCCGCGAGCGGTTGCGCACCGCCCATCCCGCCGAGGCCGGCCGTCAGAATCCAGCGTCCGCTGAGGTCACCACCGAAGTGCTGGCGTCCCATTTCAATGAACGTCTCATAGGTCCCCTGAACAATTCCCTGACTACCTATGTAGATCCAGGAGCCTGCTGTCATCTGACCGAACATCATCAGACCTTGTCGATCGAGTTCGTGGAATTGTTCCCACGTGGCCCAGTGGGGCACCAGATTGGAATTCGCGATGAGTACACGTGGAGCATCAGCGTGCGTCTTGAAAACCCCTACTGGCTTTCCCGACTGTACGAGCAACGTTTCATCTGTAGCCAGCGCCTTCAGGGTTTCGACGATCTGGGCGTAGCAAGGCCAGTTTCGAGCCGCTCGGCCAATCCCACCGTAAACCACTAGGTCGTCTGGTCGCTCGGCAACATCGGGGTCGAGGTTATTCATAAGCATTCGCAAGGGCGCCTCGGTCTGCCACGACCGCGCGCTCAGTCTAGTTCCCCTTGGTGCGCGAATTGCCGCTCGTTCACCAGGTGATTGTTCGAATGTCATACCTCACCTCGTCTTTGCTTGAACATGCGTTCCACCAACAAGCCGCAGCTGGCCTCGGCTAGGCGCCATCGGTGCAAATCGACCGCCCAATCGATAGCGTGATCCCGGATGATACAAGCGTGCCGTCGACGCAAGTGAGTCCCTCGCCCACACCCAACGAAGCAAAACTAAACAGGGCTCCCCGACCGGCATCTTTAATAATCGCCTCACCCGGGGAGGCGGTATGACCGCGTGAACGACGTGCTCCACTTCTTGAATTGGCGCCACGTGGGCTAGGTACTCACTAGCAGTAGTCTTAGTAAAATCCAGCGAGAGATAATCAGGCACAGCCTGGGGATTGACGTAGCGTTCCTCAAGCTGCACCGGCAGGCTGTTCTCAGCGTGTACGATTACGGAATGAAACATAGACCGTCCAGGCGGAAGGTCGAACGTTCGCGCCGCCTCGCTACCAAGTGGAACCTCGGATAGCTCCACTACCCGTGAATCGTGATGGCCACCACGGGCCCGAATATCATCAGCGATATTACGCAACTCCAGCGGGTGAGCCTGTGCGGGCGTCGCCACAAACGACCCGACACCTGCAACCCGGACAACCCTACCTTCAACCGATAGTTCTCGAATCGCACGATTGACCGTCATGCGTGAGACCTTAAACAGCTTGGTTAACTCGTGTTCCGATGGGATCCGTTCCCCGGATTTCAGTCGATCGGAATCGATTTGGTCGAGTACGTGCCGCTTAATTGCTTCATATAAGGGCACCGGCGAGCGAGATTTTTTTTGCATTAGTAATCCGCCACTTCTCTCCGAAGATAGCTCATCGAAGACGAGTAACCACTTCTCGATACCGTTCTGCGATTTCCGCTTCGAGACGGTGATGACCATCACGGATCACCCAATCGCCACCAACCATCACATGTCTGACCGGATTCTCACCCGCTGCAAAGATCCAACTATCAATCAATGCGTCACCACGCCGCGCCGTTAGACTCGGATGATCACCGTCTAATAAGACGATATCGGCCCGGCAACCTTGAGAAATCGAACCGATGGGACGACCCAGGGCTTGGGCACCGCCAGCCAACGCTCCCCGCCACAATTCGGCTCCCACATGACGAGGGCCAGTAGTATCACCTCGCCCACGAACCCGGCGACCAGTGACGACCCGTTGTCCGTACTCAAGACACTGCAGTTCCGCAACTGGTCCGACCGAGATATTGCTATCTGACCCAATGCCAAAACGTCCTCCGGCCGCCGAAAAAGCATCGAACGAAAATACACCGTCTGCAAGGTTAGCTTCGGTCGTTGGACAGAGTCCTACAACCGCTCCGGAGCCAGCCAGTTCCTTGATCTCCTGGTCGTCCGCATGCGTCGCGTGGATCAGGCACCAGTTCCGATCAATACCAATCTCATTGAGGAGCCAAGCTGCTGGCCGCACGCCCATCGCTTCCATGCAAGCTTCGACTTCACCAACCTGTTCAGAGACGTGAATATGCCGAGGCGCTGAACTATCGTGAGTCTTAATGGCTTCCTGGAGCAGGTCTGGCGGAACCGCGCGTAGGCTATGGAAAGCTGTCCCAACCCGGGCGTTCGGCAACTCCTCACAAACCCGACTACTGCCCTTGACAATCGCCTGCCAACTCTCAAGCGTGTTGACGAAACGGCGCTGTTCGGACCGTGGAGTTGGATTGTCGAAACCAGCTCTCACATACAACGCAGGAAGGTGCGTAATACCGATACCGACCTTAGCGGCTGTCCGGAGTACGCTCACCGACATGCGCGCTGAGTCGTCATACGGTGATCCGTCCGGTTGATGGTGAAGGTAGTGAAATTCACCAACGGCTGTATACCCGGACCGCAGCATTTCAACATAGACCTGAGCCGCAACCGACTCTAGGTCCTCTGATGCGATTTGGTTCGCGAATCGGTACATTACCTCCCGCCAGGACCAGAAATCTGAACCGGACGAACCCGATTCGGCCAGACCGGCCATTACGCGCTGGAAAACGTGCGAATGGAGATTCGGCATCCCCGGCACAGCATGACCACCCGGCGATTCCCCATCGCTGAGCTTCGCATCCGGTGTAACCGAGACGATGTCGCCACTCGCATCAATTTCCACGAGCACCGACTCTCGCCAGCCGTCAGGAAGTAGCGCCGATTCAAGGATCAAACGTTTCGCACCTAACATATACAGACCTGTATATACATGCTACCATGTCCAACGAAGTCAGCAATAACACCATGCTGAAATGGGACGAACTCTGGCTCGATGCCCATCTCGCAACGATGACGGGCGCTCCTTCGGAAGCAACCGACGAGCCTTACGGTGCAATTTCTGACGGTGTCATAGCCACAGTAGGTGACCGTATCGCCTGGGTCGGTCACCGAGCAGACTTACCTGCCCAACCCGAGCATCTCGCCCGTAATGTCACCTCGCTCAACTCCGCCTGGGTCACACCGGGTTTAATTGACTGCCATACCCACTTAGTCTTCGGTGGCCATCGCGCTGGTGAATTCGAACAACGACTGAAAGGTGAGAGCTATGAAACAATTGCCCGCCGGGGGGGCGGCATCCTGAGCACAGTCGAGACTACGCGTGCTGCTACCGAGACTGAACTCACCGCCGCTGCAACCTCTCGCCTCGCCTCGCTGTATGCCGAGGGCGTGACGACTGTCGAGATTAAGTCCGGATACGGCCTGGACCTAGACACCGAATTAAGAATGCTCCGTGCCATCCGTCGAGTTGCTGACATATTTCCTGGCACAGTAAAAGCAACTTTTCTTGGCGCTCACACAGTGCCACGTGAGTACGAGGGCCGTCCTGACGACTACGTCGACGTGGTCTGTCACCAAATGCTGCCACAGGTCGTCAAGGCTGGCATGGCTGATGCCGTCGACGTCTTTTGCGAACGAATCGCCTTCACCCCGGCTCAGACCGCTAGGATTTTTGAGGCAGCACGCGCTGCACACTTGCGGGTAAAGCTGCACGCCGACCAACTTTCCGATTCTGGAGGTGCGGCACTCGCTGCGCGATTCGGTGCACTCTCTGCCGACCATTTGGAACACGCTAACCAACCTGGCATTCAGGCAATGGCTCAAGCTGGCACGACTGCCGTATTACTGCCAGGAGCGGCCTACTTCACTCATTCGACAACTCCCCCGCCAATCGCTCAATGCCGGTCTCTCGGAGTGCCGATTGCTTTAGCTACTGACTGTAATCCGGGGTCATCACCAGCGACCTCACTTCTCTGCATTCTGAATCTGGCCTGCACACTTTTCCGATTGACACCCGAAGAAGCGCTTAGTGGTGTAACGCGCCATGCTGCCGGAGCCTTAGGACTTAGCGACCGCGGTACTCTCGAAGTTGGCCAGCGCGCCGATTTCGCCTTCTGGGCAATTAATGAACCATCGGAGCTTAGTTACTGGATGGGGGCCAACCCATGTCTCGGAGTGGTATGTGGTGGCCGTAACACACTTACGAGACAGCCGCCGACTCTCACTGGGTCAAGCTGAATACGATATCCACGAAGTGACTTCTAGCATGTCGAACTTCCACAATAGAAGCAACGGGCTAAGCAGGCTCGGTTAATTGCCCATGCTATAATGAACGTTATCCATACGGCATTCAGGCCTATCCACGGAGGCCGACCATGTACTACAGAAATCTGTTAAGTTTTACCATCGGCGCTATTATTCTTGGCCTTTTCGGTACAAGCTCAGGTATCGCCGAGAGTAATCAATCCGACCGCGTGCGTGTTTTTGTCTTGGTATCCGAGGAGCGGCCGGAAGACGCGATCGTTGATCCGGATTTACCGCCTGGCCAATGGCAGCTCGAACCAATGAGTTTCGGCACAGAAGGTAACTCCTATTTCTTCGATCTCGATCAGGCCAAATACCTAGGAGAACAACTAAGCCGTCAGCTTCAGCGCACAGATGATCGCAAAGAGCTCATGGAGTTGGTCGAGACGCGGGACCAAGCTGCTGTCTATTTGGAGATCGTCGCGACCAAGGTTGAAGGGTCTATCCAGGGAGGTGGTGTTTTTCAAGGGGACGGGGCGAACGCGGCGCCGGCCACTAACACAACCAGTGTGGTATCCGACGCATTGATCGTTCGGCTCACAATGCGGTTTCAACCTAATCATTTCGACTTTCTCGGTACGAAGATCGATGCCCTCAGGACACCTGAGAGGCAAGTAGCACAAGACATCGAACGTTTCATTGAGGTTAATGCCGACGCACTTCGTACATTAAATCCCTAAGACCCCGCATTACTTAAGATGACTAGCCGTCTCAAATCGCCGCTTGTATTCTCAGTCACTCTTATTGGCCTCATTCTCTTAAACGCGGGGTTTAGCGCTGCGCAAAACAGAGAGACCGACCGTGTTACGGTCTATGTTTTTCTGACCGAAGAGAGGCCGGAGGATGCGGTCCTTAATCCAGAACTACCGTCCGATCAGTGGCAACTCGAACCGTTGGCCTTTGGACCGCAAGGTAATGCCTATTACTTCGACCTCCAACAAGCCGAATACCTAGGAACTCAGCTGATCCAACAGCTTCAACGTACGGGGTCTCGCCGAGAGCTCATTAAGATGGTCGGCACTCCGGTCGAAGCGATGGTCTTGCTTGAAATCGTCGCGACGAGGGTTCAAGGGGAAATCCAAGGGCGCAGCGTCGGGGTAGGCGGACAATCGTCGGGTTCGACCGTTACAACCATGGCATTCCACGATGTACTGATTGCACGGCTAACGATTCCAAACCATGTGTATACGACCGATTTTCTCGGCACGAAGGTCGACGCTCTGCGAACCCCAGCGGTCGTGGTGGCTGAGCAGGTCGAGCGGTTCATTAAATCAAACGCCGACGGACTACGAGAAGCGAACCCACAGCGACCCTAAACCACCTAACGTTGAGCACAACTATTTGACACCGGAAAGTAGCCACGCACCCCGAATGAAACTACGATGCCACATCAGCACGCCTAATTTAAATCAATCCTCAGGCAAGGAACTATGAGCGCCACACTTCTTGCCACGTTAGGCCTGACCTTACTTTTTCTTGGTTACCGCTTTTACTCTCGATTCCTCGCTGAGCGAATCTATCGTTTAGACGCCAAGTTCAAAACGCCGGCCCACGAGTTCCGGGACGACGTGGATTACGTACCAACACCCCGCCTCATACTGTGGGGCCATCACTTCACAGCCGTTGCGGGTCTGGCCCCGATCGTTGGCCCTGCCATCGCAGTCATTTGGGGTTGGCTCCCGGCATTCATTTGGGTAACGGTTGGAACCATCTTCTTTGCGGGCGTGCACGACTTTGGTGCGGTCTGGGTGAGCGTGCGAAACAAGGGCCAGTCAATCGGTGCGCTGACTGGCGACATCGTCGGACCCCGAGCCCGGACACTTTTCATGATCGTGATCTTTCTACTGCTTTTGGTGGTAAATGCGGTGTTTGCAGTTGCGATCGCTGATGCGCTCCAAGCAACTCCGAGCAGTGTCATTCCGGTGTGGGCAGCAACGATTTTGGCACTCGGACTCGGCCAGCTTTTCTTCAGGATGAAAATCCCACTACTCTGGCCTACTATTATTGGGACCGCCATCCTCTATGCGGTAATTCCACTGGGTGAAGTCGCGCCGATCGAACTCCCAGAGCGTCTCCTAGGATTTACACCTAGCGCACAGTGGATCATCATTCTGTTTATCTATGCGTCGATCGCGTCACTTTTACCGATCTGGGTTCTCTTGCAACCGCGCGCCTACATCAATGCCGTACAACTCTTCGTTGGACTCGGCCTTGTTTATGGAACAATATTCATCGCTGGCCCAACAATCGTTGCGCCAGCCATTAATCTGAACGTCCCTATCGACGCACCTCCACTACTTCCACTATTGTTCGTTACCATCGCATGTGGTGCCATTTCTGGGTTTCACGGCCTCGTGGGCTCCGGCACGACGTCTAAACAACTCGACCGTGAGACTGACGCACGCTTCGTTGGTTATCTCGGCTCAACTGGAGAAGGGGCTCTCGCACTCGCCGCAATTATTGCAACGACTGCCGGATTTGCATCCTTCGAGGAATGGCGGGCGGTCTACACAAACTTCGAGAGTGGCGGCCTGGCAGCCTTTATCCAAGGTGGTGCCACGATCGTGTCAGATGGCTCTGGGCTCACACACAACACAGCAGCCACCCTCCTAACAGTCATGGCGGTTCTCTTCGCTGGAACGACGATGGACACTGCCGTCCGTCTGCAGCGTTACGTCGTTCAAGAATGGGGCACAATCTACCGTATTCCGGTATTCCGAAACTCCTATTTCGCCACATTCGTGGCCGTCGGTGCTTGCCTGGCCCTTGCCTTCGGTGCGGGTGGAAGGGACCTCACCGGAGGCATGGTACTTTGGCCTATTTTTGGAACAACCAACCAATTGCTGGCCAGTATTACGCTACTCGTCATCAGCGTCGTCCTTGTTCGGCTCGGACGGCCTGCCCGCTACACACTGATTCCCATGGTGTTCGTTTCCACTGTTGCGCTAGTGTCAGCTCTGTATCAACTCTTCGTTCTTTACCGAACATCGCAATATGTACTGCTGTTGATTGACGCCGCTATTGTCATTTCTGCCGTCTTCGTGATGCTCGAAGCGTTCTCGGCCTTCAACCAGCGTTCAAAGCCTGCGTCTGTGGCTTGACCGACCAAGTTCGAGGGGCTTATACTTCGCCTCGGCCTAGCGTTATGCATAACTTTTGCGGATCGTATTCCAGCGGACGTGAGAACCCCCGAAAGTGGAAGTGTTCGCACATCGGCGGGCCATGCAGGCCTACGCGCTAACGATCCGTTACGCGCAGCTTTAAGAAGCCCGCCGACTCCAGTTACATGTCGGCGGGTTTTTTTTGGCGGTGCTTGGAGATTTCATGCCCAAGTGTCTTGATTGCGACGCGGACATCAACCTAAAAGCCGACGTCGAGACTGGCGAGATCGTGGACTGCCCTGACTGCGGCACCGAGTTCGAAGTACGGTCTCTTGAGCCGGTTAAACTCGACCACGCTCCGCAAGAAGAGGAAGATTGGGGCGAGTAGAGCATGCGACTCGGTGTACTCTGCTCAATCGTTCGAAAAGAAGAGAAACTCATTTTCGAGGCGTTCCGTGAACGGGGCGTCGACTTCGAGAAAATCGACGACCGCGAACTGTCCCTTGACCTGCATAGCCGCAGCTTCCCTTGGGACATTGTTCTTGAGCGCTCCGTTAACCATGCACGTGCACTGCATACGCTGAAACTCTTCAACGACCGCGGGTTGCCCACCATTAACACTTGGGACGTCGCTAATATTTGCGGAGATAAAGTCCTCACGACAAACGCCTTAGTCCGGGCCCAGGTACCAACCCCTAAAACGATCGTGGCCTACACTCCGGAGTCAGCCTTGTCGGCCATTGAAACACTCGGCTACCCCGTCGTTCTCAAGCCGGCGGTCGGCTCTTGGGGACGACTCGTCGCCCGCGCGAACGACCGGCACGCCGCTGAAGCGCTTCTTGAACACAAGCAGATCCTCGGGTCGTATCATCACTCAATCTTTTATATCCAAGAGTACGTGGAGAAGAGTGGCCGAGACATCCGGGCATTTGTCGTGGGTAATCAAACCATCTGTGCCATCTACCGGATGAGTGACCACTGGATCACAAATACCGCACGCGGCGCCACAACCGCTAACTGTCCAGTGACTGATGAGCTAAATGAGATCTGTGTCGCGGCGGCCAATGCCGTCGGCGGCGGCATACTGGCAATCGACGTCTTCGAGAGCGAGCGCGGTCTGCAAGTTAATGAAGTGAATTATACGATGGAGTTCCGGAACAGCATTGACGTCACGGGTGTGCCAATTCATGAACGGATCGTTGATTACACTCTTGCCCTCGGTGAGGCCTCCGCCCCGACCGGATAATGAAGATTAGCATCCTCGGCGCGTCGGGTTACGTTGGCGGCGAGCTGCTTCGCCTTCTGCTGGACCATCCACATGTTTCCGTAGAACAGGTCACATCGGAGCGCCTCGCCGGTAAAAGGGTGACGACCGCGCATCCGAATCTTCGTGGGCGCACGACACTCTGCTTCAGCCGCCTAGCCGACCTCACACCATGTGATCTGCTTTTCGCTGCGCTTCCGCATGGAAGCTTCGCCGAAACATTCAATGAAGTACAGTCGGTAGCCCCACGTATTATCGACATGAGTGCAGACTTTCGCTTGCGCTCAGCCAATGCTTACGAAACCTGGTACGGCCGTGAGCACACCGACCCGCCCGCGCTTGGCAAGTTTGTCTACGGACTCCCAGAGCTACATCGGACCGAGATTACGAACGCAAGCTACGTTACCGGCACAGGCTGCCTAGCAACTGCGGCAATTCTTGGTCTCCTGCCGCTCTTTCGAGAGGGCGTTGTATCACAGCACGAGGTCTTTATCGAAGCGAAAGTCGGGTCTTCCGCAGCCGGCAATAAGGAAAGTGCATCCTCCCATCATCCTGAGCGAAGCGGAGCCGTCCGGTCATTCCAACCGACTGGACATCGGCACACCGGTGAAATTGTTCAAGAACTCTCATTGAACGGCAGTCCGACCGTCCATCTCTCCGCCACTGCAATCGAGATGGTCCGTGGCATTCTGATCACCGCCCATCTCCGTCTGACGGAAGACCTCGATACCAAGGCAGTCTGGAATCTATACCGCACCACATACCGCGATGAACCCTTCGTCAGAATCGTAAAGGACCGTCACGGTGTCTTCCGTTATCCGGAACCTAAGATTCTGGTCGGCTCTAACTACTGCGATGTCGGATTTGAGCGTGATGCTCACAGCGATCGCCTTGTCGTTCTCGCCGCGCTCGACAATCTCATGAAAGGCGCCGCCGGTAACGGTGTGCAGGCGATGAATATTATGGCCGGTTGGGACGAACGAGCCGGACTTTCATTTTCCGGGCTTCATCCGATCTAATCACGCGATGCTGGTAATTAAAGTTGGAGGAGGGCGGGGGATCAGCTATGAGGAGGTCTGCTCCGACCTCGCCGAGCTACATGCGAAGAAGCATCCATGGCTGTTGGTGCATGGTGGGTCCAACGAAACTAACGCCTTAGCAACCGCACTTGGTCATCCACCACGATTTGTGACCTCGGCATCTGGGTATGAAAGCCGCTATACCGACCGCGCCACACTTGAGATTTTTGAGATGGCCTATTGCGGCAAAGTTAATAAGGGTATCGTCGAGCGATTACAAAGCCTCGGGGTTCCGGCCATTGGACTTGCAGGCCTCGATGGTCGGTTACTAGCTGGTCCACGAAAGTCCACCCTAACAATCGTCGAGCAAGGCAAGAAGAAGGTGCTGCGTGATGACCATACCGGGAAAATTACATCGGTCAACACAGAACTGATCAACGTCCTCTACGATGCCGGCTACGTCCTAGCCGTGTGTCCGCCAGCGATTAGCGACGACCACGTTGCTGTCAATGTCGACGGAGACCGGGCAGCAGCACGGATTGCGGAGGCGTTGGGAGCTTGTGACCTCATTATTCTTTCTAACGTACCTGGCCTCTTGACCGATCCTGAGGACGAGTCATCACTCATCTCTCACATTGCCCCATCGAACCTTGATCACTACTTCAAGTACGCTAAAGGTCGAATGAAAAAGAAACTTATGGCCGTCAAAGAGGCACTGGCCGGCGGTGTCGGGCGCGTCGTCCTAGGTGATGCACGGCTAGCACATCCGGTCCAGGAGGCTCTCGCCGGTAGAGGAACGGTCATTGGAACCGAAACAAATCATCGAGGCTGAAGACCAGCACTCATCCGGGACGTATTACAAACGCCCGGTTGTACTAGTACGAGGTGAAGGCACGCGTGTCTGGGACATTGACGGGCGCGAGTATCTCGATTGCACTGCAGGTATAGGTGTCGCTGCGCTCGGACATGCACACCCCGTTGTAATCGAGGCCCTCCGAGAGCAAGCGAGTCGCCTCATCACCTGCCAAGAACTGTTTTATAACGATCAGCGGGCAGCCCTGTTCAAGCGTTTGGACGCTGTTACTCCCTCGTCGATTAATCGTTTCTTCCTAAGCAACTCTGGCGCAGAAGCCAATGAGGCGGCTATCAAATTTGCCCGGGCAGCAACGGGTCGGACAGAGATTGTTGCAACGATGCGAGGCTACCACGGTAAAACGCTTGGCGCTCTGAGTGCAACGTGGGGTAACGATTTCCGTAAGCCATTCGAGCCGCTTGTTCCAGACTTCCATACAATCCCGTTCAATCGCCCGGAAGCAATAGCCGACACAATTTCTGACGCGACGGCAGCGGTTCTCGTTGAAATTGTGCAGGGTGAAGGCGGCGTTCGGCCGGCAACCGAAGAATTTATGCAAGCTCTCCGTTTGGCCTGCACCGAGCACGGCGCGCTCTTAGTCATCGATGAAGTGCAAACAGGCTTCGGACGGACCGGGCGTCTTTTTGCGTTCGAGCACCACAGTGTCACACCCGACATCCTTACACTGGCCAAGAGCGTGGCGGGCGGTCTCCCAATGGGAGTAACCGCCTTCGGTGACACAGTTGGCCAGCTAGCCAAACAGAGCCACACCAGCACCTTTGGTGGTAATCCACTTGTCTGCGCTGTCGCTGAGCGCGTTATCGCACATATCGTGGCGGCAGACCTGCCAACCCATGCGGCAGAACACGGACGACACTTAATGAACGCGATTCGTGGCTTGTCGAAACCACAGGTTCGCGAGGTGCGCGGCCTTGGTCTCATGATAGGGATCGAACTAAAACAACCCGCCGGAAAAGTAGTTCGTAGCTTAATGGATGAAGGCATTCTCGCCTTATTGGCTGGCCCGAAGGTCATCCGGCTCCTCCCTCCGCTCATCATCGAAGCTTCCGACATCGACCAGATTGCAAACGCGTTCGATAAGGTGCTGACATGAACGACCAGTGGGCCACCGCACTACTTCGCGACCTCTGTGCAATCTACTCCCCATCAGGTAATGAGTCCGAGGCCGTCAGTTTCCTTGTTTCTCGTGCTACCGAAGCTGGATTACAGGCATCGACCGACGGTGCTGGGAATTTCGTGGCCGAGCGTGGTGAGGGCCCTACAGTAATAGTACTCTTGGGACATATCGATACGGTAGAGGGCTTTATTCCACCGACAATAACGAACGGACGACTGTATGCACGTGGAGCCGTCGACGCCAAAGGTCCTCTCGCAACGTTTGTAAGCGCCACGGCACAAGCAACCATTCCCGAGGGAGTGCGGGTGATCGTCATCGGTGCAGTCGAAGAAGAAGCGCCGAGCTCAAAAGGAGCACACTACGTTTGCACTCGATATCAACCTGCTGCGACGATCATTGGTGAGCCAAGCGGTGTCTCTGGCATCACGGTCGGCTATAAGGGCAGAATAAGCTTGTCACTGGTCGGACAGCAGTCGCACGCTCATACCGCCGCCAAAAGTCGAAGTGTCGCAGCGCGAGCCGCGGAATGGTGGACTCGGCTTGAGGAATATTGCGACCACCGGAACGCCAATCGTCCACTGTTCGATTGCCTGGATTCACATCTGGCCGAATTCCACACCTCGACCGATGGTTTCACGGACCGTGTCGACCTACACGGTAGTCTGCGCCTGCCTGTAGGGGCGCCCATCGACGAACTACAACACCGGCTCACCACCCTGTCCAACGGCTGGGGAACGGTCTCGCTAGGCGATTACACTCCACCCTTTCGGAGTGACCGGAAGAACCGCCTAGTCGGAGCGCTAATTCGATCGATTCGGGAAGAATCAATTGAACCACGCTTTAAACTAAAGACAGGCACCTCCGATATGAATGTTGTCGGTCCGGTATGGCAATGCCCGATCGTGGCCTATGGTCCAGGTGATTCACAATTGGACCATGCACCGGACGAGCATGTCGCACTCGATGAATACTTGAAAGCGGTGAGAATTCTGATGCGCGTCCTGGGTTCTAGGCTCTCCTGACCACCGTTGGAATTACGAGCCCGCAAGTAGCATCACAGTGCCAGCACCGATGAAAGTAACCGCACCACCGAAGATAGCGAAGTCGGTAATTTCATTGCGTTCGGTCCGGGACTTCGACGTCCCATCGGTACTAGTCGTTGGCCCCCGCGAGAGCAATAACCCGAATAAACCCATACCTAGAAGTAAGGAGGTGGCTGCCCCAACCACGCGCCGAGTGCTAGACGACTGTGCAGGCACAGTGCCTTCTTGCAAGTCCTGAGCTGGTCGCCATCTGGTAGCCCTGACCATAGTCAGGTCGATTCGAGGCACACGGTCACCAAAATCATCTTCAGCGGCCAGCCGACGGACTCTACCGAGGTCAAGTGCTTCAAACGTGTCCGTATCGACTTTCGAGAAGGAAACACTCTGGGTGAACACCGTTGCCGTACTGCCAAAGGCCAGCAGCACACTCAATAAGGTGGTGAGGCAGCTCCGTCCGAAAGTACTCATGTGGCGTCCACTGAACAGGCGATGATCAAAACTCGAGGCAGGGTCATTATAGAGGTTCGGCGTTTCGCAGTAACGACTGACGATCAATAAGCCTAAGAGAGGCCATAGCCAACTCCAGCCAAACCCATTAGGTAAAAAACGTAAAGCGCTATAAGTATGAGTCCGCCTTTTCTATCCAAGGTGCCTGATCGGCCAAGTGTTAGACCAAGTGCCGCTATAAACACAAATAGCCAAGGATATGAATACCACTGCACGAAAGGCTCCAGGCTGAGCGGCCGAAGTGTCCCTGCCAATCCCACGATCATTGCGATATTTAACAAGTTCGCGCCAAGGACATTGCCCACGGAAAGATCAGGCACACCCTTACGTGCTGCCGAAATGCCAGTCACTAACTCTGGCAACGATGTTCCTACTGCCACGATCGAGAATCCGATGAGGGCTGAGGGCACGCCCAGGTCAGCCGCAAGTGCGACGCCGTAGGTTAAGAGTAGTCGACTACCAACAACGACTAAGACTGCGCCAAAAATGAATTGCGACGCAACCTTTACGTGGAAGCTTCCCTTTGCAGAGGAAGCCCCGTCTATGGAATCTGATTCCTGGTGCTGTTTCCGTCTAATGTAACGATAGTCAGCAAAAAGATACAGGCAGGAAAAAATAAACAGCCCAAAGGCAGGCAGCTGGCCGATGACTTGATTCCACGAAACGATTACAAGAAGAAGAGCGGCGATTCGTACCCACCACGCACGTCTCCGAAAGACCACCCGGTCAACTGTCACTGGCACAATTAGTGCAACTGTGCCGGTAACAAGTGCCATGTCTACGATAGCGGATCCGACCGCATTACCTAATGCAATACCGGAATCCCCAAGATAGCTTGCGGTAACTGAAACAACCAACTCCGGAATAGTCGTGGCGAGACTAACAAGTGTTCCTCCGATAATAAGGCGTGGCACTCGCAAGGTGCTGGCGATCTGCACACTTGAATCGACAAACATGCTGCCACCCTTAGCGACAAGGGCGAACGCGATTATTAGACCACCAACGTCATAAATCATTCAGGCTTCGTCCGTGTAAAGCACGACTTTCAATGCAGTAGTCCTGAAAAGACCGTAGCTTCCAACATGAGGCATTGTGGCATGACCGTTTCGTAGTCAACTGTCAAAAGCACAGGCGAACACACATTACTTTATTAGTGTACCCGACTCGCCACATTTATTTAACCGGCTTAGTTTCGATGCCAACCTCTTTCGTTAGCTAGTCCCCAGTCGCAGGTTAGTTTAAAAATGTGTCGAGGATGAATATGGTAGTTGGACTACGCTTACGTTAGGAAGCGCTTAGACCGAGGCTTGCGAGGCTACCAAAACGCCACGTAGAGACCAGCTGTAGCTACAAGAACTATCGCCCCGAGTCCTCGGGCGGCCGGATCTGGCGTCAGGTCAAGATGTGGCGTGACCGATACCAAGCGCCAGGGTGCTTCCCGAGGAGAAGCCGCGGTCATCGAGAGCATTACGATAGTCAGAATTCCAGCGGTAATCGCCATGTGATTGAGAAACGCCACCTCAGGAAACCACCAGAGCAGAAAAGCATAAATCGGTACACCGAGCAGTAAAGCTGCCGTCGCTGAGGTCGCCGTCGCCCAAGGCACTAGGAGTCCTACAAGAAACACAGTCACCACTCCTGGTGAAATGAAGCCCCACACCAGTTGGATGTATTGAAACACCCCTTCGAAGCGTCCTGGCAACGGCGCAAGTAGACATCCCACAACCACCAGTATTGCTGTCGTCACACGCCCAGTTCGCACCAATTCACTCGGAGTTGCACCCGAACGGAACCATCTCTTCACGATATCCATCGTATAAATAGTTGATGCCGAATTCAGCATCGAATCCAGACTGCTCATCACAGCTCCAAACAGCGCAGCAAATAGCAGACCGCGTAAGCCGGATGGTAGCAAGCGGGCAATAAGAATCGGATACGCTTGATCGCCATTCTCAATTTCCGAACCAAACAGTTGGAACGCCATGATCCCAGGAAACACAACGATAAACGGGATCAATAGTTTTAGGCCCGCTGCCAAAATGATTCCGCGTTGCCCCTGCGCAAGAGTCTTAGCAGCTAGCGTACGCTGCGTGATGAATTGATTAAAACCCCAATAGAAAAGATTCGGAATCCAAATACCAAGGAGAAGTGCGGTCCAGGGCAGATCAGGATGATCCGCGGGTAACACCATGTGCAACTTAGCGGCGTTAGCATCGAGAAAAGCTGACAAACCACCGACATGCCGAAGCCCAATGATGGTAACAATTCCACCTCCCACAAGTAGAGCCAGACCTTGAAGTAGGTCGGACCAAACGACGGCCTTTAAACCACCATAAATCGTATAGATCCCAGCCATGCCACCAATAAGCCAGATACCAACTATCAGGTCGAGTCCGAAAATTGCCTCGAGCCCAATCGCGCCTGAATAGAGGACCGCCGCAATCGCGACACCGACATAGGCCACGAGCATGTAGACAGCCATNATCGTTCTCGGGACNGGCCCATAACGGTGTTCAAGNAATTCGGGCATCGTGTAAATCCCCAATCNGAGGAATCGCGGNAATAGCACGAGTGCAACAAANACCAGCGTCGCGGCNCCNANCCATTCGTANCTTGCGATAGCAAGGCCAGCCTGCCCGAAGCTAGNCCCCGCCATTCCTACAAACTGTTCAGTCGANATATTAGANGCAATTAACGAGAAGCCAATTAGAGACCAGGTGAGCGAACGGCCAGCTAAGAAATAATCCCGAACCGAATGCTCACGGCGGGACACATACAGCGACACACCCACAACGGCCACAAGGAAGAGCGCAAACGATAGGCCGTCCCAAAGGGTCCACGTCACAGACGCCTCACCACCCACACTTCGAAAGTTCTTACCGGAGCCGTAACCCTACGCTAACACTTTCGCCCGCCAGCACGGCCGAGCCAACCAGAGATTCGTTAGCAACCGGCCGGTTACAAGCGCTACCGCAGCGCTTATCATGCCCACCGTGTCAAATACATGAATACCGATCCATAGAAAGCCTGCAATTGTGATTATCTCTGCACTCGAGGCCAAGGTGATCGGTGTCGTACGACGGGTTGTTAAGAGAATCGAGCGCTGCAGCGACAAAATCACCGAAAGTGCAGGTAATAGCACCATAAGCCGTAATGGCGTAATGGCAAACTCAGTCAATGTTAATGACAATCCAGAAACATCACGAAACCAGATAATAGCCAGTGGACTATAAGCGACCACCGCTAGGCAGGCTGATGAGACTAGTGCAAGTAATACACCAAACTTACACAACGGACGAAGGTGTTTCATCTGCGGGCCCAATAGCGCAACACCCACCTCCTGAAACGACAAACCAAGACTTCGGAACATGAATGTGAGGCCACTGATTACAGGAAATACGGCTAGCGATTCGACCACCATGCGGCTTTGCCCCATCATGAACGTAACCATTGGTTGGGTCCCCATCGCGAGCATGGCTGTAAGAGCTAACGGAATGTAAAACACCACGGTCTGCCGCATTGTTAGCTGACGTTTCGACCCTGCAACACCGCTCTCAAGGGCACGCACAGCGCGACGGGCCATTCGCCCAGACATAATCGCTTCAGCAATGACACCAGTTGACAACGCCAATGTTCCAACTGAGGCACCCCGCATGGAGGTAAACAGCACCAAAATACCAGCAGTAGCCGCCATTATCGTAAGGCGGACCAGCGCACCATAGGCCACATGCCGTGTAAGTCCATTCCTAATCAGTAGTCCTTGTTTGAAACGCCTATACCCAATCGCCGCGGGCCACGGTAACAAGAGAACAAGCGCTTGGTGTACTAGGGGACGAATTGCATTGGGAAGGTTGAGTAGACTTCCCGCTAACCAATTGAATACCGGTGGAAATACGGTAACCAGCACTACAACAGTCAGGAATCCGCACAGTCCGTACCCAAAGCGACGAAGTGTAAGGTAGCTCTCGCGATCCTCAGCCAGCACCGTAGCCGCACTCAGCAGCATGACAGCCGGTGATTCCAGAATGAGGCCGAAAGCAAAAGCCACGCCGTAAGCAGCTAAGTTCTCACGAGCGTCAGGGAGTCTAGCGATGATCGCAGCTATAAACGGCCCCTCCAGTGCCATCATTAACCAGGTACCTGCGAGCGGTGCCCAGAAACGAAGAATCGCTCGGCTAGTTAGACTTTCCTTGACCATGATGATGGACTGGGTCTGCTATGATCGAAATGTGCCTGCTACACTGACTCCATTACGCTCAGTCGCTGATCTCGACGAAGCATTGGCTCAGTCTGCTAAGAACCCACTTCTACTTTTCAAGCATTCAGTAGAATGCGGCACCAGCTTAATGGCTCTCGACGAACTTAAGCGCCACCTTGAAGATGCTTCGGACGCTGTGCTTTACCGCCTCATTACGGTCCAGACCGAACGTGAAGTCTCAGACACAACGGTCACCCGACTAGGGGTGCCACACAGAAGTCCACAGGTGATTCTTGTCCGTGCCGGCGAAGCAGTCTGGAACGCGTCGCATCTTCAGATTACAGCTGAGGCACTTCGGGCAGCCGAACTCAGGCACATCTGATCGACAACCTAGCGCATCTTGAGTCAGAAAGCCCTGAGCTCTTACACCAGGTTTTCGGACAGGACCGAACACGAGATTCTAGCTGATTTCCTAGCTTGCGGAAAGGCTGAGTTTACCCGTAAACAAATTCCACCAAGGCACCAGAGTTACTTAAACCTCGGGAGACAAGTTCGGGACCCCACCCTAGTGAGCTGAATTTCAACGAGGTGCCACGAGAATCGATTGCGGTGATAGACTTAAGAAATCCAATCCCCTAAGTCACTTTCGATGCGATCGCGTTCACTGCTTTCCGCCGTCCTGTTGTGCTTTCTGACCGCAGGCAACTGCGTAGAAATCCCCTCGGACACGCCACTCCCTGACAGCCAAGTTGGGACTACTGACGACCGCGCCACCCTTAATCAACAGTTCTTAGAAATGTTCGCGCGTGCGTACTATCCTGGTCGAAGTGGCCAAATTATGCTGGTACCGGAGCGCGGCAACGTCCTGCTTGAACCTGATGATCCCTTCTACCGATTCATGCACGGCTCTCCCTGGGACTACGACGTCGAAGTTCCCTTAATCCTTCACGGCCAAGGCTATATCCGGCAAGGGATTTTTGAGGACCCGGTCACTCATCGAGATATCGCACCTACCGTGGCATCTCTGCTAGATGTGCCTACGCCAGCAACAATGAGCGGGACTCCCCTGATTGCCTCCCTGACGAATGCGACAGATCAACCACGGGTAGTGCTTGTCGCGGTTCTCGACGGTGCCCGCAGAGATTTTTTTGACCAGCACATTGATGACCTGCCAACGTTAAACCGGCTCAGAAACGAGGGGGCCTGGTACTCCGAAGCACGTATTGATTACTTACCCTCCCTCACGAGTGTTGGACATGCGTCAATAGCAACAGGAGCTGAGCCTCGGGTACACGGTGTGGTCGCTAATACCATGTTCGACCTGAGGTTTAATCAGCCGAGCGGACCCTTTCCAGACTTGTCACCAGCAAGCCTTTACGCTCTCACGATTGCCGACCTGTGGAACTTGGACACCCAGGGAAGCGCGGTGATCATCGGACAAGGCACTACGGCACGCGCCACAATCCCGATGGCCGGCCATGGTGGATGTCTCGTCAGCGCTCACTCAACAATCATGGCGATGTTTGACGGCGCGATCGGTGGCTGGGTCACAAACAATGACTGCTACGATCTCCCCTCTTACGTCGCCGACGATAAGGCAGCTCGTGTCTGGGAATCGGGCGAGAGCTGGTTAGGCCACGAAATCCACGATAGCAGCTCCCTACTCCGCACCGGTCGATTCATCGCATATCAAGTCGATGCCTTGGTATCAATGATTGAGCGGGAACAGGTAGGCCAGGACGAGATCCCCGACCTGATTTTAGCAAATTTTAAAACGCTCGATTACATCGGTCATCGCTGGGGCCCAGACTCTGATGAACTTGCTGAGGCACTCCGTGATTTTGACCGAGAGCTTGGACGTGTCATTGAAGCATTGGAGTCAGCTGCGGGTGACAATGGTTTCGTCATTATCATTACCTCCGACCACGGCACACCAGGCGAGCCCGAGGAACCGGACCACGCCCGTTACTACATAACCGATATCATCGAAGCGGTACATGACCGCTTTGACCCTACTGAGCGACGGGTCGTTCTGTTTTACGGAGATCCAGCAGATAATCAATTCTTTGTTGACCGGTTGCGCCTAGAGAACCTAGGCTTCGACCTCGATAGTGTCGCAACCTATCTCGAGGGATTACCGTATATTTTTTCAGCATACACCGAAGACGAGGTGGCTGCGGTAAGTGGCCACTGACCGCAACAGTTCGCATTGAAGCCGTTGGGCTTAAGTCCTGGGGAAACCTGTGATCTAGCGGCCGAGAATTTCATTGTCACGAAAGATAGTGTCAATGCGATCTGAGCCAGTCGACAGAATGACAGCCGGCACTCCAGCTAGCTCCTCAAGCCTCGCGACGTAGGCCAGTGCCTCTGGCGGTAGGGCCTCTTCCCGCTGCACACCTTCCGTCAACCACGACCATCCGGGTAAGGTCTCATAGACTGGTTCACATGACGCAAGTACTACCGAATCGGCCGGAAAGTCATGCAACAGTTCGCTTCCCTTCCGATAGGCTGTACAGACCTGAATTTCTTTTAGGCCATCGAGCACATCGAGCTTCGTCACGGCCAGGGCATCAATTCCATTCAAGCGCACTGCATAACGCATCGCCACTGCATCAAACCAACCGCATCTCCGTGGTCGACCTGTAGATGCTCCGTACTCCTGACCCGATTCACGCAGACGATCACCCGACGACCCAGAAAGTTCAGTCGGTAACGGTCCCTCGCCAACTCGCGTGGTGTAAGCCTTTACAACACCGAGCACCCTATCAATAGCACTTGGGGGCACCCCGAGCCCGGTGCACACACCACCGACGGTGGCGTTGGAAGAAGTAACGTATGGAAACGTGCCATGGTCAATGTCGAGAAGAGCGCCTTGTGCTCCTTCAAACAGAATCGCCTGTCCAGCCTGACGTGCCCGTGCCAACCAAAGCGACGAGTCAGTTACCCAACCGCTAAGGCGCTCCCAAGACACGGCAAGCTGGGCCAGCACCACCTTCCAGTCCATTGCAGCCCCGGAAATCAGGCGGTTTCTGGCCGCAACGTTCTCTCTGACAATTCCCGCCAAAGCGCCAGTCTCAGAGCAATCCACTAAATCACCAATCCTAATGCCTCGGCGGCCGATCTTGTCCTCGTAGGCAGGCCCAATCCCACGGGATGTTGTGCCAATTTTTCGCTCCCCCCGACGCGCCTCAGCCAATAACTCTATATCTCGGTGATACGGCATGATCACATGGGCGTTGTTACTGATTCGGAGCCGATCGCCAACTTCGATGCCGAGTGACGCCAACATTTCAACTTCGCTCAGTAAAGCGTCCAAGTCGATCACCGTGCCATTACCAATGACACACGTGATTTCAGGGTGCAAAATTCCTGATGGAATGAGATGCAACACAAACTTTTGCCCGGATACGTGGACTGTATGACCAGCATTGTGGCCACCTTGATACCGAGCCACGACGCTGAAGCGAGGGGCCAGCAGATCGACAACCTTTCCCTTGCCCTCATCACCCCATTGTGCGCCGAGTACCGCAAGATTCATCGTAAACACCCGCCTCTGATTCTACCCAACATAATCCAGCCTCTCGATGGTAGCAAAAGAGAGTGCTGAACGGAATNCTTCCAGTCGTAACACCTCTAGCACAGTAACAATGAGCCAGTCTAGGACAGAGAATGCGTTGATTCAATACATTGAAAGTTCGATTGAACGGTTCCGCTAGAAGTCAAGCAAGAAATACATCGGCCAGAATTCCTATTTGCCGTTGACAACATTCAGTGCCTTTCCGTAAGTTCTANCCTTCTGAGACCAAGNTTAAGAGCCCAAAGATCGACAACAGCCATGAATGTTAACCAAGNCGTTCGAGAGTTGCCAACATCAGAAACAAAAAAGGCAGGCCTCTGCGAGCGCCATGCGAGAGTGTAGATGATTAGCGGACGCCCATCCGTCGAACGGCGCGTTCTTTCGGCGCTTGAGGCGACTCCCGCACGCGTACCAGTCGTACTCGGACCGTGCGGCAGCGGTCGTACCAGTTTCTTGCTGCACCTCCGGCAAACGCTTGGAGCAAGCCGCTGTCAGTATGTGGACGTTGAGCAAATCGCCACAACACCCGAAGGATGTCTACACGCCCTTACCCTTCATTCGCGATTCTCTTGCTCGCAGCAAACAATTTCTCCTGGTAAAAATTGGTCCGCGGGAGAGGCCTTCCGGTCGACCTTGGCCTTTCTGGAGTCAGCTCGGTCCGAAAGTGGTGACCCGGTAGTGTTTCTGTTGGATGAGGCACTCGAATTTAGGACTTTTGATAGCTTCCCTGGCCTTCGCTCAGTGCTCCGGGACCTAATCCAGGCCCTTCCAGGCAGCAGGAACCGCTTTGTACTCAGTACGAGGTTTGTAAGTCGGGCGCATCACCTCTTACGAGATGCGTCGGCCGAATACGAGGTAATTCATATGCCGCCACTATCGGTGGCGGAAATTGCTGACAGCCTTTCAGACAAATACGCGCCCCAAGACTCACTGGACCGAGCAGAACTTGCACGATCGGTGCAGGCTCTGACGGGAGGGCGACCTAGTTACGTTGAACTTCTTGATGGTGCCATGCGTGAGTTCGGGGGACGAATCGGCGACGACCCGGTTGCAGCTCTAACTAGCCAGATGCAACGAGGGGCGCAACTGTGGGAACGCTGCCACTTTTATTATGAGCTTCGCATAAACCGTGCCCGCGGCTACGGTTCTCTAAAAGCCATCCTACAGGTGCTCGCACAAGAAGAACCCCTGACGCTTACCGAGATCGCACGGCGGCTCCTTCGAACACCCGGCTCAACAAGGGATTACCTATCTTGGCTAGAAGACGTTGATCTGATTTCGATGAGACAGAAGCGGTATGCCTTTACAGATCCCCTCCTTCGCCTGTGGGTGAGACTTCACTGTCGCATGGAACCGCCGAATAAGGAACAGTTAGGACAGGAGGTGCAGCAATTTGCCCACGCCGTAATGCCTAGTGTGGAAACATCTCAGACTGTGGTTGCCGGACACGACACCAGTCGCAATTGGGGCCTCGTCGAAACAGACGGAACATAGATAGTGCAGGGCGATCTGCCTTTGGAAAGTGAGGGTTAGGCACTGCCTGATTTGAGCCGTTCCAAAGCGTATGCGGCTGAGCGTTGCTCGGCTTCCTTTTTACTGCAACCCTCCCCTCGGGCAACAACCCTGTTTCCAACCTGGACAGCCACAGTAAAGACCTTGCGATGATCTGGGCCTGCCTCGGTTACCACAGTGTAGATTGGTAACGACTCACTATGGGCCTGGAGCCATTCTTGAAGCGCTGATTTGTGATCATTAGTGAGTATCACCGGCCGATCATCTAGGCGACGTTCACTAATCATGGTTGCGAATTGACGCCCAATGAACGCACGAACCGATTCAATACCACCATCTAGAAAAATCGCAGCAATCACCGCTTCGTAAGCATTAGCGATTAGTCTTTGCTTCGTCCGACCGCCTGACTTTTCCTCGCCTTTACCGAGCAATAAGAAATCACCCAATTGCAAGGTCGTACCTAACTTAGCAAGAGTTACAGATGACACAAGTAACGCCTTCATCTTCGACTTGTCACCCTCGTCCCGATCGGGAAACTCGCGAAAGAGTAATTCAGCAACAACGGCGCCCAATACCGCATCGCCCAAGAACTCGAGTGACTCGTTGTCGAGTGCGCTACTGCTAGGATCGTCGTGTGCATGCGAGCGATGCGTCAATGCATTCTCAAGAAGCCCGCGATCGCTGAACTGGTAGCCGATTACCGTTTCGAGTTTCGTAAAATCCTCCACCCCAGTTCGTTCGGCACTAGTCTCAATAGATGCCTCCATGATCTTGCGAGCTTCAGTGACATCCCCAGAATTGACCCTAACGAGGGTGGTCGGCTTGTTACCACTTTTCAAACCTGCCAACGCACCGAGCTTGTCAGAAGTTATGATCGCCTGAATACCATGGCTTTCAAGCAGCGCCCGCACAATGGTCGCTTCCGCGTCTGATGACGTCGACAGCACAGAAACAAGGTCGTCGCCTGAAACCTTTGGGGTGTTTCTCACGGTCGTGTTAGGAAAGCGTCGTTAGAGCCCATCAGTGTCTTACATGAAAGATTTTCAAATGACACATCAAAAACAAATGGTAAGCCACGACGATTTGAAACTGGAATATATCAGATGTATCGTAACCACCACAGCAAGTGGTAGCCGTGCACCATTAACGGCTCCGACTCCATCAGAATGACCGATGAACTTATCGAGATTTCAGTATCTAACAAGGATATTAGCGCGTTCTAGGTCAGTCGACTGAGGGCCAACTCGATAGTTAGTTAATCCACATGTTAATAATTGGCATTCTGCGGCTACCCCGTCAGTGGCTACGAGCACTTTATGACTGGACGATGAACTGGGCCGACACCCCAGTGAGTCTAATCGCCTTATTCGTCCTTGCTGTAGCCGAATCATCGATCTTCCCAATTCCGCCAGACGTTCTACTGATTGCTATCATCGCCGCAAACCCTCGGCGCTGGTTATATGCTGCGAGTCTCTGCGCCGTCGGCTCCGTGGTTGGAGCCGCGATCGGCTACGTTATTGGGTCCGCTTTCATGGCCACGGTGGGTCAGCCGATCATTAATTTCTACGATGCGCATTCACAGTGGGAACAGGTAGTGGAAATCTACAACGGGTATTGGGGGGTGTGGTTTCTGGCAGGCGCCGCTTTCACTCCAATCCCTTTCAAAGTCGCTACGATCGCAGCAGGGGCAACCCAAATGCAATTCTGGAGATTTTTGGGAGTCAGTCTCGTCGGACGATCAGCTCGATTCTTCATTGTCGCAACGATCCTCAGGATATTCGGATCAAAAGTCCGTCACACTATCGAACGACACTTCGATCTAGCTGCGGCACTCTTTCTCATCCTGCTAATTGCCGGGTTCCTCGTGATCCGGGTTTTGTGATCGGACAACAGAGGCGCTCACCCAATTCAGATACGCCTGACTTCCACCGACAATAGGAATTTCAAGTAACTCAGGAATTTCATAAGGATGTGAGCTCTCTAGCCTGGCACGGAGGGCAGCCAATCGGCCCGTGGTCGTCTTGATAATGACTTGGTGTTCCGTTCCCTGCCTCAATTGCTCTTCCCATCGATAGAGTGACCTCATCTTGGGCAGAACATTGACACAGGCCGCAAGCTGGTCTCGAACCAGCATCTCCGCAAGCTGAACCGCCTGTTCCTCCGTCGGCATTGTTGTCAGCACAACCGCATACGCTTGCTCAGTCACTGTTTGCCCTCCATAAACCGTTAGGACTATTCCTCTCGGATCGTCTATCCGATAAATAGCCTGTACGCTCTTTCATAACGTGCGATGCCAAAAATTGAATTGCCCCTCGCGCCGCAGCAAAACGCCCGATCGAAGTCTTCGCCTCCTCGCAGTAGGCGAGCGGTACTTTTTCTACTATTGTTCCTAGCCTGCATCCTACTTGCTGACGGCCTTATCGGCGAGCGTGGATTTTTTGAGGCCAACCGTAAACGACATCGCCAAGCCACTCAGAAAGAAGAAATCATAAAACAACGTCAGGAGAACTCCAGATTGCAAAAGGAGGCAGAACGGCTCACGAACAGCGAACCACGCTCAATCGAGGCGATTGCACGTGATCAACTTGGTTTAATTCACAAAAACGAAATTCTCTTCATTATCAGAGACGCAAAACCACCGTTACAAGAACCACAGTAAGGCTTTTTACACTCTTCTCAAAAAGCCATTCTTTGACCCTTTGAAACAGTGCGTGTTAACATTTTGTACAGAGTGCCGCGCCTAACCAACTGGCCTCTTATCTGAAACCTGTCGCGGGGTGGAGCAGTCCGGTAGCTCGTTGGGCTCATAACCCAAAGGTCGGGGGTTCAAATCCCCCCCCCGCAACCAACCTGTTTAGCGGGTTACGAAAAGCAGCCGTGGCCCCTTCTTATTTTTTTCAAACCGTCTCTCGACGGGTGTTTCTATAAGTGATGGCTGAAGGTTGGTCCTACCTGATAACCGGTATCGTGCTCGGCTTGGCAGGCGGGTTTGCACCAGGGCCCATCACAACCCTGGTTATTGCGCAAAGCCTCAGGTACGGACTTCGGGAAGGTCTCAGAATTGCAATCGCACCGTTGCTTACTGACGCACCGATCGCTGTGGCCGCACTATTCGTCATCGGTCAGCTTGAGGATGCTGGTCCAGCGCTGGGCACCATCACACTCATGGGCTCCGCGTTTCTCATCTACCTAGCTTATGAAAACGCCTTCGCACAACCGCCCCAAACAACCGCAGAGGTCGACCTTCCGAGATCACTGCGGAAGGGGATTGTCACAAACTTGGTCAACCCAAATCCATATCTCTTCTGGTTTACGATCGGGGCTCCAACAGTGGTTGAGGCTTACCCAAATGGAGTCTTCGTTGGCTTGTTTCTCGCAGGTCTCTACGCTGCGTTAATCGGGTCAAAAGCAACCTTTGCGGTTGTGGCAGCTAAAGGCCGATCTCTGCTAACTGGGACAGTCTACCAATACACGCTCGTAGTATTGAGCTTGATACTCTTCGTCCTCGCCTTAAAATTCGCCCGCGATGGCCTAGGTTACCTTGGAGTTCTTTGAATCACTCGACCCATGAGCAAGTGCCTGATGAACGATGCGCTCCAGCTTCGATAGTCCAGTCGCTACGTCGGCGCCTAAGTGAACACGTATTACACGGCGTTTTAGTTCACTCAAAACGACGAAGTCACCTCGCGCCTGTGCCATGTTTAACGCACCGAATGAGTAAGCCAACCCAGGAATCGGTAAATCCACTGTATCGTCAGCAGTGACCTCCAGAAACACGCCAGTGTTTGGCCCACCCTTATAAAACTGACCAGTGGAATGGAGATATTGTGGCCCAAAATTGAGGCAGGTAGCGACCTTCTGGACCTCTCGAACGGCGTGCCGAATTCGCCTAAGCACTTCAGTGTTGATGAGATTCATATCCAGGTAGGCTAGAAGGGCGAAGTAGTCGCCCAAGCGGAGACTATCTAAGTGAGCCTGCATCAGCCGAACCACTGAGTCTGTTTCACTCTGGAGTGCCACGAGATACTGGTCATCGGCGAACATTCGGAGTCCCTGACCCTCAGCGTATGGCCTTTCCACCGACAGAGACCCGCGAGATTCTAGCTGGTCTGTGAGTGTCTTTGTTGCGACCTTGCCCATCTCCACATCGGGCTGATTGAACGGATTGACCCCAAGCACAACACCGGCAACGGCAGTCGCGAATTCCCAGCGAAAGAACTCCTGACCCAAATCGTAGACGTCACGTAATTTGATCCGTACGATTGGGTGTCCCGCAGACTCAAGACCGCCAAGAGGACTCACTGACCCTTGACCATTTTCCGGGTCGAGTTCTAGCGACACAAAAAGTCGGTCGTCGCCATAGTCCTCGGGCGAACCCACCGACTCCCCATCAATCAGAATGAGGCCCCGTCCGTCCTTCCCCGTCGACTCCCCAACCAATTGCTCCAGCCAGGACCCGAACGCCTTGATTCCAGAAGATGCGATGAACGTAACCTTGTCCCGTCCATCAGCGCCGGCCAGAGCGAGCGCAAGACCAAGCTGAACACCAGGATTGTTCCCAGCAGACGATGTCGGACCGCACTCTTGAACCATCTCAGCCGTCCGATTCAGTAGCCGGCTGACATCGAGCCCAAGGATTGCAGCGGGCACCAAGCCGAAATCCGATAAGGCCGAAAAACGCCCACCTATGCTCGGCAGTCCATAGATTAGCATCCGGAATCCGTGCCGTTTTGCGATTGCCTCCAATGCCGACCCAGGGTCGGTGATGGCAATGAAATGCTCACCAGCTCTTTCACCAAACTGAGCCTTCACGCGATCAAAGAAATATTGATAAAGAAGATTCGATTCGATCGTCAGCCCCGACTTACTCGCAACAATGAAAAGCGACCGCCGAGGGTCGAGCGCCGCCTCAAACCGAGTGATTTGAGCTGGGACTGTTGAATCAAGAATGTGCAGTTTGGGCCGACCGCCTAGTCCGGTGAAACTCTCGACAAGCACCTTAGAACACAGGCTCGAGCCACCCATTCCAAGAATGACAACGTCCGTGAATTCTTTTGCTGCCATACGAGCAAGTGCGTCAAAGTGAGCGAGGCGCTCTTGTTGCAAGGCTACAATATCCAACCAACCTAACCACTTCGTCTCATCACCGCCGGTCCACAACTTAGCGTCTTTGGCCCACATCCTTGCCACCAAAGCTTCGCCTTGCCAGCGAGCAGTCTCTTGGCACAGCGCGTCCTGAAATCTAGCGGAACCCGAAATACGCTGTCGATCGGGCTCCTGGTTACTCATACGGTAGTCCAATCCCTAGCACGGACACTTCGATCACTTCGTAGCACCATTTTCCGGGTGCCCACAACGTTAGTCTCAA
Source organism: Acidobacteriota bacterium (assembly GCA_002714165.1). Classification (GTDB taxonomy): domain Bacteria; phylum Acidobacteriota; class Vicinamibacteria; order Vicinamibacterales; family UBA823; genus UBA11600. The sequence continues at coordinate 57,456 of PAWT01000021.1, forward strand.
ATAGGTTAGGGTAGAGCGGACAACAACTACCAGCCCCTTAGAATCTAGAGTACCTGGTTACGAATCGAGGCGTCGACAAGTTGAATGGGATGCACAAAACGCATATCCCAACCAGCGCCACGGGCTGCCGCCACTAGTTGCAGTAAACAACCAGCATTTCCAGTCGCCACAAAATCAACATCGAGGGCAGACAGCGCAGCCACCTTCCTCGCACCAAGCACCTCGCCTGCCTCTGGTTCAACCAAGTTGTAAATCCCTGCACTACCGCAACACAACTCCCCTTCACGTGATTCTGTGAGTGTCACACCAGGGATTGCTTCAATTAGGGAGCGGGGCTGCACGTGTACACCCTGCCCGTGGACCAGGTGACAGGCATCGTGGTACGCAACACGAGCCTCCAAGCGGTGACGAGGGGCGCGTGCTGGTCCAATCTCAGTGAGCACTTCGCTTACGTCACGGACAGACGCACTGAAAGACTCCGCGCGATTCGCCCACTCCGGGTCATCGGCGAGAAGTCGTCCATACTCCTTCATGGCCGAACCACAACCGCCAGCGTTCACTGCAATCCGGTCAACGCCGGTTCGTTCAAAGGAACCAATCATGCGGCGTGCGAACGCTTTCGCCTCGGACTCACGGCCAGCGTGTAAAGATAGTGCTCCGCAACAACCTTGCCCAGCCGGCGCAATAATCTCGCACCCTTCCGCTGAGAGCACTCGCACGGTTGCGCGATTGACCTCGCTAAAGAACACCCGTTGTACACATCCTGTCAGTAGTCCCACAGTGCTGCGACGGGGGCCTTCGGCTGGAGTCCGCTCAGGCTGGGAGTCACTGCACCCGGTATTGTCAGGAAGGAGTCTGAGTAAAGCACGCACACGTGCTGGGAGACGGTTCAGCCAACTGCGAGATTCGAACAGATTTCGCAAGCGAGTCAAAACCATTAACGGAGCCGTCAGTAGGCGAAGCCGCTGTGGATAAGGTAAGACAGCGAAGAGTATCGAGCGAAACAGCCGATCACGGAACGGACGGCGAAACGATGTCTCGACAACGGCACGAGTCCCCTCAATAAGTGGCCCATACTGGACCCCTGATGGGCATGCAGTCACACAGGCGAGGCAGCCTAAACAAGCATCCATGCGCTTAACAAACGCGTCGCCGATTGGCACGCGCCCTTCTGCTTCGGCCTTCATCAGATGCAGTCGTCCCCGCGGTGAGTCCATTTCTTCGTCCCAGAGAACATAGGTTGGGCAGGTGGGCAAACAGAACCCACAATGGACGCAGGCCGAAAGTTGGGATTCGCGATTAGGGCCGCCAGAGGTCACAGGTATCCGCTCCCCACGGGTGAGCCTGAACCAAGTTCCCCGGGGTGCTCCGTCATGAGGCTGAGAACGCCCCTCAGATTCAGATCGCTTCGGTTGGCCATCGTCCTGGACTCAGAATGCCATCCTGATCAAACTGCCGCTTTACGGCAACCATTACACGCTTTGCATCACCTAAGGGTCCCCATGCATCAATGTTTGCACGCAACTCAGGTGTTCCCCGAAGCAACACGACATAACCGGCGCTTGACGCTAACATGCTTCTCAATTCCTCAACGATTAACTTCGACACCCCCGCGTCGGTTCCGAGCCTAGCGTGCAATACCCCGATGCCTGCACGCCCCGCAACACAACCATCCGAACCATGGCGCCTCAAGAGAATGCNGAGTTTGTCCAAAATTNCTGGAATGTCCGTCTGCAAGAGCCCGANCCGACAAACGTCCCCGACNCCGCCCCAAATAATGTCGTGATGGTATCTCCAGCACTCCACNTCAGCTGACCCGGTCAAGATANTAGATTTCACACCACACCGATGCCATAGGTTCACTACCTCCACCGCCTGTCGCTCAGAGGCATGCTGGGACCCCTCGAAGCGCGCCAGGAGCGAAAACGGTGGCCCTTGGACCTCCAGGGCACTTGGCACTAACTGGCTCGCTGTGACAGCGCTGACCGCTTTCCCGACCGTTACAGAATCCAGACCTTTGGCAACAGCGGTCCTCGACCCAAGTGGTAGTGGTGCCAATTTGAAGGTCGCTTCTAAAATTACGCCAAGTGATCCGAATGAACCCGTTAGCAGTTTTGACAGGTCATATCCCGCCACATTCTTGACGACTATGCCACCAGCTGAGGCAATTTCGCCATCGGCCCTGACGAACGTGACACCTANAATTAGGTCACGCGGCGCCCCATAACGATGTCGCCGTGGGCCTGAATCATTGGTCGCAACAATCCCGCCGACGGTCGCAAGGTCGGGGTGCGATGTATCCAATGGCAACCACTGATTCTGACGCCGCAACAGGTTGTTGACGGATCGTAGAGAGGCTCCCGCTTGTACCGTGGCAGTCAAGTCACCTTGCCGATGGGCTACAACCGCGTCCAGCCGACAAAGTGACAACAAGAGATCAATCCTTGGAGGAGAAGTGCCCCATTCAAGCTTCGTACCGGCACCGGTAGGCAGGACACCGAGACGATGGTCGGATGCCAAACGAAGGGTTTTTGACACGCCAGCTGAATCTTCAGGGCAGACGACGACCGAAGGGATTACACCAGCTACCGCCGATTCAGGTGTGCCAACTTTGACCGCTTCATCACCGAGCTCGTGCGCAACTAGCGCAGCCAATTCCTCAGCCTTAACCATCAGAAGCGCTCTGCTAGCCCCGCCTGCTCGACAGGATGGGCCCGGTACGGCCCTGGCACTTCGCCACAAAGACGGGGGGTCGGGAAAATCTTCCTTGGATTGCAAATGCCGGTCGGATCGAACGCGAAACGGAGAAATTGCATCGTTTCCAGATCAACCTCGCTGAACATCTTCGCCATATGTGCGACCTTGTCAGCCCCAACACCATGCTCACCCGTAATCGATCCACCAGCTTCAAGGCAGTAGCGGAGTATCTCNCCGCCTACTTCGGCCGCAAGTGCCGACTGACCTTCCACCGAGGCGTCATAACAAATTAGTGGGTGAAGGTTTCCATCACCAGCATGAAACACATTGCCGATACGCAACCCCGAACTCTGCTCTAGTGATCTGATCCGTTGCAGTACTTCCGGAAGCCTGGTGCGCGGAATAACACCGTCTTGAACGTAGTAGTCTGGCGAAACTCGTCCCATCGCGGCGAACGCAGCCTTCCGCCCTGTCCAGAATCGTGAGCGTTCCTCTGCATCACCAGCTACTCGCACCTCACTCGACCCGGAATCACGGCAAATTGCTTCAACAGACTGGAATGTTTCATCCACCTCGACTTCGGGTCCATCGACCTCAACGATAAGCACGGCCTCTGCCGGAGGGAATCCTGGATTGACCGCCGCCTCAGCTGCCTCTATCGTCAGCCTATCCATCATCTCCGCTGCGGCGGGAACGATGCCAGCAGCAATAATTCCCGAAACCGCTTTACCTGCNGAATCAATGGACTCAAACGCTGCCAACAAGGTTCGTACNGACTCGGGNACGCGCAGTAGTCGAAGAATTANCTTGGTCACAATTGCCAGCGTTCCCTCAGANCCGACCAAAGAACCAACNAGGTCGAATCCTGGAGTGTCGACCACTTGCCCACCAAAGTGGACTAGCGTGCCATCCGGAAGAACGGCTTCAAGTCCAAGCACGTGATGCAAGGTGAAACCGTACTTCAAACAATGTGCCCCACCAGAATTCTCAGCAACGTTGCCACCTATTGAGCAAACCTGCTGTGAGGAAGGATCCGGTGCGTAATAAAGCCCGAAAGGTGCCGCACGCCGGCTAATCTCGAGNTTGGTGACTCCGGGCTGGACAGTCATCCGAAAGTTCGAAGGGTCAACATCAAGAATCCTATTAAGCCGTGTTAAGACGATAAGAACGCCATCCTCTTCCGGCTTCGCCCCACCAGAAAGCCCAGTCCCACTCCCACGAGCAACGAACGGCACCCCGGCGCTATGGCAAAGCCGGACTACGTCTTGTAATTGATCGGTGTTCGAGGGAAGCACGACAACGCCAGGCACCGCACGAAGGGAGCTCAACGCATCGCATTCGTAGGCAATTCGATCGGTGAGCTCCTCCACNATACCGATGTCATCTACAACCGTTCGTAAAGATTGAATAAATGAGAGGTCCATGTGTCGGATGACCAAATTCTACTATCGTGCCGCATTCCAAGGCGAGCACAGCAATAACTTCTTCCCCATCTGGCACTGAGAAGAAGGGCGGAAAAAGGACTCTCACATTGCGGTGCTTAGTGAAAACAGCGCAACGGCTGGAACAAAACGGTCGCCCAATCTCTGGGTCCCTACTTACAAGGGCCACGTAGCCGAAGCGCCATATGAAATCGCTCGGTGAAGCTCACCCGGCCAGATGCACACAGGGCGCGGTAAAACCGCGCCCTGTAATCATACCGTCGGGAACTCAACTACTTTAGGGCTCGTCGCCAAGCTCCACCACCGGTTCCACTGGTCGTGGTCCACCGCTGAATGTCAACAAATGGTCCCTAATCGAACGGATCTGTTGGTCGGCATTCTGGTCAAACTGAGGATAAAACGCTTCAGGGTAATCGGGCCAGAAGGCCGGCATGCGGGTACCTGGTTGGATACTCTGCGGGTCACGGATCCAGTCAATGATCCAATCTGCTTGAAGTCGATCCGGTGTCATCCGCAAGTCTGGCGCCAAGTTCTCAGTTGGTTGATCCGCTGGAATTTCATCGAGAACGTGGCATTGCTGACACCTAAGTAGGTCAAACAGTTCGCTGCCAGTCGCCACAGAGCCACGCCGAGACGAAACGACCGAGTGCGGCCGAAATTCGCCCAAAGTCCCTGAGATTGCACCGAAATAGTCCAACGTCTGATTCCAGTGTTCATCTTCGAGATCAAAGGTCGGCATCCGCACATCCAGCCAAGGCCTGATCGTAATCGGCCCTTTGAGGAAAGCGTAAAGCCAGTCAGGTTGAACCTTGGCACCCTCCGGTGTCAGCAAGGGAGGCGCTAACGAAGGATCGGCAACGAGTGCCTGGTAATCACCGCCATCATCTTCAATCTGGTGGCAGGCAACGCAATTCCGACGGCGAACCAATGCCCGCCCAACCCGCAAACCGTCTTGTCTAGCCGAACCTTGCACCAAGGCCGCCGTTGGCTGGACATCACGCTGAAAACTCATAATAGCCGTGGTTAGGAGGTGCACTTCCTCTGGGCTGAATCCGTAATTCGGCATCCGAAGCTTCTCTAGCGGCTGCAAAACTCGATTCTGGTCGTAGACCCGAGGGTCATTCAGCTTATTCTCGAACCAGTCAATCTTCGTATGTGGGATATCCACGAACGCAAAATCAAGTTGCGTAAGTAACTTGGTGCCCTCTTCAGACAACTCAATGCCTATCGGCTGCACTTCCTCAAAACCAGCGATGTCATGACAGCTGAAACAGCCGTAGCGACTGATGACCCGCTCGCCCAACTCAAGCGTTCGTTCCTCACCCGACAAGCCAGCTATCGTCGCTTCCGCCTCAGCCGTTGGTACCACCGCCTTCAGATAATCAAGAAGCACCGAGTCTGCATAAGCTTGGTCGTAGGTCGCTTCCGCCTCTCGCGGTTGCCCACCACCTAGAGTCAGTAGATAGGCCGCTACGTCGGAAGCCTCCGGATCGGTTAAACGCAGGTTGGGCATGAAAGTCCCTTCACTGTAGTGCTGGGGATTCCGCACCCAATCGAACACCCACTCATAGCTCGTCTTACTGCCAATGTTTTGCAAGGCCTGCCCAAATGTTCGTCGCGGTCCCGCTTCCTCTCGCGTTTCATCACCAGTGACGTGACAGGCAAGACATCCGACTGATTCAACAATCACCTGCCCATTGGCACTGTCACCACGGGGTGGAGCTGGAACTGCATACGAATGNTCCTCAGAGTTCGCAAACAGGTAAGCAACAACGGCATCGATTTCAACTTCGTTTCGTTGAGCATCCTCGGACGACGCAGTGTTCGAGTTGTACCAGACACGTGGCATCCAGGTCGTCGGCTTAACCGCGCGGGGATCGCGAATCCAGTCAGCCACCCATTCCGGTGTCAGCTTTGACTCAATCTTGGTCAAGCTTGGCCCTGGATTCCTCAAGTCCTCAAAACCACTTGACTTATGACAGGCGTAACACCCCGCCCGCTCATACAAACCGTAAGCTAAATTGAGCACATCAGCCTCAGGAACGTACACCTCTTCGACGTGACACTTTGCACAGGAAGCCTCAGCCATGCCCGTAGGTAGCATCGGATAATCCCACAGATGGGACTCTGCCCAATCGTAGGACTCCTGCCACTCGTGCTCTTGCTGCTCGTTCACCGGAGTGTGTGACACATCTTGGAAACTAACGGACTGCGGCATGCCTTCATGACAAACAGTGCAACCTGTTGTCTCCATCGGATGCGGCGAAGCACTGCCGACGTACACGTCGAGATTTGGATGCGTTGTGAAGGGCTGAGGATATTCTTCATAGCCCTCCCGATTGATGGCCAGATGGCACGTCATGCACCGGTCTATTTTCGGCACCCTTGTAAAATTCAGATCATCAAAAACGTTTGGCGTAATGACCTGCTGCACTCTGAGGGTTGGCGCCATGAAGTCAAGAAGCGGCGCGTTAAGAAAATAGTCATCTACCAAGCTCGGTGCCAAGTCGACCAAGCGCTGTTCCAACCGAGAAGTCTCTGTTGTCAGAGCCCGAATCTCGTCATCAAGATCAGTAGCAACCTGCTGCACTTCAGCAATCTGGTTTCTCAAGCCGTCTCGCTCAGCGGTCAACTGTTCAACTACAAGCCCGAGTTCGAGCCACTCACCATACTGTGCATCGATTTCCGCTTCTCGGGCGACATAGCTTTCAGAGTCGCCCTCGCGGTTAACTTCGAAAGTGTACTTATCTACATCGTAAGTCGCCTTCGCGAACTGCGCCCTCTGGGTTGCAAGGGTCAACCGTGCATCAAGATCAGCCAACTCATCTTCAAGAGGCGCAATTTGTCCCTCTTGAGTAGCGAGCTCCTCCTCCGCCCTGGCTCGGTCAGTTCGCAACTGTTCCATGACTGTTGAATCGATATCGGCATTTGCCGCCTCAAGACCGAGTCGCGTTACTTCAGTCTCGAGCTGAACGAACCGTCGCTGATAGTTCTTCCACTCACGGTCGTAGTCATCCCAGACCATCCATAAGACTGAGACTAAAAGAAAAATGCTTGACGCCGCAAAAACGACGTTCAAAAGGTCGATGTTGTAGGCGTGCCCAACGGTCCGCTTGTCAGCCATATGCGTGGTCGATTAAATATTGAAGAAGAACTCCGGAATCGCAACGACGTATTTGAGATTGAACAGCCAGCGAGCTAGCATCTTCACCGGCAGCGAAAGCATCATCAGAAAGAGAAAAATNCCCACGTAGTAACGNGCTGGTCCGAGTTTTTCGTAATAACCCTTGAGGAAACTCTTAGCCAAGAGCAACGGCAACGCGAAGATATAGATCAGAGTNAGAAGGATCCCAAAAAACTCACGAATAAACCATTGTGAGGGCAAACCCACTCCAAGACCACGCAACCAGATGTACTCAGACAAATTCACATTCGTGAGCGCCTCAAGCTTATGAATGTCCCAGTACTCGAACGGACCAAAAAAGTTCCAATTCGGACCACGCAGGAACGTGCCTAGCACTATGAGTGACGACCACAATACGACAAAGCCAAATAAAAAGATTGAAATCTCCACCTTGCGTTCCTTAAAGGTGTAGTAGCCATTCCCTTTGGGGTTCGTATCGATATACGGAATCGCCATCAAACCCACAATGATCAGCGTAGGCAAGACGACACCGGCCAGCCAAGGGTCAAAATAGACCAGCATTTCTTGCAAACCTAAAAAGTACCAAGGGGCCTTCGACGGATTCGGTGTTGCAGCGCTGTTGGCCGGCTGCTCCAGTGGGGCATCCAGTAGAATTGACCACACGATCAGGACCACGGAGCACAGAATCAGACAAATCAACTCCGTGTAAACTAAATCTGGCCAGACCCAGACACGCCCCTCCTCGACCTTTTCGTCGACCGGCTCACCCTTCTCGATNCTCTCNTCGTTTAGCACCGCTTGNCGCATCGAGTACCAAGTGAANAACAGTAAACAAAAAATTAGACCGACAATGGGAACGTTGTCTGGCTTTGCGATAATCAACCGGAAGTTTTCATCGAACAGGCCCAGCCCGAAGAACAGCACGAGAAAGATCTGCAACCCATAGCCGACGCGCGGTTTCACAAACACGTCACGACGCCACACTACGAAAATGAATGCGCTCAGTGTCAACAAAAAGAAGACACGTGGGTCGGCGAAGAAATTGAAGAATCCCTTGATCGCATCCATAATTCGAACCGCCTTCTACACCGGACCGGAAATACCGCCGTCCTTCCTGACGCGCCAAAAATGCACGGCCATGAGCACCGCAATCGCAAGCGGCAAACCGACGCAGTGCAGCACGTAGAATCGAAGTAACGCCCCCTCACCAACAAAGGTTCCACCTAGTAGAGCAAACCGAGCGTCGTCGGCAGCGTGAATAAGCCTCACATCGCCTAGCATCAACAATGCTGACCCCGGACCTTCAGAACCCATGAAAGGGGTCGCCCGCGCCATGTTTGAACCGACCGTGATCGCCCATATCGCGAGCTGATCCCAAGGCAGGAGGTAGCCCGTAAACGAGAGGAGGAGTGTCAGCACCAGCATGATTACGCCAATATTCCAGTTGAACTCCCGTGGCGGCTTGTACGACCCAGTCATGAACACTCGGAACATATGTAGCCAAACCGTGACAACCATCGCGTGCGCACCCCAGCGATGCATTTCGCGCATGATTCCAAGCGGCACGTGCTCGCGCAANCCAACGATGTCGGTGTAGGCGTATTCCAACGTTGGACGGTAGTAGAACATCAGCAGCACGCCTGTAAACGTCAGCGACAGAAAAAGGAAAAAGCTGAGGCCGCCCATGCACCACGTGTAGCGCAGGCGCACTCCAGACTTACGAAGTCTGACTGGATGCAGGTGCAGGAAGACGTTGGACAACACGACTAATACACGATTTCGATCCGTGATCGGTGCGTTGTGCCGAAAAACCGACTTCCATACCTGGGTTTCGGTCAGCCAATTCCACGAACGCTCTAGGGCGCCCTCTTTAGGAGTAACGATCTTTGTGTCAGCCATAACAACTCATCAACACGATTGCCGAATAATGCTCAACCAATTGGCCCGGTCCACTGATTTAGACCCTTAGAAATGATTCAGGGTCAGCCCACTGCCCCAACTCAAACTGAAATTTTCTCGCCTTATCAACCAGAATTTGACCATCGTCAGCCAGAACGATTCTCGCCCGCTCCAGCGGACGCGGAGCCGGACCTTCAAAGTTGACGCCCGTCGGTCGAAAGCCACTCCCGTGACAGGGACACTTAAACTTTAACTCGGCCGATAGCCAGTTGGGAGTACAACCGAGATGCGTGCAGACGCTGATCAGGGCATAGAATCCACCAGCCTCCTGGACGATATCGCTCGGAGTACGCACGACCCAGATTCCAAAGCGGTCTTTCCACCGCTCGTCGACACCTGGCGCATACTCGTCGGGAAAGCCAATCTTGAATTGCTGCGGTGGCTCGTTAAGAACGTTTGGAAACATAAACCGTCCAGTCGCTGCCAGCGCCGTAGCCGAAGCCGCCGTAAAGGATCCCCATGCTAAGCCTAGCCAAGACCGACGGGACAGAAGNGGTGAAGTGTCATCAACGACTTTTTTCNTCTTCGCNGGCGGCCGACGTGGCGCAACAGCCGCAGAAGTCGTCTTGCCTGCCAAGTTGGGCGGAACGGCCGGTTGTACCGGTTTTGGAGGCGGCCCCTTCGAGGCCGGGGCGCCCTCTACTGGAGCGTTTGGTTCGTCAGCCATTTAATCTCATCTACTCCGTGCACTCGTCTCTCACGAGCTGTTATTTTTCTACCCTTTACCTCAGCGACGTACACGCCCCTCAGGCCTGTCATCACCTGCATCAAACGCTGCAAGCGCTTCAATCGCCGCCTGACGAACACGAAGACTCTCGTCTTGACGACTCAACTGGAAGACCGAATCACGAAACGAGTTAGCATTAAGCGCCGCGACCGCATTCAATCCGGTAATCATAACCTCACCAACACGATCGACCTCATCACTACCGACACCCATAGTAGGCTCGGCCACTCGTTCGACGTACTCGCGGTCCAACATCCGACCCAATATCCCAACTCCCTGAGTATTGCCGTGGCGGGCCAGCGCCACGGCAGCATTCCACTGAACATCTGGCACAGAATCGTTAAGCGCGGTACGCAAGGTGGCAATCTGTTCATCACCCGGTAACGCGCCAAGCGCATAAACTGTCATCTTCCGAATACCGGCGTCATCCGACGCGTACATCCCAGCCANTTCCGGTATTACGCTAGAGTCGCCCAGTGACCCGAGCGCCCAAATCACACTAATCCTGGTCTCGGTCTCAGGATCATCGAGTGCATCGACAAGACTTGCACCGGCATCCTCAGGCGGCTGTGTCAATTGCCCAACGGCCATGGCTAGATAGCGTCGCACCCGTGGGTCATCATTCTCCGACTCAACAAAAGCGCTGACTAAGGCTGGACCGAGTGATGGCTCCGATGCCTGGACTTCTGGATCAGCCATGAGACGCGACAATTCAAAGGCCGCAGGCCATCGCCGTTCCCGACCACCGACACGGATATCACTCAAGTACTCTTGGGGAGTTCGCTCATCGTTGAGCAGCCAACGAAATCCACCATAAACCAAGATCACAGCAACAACGACTGCCAAGGGAATGAGAAAGAACTGGACAGCCAGCGCCGGCACCGATCGCCCTTCCGAAACCTGACCGTCTCGTTCCTCGAGTTTGTCCATCTCTACATCAGTGTGCCGGGTGCACAGATTTTCGATCGTGAATTTTAGCGCAAGGCGGAAATTCGGTCAAAAAATCGTCAAAGCCCCTTATATCCGAGGCAGTGTAACCTCCTTCTGACTCTGGTACTTCCCCTTCTTATCGGCATATGAAGTTTGGCATTCCTCATCGCTCTGAAAAAATAGCACTTGGGCAATTCCTTCGTTTGCATAGATCTTCGCAGGTAGTGGAGTGGTGTTCGAAATCTCTAAAGTGGCCGTCCCTTCCCATTCAGGCTCAAATGGTGTGACATTCACGATAATGCCGCAACGGGCATAGGTCGACTTGCCCAGACATACTGTCAGAACATCCCGAGGAATACGGAAGTACTCCACCGTTCGGGCGAGCGCAAACGAGTTTGGTGGCACGATGCATTCCGGTCCTTTGAAGTCGATAAACGAACGTGGATCGAATTCTTTCGGATCGATAATGGTGTTATTAATGTTGGTGAAGATCTTGAATTCGTCAGCGACNCGAATGTCATACCCATAGGACGANAGCCCGTACGAAATCACCCCGCTCCGTACTTGGGTATCNACAAACGGCTCGATCATCTTACAATCTCGNGCCATCCGGGCNATCCAACTGTCTGCTTTGATANTCATAAAAANCCANCTCCCACGCTNAGCGTCGCATAANGGNGAAAAATAGGGTCNCNAAGAGACTNACCGCAATCGAGGTGACGATCGGAACATAAACNGTGANATTGCCACGNCGAAACACCAGATCCCCAGGCAACCGTC
>PAWT01000022.1 GCA_002714165.1 Acidobacteriota bacterium
GTCGCCCGCCTCCATCGTCTCCGCCGGGAAGCGGTCGAGGAAGTGGCGCACGCTCTCGGCCATCGAGTTCACGTGACCGGGCGTGCCGGTCACCGCCTAGGCGAGCATCTGGCCCTGGACGTCGAAGACGCCCGCGCTCCTTTTTACGACAGTAAGGTCGACCGAGCCGGAGTGGCCCCCGACTCGGCGCGTTCAACCTGAAGCTACTCGACCGTGAAAGAGACCATCGCGTTCAAGCCTTCGATGGTTCGATGCTCACCGTCGCCGATCTGTAGGCAAACCCGATGAGGACCGGGTTCGAATTGCATGTCAATCATGTCCGACCCAGTGCCAAAGTGTACCCACGGAGCTGCTTGCGGAATCACTTCACCAGCCGGGAGACAGTCGGTGTCAATGCCGATGTGGTGATGGCCGGCACCCTGACGGATTGTAAGTGGATCGGTTATTGGCTCAATCACGAAGTTTTCAGCCCCAAACATAAAGTGCACGGGGCTGCTAACCGTGGCACCTTCTTCCGGGGCAAGGAAGGAGACGCGCGGTGACGTATCCATCGGTGACTCTTCGGCTACCGGTTCTTCAACCATGGTGTCAGGTTCCGGGGCCGTCTCTTCGCCGCCGCCGCATGCCATCGTGGTAATTACCCCACCCGTTATCAACATAACCAGAATGAAATGGGTCGAACTGTACGACACTCCTGTGTGCTCATTACGATGCATCGCCACTCTCCTCGGTACTCAGATCAAAATTATGGACGCCTCTGTTCGGAAGGAGCCGTCCACGCGACGCCCACCTTAGTACCGCTTCAGTCTTATAAAAAGCGTTGTGGGTCAAGATTAACAGGGAACTACTATACAACAAGGTCGTATCGAACCGGTTGAAATGGCGGAAGCGCCTGGGAGTCGAACCCAGCCCCCCCGCTGAGCGGGGAGCGACCGATTTTGAAGACCGGGAGGGCCACCGGGCCCCGTTCGCTTCCAGGGACGCCCAGGCGGGTTACGCCCGGTGTAACCGGACTGAGGCCACACTCGAAACGCTCTGAGCCGGGGGAGCGAAGCGCACTAGCTCGCGCGGGAACGCGAACTCTGACTAGCTCTCGATAAGTCGAACCCCGCCAGCGCGGGGACCTTTGGCTGACTCTTCTACCTCGAACTCCACGCGTTGACCCTCGCGAAGCAGTTCGAACACAGCCCCTTGCACCGAACTACGGTGGAAGAAGTGCTCGATCCCACCCTCATCGCGGATGAAGCCAAAGCCTTTATCAATGAGGAGTCGCGCAATCGTACCGCTTGACATACCCTTAATCCTCCGATCTTCCCTCGATCAAACTACTACGGTCTCACTCCCGGCCTCTCCAACAACCTCGAAGCCGGACGCTGCCCCTTGTGCCACTCGTCAACAGACACTCCAGCCAGCGTAAAGAGCGCCAAGTGTGGTGTATTCCCAGAAGGAAGTCAACCTAACAGCAGACTTTACCGGCATTCGAGACATCTTGGTAGGACGGTGGCGATGATCCTCACCACCCGTTCTGATTAGCGCCCTGTAAGGTTTAGAATCCTTTATCTAACCAGAGCTTGGCGCTGTTTTAGGAGCGGTTGGCTTCGGGGGTGGGTAGGTGGTCCAAAAGTGTCGGCCACACCGTGAGCAGACCCAAAACTGCTGTGGCTTCCACTCCGCACCAGGGGAGGGGTCGGCCATGTCCATCTGGGTGCCGCACCGCTGGCATCTAATTTGGATGGAAACATCAGACATAACAGGATTCTAACACGATGGCTGACGCCAACGACCTACGTCCAAGGACTGCTAGACTGGTACTAATGTCTGCCCTTGGTTTACTAGAGACCTCGTCATGATCCCTGGTGTGATCCTAGCAGGTGGTGCGTCATCCAGGATGGGGCGCGCCAAAGCTCTCTTGCCTACTGCCAACGAAGGTCAGACTTTTCTTTCCCAGCTCGTGAGAACACTGTGGTCCGGTGGCGTGGATGACGTTGTAGTCGTGGTTTCGTCACTGTCTGGAGATGTTGAGCGTGCACTTTCTAAGGAGTCGTTAAGTTATCGTCTTGTCGTAAATCATCAGCCTGAGCGTGGCCAGATTTCGTCAGTGCTTACTGCGTTAGCCGCAATCGATAGACCTGGTGTGACAGGCATGCTTGTCACCCTAGTCGACGTTCCGTTAGTGAGTCCGGAGACGATAAGCCGTATCCTTGCAGCGTTTCGCACTCGACACGGGCCGGTTGTACGACCAGCCTCAGGCGCTAAGCACGGTCATCCTGTTGTGTTTGGCCGGGAGGTTTTCGACGACCTGCGACGGGCCGATCAATCCGTCGGACTCAAATCCGTCATCCGTGCTCATGAGGCAGCCATTATCAACGTTCCCATCGATGATCCAGGCGCATTCATCGATATTGATGACCCCGAAGATTACGTGCAGTTTATCGGCCCTTGGCCATTCAGAAAGTCGTTACGTTGATTGGGACTGTTACGGTCAGATAAGATGTAGGCCTGCAGTGCGGCAATATGGGGCCAGTGGCGCAGTTGGGAGCGCGCGTGAATGGCATTCACGAGGTCACGGGTTCGACCCCCGTCTGGTCCACCATTTCTTACTTTCCTTGACAATCGGCGTCAACCGAAGAGTCTTTCGACGCGTAGCCTATAGTTTTTTGGTTTCCGGCTAGTGACAAGCGACTCAGTACTCAGAGAACATCCGGCGAATTTCTGTAACATCGCTGGTTCTCGTCAAGGCCAACATCAGCAGAATGCGAGCCTTGAGTGGGGCTAGGTCTTGTGCGGCGATCCGATGAGCGATGTTCAGTCGGCGGCCTTCTGGCATGCCTTGTTCGAGTGGCGGTAGTTGGCGTGGTATGACGCGTCCGCTTCCGGTACGTGTACTCATGACGGTGAATACACCTCGTTTGTGCGCGTAGGCTATTGCTTCATTTTGTGTACCGCTCGTCGCACCAGCGCCGGCTGCTGCGACTACAATGCCATGAGCTCCGGCATCGACGACCGACTCGATTAGGTCCCCGGAAGCGCCCTGGTAGACCAAAATTACGTCAACGCGAGGCAATTCCGTGACGCCAGCCAGATCAAATTCGCTCCGGTAAGTGTGACGGCGCAACATGTCACGGTAGTAAACGACACCATCACGGTCCACGAGGCCAAGGACTCCATAACCTCTTGTTGCGAATGTGTGTAGACGTAGAGAGTCGGTCTTAGTCACCTCTCGGGCTGAATTGATTTCCCCATTGAGCACGACGAGGGCACCTTTACCACGAGATTGAGGTGCGGCCGCTACACGAAACGCCTGCTGCAGGTTCGCCGCGCCCTCATATCCGAGCGTACTTGGATTGCGCATCGCGCCCACCACGACGACGGGACGTTCACTCCTAACCGTCAGATGCAAGAAATAAGCTGTTTCTTCAAGGGTATCGGTGCCGCTCGTGACGACAACGCCAGCCAATCCTGGATCCTCGGCAAGGACGTGATTCACGCGCTGCGAAAGTTGTAGCCATTGGTTCAGTGTTAGCTGGGAACTTGAGACATTAGCGAACTGTTCCGCCTCGACCTGCGCGTAGTTGGTCAGGTTCGGAACGAGCTCAATGAGTTCTTTAGCCGTTAGGCGGCCACCCTCCCGATTTGAAATCGTTCCGCCAGTGGCAATCAAGCGCACGCGGGCCGAAGCCGTTTCTTGTGCCGCTATGGAGGTTCCAGCCGGTAGAACTGCGACAAGAACCAGAATGAAAGCCTGGACAACACGCCCCATGGACTCTCCCTTCGATGTCCCGCCAAGCAAGCGGTCTAGGCCTTGGGACCGGATTTATACTGACTTCTGCGCGTTACGATGAGCAAGTGTCAACCAGTTGGTCAGCTGCTGCGCCGCCTCATCTGGCGTGTCACCATAGAATGGCATAAGTGACGACGCGCCACCCTGCACGCCACCGAGTCTGGCGCACCAAGTCGTCCCATTGACTAGAGACACTTCAATCTCATATTCGCGTCCGTTGATGACTTCTTCGAAGCGTTGAACGATCACGGCGATGAAAAAGAGTTATTACTTGACCAAAAAAGTGAGAAGCCGATTCTATTCGTTCACCGATCCTGGTCAAGCGGAAGAAATGTCGAAAGGGTAGTCGCAGGTCGTAATTGGATTGCATTGCGCAGAAACAGTAGAAACTAAGAAAATGCAATCAGGATATTGTTCACAGGGTATTCACGTTCCTTCCACACTTTTTCAACGGTTGGTGTGGCCTCGTCAGAGTTGTGACCTACTTTGTCATCTTGTGGTGGCATTCTTAGTCTGGATTAAGTGTAAACACCTAATAGAAGTGATGGTTCGCCGTTTGGGAAGGAAGCTCATAATTTGGGAATAGAGTCGGTCGCTCCTCGACGCACCCGTCTTCTTAGGGCTCAGGATCTTCAATCTTTTCAACGTGCCATCGTTGACACTATCGCGTGCCCAGGTCAGACAGAGCCTGAATCTAGCGCCGTGATCGTGCCTTCCCGGTCCGCCGCCACTCAACTCCGGTACACCATCGAAGCACTGACCAATAGTAGCGAGCAGCTTTCAGCATTACTCACACGCTCTGAGTGGTACGCGTGCTTGCATCAACGCCTCCCGGGCTCACCACCTGCACTTTCAGACTGTGAGCGAGAATTCTTGCTAGCTGAAGCTGCAAGAGACACCGTTGACAGTGGTGTTTCGCCGCCGTTCATCATTAGGCCAGGTCTGGTTGGGAAAATGCTGGCGTTCTACGACGCGCTCCGTCGGCAGCGGCGAACCTTAGGTGATTTTTCGAGGCTAGCTGTTGGAGAACTTGAGCCCAGTGCACCGATCGATCGTGGTGCGGCACGGATGCTTGACCAGACGAACTTTCTTGTTGATGCCTTTACGGAGTTTGAGGCGCGCGTCACGGCGACGGCTCGACTAGATGAGCACCAACTTCGGGAACGGCTCCTCACGGATGTCTGCCAACCACCGTTTCAACACATCGTTATAACTGTAGGCGAACAACCCGTCTCGACGGATGGTCTTTGGCTCGCCGATTTCGATCTTCTGACCCGGATGCCTCACCTTGAGCAGATTGACGTTGTGGTGACTGAGGAATTGCTTGCGTGTGGTTTCCTTGAGCGAATTCACGAACTCTTACCTGGCATTAGAGAAGAGCGTGTTGAGACCTCACAAAGTTGTCAGCCGAGCCTAGAAACACCTGTCGATGTGGAGAAGACCTATTTTATTCACCGTGACCGCGAAGAGGAGCTATGGGCAATTGCGAGGCGCTTGAAAAAGAATCGTCCCACCGACGCCGCTCAGGAAACCACCGTAGCTGACGGTGCGGTCGGCGTCGTCTTTCAGCGTCCTCTGCCTTACTTATATCTCGCTGAGCAAATCTTTGGTGGGTCGAAGATCTCTTTCGAGACAGCACATGGATTTCCACTTGCGGCCGAGCCTTATGCGGCGTTCGTTGACCTTGTCCTGGACGTCGTGATCTCAANGTTNGCTAGGGACGANCTGACCGCGTTGCTGAGATCNCCGCANTTGTCCTNAACCAGTTGTAATGGCGACGGCAAGNNCACTCCGCTGTNGGNGGAGTCCATAAGCGCGCTCAGCCGANANNTAGAGCAGGCCGGGTACGTTGGNGGGCGAGATGNCTTGAACCAANTCGCCGACTCTTGGCNTCANCNCTCCGATGCCGAAGAACTTCGCCACCCGTTGAANACTGCGTTGGCGATCGTTGATGCCTTGGCTCCACTTGAGACTGNTTCCTCNGCATCCGAGGAATGGCATATTTTGNTCACCTTCCTCAAGGAGGGTGACCCTGTGAATGTTGGGTTGGAGGCTGAACGTGAGCGACAGAGTCGCGTCCGGGAGGCAGTCTGCAGTGTCATCGGACAGTTGGAGAAGGCTGCCAAAATATCCGCCAGCCCTTCGGTAACCCCGAGCGAGTTGAAAGCAAGCTTACGCCGNCGNATCGAAGCAGAGGTATTCACGCCCCATTACGAGCGAGGTGGCGTANGTCTCGTTGATGCCGCAGCGGCNAAGTATGGGCNCTTCCNGGTTCTATACGTCGTTGGTTTGGTTCATGGCGAATGGGCCACTATGCCTCCGCGTAATGTCTTTTANCCNACGACCATACTTCAGCAACTAGGATGGCCTAGTGANGCACAAGTAACACAAATTGGCCGAGCGGAGTTCAGGGACTTATTATTTTTGCCTACTCGACACGTTAGGCTGTCGACCTTTCAACTTGAGCACGATACGCTTGCTACTCCGGCCACACTTCTCGAGGACGTACCCGAGGNCGAACTTTCATTAAGTCTTGAGCCCCGGTTTCAAATCAATCGAGTCAGCGCCATTGATATGTTTGCCGGTGGACCGATCGTGCCGTCAGTAGTCTCTGGCGAAGTTAGGCAATGGCTATTGGCACGGCATTCGACTTGTACTGTGCCGGAGCCGATGCCTGGCGTCATTGGCGCTCTCGAGCCACGGNCCTACACGGTGAGTCGTGTTGAGCAATATCTTAACTGTCCGTTCAAGTACTTTTGCGGGTCGGTACTGCAACTCGATGAAGAGCATGATCTCACTCCAACTCTCACCAGGCGCGCGCAGGGAGAGTTACTTCANGAGATTCTTCGGAAGTTCGTTGAGGCATGGCAAGCTCTCGGTCATTTCGGTTTTGCGGTGGAAGATATCGACGCTGCGCTCACCCTTGCCCAGCGGATTGTTGACCAAGAATTGAGAGTGTTGTCCCCGATAGATCGCCAGCTTGCGCGGTATCGCCTTCTAGGTTCGGCTGCAGGAACAGGACTAGTTGANCGGTTCATTAGAGTTGAAACTGGTCGNTTGGGCGAAGTTATCGAGTCGCAGGTCGAGCGGCCATTCAGCGGGGAGTTCGAGTTCCTCGACCGTGCTGGGGCCAAGCGCCGTGTTGGCATACGCGGAGTTGCTGACCGAGTTGATTTTCTCTCCGACGGTTCGGTCAGGATTATTGATTACAAACTCGGTAGACCACCGAAAAGCGGGCGAGCGATTCAACTTCCGGTCTATATGGCGTGTGTTGATCAGGATCTCGCAAGAAATCGAAAACAGTCGTGGCGGCCAGGCGAAGCAGCCTATGTCGCCTTTGGAGCTTCAGAACCAAGGGTNCCAATATTCACTTCTGGCGATGGTGGTGAATCGGTTCTGAATGAGGGTCAGGCGCGGTTTCTCGAGGCCGTTGATGGTATCGAGAGCGGNGAACTTCCGCCGCGTCCCGCAGAGGATCGGCTCTGCTCGTCGTGTGGTTTTNCCGCTGTCTGTCGAAANGGGAAGCGAGTTTGAAGTCTGNCCCGNNCGTTTCGCNGCATCAAAATNCAGGAAGCGCCCTGCCGACCAANGCTAGGCAGCTTGCTGCAGATCCATCGCGTAACCTAGTNCTCGAGGCATCGGCGGGTACCGGAAAGACGACAGTGCTGGTCGAGCGTTACCTTAATTTACTCCGAGCNGGAGTAGATCCTTCCAANGTGCTCGCAGTCACTTTTACCCGAAAGGCTGCGGTCGANATGCGGGAGCGGATCTTCGATGAACTCCGGAACGCGGCCAACCATTCAGAGGAAGCACGTCGCTATTGGCGCTCCTTGCGTGATCGAACCAGCGATATCGCTATTACCACGATNGATGCGTTTTGCTTGTCGTTGTTGCGGGAGTTTCCGCTGGAAGCTGATCTCGACCCGGATTTTGGTGTTGCGGACGAGACTGAAATTCCCCGTTTGATGGCCCAAGCGCTCGACCGAACACAGCGCATTATTATCAGCTTGGCAATGCGCGACGAGTGTGTGTCGTTGCTACTCACATATCTAGACACCGCGAATCTTCGGCGAGGCCTCGAGCGCTTGTTGCAAGGCCGACTTGTGGCGTCAGAGGCGCTAAGACGATTTCTGACAAAGGGACCCACGAGCTTGACCTTGACACAGGTCACAGGACGCGTCGTACAGAAGTTACAAGATCTTTTTAATGAAGCGCCCGACGGGTTCATCTCCTTCCTCGCCAATGGCCCAATTGGTCACCCGGATTTCAGGATGCTATCCGTAGACCTCCGTCGGCTGATGTTGCCCGACGAGATGGAACAAACGAAGGTGCGTAGTCTCGTTGACCGTCTTTCAGAGCATCTCCTAACACGTGCTGGGCGACCCCGCCGCCGGCTCCCGTGCCGGTCATCGGATTACCCATCGGACGCAGCTCGTAAATGTCATATCCGTGCGGTCCATCACATTGGACCTCTTTTCGCTGAAGTTTTGGCTGGGTACAGACGTGATTTAGGCGTGATCCTCGCGCGTGGTGTCCGCCGCGCGTATCGGATTGCTGAGCGGGAATATCGNCGTACGCTTCGAGCGCACGCAGTGCTGGATTTTACNGACCTTCAAGTGCACGCGCTCGGACTACTTCGACAAATGGATGAATTTGCTCAGAGCCGTTATCGCCTCGAGTCCCGATATCACCACGTGCTGGTTGACGAATTTCAAGACACTAGCCGTGCGCAGNGGGAACTGGTGTCGTTACTCGTACAGTCGTGGGGGGAAGGAATCGGAATTGTGCAAGCTGCACCCATGCCACCGTCGATATTTGTGGTGGGGGACCGGAAGCAGTCAATCTATCGGTTTCGCGATGCTGACATCGGTCTCTTCAACGAAGCAACTGACTATATCTCCCGTCTGCGGCCTGGCACACCTGTTCGAGCGGCAATCAGCCAGAGTTTTCGGGCCCTTCCTGAATTATTGGCTTTCGTGAACGATCTTTGTGNTTCGATTGACAAGCGACCCCACAGNTCTGATGCCTTCCGATTCGAACCGCAAGACCGCTTTCCTCTGGACGTTGACAAGTCTGAGCCGAATAGTGGCCAGACTACTGCGCATTCTGATCGTCCATTGCTCGGGATAGCGTTGGGTAACAACGAAGCTTCTTGTGCGTCAGCTATCGCTGGAGAAATCGACCGGCTCATTACCAAAGAGAGTGTACGAGATCCTCGCACTGGGCTGAGACGAGCCATTCGGCCAGATGACATCGCGATTCTCTTCCGNTCACGGATTAGTCACCGTGAGTANGAGCGAGCTNTNTCGGCGCGNNGNCTTCCGGCATACGTCTATAAGGGNCTTGGGTTTTTCGATGCNGAAGAGATTCAGGACCTCCGNGNACTNATTAGGTTTTTGGCCGAGCCTTCATCGAATTTCTGGGCAGCCGCGTTCTTACGATCGGGATTTTCAAGACTTTCGGATGAAGCGATACGAGCGCTCGCACCAGAAATTGCTAGCGCTGTTACCGGCACCGATGAACCTGTTAATAACGAACTTCTTTCGATGCAGGATCGTGAGCGAGTTCAGTTAGTTCGGACCGGAATTTCCCGGTGGCTCAAACTTGTTGATTGGATTCCACCTGCCGAACTTGTCGACCGCGTGCTTAATGAGTCGGCTTACCTCTTCGAAACACGAGGACCCCGATCGCTACAAGCTAGGGAGAACCTCAAAAAAATGCGCGAACTCCTTCGGCGAATTCAAAATCGCGGTTACGTTACGCTGTCACGGATCGCCGATCATATCGATCGTCTTTCCACTGGTGGCGAATCCAATGCGGTGATTGATGCTGCGGGCGCTGTCCATCTGATGACAGTTCATGCTGCCAAGGGCCTTGAGTTCCCAGTTGTTTTTGTCGTTGGGCTCTCCCGTGGAGTGGGTGGCGCAACTCCGCCCATTCAGGTCATACCCGATCGTGGAGATGGCTTACCGCTTGTCACCGTCTGGGGTGCACGTCCAGAGATTGAAAACGATGAACGAGCGCGTGAGCTAGAAGAAACAAAACGCCTATTGTATGTTGCGGTCACCCGAGCGCGTGACGGACTTTATCTAGGTATTGTACGTCGCGATAAACGACTTTCACCTGGCCGTGGTAGTCTCGCAGAAGTACTGCCTAAATCATTTATTGCGAAGATAGATGCGATTACCGGAACTTCTCGTTGGGTGGAGTGGTCACTGAGCGACCTGAGCGGTGCGCGGCATCGTTTCAGGCTCTGCGATTCTGATGATTCGTCCCGGTTTGCACCGGCGGAGCCTCCGGTGGCTTCGCTAGAGCAGCCAGCGCCCGACGATGATTTCTCGGCTTGGTCTTGTTAGGACCTAGGTGATTTCTCAACCACATGATTAGTGCGGCTGGGTGGTGTGCCTCAGAAGGGAAGACCTGCTGTGTAACTGGAGGGTTCCTGTAATAGAAGCGTTGATGAACGCACAGGTCCGTGGTTCCGTCAGTAATTCTGTTTGCCCCAACGATCAAGCATCGGTGGATGCAACCCGATTTGCTGCCCACTGGCGAGCCCGTGTTTCGGCCTCTTCTTGAGTTTGGCCAACCAACACCACCGAGCCATCTGGGGTGTCGTGACCGCTAAGGACCACCCAGGCGATCCAATGTGCCCCTTTTTCTTCACTACGCACGTCGAAAACGTCAGACGGTAGATTTGCCATAGTTGTCGTTTCCCCCATGTTAATGTGTGATTCTAACTGATCATGGCGCATGGCTCCATCTGAGATGCATATCTCACAAGATTGCCATTGCGTCTTGGCAAGGCATTTTCTACACTTTGAAGAGTTTAAAGAATTGTTTTACGAACGTCTCGTGTTTGGGAGATGTGAATGACGTTGACTTGTCCCGCTTGTGGGAATGAAAAAGACTTTGTGGTGAAGACATTGCGGATGCATGTTGTGCATCTNGAGGATTCGCGCATCGAGGTATCGGATGAGACTCAGCCGTCTGTGCTAGAAGTGCTCTGCGATGAATGCGAAGCCGCAGTGAATCTGGCTGACTTTGAAGANCCGCTCCGGCGAGAGATTATGTTGACCATTTCCTCACGATAGTTGAACTCCAGTCGGTGATACGTACCGACCGAGCATCACGCTTTTCGTTGCACGTCCCTTTCCCAGAATATTTACTGCCAGACGGTTTTATCCGAATTCCTACTGCAGGGAAGTTAGCCTATAGCGAAAAAGTGTTTGACATATTTGCAATCGACGAAACAACCGTTATGAGTGTAACCCTCACCNTGAAAAAAAATAATTGCCTAAGCTCTGGTGAAACGTTCGGTCTCATTGATTCACGAGATGGCTAGTTAGTAGCCGGTTACCTTGACAAGCTTAAAATCCGCTCGTATGGTTAGCGATTGTGTCTGATTACTCGTGGGTGGTTGGAGTACCTCGGGGTGCCCTGCCAGACGATTTGCGTCGCGTGCATCAAGAGGTCGTACGTCAACGTCGTGTGCGTGCAAGCCAACGTGAACGGATGACCCCTCGGGCGTGCGAAATAGTACGGGCATATGAGGCGGGTGATGAGTTGGCTGCCGTGCGCTCCACACCTGGTAGCATCCTGGACTTTCCTCAACGTGCCGTTTCTCAGCAGCAAGACGTAGCAATTGATTTCCCGTCGGTGACCCGTGTAGTTGACCGGATCGGGCGTGGGCTAATGGCTACTAAGAACCCATGTATCACTCAAGTCCGGCTATCTTGGCGCGAGGCGTGTGAGGGCGTTCATGTGTCATTGAAAGTTCCGGTGCGAAATACATGTCTAGTTTGCGGTGGACGTGGCGCGGTATGGAGCGACGACTGTTCGAAGTGTGGCGGTGTGGGGACGGAGTCGAAGAGTCATGTTGTACACTTGTCGATTCCACCCGGCGTTCGGCCCGATGCCTGCTTTTGTTTCGCAGTCAATCCTCCGTGTGCACCTAAAACCAATGTCGAAGTGCATGTCACCATCCAGTAGCGGATGATATCTATTTCGGACAAAACTTCCTTCTTCACCTTGTCAGTTTGAGGACAAACTCGATAAGCTACGTCCTTGTGTCTGGGTCGCATGGCTCTGATTCAAGTAAATTGGGAACGACTGGTGGACTCGTAGCGGGCTATTTTCAAAAGGGTGAACATGTCTCAACAGGGAATTGACGAATCGGCGGTGCTGGAAGCGCTTAAGGAAATCCAAGATCCCGATCTTCATCGGGATATCGTGAGTCTCGGATTTGTCAAGCAAGTCAGCATCGATGGGGAGATGGTCTCGGTTGTTATCGAACTCACCACGCCAGCATGTCCTGTCAAAGACCAGATGCGTGANCAGGCTGAAACATTGCTGCGCCAACTACCTGGTGTTGAGAAGGTNCATGTCGAGATGACGGCTAACGTGCGTTCCGCGTCGTCACCTGACGAAGGACGAGCAGCAATCCCAGGTGTGAGAAACATCATTGCGGTTGGGGCAGGTAAGGGCGGGGTTGGTAAAACAACCGTATCTGTGAACTTAGCCTGCGCGCTGGCTCGACACGGAAGCCGCGTTGGACTACTCGACGGGGATGTGTACGGTCCGAACGTACCGATCATGCTCGGAGCAAAGACGCAATTGGAGACGGACGGCGAGAAGATCGTGCCAGCGGAGTGCCATGGTATTCGAACCGTATCGATCGGCTTCCTAACGCAGGATGAGTCGCCGGTGATTTGGCGTGGTCCAATGCTACACGGCGTGATCCAGCAGTTCTTTCGAGAAGTCAACTGGGGTGAGTTGGACTACCTTGTGATTGACATGCCTCCCGGGACTGGCGATGTTGCACTCAGTCTGAGCCAAACTGTCCCGGTATCCGGTGCGGTGGCCGTTACTACTCCACAAACGGTATCGTTGGCCGACACACGGCGGGCGATCCGCATGTATCAGAAGCTTAATATTCCGGTGTTAGGGCTCTTGGAGAATATGAGCCACTTCGTCTGTCCGAGTTGCAGTCATGAGAGTGACATCTTTGGTAAGGGTGGCGGTGAGTCCCTCGCCGAGCAGACCAAAATTCCATTTTTAGGGCAGATTCCACTCTATGAACCGATCCGTGTTGGTGGCGACCAGGGTACGCCGATTGTTGTATCCGAACCGGAATGCCCCGCAGCTCAGTCGTTAATTGATGCGGCCGCTCGGCTGGCCGCACAGGTTTCGATTGCTAGCTATGAGACAANCGTCGATGCCCCTGTAGCGGGATGATAACGGCAATCTCGTGATTGGTTAATTATCCGACCCGTTGATTAACGAACCTGAAGCGTCGTTCCTGATCTGGAAGCATTACTAGTGAGTCGCTGCGCTGATTGGACGTTATGAACATCCCGTTCATTAAGCACACTCTCGCCAATGGTCTTGATGTGATAGTCCATGAGGACCACGGCTGTCCAATCGTTGCAGTGAATGTTTGGTATCACGTTGGTTCAAAGAACGAACGACNGGGGCGCACCGGGTTTGCACATCTGTTCGAGCATCTGATGTTTGAGGGATCTCAGCATACCAACCAAGGATATTTTTACCCGTTACAGCAAGCTGGTGCTGAACTAAACGGTTCAACTAATGCCGATCGTACCAACTACTGGGAAGTTGTGCCCTCGAGTGCTCTCGATTTGGCTCTTTGGATGGAGTCGGACCGGATGGGCCACTTGCTGCCAGCTTTGACGCGCGAGAAATTTGAGAATCAGCGGGATGTTGTGCTTAANGAACGCCGGCAGAACTATGAGAATCGTCCATATGGCATGGTTGGGATGGCAACCATGGAGGCTCTCTATCCCGTCGANCATCCATATAGCTGGATGACGATTGGCCGGATTAAAGACCTTCAGGCTGCCGAGCTCGACGAAGTTCGTTCGTTCTTCAAAACTTTTTACGGTCCGGCGAACGCCTCGCTGACAATCGCCGGTGATGTCGAAGTAGATAAGGTGCTTGAAATGGCTGAGCACTACTTTGAAGAGATTTCCGGAGGGCCAGCGCCTCCGGCGGTCGAAGTTGAGGGACCCCTGATTTGCGATGAGCGGCGCTTATTAATTGAAGACCGAGTCGAGCTGCCTAGGCTCTATCTCGCATGGCATTCTCCTCAACTCTTCGGGCCAGGTGATGCGGAACTTGATCTTCTTTCCGATGTACTGTCAAACGGCAAAGCATCACGCCTCTACAGAACCCTGGTACACGAACTGCGATTGGCAACGGACGTGAGTGTCGTTCAGTCTTCACGGGAGTTGTCTGGTGTTTTTCAGATTGTGGCNACTGCCGCGCCAGGNCATACCCTTCGCGAGCTTGACGACGTAATTTCCATCGAGCTTGAGCGGGTAAGTNCTGANGAACTGACGACTGATGAACTTCATCGTAGTCTTGNGCAGATCGAAACAAGTTTTGTATGCCAACTGGAGACGGTCGGAGGGTTTGGTGGTAAATCGGATCAGCTCAATGGTTATAACGTTGTGGTGAACGATCCAGGATACTTTGAGACCGACCTCTCGCGGTACCGTAATGCGACGAGCGCTACGATCGCCAGAATCTCACGAGACCATCTATCGAACCGGCAACGGATCGCGGTGAGCGTTGTGCCAATTGGGGCGACCAAGCTCGCACTAGCAGATTCGGTTGTCGCAGAGGTGTCTTAATGCGGGTCGATCGTTCAAAGCTGCCAGAAGTCGGGCCCGATCCTTCTTTCACTTTTCCATCAGTGTGCAAGGTAATCCTTCCCAATGGCCTTTCCGTCTGGAGCGTTGAGCACCGCAAGATACCTGTCGTGAGCTGTTTACTCTTACTTCCAGGAGGCTCAGCCGAGGATCCGATGGACCAGGCGGGGGTTACATCTCTAACCGCGGCACTCCTAGATGAGGGCTGTGGTAAACGCTCCGGTCTTGAATTACATCGGTTGCTGGGGCGCCTAGGCACGCAACTCAATGTCAGAGTTGGAATGGACGCGACGACGCTCCGTCTGACGATGCTTCGTCGTTTTTCGAATAAAGCACTGTCCTTACTAGCTGAACTTGTGGGCGAGCCGCGTTTCGAGCTCGAAGCGTTCGATCGACTTCGGAAACTTCGTTTAGACCGTTTGGCACAGCTCNGAGAAGTCCCAGCGGCTATCGCCGATCGTGCATTCGCGCATGTTTTGTATCGTGACCAACCCTACGGGCATCTGCCATTTGGGACGGAGTCGGCCATCCGCAGGCTAACCAGAGACGACATCGTTGCGAGGCACTCCCAAGCCTATCGCCCATCTGAGGCGATCGTGATTTTAGCCGGAGATGCTACCCACGCGGAGTTTGAACAAATGGCTGGTGAGGCTTTTGGTGATTGGAAAGCAGTGGATACGGAGGGTCAGCAGTCAGAACGAATACCCCACGGTGAATCGAAGCGGGCTTCTCTCGTTGTCTGGGACCGTCCACAGGCTGCACAATCAGAATTGCGGATTGGCCACGTGGCTGTTGCTAGGAATACCCCTGACTATTTTCCGCTNCTGGTCATGAACACAGCGCTGGGTGGCCAGTTCACCAGCCGAATCAACCTGAATCTACGTGAAGCTAAGGGTTACACCTACGGTGCGCAATCGTCGTTCGACTTTCGCCGAGAGCCCGGGCCGTTTTCGGTCCAGACAAGTGTTCAGACAGATGTGACTGCAAACGCAATTCAAGAGGTGCTCGGGGAACTGCATGCCGTGCGTGATGGACGCCCACTCACAGACTCGGAGATCGTACATGCCAAGCGGACATTGACGCGGGGATATCCGCAAGGGTTCGAAACCGCTAATCAGATTGTTCGCGGGTTAGCCCAACTGGCGCTACACGACTTGCCCGATGATCACTTTACCCAGTTCAGTCCGAGTGTTACTGCTGTTCAATCGGAGGATATCGTNAGAGTCACTCAGACGCATCTTGACCCGCTTCACCTTTCGACTGTAGTTGTTGGTGACCTAACAGTGATTAAGGACGGACTCCAGGACATTGGTCTCGATGCACCTGAGAAGATTGTTCTGCCGTGAATCANTTGCGNGGCAGTGGAACGACTTTCTCGTCTTCCCGTTGGCGGTTTACTTTAGGAAGTGTGTGAGCTTCAGTCTGATCAGTAAATCGCGGCTGTCGATGCCTATCGGATGGTCTCTTCAACGTATCGCGCGGCAGTGAGCAAGTTCACCGTCTGATTCGTATGACCGACGAGTTGAAGACCACACGGAAGGCCGGTGGGCGTGTTACCACTTGGGATCGAGATTGCTGGATGACCAGTGAGGTTGAACACTTGGGTGAGTCGGAGGGTCAGATTCCTGACTGACTCAGTCAGACCGCCCACGGTAACTGACTCGATACCGAATGGTGGAGCGGGGATGGCGAGCGTGGGAAGGACAAGGGCNTCGTGGNCTGACAGCGCTTCAGTCACTTCACGTCGCAACATTTCCCGGCCGCGCTGCGCTCTNAGGTAATCTTCGGCNAGTATGTAGTGTCCCATTTCTAGACGTCGGCGAACGCCTGGGGTGTAATCCTCAGGCCGAGAGTTGAGTGTTTTGGAGTGATAGGTCATACCCTCGGGTAAGACTATATGCAGGTAAACGGCTGCGATTTCTCCTGCGTGGGGCACGTCAACGTCACTAAGGTCCACACCGGCGTTGCCTAGCCGGTCCAAAGCATCGTTGAATTGATTACGAACTTGTGGGTCAAGATGATCCATGAAATGCCGCCGTGGCACACCAAGCCGTAGTTTTTTTCTTGTTGTGCCCTTAAGTGGCACCATAGTTTGTTCGCCCCCCATTGCCCGGTAGAGGAGCCAGACGTCCACCACGCTTCGTGCCANAGGGCCCACGTGGTCAAGTGACCGACTGAGCGGTACAACGCCATCGCACGACAGTTCACCAAAACTAGGTTTCAAGCCAACAACGCCGCACGCTGCTGAAGGGATCCGTATTGATCCTCCGGTATCTGTTCCGATCGACCCATAAGACATACCGGCCGCGACAGCTGCNGCCGAGCCGCCGCTGGAACCGCCGGGTGACCGCGAAGTGTCATGGGGATTACGGGTTGGCCCGAATGCCGAATCTTCTCCTGTTGTGCCAAACGCGAACTCGTGCAGATTGCATTTGCCGAGCACGACTGCGCCCGCAGCCTTAAGGTTGGCAACGATGGTTGCATCATGTTGAGCTGGTGTCGTTGGCCGAACTCTCGATGCCGCTGTCGTCGGCAATCCGGCAACAGCGACCATGTCCTTGACTGATATTGGGATACCGTGCAGTGGTCCACGGTACTGGCCGGCAGCGATTTCATCGTCTGCGCGATTAGCGGTAGCTCTGGCACCGTCTCTATCGACAGCGATGAAGGCATTGAGGTCAGCCTCGCGCTTGGTGATTTGCTCGAGGCAAGCATCGGTAAGTTCTAGCGACGAGATCGCACCCTTTTTGACTTGGGGTGCCAGTTCAGCGATCGTGCGAAGGCAGAGTTCCGAAGTCAATCTGACTCCTTCGTTACGATAACATTCTCCTGATCGTCGCGGTCGGCGGATTCATTCCAATCGGCCAACCGGAGCGTCTGCGTCGCCTGAACGAGTCCACCTAAGAGTGGAACCAGTTGGGACAGGCCCCTCAACTTGACGTCCGCAATGATCGCCTGTGTCCACGCTTCAATGCGCATTGGTNCTCCCTTGCACCCTGGATCGGGTGCGCCGAAATATATCCGAAGCTAGAGCGTTGCGTCGTCCCTAAACAGTCTATTCTTGTTGAACCGCGTCACATGTAGAGGCGTAAGGTCGAACGTCTCGTAGCGGTTCAGGCGGATTAGCTCGGAGAGAGCCTTNCCCGTAGCNGGTGCCATCATGAGCCCATGTCCGCTGAAACCATTGGCCAGTAGAAACCCTGAGCGGTCTGGCACTGAGCCGAATACCGGATTGTGATCTGGTGTCATTTCNTACAAACCGCTCCATCCCTCCACGTGGGTATAGTCACTATGGTCAGGCAGACGACGTTGTAGAGCTGGAAAAAAGTCTTGTTCCCAACGTGACATGTCGCACACGAAATTTTCCCCTGGCGGTTCGTCAAGTTTTGTGCGGGCGACGATGAACNGGTCCTGTTCATCGATGTGTTGAGGATCGTCGTGTCGCCAATGCACACCAGACGGATCGACGATCATCGGGTACCTTTTGGAAGTTGGGGTTCGTAGAAATGCACGGAAGAGGTGCTGCCGTACTGGCTGGACCGGGATCGTGACTCCTGCGAGTTCTGCAACCCGTGCGGCGTACGGACCCGCTGCATTGACNACGACGGCAGCGTTTANATTGTCCTTTCTTTCAATCTCGACTCCATAGACGCGGTTGTCTTCACGGTGAATCGCGGTGACTTCGCCCGTAATGAACTCGGCACCGACNGTCTTGGCTCCCTCGCGGAACCCGGCCAGCACGGCTTTCGGATTTGCATACCCGTCATTTGGACCAAGGACACCGAACTCCAGGTCTTCAACGGTCATACCTGGTACAAGGTGTTCAAGTTCAGCCACGGAGAGGCGCGAGACGTGTGCACCAAGGGCATGCTGCTCCTTCAGACGGGCTTCGAAACGTTCCCGGCCCTTCGCGTCAACTAGAAAGAGATAACCTCGTTGTTGAAACGATGCTGCAGCTGAACCCTTCAAACTAAAGCGATGATCGAAATCGGTGTAAAAGTCGATGCTGTATTGTGCTAGTTGAATGTTGAGCGCAGAAGAGAACTGTTGGCGAATGCCACCCATCGCTAGGTTCGACGATGCTCTCGCGTATGTTGGATCACGCTCGACAACGACAACACGGCCTGTAAAACCGTCTGTCAATAGATGGTAAGCGATACTGGACCCGACAACGCCACCACCGATGATGATGACGTCCGCGTCCATCGTCGAAGTCAAGTCAGGCTACTAGGACCGTCGACGGGCGTGTTTCACTGCCCGGGACGTTGTTGTTAGCTCTTCAATACGAGCCATGGGTTTCCTGTCAACCGCGCTGGTTGCCGGTGGGGCCACGCGCTTCGGCGAAGTTTCTATGTAAGCCTTCAACGATTGGAGAGATGTAACCCAGCCAGATTCAATAACACTGTAGTAACGCTCCCAGCGCTCACCCATACCACGGCCACTCTGACGGACCTGCACACGTGTACCGGGGCCCTCAACTCGGCAGGTAACTTGAAGCGCCATCGGTCCAAGAGGTGGGCCCTCTGGGGGCAGCCAGAAAGCATTGGCAACGAAGAATTCCCGGTTGGCTCGATACTCCATGACGGTGCCGTGAAAGGCGCCGCCCAGTGGACCCAGTATTGGGTCCCGAAACGCCGTAGGCTTCCATTCAACCGCATAAACGCCGAGCGGTTGTGGAACAGCCACGGATCGAGTTGTGAGCCACCAGGCTGATAGGTCGGTCGGATCGAAGAAAGCCGCTAGAACACGGTCAGGCGCTGCTGTAATCAGCTCTTCGTGCGCTGTCACGAAGTCCTGGAGATCCTGGACCGGCCGTTGACGTGTCATTCTCTGTTTCCTACGGGTGCCCGGACGTTACATTATGTCAGTTGCTGCTTCGCGCGTCGTCAACCATCTGCCGTACTTCATCCATCAGGGTTGGAACGTGGTAAGGCACGCCGTCTTTGATCGTCCATTCGATTCCACCGCCGTGAACACTTCGGCCATCGACATTCACACTCGTGCCATAAGGATTGAGAAGACGCAGATTTTCGAGCGGATTTCCGTTCACAACGAGTAGGTCAGCAAGGTAACCAACCCGAACACGTCCAAGTTTNTCCGAAAGTCCAAGCATCCGTGCACCGTTGACAGTTGCATGTTTCAGAACTTCCAGCGGGTGGAAGCCCGCTTCCTCGTGTAGCTCCANCTCNCGGATCAGTCCGAAGCCATACAGNGAATAAATGTAGCCAGCGTCGTCTCCTGTGGTGATGAGGCCGCCNCGCNGCCCGAAGTGATGGAGCGCGTCCATCCAAATCCGGTAGTTACGGCGCCAAGCGGCTTCGTTGGACGAAGTCCAACCCGCGAAGTAGGACCCGTGGTGATCGGGAGCCGGCCTCCAAAACTCTTCCATGGATGGATGTAAATAGTCACGATACCAGGGTAGATTTTGAGCACGCACAACGTCTCGGCTTGCCTCGTAGATCGACAGTGTTGGNCTCCAGCCGACATTGTGNGCGATCATCGATTCGACAACCGTACGCAATCCTTCTGGGTCAGCCTGCGCAAACAGTTCACCAGCGTAGGCGAACCTGTGCGTTTCATCGCTATAGTTCATGTCAGCTGGGAAATCTTGGATACCGTCGATTGCGTCCTCNCCAATTCCATAGAAGTGTTCGATTGAACCAACTCCCAGTTCTATGTAATCAGCAGCTGTTGTTTCTTCTACCCCGATATGCGCAGCGGTTCGAAGTCCNTGAATATGCGCCTCACNGAGGAGCGCCTCCAACTGGTCTCTATCAAGTCCGCCAATTTTTAAACCATCGGCACCGTCTAATTTGGCNTGACGGACGCCTATGCGTATCTCCTCAGGTGTTCGATTGGTGCCCAGTTCGGGGCGAACGTAAACTAAAATTCTAGGTGAAACGATTGCGTTCGCAGCGCTCTCGGCTTGCCAGATTTTCGATTTTCTGAAGTTCCCGCCTACTTCGCGGACAGTNGTNACACCNGCTGCTAGGTACAAATTGCGTTCATACTGAATCGACTGAGGGATTGAGGGTACGCGCCATTCGTGCCAGTGCATGTGGGTGTTAATGATTCCGGGCATGACGTATTTCCCGGTCGCATCAATCACAGCGTCGGGTATACGTGCGCTACCAGTTGTCCAGGTCCCGACGCGTGTTATGAGTCCGTCTTCAACGACGATGTCTACCGGGCCAAACGGAGGGCGACCGTTGCCGTAAATCACCATGGCGTTGGTGATCATCAATCGCTCGACAGNTTTGCCGTGGGCGGGTTCTTGTGCTGCATTCTGTGTGGTGGTCTTGACAACACTACTTCCGATTAGAATCGCGGCAATGAGCTGTACCACCACTGTAAGGCGACGGGCAAGATACGTGCAGGGCGAGTTCTGAATACTCGGCATTACGCTAGAGTCGGTCGACGTACTCCCGCAGAGGGGAGTCGTCCTGAGCGAAAGGATCGGATCGTACTGTCTCACATGGCCTGAGTCAAAGGCTCATAAGGGCTTTGCAGGTGGCTGCACACTGTGACTCTGGAAAAGCAGAAAGGATGCCGCTCAACGGCCAGCACTGTTACCGAAAACCACTCAATACAGCAGATATCTTTCCCTGATCTCTAAAAAATGGTCTAACCCTTCCGCATGAGCATCTGCCACGGACCTGCTTGTATCGAGATATGTTCGAAGTCGGTCAGAACCCCAGAGTAGATCGATTGGCATGCGTTCATACTCATATTCGTAAGGTGGCTCTTTCCACGCAAACTGATCAGNGCCCATTTTCCGGCAGGCATCAAGGATGGCCAACGTAGTTTTGACGGAACCATACCGCTGACGGTCGACAACGTGGATCTGGCAGCCTGCACAGGCAGTACCAGCATGTTTCTGAAATGTCGGTTCAAATCTCGCAGGGCGGAANCGTACACCAGGGAGTCCCAAGTCGTTTAGGTGGATTGCTAATTGCTCGCCGTGTAACCAGGGGGCGCCAAACAATTCGAATGGACGAGTGGTGCCACGTCCCTCTGACAGATTGGTTCCCTCAAGCAATACCATGCCCGGATACACGATGAGGCTCTCGAGTGTAGGGAGGTTCGGCGACGGCATTACCCATGGCAGTCCCGTATCGTCAAAATACATCGCACGATTCCAACCNGTCATTGGCACAATCTCGAGCTCGGCGCCAACACCAAATTCTGAGTTGAAGAGCTCAGCCAGTTCTCCCATCGTCAGGCCGTGTCGGAGCGGAATCGGGAACTGACCCACGAATGAGGTCCATCCAGACTCAAGCATCGGACCCTCGACAGTGACTCCACCGATAGGGTTCGGTCGATCTGTGACGATTACTGGGATGCCGTGTTCACGGCACGCACGAAGACAGTTAGCCATTGTCGATGCATAGGTGTAAACGCGCGTGCCGATGTCTGGAAGGTCGATGACCATCAGGTCAATCCCGTTGAGCATTTCGGTGGTTGGAGTCCGGGTCTCGCTATAAAGGGAATAGACTGGAACCAAGTGGTGCTCGTCGTGCCCGTGAGGCGTCTCGACCATATTGTCTTGGCGGTCCGATGTGAAACCGTGTTGTGGACCAAAAAGAGCGGTTAGCTTTGCACCTGAGTTAACCACGACCTTGGCCGCGTGCTGGAAATGACGATCGAGGGAGGCCGGGTTGCAGACAAGTCCTACGCGCTGATTGGACAATCGGCCGGAAGACCCGAGTGAATCCAAGCCGAGCGTGACAGGCACGCTTGCATTATACGGCTTGGTGCAACCTACCCAAATGATGAGATGCAGCCCGACTCTATTAAGGCAAAACCACTCTTAGTTTGAGAACATCAGGCTCTAGGGATTTCGTTACTCACTTCTGATCGCGTGTTGAGAAGAGTACGCAAATTCTTAGGAAGAACTCGATTACGATTATTGAATCAATCAGTAACGTGGCAGGATTTTGGCACTAAGAATCGTTAGGGTGAGAGCTTGGATAGTTCATGGGATTTAATTGTGGAGTTTGAAGACAGTAACTAGACTGTGGAGGGTGGCTTCGTCTTAGCGAAGATCTGAACCTTGATCCCGACCCCTTTGCTCTAGGCCCTAAAACGGCTATGAACATGACTAGGACCTCAGAAAGTTTCCCGTTCGTTCTATTAGTCGCAACCTCATTTTTCTGTGCCTGTTCCGGAAGTAATCAGCAGGACCTTCCCCTTGGTGGAGTCGTTGGTGGAGAGGNCGATGCCCTCGTTCTAGCGTTAGCTGCTTTAGGTGAAAACGAGGATGGTTCGCCAATGCCTCTGCCTGCCCGCCTAGGAATTNTGACGCGTCAGGGGAATAAGTGGACCCATCGTGTCCTTGAGGATCCCGATAGCAACGTGTTTCATAAAGCGATGGTCTACCGAGACGGTGACGGGGCTGAGGGTATCTTAACTCTCGGCGGAATGAATGCTGCCGTGAAGCTCTGGAAGACTGATGGGACTAGTGACACGTTGTGGGAAGCTGATTTTGGCGGGGCATTCAGCCGAATGCGAGACGCCGAAGTGGGTGATATTTACGGCGATGGATCCGTCGCCATCGCCGTGGCAACACATGATCAGGGAGTTGTAGCGGTGGTAAGGCCTGACGGCTCAGGTGGTTTTTCCGTAGATGAACTCGATCGTGAACCGAATAAGGTGGTGCACGAGATTGAACTCGGCGATTTGGATGGTGACGGATTGCTTGAGATTTATGCAACCGCCACGGCTCCGAACGCGCTGGATGGCACGTCCCAGCCAGGCAAAGTTGTGCGATACACGCCGGCAGCAGGGGAAGGACGCGTGGAAGTGGTAGACCTCGGTTTGCGTCACGCGAAAGAGATTTTAGTGGAAGATGTTGACGGTGATGGGCGCGATGAACTCTATGTGTCGGTTGAGGCGGTCTCAGGGGGGCAAATCGAGATTCGCCGCTATGATGCCGGCACCCAATCGGCAGAGCCAAACGTAGTAGCCACTTTGAACGATCGCCTTTGCCGCTTTCTTACAGCTGGTGACGTTGATGGTGATGGCACTCTGGAGCTAGTTGCTGCGACTTACAAGGCCGGCCTCTGGCTATTACTTCCGGGCGAAGACGGTTGGACAACGGAGTTGATTGACGCCGAATCCTCAGGCTTTGAGCACGCAGCTATCCTTCTGGACTTAGACCGAAATGGTCGGGATGAACTTTACGTGGCAAGTGACGACCAGGGTCAGGTACGGAGTTACGCTTGGGCTGACGACGGGTGGCACCGAAGCGTCATTTTGGAGTATTCGGACGAACTTAGCCGATTTACTTGGAATATTATGCCGGTGCCTTCTGCCTTACTACCGGCGAGCAAACCAGCATTTGTTTTGGAACAGTGAAGGGATTTCACGANATGAGGCGGGGGGAATATAAAAGTTCTACACCGATGATTGGGACCTTTGTAGTGGTTGTAGCTGCAATGTACATGATCGGTTGTGGGGGACAGGAGGTTTCTGAATCGAGTACGNATCGAGATGCGGACGCTTCCACAGTTGTGCAGGCAAGTGAACCCCGTGGTGTTCGGGTAAACACACCTCGNGCCTCGCCAGGCTACGTCTACTTCACGCCTCTGTTATCGGACACGACTTATCTCATTAATAACGCCGGTCAAGTTGTCCACATCTGGGAAAGCGATTACGCACCTTCTGCCTGGGTCTACCTATTAGANAACGGCAATTTGATCCGCGGAGCACGCGAGCCGGAGGTTCCAACCTTCAGTGGGGGTGGACAGGGTGGTCGAATTCAGGAGTTTACGTGGGACGGTGAGTTGGTATGGGATTTCGTGTTTGCGACCGAAAATCACCTTCTGCACCACGATGTAGAGGTCTTGCCCAACGGCAATGTGTTGGCCGTTGCTTGGGAGCTCAAGAGTCCTGAGGAGGCCAGTCGGGTAGGCCGCCGTCCAGAACTAATTCCCGAAGGGGGCCTGTGGCCAGACATGGTTGTGGAGTTTGCACGCCAGATGACTGATGAGGTACGGATTGTTTGGGAGTGGCATATGTGGGACCACGCGATTCAGAACTATGACCAAAGTTTATTCAACTATGGTGAACCGGCCGAACACCCCGAGCTGATTGATGTCAACGGCGACCTAGCNCCGTCCGAAATATCCGAAGAGGAGCTGGCCCAACTCCAAGTACTCGGNTACATNCCTCCGGATACCACGCCTGAGGATGTGCAGTCAGACTTCATGCACACTAACGCCATTTCATACAACGCCGAACTTGATCAGATCGTTCTGAGCGTTCTCAATTACAACGAGATCTGGATTATCGACCACAGCACCACAACGGACGAAGCAGCCGGTTCCACGGGTGGACGTTGGGGAAGGGGAGGCGANCTCCTCTACCGCTGGGGGAACCCCCGTGTTTATGGGCGTGGTGACGGGTTGCANCAACAGTTGTTTGCACAGCATGATTCCAGATGGATTCCACCTGGAATGCCAGGCGCGGGTCATCTGTTGTTGTTTAACAATAATCTCATCGGGTCCGAAGGTAATTATTCTGCAGTTTTCGAAATCGCGCTACCGACCGACGGTGAAGGGCGGTTGGCTTTACCCGAGACGGAGGCCTTTGGTCCAGAGGTTGTGACGTGGAGTTATACGGCGCCAAACCAAACTTCAATGTTTAGTCCACGTCTTTCCGGGGCTCACCGCCTAGCCAATGGGCACACATTGATCACTTCGGGCACACAAGGCCGATTCATAGAAATAAACTCNGAGGGTGAAGTNGTTTGGGAGTACTGGACGCCCTACTCTGGTGACGTGAAGATGCCTNACGGATCTCGACCACACCCGGCACGCGGTCTTACCTACCCGGTCTTTCGGGCGACAAAGATTCCGTCTGATCATCCAGCCTTGGTCGGCCGTGATTTGAAGCCGCTCGACCCACAACCGCCGATTGTGTTACCGAGCAGCGCGACACAGAACGCTTTTTGAATGTCGCGCCGCTCTGGAAAGGGTCAAGATTGGTGCGGAAGAGGGGATTCGAACCCCTACGATGTTGCCACCGCCAGCCCCTCAAGCTGGTGCGTCTGCCAGTTCCGCCACTTCCGCGCCTCAATGGTTGGGCGCAATCTCAGACCGAAGGCCGTGGTCAGTTCTAACTACCGCTGAGGCGGATCGACCGACGTTGCTTCGACGGCTTCGGTGTCTGCTGGTGTCTCCGCCACCGCCGGTTCTACTGCGGTAGCAGCAGCCGGTAAAAGCGGCGCCCCTTGAGGATCATCGAAGCCGCTTAGGAGTGAACCAGGTCCTTGCTGGCCAATAATCGCCAAGACGAGCGCTCCGACGATGAACAGCGTTCCAAGGACAGTCGTTGCTTTTGAGAGAACAGTCGCACTTCCTCTCGCGCCGAATGCAGTCTGGCTACCACCCCCGCCGAAGGCGCTCGCGATGTCGCCGCCCTTGCCTTGCTGCAAGAGCACTACTAGGAGTAGAAGGAAACAGACAAGCACGTAGACGGTTAACAGTGCGTAATAAAACATAGCCACCCATTATACTGTCGTAATTCGGCCACCTTCCACAATCTCGAAAAAGCTCTCCGGGTCGAGGCTGGCACCGCCGACTAGCGCGCCGTCAATCTCNGGCTGCGCAACAAGCTCTCGGACATTTCCGGGCTTGACGCTGCCACCGTATACGATTCGACACGACTCGGCCGCACCTTTACCAAATTTCTTCCTTAGCGTTGTACGAATGTGGCTATGTGCCTGACCGGCTTGCTCGGCGGTGGCATGGTGCCCTGTACCGATCGCCCAGACGGGCTCATAGGCGACAACGAGCGGGGCGATGTTCCTACCGGCTAGACCATCAAGACCCTGACAGATTTGGCGGGTTAGCACAATAAGTGTTTCGTCGTTATTACGTTCCTCGAGTGTTTCTCCGATACAGAGGATCGGCGCTAATCCGAAGTCGAGCGCAGATCTCATCTTCCGGTTGACCGNCTCATCAGAATCCCCAAAGATCTGCCGCCGTTCAGAGTGGCCGATGATGACGCGAGTGGCGCCAGTTTGCAGAAGTAACGTTGGACTGATCGCACCGGTGAACGCACCCTCTGCTTCCCAAAAGACATCCTGTCCAGCGACGGCAATTGAGGAACCTTGCACGCCCGCTACGACAGCTGTCAAAGCCGTGAACGGTGGTGCGATCACGATATCGACGCCAGCCACATCTTTAGTCAGGCGACGGAATACCTTGAGAAAGGCCCCCGCTTCGTCAACCGTCTTGTGCATCTTCCAGTTNGCAGCTATGAGGGGAGTGCGCATCATTACCTCGGCGAAAGGAAACCTATACAGACTTGTCGGCNAGACGATCGGGTATGGCTGCAACGCCGGGCAGTGTTCGCCCGCCGAGAAATTCTAATGAAGCACCGCCACCTGTCGAGATGTGAGAAATGTGATCTTTAACGCCTAACCCAGCTATTGCCGCGATAGAGTCACCGCCACCAACGATAGTGGTGCCATTGACGGCCGCGACGGCAGTGGCAACACCTTTTGTACCATTAGCAAAAACATCGGTTTCAAAGATGCCCATTGGCCCATTCCAGACCACAGTACTTGCTCCAGCGAGGATGCTCGAATAATGTTCCACAGTTTTCGGCCCAATATCGACTCCCAGTCGGTTGCCGATTGCTGGATTGTCCACCTCAAGCACTTCGTTTGCTCCCGAACCATCAGTCTTGAATGTCACGACATGATCCACTGGGAGTTCGAATGAAATATCTCGAGTTTTGACTCTACTCATGATGTGTCGTGCTGTTTCCAAAAGTTCATTCTCGACTAATGACTGGCCAACAGGAAGCCCCAGTTCTTTCAAGAAAGTGTAGGCCATGGCGCCACCAATAAGTAATGTGTCGGCACGTTCGACCAGATTGTGAATTACGTCAATCTTACTAGACACCTTCGCGCCACCGATCAGAGCCACGAACGGCCGTTCTGGATCGTCAAGTACCCGCCCTAGGTAATTGAGCTCAGCTGCCATTAGGAGTCCAATGCCTACTTCGTTCAAATATTGTGTAATCCCCTCAGTTGACGCGTGGGCTCGATGTGCGGCACCGAAGGCGTCATTCACGTAAATGTCAGCGAGGTCAGCGAGTGCCTCAGCAAACTCCGGAGCGTTGGTTTCTTCTCCCTTGTGAAACCTAAGGTTTTCGAGGAGCACGACGTTACCAGGTTTTGTATCAGCGATGATTCTCTGCGCGGATGCCCCGATTGTTTCTTCAGCGAACTTAACGGGCCTCTTGAGGAGCTCAGACAGACGTGCGGCGACGGGACGTAACGTAAGAGCATCGCACCGATGACCTCTCGGCCGTCCGAGATGTGATGCGAGAATGACAGTGGCGTTTCTCGTGAGCGCGTAGCGAATGGTTGGAAGCGATGCTCTGATCCGGGTATCGTCGGTAATTTTTCCGTCGACGATCGGAACGTTGAAATCGACCCGAATGAAGACCCGCCTGCTGGCGATGTCGAGGTCTTCGATAGTTCTCTTACGGAGACGAGTAGCCTCAGCCATTCACGCGGGGCCAGAAATCTAGATGCCCTTTTCGGAAATAAATTGCACGAGATCGACGCACCGATTGGAATAGCCCCACTCATTGTCATACCAAGCCAGCACTTTGATGAAGTTACCGTCCATCACCTTTGTGTAGGCTGCATCAACGATTGACGAGTGTGGGTTGCCCTTGAAGTCGACCGACACGAGCTCGTCTTCAGAAACCTGAAGAACACCCTTCAGTGGACCATTAGCCGCTTCTTGAAAGGCCTTGATCACTTCGCCACTTGTCGTCTTATTGTTCACGTTGGCGACGAGATCGACGATTGAGACGTTCGGCGTAGGCACCCTGACGGATATCCCGTCGAGACGGCCCTTTAACTCTGGTAACACCTCACCGACGGCGAGCGCTGCACCTGTTGTTGTCGGTATCATCGAAACTCCGGCAGCACGTGCGCGCCGGTAGTCCTTGTGAGGGAGATCCAGTAACTGTTGGTCATTAGTATAGGAATGAACGGTCGTCATCCATCCGTGCTCCAGTCCAAAATGCTCATGGAGCACCTTAGCTACCGGGGCCAAACAGTTGGTTGTACAGGAGGCGTTCGAGATTAGCTTATGTTTGGTTGGGTCGTAGAGATCGGCGTTGACTCCGAGGACTACGGTGACATCGGGACCTTTGGCCGGCGCGGTTACGATGACCCGCTTAGCCCCACCCGTGAAGTGCTTGCTTGCGGCCTCACGATTAGCGAAGAGCCCAGTCGATTCCAGAACTATATCCACACCAAGGTCGCTCCATGGCAAATCGGCCGGGTCGCGGTGTGAGACAACCTTAAACGACCGACCGTCTACGCGGATCTCACCTTTGCCAGCTTCGACGGTGGCCGTCAGATTCCCCATGACCGAGTCGTACTTAAGCAGGTAAGCCAGCATGTCTGCACTGGTTAGGTCGTTAACCGCGACAACCTCAATATCTGGCCTAGTCATTGCCGCCCGCATGATGTTCCGGCCAATGCGGCCAAATCCGTTAATACCAATTCGTATGCTCATGTAATCCCGTCTCGAAAGTGTCTCAATTCTTACCGATCGTCAGTCTTCACCGGTGTAAAAATAGCATTTTAGTTAACGATCTTGCGAATGGTCAAACTGATGGCTATACTCGACCGACGTCGAAGAGATGGCGTTGCTGCACCGAACAGGCCAGCGTGTGGCTATTAACGGGTGCAGGGCATCTCCGATGTACCTCATTTATAGTCTGCTAACGTTCGCATTCTTCGTGACAGTGTCGCCGTATTTTGGCTATCAGGCACTGCGCTACCGTAAGTACGTTAACAGTTTTTGGCAGCGGCTTGGATACCTTCCGGTGTCTCTTAATGTTGACGCCGAATCATCCATCTGGATTCACGCCGTCTCGGTTGGTGAGGTGTTGACCGCACGTGCACTATTGCCAGAGCTCAGAGAAAGATACCCGTCGCTTCGGTTGTTCATGTCAACGACGACGATGACCGGTCAACGATTGGCACGCGAGAATCTGCAAGGACTCGATGGCGTCTTTTACTTTCCATTCGACCTGAATTTCATCGTGAACAGGACATTGCGGCTGGTGAAGCCCAAACTGTTTATCATGATGGAAACAGAAATTTGGCCAAACCTGTTACGAGCGTGTCATCGTTACGATGTTAAGACGATTCTAGTAAATGGTCGGATCTCCTCCCGGTCGTATCCCCGCTACCGCGCTATCAGACCGTTGTTCTGTAAGGTCTTGGCCCACGTCGATCGTTTTTGCATGCAAGGAAACGAATCATCGAGACGCCTGATTGAGCTTGGCGCGGATCCCGGGCGCGTGACCGTAACTGGAACCTTGAAGTTCGACTCATTGGAAACCCCGGCAGCGCGACCAGGTCTTCAGATGAAGGACCGTGTGTTGCGATATTTTAGAATTAGCGATCTTCGTCACGTGGTCGTTGCGGCGAGTACACTGCGCGGCGAGGAGGAGCCTGTTTTGCGGGCTTTCGCCAAGATTAAGCTCGACACAGCAGACGCCCTTCTCATCATTGCCCCCCGACATCCTGAGCGTTTCGACGAAGTTGTTCGAATGGTGGATTCAGCAGGATTCTCGGCTGCCCGCCGAACAGACCTTCCCATCGATAGTGAGCCCCGCGTCGATGTCGTGGTCCTTGACACGATTGGCGAGCTTGCGCGCCTCTACCAAATTGCGACAGTCGTTTTTGTG
This sequence comes from Acidobacteriota bacterium, assembly GCA_002714165.1. Lineage (GTDB taxonomy): Bacteria > Acidobacteriota > Vicinamibacteria > Vicinamibacterales > UBA823 > UBA11600. Next base: position 30,187 of record PAWT01000022.1, read on the forward strand.
GGAGGGAGTCTAGTCGATGTTGGGGGGCACAACATTTTGGAGCCTGCCATTTTTGGTAAGCCGATCGTTTTCGGACCTTGGATGCAGAATTTCAAGGAGGTGGCCGAAACATTCTTGGCAGCCAACGGTGCCTGCCAAGTGCAGTCTGGTGATGAACTTGAAGAGACACTACAGGCATTGCTTAACGATCCAGTGCGTCGAGCTGGGCTCGGTGCTACTGCTCGAGCGCTTGTCGAGTCGAATCGCGGTGCCAAGGAACGGAGCCTTGAGGTAATCCAAGAGCTTTTACCTCCCGTAGACTCAGAAACCTCTGTAAGGGTGGTGAGCCCCTCCCGTTTTGCTCCGTAATAAGTTGTCTGAGGTTGTGTGCAGCTAATTGATTCACTGTATGCGGTAGTTGCTCGACAGAGACGCCGGTGGTACGAAGCAACCCCGACGCGTCGCCGACGTTTGAAGCAGCCTGTGGTGAGCATCGGCAGTCTCTCTGTTGGAGGGAGTGGTAAGACGCCAGTCGCGGCCTTTGTAGCGACGTTGCTTCGGGATGCCGGTGAACGACCAGCTATTCTCAGTCGGGGCTACGGTCGGCAAAAAGCAGTAGATGGAGTTACGGTGGTTCGTGATGTCGATGGGATCCTGGCGGACATAGGGCAAGCGGGCGACGAGCCAATGATGCTGGCGCATGCACTGGATAGAGTGGTAGTCGCCGTTTCCTCCGAACGTTACTTAGCAGGTCACTTTGCAGAGGCTCGACTTGGAGCTACGGTCCACGTTCTCGATGATGGATTTCAGCACGTGCAACTTGAACGGGATGTTGACATTTTGGTGATGCAGGCGGGGGAGTTCGACGGTCAGTCAACGCTGCCGTCAGGTCGACTTCGCGAACCGCTGGGAGTGGCAGTTCGAGCGCACGCATTGTTAATAAGTGGCGCTACGAGGAGTGAAGCGGAGGTCGCCGGTGCCCGTCTTGGTGTGTCTACTGTGTTTGAGTTTACTCGCCGATTGGCTGGACCGGTTGATATCGACCCGAGCAAGCCAAGAGTTCCACTCACTTCAGAGACGCGGGTGTTGTGCGTGGCTGGCATCGCCCAGCCAGAACGATTCTTCGAAGACGTGCGGGCAACGGGCGTGACGGTTGTTTGTGAGTTACGGTATTCTGACCACCATCCGTTTTCTGTAGACGACATTCGAGATATTGAGAGGAAGGTAAACACCACACGCGTGGACCTAGTTCTCACCACAGAAAAAGACCTTGTGCGGTTACGACAGTACCAACCGCTACCATTCACTGTGGCTGCACTGCCACTATTTGTCGAAATGGTGTCAGAGAGCACGTTTCGATCTTGGCTACTGGCGCGAGTGGAATCAGCTCGTCGTGAGCGGCTGCGTGGGTAATGGACGGCCACAGCGCGATTCGTTATCGCTGTGAGTACGTGGCACTCGTCGTCATTGCGATGATTGTCGGGGTGCTACCGTGGTCTTTCACCCGGTGGGCTGGCCGGGCTCTTGGACAGGCCTTTTATTTGTTGTTCCATTCGCGTCGCCGATTAGCGATTGAAAACTTACAAACAGCCTTTCCAAACCGAAGCTCTGCTGAATGTCGAGCTTTAGCTCGTTCCACTTTCCACCATTTCGGTCGATTCGTCGCTGATCTCCTAAAATTCCGAACGCTGTCGCCCAATGCGATGCTCGACTTGATTGAGGTGTCAGGTGCAGAGCGCGTCGAGAAAGCACAAGCTTCTGGCAAGGGCATCCTGTTTATTACTGGACACTTCGGATTTTGGGAAATCCAAGCGCTGGCTCACGCCCTTAAGTTTGAGCCGATGTCGGTCATGGCGAGAGCGCTCGACAATCCTCATGCGCACAAGTTTCTGGAGCGCATCCGCGTTTCCACGGGCAATGTGGTGATCTATCGTCGTGGCACATTGCGAAGAGTGTTCAAAACTCTTCGCCAGAATGGTGCGGTGGGCATTCCTATCGACCAGCACGTCCAAAGTCGAGACGCGGTTTACGTTAAATTTTTCAACCGTACTGTTGCGACAACCGCCGCCCTGGCAGTTTTGGCGGCGCGTACCGGTGCGCCAGTGATTCCCTTGTTTGCCTTACCCCTGAATGATGGACGGTATCGTCTGGTGTACGAGCCGGTGGTCCCACCACCCGAGAACGAGACTCCAGAGGCCCTGCTTGCATTCACCCAGCGGTGTACGAATGTGCTTGAGACCTACGTGAGGCGACACCCCAGTTTGTGGTTGTGGATGCATCGGCGGTGGCGGGACGAAGAGTCCGAGTTTAAAGAGACTGATGGCGTGTTTCCAACGGCTCAGTAAGAGAGAAGAATAAGAAGCACCTCAATTAAGTAGTTCATTTGATGAATCGTGACTGATCCGAAGCGTGTGTTAATCGTGCTGCCGAACTGGCTCGGGGACATTGTGATGGCGCTGCCATCGGTAGCCGCTGCCCGGAACCATTTTGCTTCTCAACATCTTGCTGTGGCGTTGCCTAGAGCGATGACGCCGGTTGTCCGAATGCTCACGGGTCTCGACACGGTCGTGTCCCTTGAGGGTGGGCAGGACGGGTTCGCTTCGGACGTGGCAACTTTGGCTGGCAGAAAATATGACGTTGCAGTTTTATTTCCCAATTCATTTCGCTCGGCATGGATGACGTACCGGGCTGGCATTATGGAGCGTTGGGGTTACGCAGCTGACTTTAGGAGGTTATTGCTAACCCGAGCCGTCAAGCGACCACGGGAGGGAGGTCATCATTCAAACTATTATCGTACGTTGTTGGGGAAACTTAAGATTTCGATAGAGGACGATAATGCCAAGCTCGTTGTAACAGACTCGCAGCGGGCTCGTGCCGCGAGGCTTCTCGAGCGGCACAGAGTCGCCTCTAGTAGACCGATTGTGGTAATGGCGCCGGGTTCGGCGCACGGGCACGCCAAGCAGTGGCTACCTGAGCGGTATGCTGAGGTCGCAAGACGATCAGTGATAGAACTGGGCCAATCGGTTGTGTTTGTTGGTGGTATTGACGACCGGCCAGTTGGTCGTGCGATAGAATCCTTCATAACTGAGGCTGGACACGGATTGTCTGATGAGAGACGGATCGTCAATCTGATTGGGCATACTGACCTTACGGAGCTAATCGGAATACTCGCAAAGTGTGAGGCGTGCGTGTCAAATGATACCGGCGCGATGCATCTTGCGGCAGTACTCAGCAAGCCCGTGGTTGCGGTGTTCGGGCCTTCGGATGAGCGAGTAACGGCACCGATAGGACCACACGAACTGTTATCGCACCCTGTCCGGTGTCGTCCCTGTCTACTACGAGATTGTCCGATCGATCATCGCTGTATGACTGGCATCTCGACTAACGATGTTTTCAGTGCTCTCGTGAGATGCTTAAACTCAAATGAAACAAAAGAGGCATCCTCGTGACTCCAGCTGTCTTTCTCGATCGTGATGGCACGTTGATCGAGGAAGTTGGATATCTGGACCGGCTTGATCGTATTGTTTTCTATCCATGGAGTATTGATGCGGTAAGACTTCTCAATCGAGCTGGCTTCAAGGTCATCATTGTGACGAACCAGTCGGGTGTGGCGCGCGGCATGTTCGAGGAATGTTTCGTCGAGGAAGCTCACGAGTTTATCGACGGACGCGTACGTGAGGGCGATGCACTGATCGATCGCTTCTATTACTGTCCTCATCATCCGGACGCGCCAATTGAGGCCTATCGTCAGAAGTGTGAATGTAGAAAACCATCCCCCGGCATGGTTCGTCAAGCGCAGCGAGACTTTCATCTCGACCTTGAACGGTCATTTGTGATCGGCGATCGGTGGCACGATGTTGAATTGGCCCAGTCCTTCGGTGGTCTAGGTGTACTCGTTCGAACGGGCTACGGTGAGGCCGAGATTGCCAAGCCGAGGCCCAAAGTTAACGCAGCGTTGATCGCACCCGAGCTGATGACCGCGGTTGGATGGATTCTCCGGCGGATCGCTTAAGGGACTGATATGTACCCACGACTTCCCGTAAAGGCTTTACCAGGCGATCACGATCAGGCCAACCGCTTCCTTGAGCTTATTGATGGGCTTGCGAATAAGCACGTGGCAATTATCGGCGACGTAATCGCCGATGAATTCATCTATGGTCGGATTGAGCGAGTTTCAAGAGAAGCACCGGTGCTGATCTTAAACTACGATTCATCCGAGATCGTAGCAGGCGGTGCCGGTAATGCCGCGAACAATGTAGCCGCGCTCGGAGGGCAGTCTTGGCTGTGCGGATTGTTGGGGCGGGATCCCGTTGGCGAATCCCTGCTCGCTGGCTTTCAGGACGGCGTTGAGACCTCGAGTCTTGTGCGCCCGCATCGTTATAGGACGCCGACGAAGACACGTATTCTTGCTGGCGGTGTGCACTCGGCGAAGCAGCAGGTCGTCAGGATTGACAGGACGCCACCTGCATTTGACTCGTCTACGTCCAAGGTATTCCTACGAGCCGTGCAGCGTGCAGTCAGAGGCTGTGATGCGGTAATCCTCTCTGACTACGGCTCTGGCCTAGTTACACCAACGTTAGCGCAGACCATCAAGCTGCAAGTTACCAAGACGAAGCGTCGTCGCCCGGTCCCGATTGTGATCGATTCGCGATACCACCTCCTAGACTATAAGGGCTTCACGGCGTGTACACCGAACGAGGGTGAAGTTGAGCAGTTGTTGGGCTTTACGATTGGGGAAGATACGAAGACTCTTGAGAAAGCTGGGCGAACCATACTGAAGCGATTGCAAATGGCGGCTACGTTAATCACACGCGGTAGTCGGGGGATGGCCCTGTTTGAGCGTAAGCAGCGCACCGCGCACGTGCCGATCTTCGGTTCGGATGAAATCGTTGATGTTACGGGTGCCGGTGATACGGTAATTGCTACTTTGACGCTTGCGTTGGCGGCCGGTGCCTCAATGTTTGAAGCGACGCGGCTAGCCAACTATGCCAGTGGTCTAGTTGTTATGAAACGCGGGACTGCAACAGTCACTGTTGAGGAGCTTCGGGAAGCTGTAATACGGGACCACGAACTCCCCGAGCTGTGACGCAGCGTGGAGTGTGATGTGGGACGGGTTGTCGGTCGTGATGAACTCGTGAGGCTAGTCGCTACATTTCGGCGCAATAAAGAGTCAGTGGCGCTCGCCAACGGCTGTTTCGATCTCCTCCACGTGGGCCACATACGATACCTGCAAGGCGCTAAACTCGAAGCCGACCGACTGGTGGTCGCTATCAACGACGATTCGTCCGTCACTGCAATCAAGGGAGCCGGTCGACCGANTCTTCCAGCATCGGCTCGTGCGGAGTTAGTGTCGGCTCTTCTTGTCGTCGATGCCGTGGTGATCTTTTCCGGTTTAACGGTCAATGACNTACTCCGGACAATTCAACCTGACGTGCACTGCAAAGGAACTGATTACACCGTTGAGACAGTGCCGGAGCGCGAGACTGTCCTCGCTTACGGTGGCCGTACGGCCATTGTCGGAGATCCAAAAGGTCATTCGACCCGGGACCTGTTGGCTCGCATCAAGCAAAGAGTGGACAAAATCGACTAATGACAAATGTCGACCGGATCTTGATCGTCCGACTTGGTTCACTCGGGGATATTGTGCACACGTTGCCGCTAGCTGCCGCGCTACGGCGTGGGTTTCCTTCAGCGCGTATCGATTGGGTCGTCGATGAGCGTCACCATGAGTTCCTTGACCTTGTGTCAGTTATAAACCGATGCATCGTTTGGCGAACCCGTTCTGTATCCGCTTGGCGAAGTATCGGCGGAGTGATTACTGAACTGCGTCGCGAACACTATGACGTCGTGCTGGATTCTCAGGGACTGTTGAAATCAGCTGCGCTCGCAAGGATGGCGGGTGGTCGCCGCGTGATTGGACTTCCTAGAACTCACCTCCGTGAGCCAGCGGCTCGGNTTTTCTATGATGAGCAGTGCTCTCCAAGCACGAGGTGTCATGTTGTCGAGTTAAACCTCTCGCTGGCGTCGTTTCTCGGTGTGGAACGTGGGCCTTGGGAGTTTCCACTCGAGGTTCGTGACACGATCACTTGCACCGATGTTCACCGTCAGCTTGATGTTGGAACTGGCCAGTATGCCGTCCTGAATCCTGGNGCTGCTTGGCCCAATAAGCGGTGGCCTCCTGAGCGGTTTGGCTCGATTGCGCGGCGACTTCGTATGAAGCATGGACTCCCAGTTGCAGTNATCTGGGGGCCGGGTGAGGAGTCTCTCGCTGAATCTGTTGCAGCTGCTTCTGATGGGGCAGCAATTGTGACTAGATCGACTTCACTTNCTGATTTGGTTGCGGTGTTAAAAAGTGCGACCCTCCTAGTGTCTGGAGACACGGGCCCACTTCACATAGCCGCGGCCCTCGGAACACCGATTGTGGGGATTTACGGTCCGACTAACCCTGACCGTAATGGCCCGTGGGCAGCTGCGGATCACACGGTGTCACAATTCGCCGAATGTCGATGCCATCACCGTCGTTCCTGTCGAGTGACAGGATGGTGTGTTGGNAACATTGCCGTCGATGCGGTCGCCGAGGCCGTCGATTATCGACTGTCGGCTATTTCGTAGCATGCCTGANTGGGATTCCGTGAAGACCACGGTCTTGATACGTGTTGCGCGGCTACGCGTGCCGATCGGCTTCATTGTCGGCATTCTGNCGATTGCGATGGCACGTCCAACTTATGTGACGTTGGTGATCGGAGCACCGATTGTTGTAGTTGGTGAAGCACTTCGGATTTGGGCGGCTGGACATCTTGAGAAAAAACGTGAGGTTACGAGCTCTGGGCCATATCGTTGGTCGTGCCACCCGCTTTACGTTGGTTCGTCAATTCTTGGAATTGGATTTGCTATTGCAACGGGAACAGTGCTCGTCGCAGCCGTCGTGGTCGGCTATCTTGGGATGACCTTGACCGCAGCGATTAAAACAGAGGAGGCTTTCCTGCGTGAACAGTTTGGGGGTTTGTATGATCAGTACAAATCCGGCTTGCTACCAAACGCTCATCGATCGTTTAGCGTGGCTCGGGCGATTCGAAATCGAGAGTACCGGGCAGTTCTTGGCCTTTTGATTGTTGCCGCTATTCTCTGGTCGCGCGCCTCAACGTGATGATTGTTAATTGCCCGAATTTATCGGCGTTTCCCTATGATGATGTAATTGTGATGAAGTCAANAAGTATGCTGGGGCGGTTAGCTCAGTGGTAGAGCACCGGCTTTACACGCCGGGTGTCACAGGTTCAAGTCCTGTACCGCCCACCAAATNTTGCCGATCGTCGCGTATCGAATTAATGGCGTAAATGTGGCGCTCTCTGGAGNCAGCCCACTCNAGGCGTTCAGATTTGAGCTTCGATGTTCGAGGTATCGGGAGAGATACGATGGCGAAATGGGTTCGTGTAAGGCAGAGTGGCGAAAATGCATTATAGTACGGGGCTGGATCGGGTGTGTTACATCNAACGGGGTCGTAGTTCAGTTGGTTAGAACGCCGGCCTGTCACGCCGGAGGTCGCGAGTTCGAGTCTCGTCGGCCCCGCCATTTTCTTCCAAGCGGTATCGGATCGAGTGACAGCGGTCCCTGCTTTTCACTGTTCTCGGGTGAGGTGTCTTTCGGTGCGACACACGGTCCTTCCCTTTCGGGTGCCGTGATACGATCGCGGCGAGATTTTCATGCCACTGCGGGCGGTTACCGGTCACCGGCCTCTAATTAAACTCTTGGCCCGCGCCGTTTCACGCGGCACGCTTCCGCCAACCCTACTGTTTGCCGGTCCCGAAGGCGTCGGGAAGCGAACCGTAGCCCTTGCCTTGGCTCAAGCTATCAACTGTGAGACGCCAGAACAGACACCGGTGTCATCAAAGGGCGATGATCGCTCCGAGTTTGATGCCTGCGGTGTCTGCCAGAATTGCAAGCGAATCGAGCGTCGGCTTCACAGTGAGGTGTTGTTGGTTGAGCCCAACGACAAGGGCCATATCAGCGTTGATCAAGTGCGGGAAGTTTCGCGCCAGGCACAATACAGGCCATTCGAAGGCAGAACACGTGTCGTTATCTTGGACCAGGCGGATCGACTGAGACCGGAAGCACAGAGCGCGTTACTAAAGATTTTAGAGGAGCCGCCGTCTGCGTCGGTGATCATCCTTGTGTCGTCCCGTCCAGATGCGCTTTTTCCCACTGTGCTCTCGCGGTGTCCGCGGTTGCGCTTTGGACGGTTAACGGCAGCTGAGGTTGCCGAGCTTCTCGTTCGGGATCACGGATACGGTGAAGGAGACGCACACTCAGTGGCAGTAACAGCGGACGGCAGTCTTGGCCTGGCGCTTCGGTTGGATTCTGATGATTTAGCCAGCGCTCGTGAGTGTGCCTCCCGAAGTCTACACAGTTCGGCAACGACAACTGATTCGAAGCGCCGCTTGGCCGCTATAAAGGAGCTTTTCAAGGAGTTCGTCGAGAGGAAGAGTCCTTCAGCTACTAGGGAAGCGTTTGCCCTCATGCTACAGGCGATGATGTCGCTACTTCGAGACATTGGACTAGTCAACAGTCGTGCAGATCGCAAAGCCCTCGCCAATTCCGATCTTGAATCGGAGTTAACCCAATTGGCGGCTGACTACGATGATGGCAGCGATCGAGTGTTGAACGCATTTTCTTCGGTCGACCAAGCTCTTGACGCTTTGACCGTTCGAAACGCTAACCCAAAAATCGTTGCGGACTGGCTGATGTTACAGCTCTGACACGCCTGGGTAAGTTCGACTTTTGCGAGGCAGATTCGGCAGACAATCCATGTCCAAAAGACTCAAGATTGCGATAACCGTGGGCGATCCGTCTGGGATTGGTCCAGAGGTGTCCCTCAAGGCGGCAGAAGACCCAAGGGTCAAAGCAGCCGGGGAAATTATCCTCTACGGTCCCAAAACAGATACGGAACTCGGGGCATTTTCTGCCGGAGAGGTAACAGCCAAGGCCGGTAGCTCTGCATACGAGACTATTGTGCAGGCGGTTACCGATGTTCAGGCTGGTCGGGCGGACGCACTCGTGACGGCGCCGATTAATAAGCAAGCGTTTGCTAAGGCGGGTTTACCGTGGCGCGGGCATACCGATTTGCTAGCCCATCTCACCGGGACGCAAAGAGTTGCCATGATGTTCCACTCTGAGGCGTTGCGTGTGGTGTTGGCAACTGTACATGTACCGCTCGCGGAGGTCCCGGCCCTCCTCACTACAGATCGTCTTGAGGCGACCATTCGTCTTACCGCGACCGAGTTGCCCCGTTTCGGATTTCCGAATCCACGGCTAGCAGTAGCGGGACTCAATCCACATGCGGGAGAGCAAGGCCTACTAGGACACGAGGACGAACAGGTTCTACGGCCTGCGGTGGAAGCTTGCCGGCAGGACGGTATCAATGTGGTTGGGCCGCTTCCGGCAGACACCTTATTTGTGAACGCAATGCAAGGTGAATACGACGTTGTGGTGGCCTGCTACCACGATCAAGGGCTGATTCCGGCCAAGCTGGTGGCCTTTGGTCGCACGGTTAACGTGACGCTTGGGTTACCAATCGTCCGGACGTCGGTCGATCATGGCACGGCATTCGACATTTCCCGTCAGGGAGTTGCCGATCCGTCGAGCATGGTGGAGGCGGTCCTACTGGCGGCGCGGCTGGTCAAGGCGACGCGCAAATGGTCTTCCGCATGACCGGCCGCTCACGAGGGGAACGACCGATCACGGAACACCGTAAGGCATTTCATGACTATCACATTATTGATACCTTCGAGGTTGGCATCGTGCTCACAGGCACTGAAGTTAAAGCGATTCGCGAGGGTCGTGTGAATCTACGCGACAGTTATGGTCGGGTAGAGGCCGGAGAGGTATTTGTTTATAACATTCACATTAGTTCTTACAGTCACCGTGGCTATGCTGATCACGAGCCCACGCGCCGGCGAAAAGTGCTATTACATAAAGCGGAGATTCGGAAACTTGTCGGCAAAACAGTCGAGCGTGGTATGACCCTCGTGCCGGTTCGAATGCACTTCAAGAACGGCCGTGTCAAACTCGCAATCGCGTTGGCCAAAGGAAAAAAAACCCACGACAAGCGTGAACGCATTCGGCAGCGTGAAACCGAACGGGAGACGAGAGCTGCAATCAAGGAGCGGCAAGGCAGATGAGACAGCCAACCGAGATGACGGTGCCACTGGTTGATCTCAAGGCTCAGTACGACTCTATTCGCGCTGATGTGCTCGCCGCTATCACCAGGGTCTGCGACAGTCAGCAATTTATCCTTGGGCCAGAGGTTGAGCTGCTCGAGCAGGAGTTGGCGGCGTACCTTTCGGCCAAGCATGCAGTTGGAGTGTCCTCCGGAACCGACGCACTACTTGCGATCATGATGGGGCTTGGGATTGGTCCAGGTGATGAGGTGATTACCACCACCTACTCGTTCTTCTCTACTGCGGGCTCCATCGTGCGGCTCGGCGCCACCCCAGTGTTTGTTGACATTGACCCGGCCACCTTCAACATAGACCCGGATGCGGCTAGGGACGCTATAACGTCTCGAACGAAAGCTATAGTTCCAGTGCATCTATTCGGCCTGAGTGCGGATCTTGATCCACTACTAACTGCCACTTCAGGAAGTGGTGTTTCAATTATTGAAGATTCCTGTCAAGCCATCGGGGCTCGTTACAAGGGGCGGTGTGTTGGGGCGCTCGGGATGGCTGGCGGGCTCTCGTTTTTTCCGAGTAAAAGCCTTGGTGCATACGGGGATGCAGGATTAATAGCTACCAATGACGAGGCTTTGGCGGAACATCTTCGCTCGCTTCGGGTACACGGTGCCCAGCCCAGGTACGTGCACAAGCGCGTTGGTGGAAATTTTCGATTGGATGCGATTCAAGCAGCCGTTTTACGAGCAAAGCTTCCGCATCTAAACCAATGGTGTAGGGCGAGACGTGAGGTAGCGGATAGATACCATCAGTTGTTTACCAATGCAGGCTTGGAGGCCTTTGGTGTTGAGCTTCCCGTTCAACCCCGGGACCGATGGCACACCTATCATCAATACGTTGTCCAAACGCCGAGGAGAGACCAGCTTCACACACATCTGGAGTCGCGCGGTGTTGGGACCGCGATTTACTATCCGGTGCCGCTGCACCTGCAGGAGTGCTTCGCGAGTCTTGGCTATTCAGAAGGTGCATTTCCCAAGTCCGAAAATGCCGCTCGCACTGCATTGGCGCTTCCAATGTATCCCGAGTTAACCGAAGACCAGCAGGCGTACGTGGTTGAGATGATCGCAGAGTACCTGCGGATGTCATAAACGTCTCACGATGGGAAAGCGAAAAGTCCTCGTGACCGGGTCGGGTGGTCAGCTCGGTGGGGCTATCTGTGCTGAGTTTAGTGCCGAAGCACTTGTTCCTTTGACTCATNCAGAATTAGATCTAGTTGACCACGGTAATCTTCTTAAGGTTGTAACAGCNCATAATCCGTCAATCATCATCAATTGTGCCGGGTATAACCGCGTTGACGAGGCCGAAAACAACGCAGAGATGGCATTAGCGGTGAATGCGTTCGGCGTGCGCTCCCTCGCACGTGCGGCCACCGACGTCGGTGCCATCTTCGTCCACTACAGCACCGATTTTGTTTTTGACGGCGTCGCCACGGTGCCATACACCGAGCAAGATGAAGCAAGTCCGAGAAATGTGTACGGTACCTCGAAGTTGATTGGGGAATGGTTCGCGAGCGACATTATGGGTGCTTATATTCTTCGTGTCGAGAGTCTGTTCGGTGGCACGCCCGCCCGGAGTAGCATCGATCAGATTACTGACGCGGTTGCAAATGGCCGTGAGCCGANTGTGTTCATGGACCGCGTGGTGTCGCCAAGCTTTGTTCACGATGTCGCTCGAGCGACACGGTCACTTATCGACGCGCAGGCGCCAGCTGGGCTTTATCACTGTGTTAATACTGGCCACACGACATGGTTACACCTTGCCGAGGAAATCAAACGCCAACTTCGATCGACAACATCCCTTAGACCAATCTCTGTTGCCAGTTTGTCGCTGCCAGCCGNTCGGCCAGTGTTTTGTGCCCTTTCCAACGCGAAGCTTGCAGCGGCGGGTTTCGAAATGCCGTCTTGGCAGGACGCTCTGACTCGTCATCTAGCGTCCCGGCGGCAGGCGTTACGATGAGCCCTAGGAAGTTGTCTGGCGATGCGCAAGCGCNGTTCATCCCCTCAGGAAACAGCGTGCTATAGTGGCATCGGGATGGGTGTTACGACTACTTTGCTGCTGGAACGGCTGAACAACCGATCCGCCACTGTCGGGGTGATCGGCCTCGGATACGTTGGGCTGCCGCTACTTGTGGAATTCGCGAAGGCGGGTTTTTCGGCGTTTGGCTTTGATGTNGATGGTGCGAGAGTAGAGCGAATTGGTCGTGGTGAATCTGACATTCCAGATGTAGCTACTGAGGAACTCGCAGCCGCTGTAGACGCTGGCCGTCTCGTGGCGACCAGTGATTTCCAAAAGCTTGCAGAGGTTGACACCGTCAATATCTGCGTGCCGACGCCTCTTCGCAAGACGAAGGATCCCGACCTCTCGTTCGTGGCCGCAGCAACTGAGTCTGTTGGTGCACATCTGCATCCTGGCCAGCTAATTATTCTTGAGTCGACGACCTATCCGGGAACGACAGAGGAGGTCGTCCAGCCGTTGTTGGAACGTAGTGGATTGAAGGTGGGACAGGATTTCTTCCTAGCATTTTCTCCAGAGCGTGTGGACCCAGGCAACTCCGAGTGGCGCACCGCGAACATTCCTAAGGTCGTTGGTGGAGTTGATTCAGCATCAACGGAGGTTGCCGCAGCCTTGTACCGGCAAATCGTCAAGACGGTCGTGCCTGTTTCTTCAACGCGTGTCGCTGAGATGGTTAAGCTGTTGGAAAATACTTTTCGGGCGGTCAACATTGGTCTCGTCAATGAATTGGCGCTGATGTGTCGCGATCTAGATGTCAATGTTTGGGAAGTTATTGATGCTGCGAAGACCAAGCCGTTCGGATTTATGCCGTTCTATCCTGGCCCTGGCCTCGGTGGGCATTGCATTCCGATCGATCCGTTCTACTTGAGCTGGAAAGCACGCCAGAACGGCTTTGAGAGTCGCTTCATTGAATTGGCCGGGCATATCAACGGCCGGATGCCCCGCTATGTGCTTGAGCGAGTTACTGATGCGCTGAATACAGTTGGTAAACCAGTTAAGGGAGCGGCAATTCATTTATTCGGTGTTGCTTACAAAGCTAATGTGGGTGATGTTCGCGAGTCGCCGGCGCTCGACTTAGCACAGTTGCTGCTGGAGCGTGGTGCTAAGTTGTCCTACAGTGACCCGTATGTGGCGTCCCTCGAGCTAGGGCAAGTGCATTTGGAGGCCATCGAACCCTCTGCCACCTTCGATCAAGAATTTGACTGTGCGGTGATCACCACTCCTCACGCGTCGTTTGATTACGACGAAATCGTTCGACGTTCGCCGCTAATCGTTGACACCCGTAACGCACTTCGGGGCCGGACCGATCTCCATATCGTACGACTCTGACGGGAACGACCCTGGCTGAAATGGGCGTCTCAAGCTGCGATCTTCCTGAGCCTAGGGATTGTTAACGACAGACCGAGCCCCCCAGCTATAGAGCCGGTTATCCTTTCCATGTTGTCTAATGACTCTCAGGCTCTCTATGTTTCGTACGACGGTGCACTTGAACCGCTCGGCGAGTCACAAGTCGTCAATTATCTGACACGACTTTCGGCCAACTACCGAATTACTCTGATTAGCTTTGAGAAGCCTGAGGATCTGTCGGATCATACACGTGTGATAGCGATGGAGCAGCGGTTCCACGCGTTTGGTATCAACTGGATTCCATTGCGTTATCACAAGTCGCCCCCTGTCTTCTCAACGATCTTTGACGTGGTTTGTGGGGCGCTGACCGCCTGGCGCGTCTGCCAGGAGGGGACCATCCGGATCGTGCACGCCCGAGGCTACGTAGCAGCATTGGTCGCCCTGTTCGTCCGTCGTGGCGGCGCTTCGCGATTCCTGTTTGACATGCGAGGCTTTTGGGTTGATGAGAAGGTGGAAGCTGGGCATTGGCGCGCGCACGGGTTTCTTTATCGACTCGGTAAGTGGTGGGAACGGCGGTTCTTCGAACGGGCTGACGCCATTGTCTCCTTGACGAAGGCCGGTGTGCAGGCACTGCCGGCGCTTGGATACGAGATTCCCGATACCGTGCCAACGGTGGTGATCCCGACCTGTGTCGATTTGCAACGGTTCAAACCCATCAGTAAAGACCCTGATTTAGTTGGCTCACTCGGTCTTCAAGGCAAGCTTGTGATCGGATGTGTAGGCACGATGAGTAACTGGTATATGCGGAATGAGATGCTTCGTTACCTAGCGTATCTGTCGAAATCGATTGAATCCTTGCGAGTTCTCATTGTGACGCGTGAAGACCATGAGGCTCTACGGCGAGACGCTGTGGCTAGTGGCGTTCCTGATTCTGCTATGGTGCTTACCAGAGCCAGCTTTTCGGAAATGCCCCGCTATACGTCGTTATTTGATGCCGGGTTGTTTTTCATACGCCCGACACTGTCGAAACGTGCATCAGCAGCTACCAAACTCGCAGAGTTTCTCTCATGCGGAGTTCCCGTGATCTTGAACGATGGAGTCGGCGATTCTGGTGCGATTGTCAGGCATCACGATGTTGGGGTGGTCCTTACGGCCATGGACCAGGAGGAGTTTGTAGCCTCACTTCCACCCGTGCGAGCCCTTTTCACTAGTTTGGAGATGAGTAAACGGTGTCGTCGGGTTGCGAGTGAACTGTTCGACATTGAAAAGGGCACCGAAGAGTATCGAAAATTATACGAAAGTCTTGATGATGGCCCAATGGAGAAGCCTGCCTAATTTACCAATCATCAGAACGCTAAGAAAAATGATGTTCATTTATTGAACGAATGACTGTCTGAGAGATTACGAAAGACTCCATGCGGTCGGGCTTAAAAAGTTGGTCTAACTTGACAAACCCCTGAATACTAAGGAAAAATTATGTTCAGTTCATGAACGACTCGCCAGGGAGGAGATTTTTCATTCCTAACTGTAAGTGAGAGGGCGTGAGCCTGCCCGAGGGTTAGCATGGAGATCGTCGTCCAAGTAGCAGATTTAAACATTTTGCTCTACTGAGAAGCATGCCCGCGAGCATAGCCAGCTAAACGCTTCTACCCCAAACGTTTGATCAATTGGTCGTTGCTGCATGAAGTTCACTGAGTTGGCGTTGCAGGGGGTGTGGATCATTGAGCCGGTGGTCTTCTCTGACGAACGAGGTGGCTTTCGTCGTCACTTCTGTACCGAGGAGTTTGCGGCACATGGTCTTGCACCAACTGTTGCTCAGGGCAATATTTCTGAGAATGTTCAAAGTGGTACGCTTCGTGGCTTTCACTACCAGGTTGGCCGATATGCAGAATCTAAGACCATTTCGTGTATGTCCGGTGGGATTTATGACGTAGTCGTCGATCTGCGGAAAAACTCACCGACTTTCATGCAATGGGTGTCGGTAAAGATCTCAGCTGATGACCGTCGAAGCCTTTATGTACCAGCTGGCTGCGCCAACGCTTGGTTGACATCTGTCGCGGACACTACACTTCACTATTACATGAGCGAAATGTTTTCTCCAGAGTCGGCGCGGGGCTTCCGTTACAACGATCCTGCGTTCAAGGTGAACTGGCCAACAGAACCAGTCGTGATCTCGGAACGGGATCGAACCTTTCCAGATTTCGATCCAGCGTCGCTCGAATAGTTCTGAATTGCGATGCGCGTATTGTTGACTGGCGGCACCGGTTTTATCGGGAGCCGCGTACTTTCTCTGTTAAGGGAGCACGAAGTGCTCTGCCTCTCTCGAGATCCAGCTAAGTTGCCTCGACGTGACGGGCTCGAGGCGATCGCCGCCGATTTTGGGAGAGACGGTGACTGGATCGACGAGACTATAAGGTTTCAACCCGAGTGGTGTCTCCATCTGGCGTGGGAAGGGTTACCGGACTATTCGCTTGAAAGATGCCGCGCGAATCTGGATGCTGGCCTTCGGCTTATCGGCGCTGTGGCGCGATCGGGTGTGCGGCGAATGGTCGTTGCAGGAACCTGTGCAGAGTATGGTCGCGCTTCTGGAGCTGTGTCCGAAGAAAGTATTCCAGTTGATCGGGGCTTCTGTGCAGCAACGAAGCACGCGCAGTTGAACGTGCTGGAAACGGTCGCTCGCGATGCGGCGTTTAATTATCAATGGGCTCGGATTTTCTTTGTCTATGGGCCTGGGCAGATGCAGGGTTCACTAATTCCCTCTCTTCGGGCCTCTTATGCCTCCGGACAAAAGGCAAGTATTCGTACACCGAACGCCTTTAGGGATTTTGTTCACGTTGAGGACGTAGCCTCTGCTTTAGTGTCACTGGTCTCTTCAGACATGCCCTCTGGGGTCTTCAATGTAGGAAGTGGCCAACCAACGAGTGTCGGCCACGTCGCAAACTTGGTTGCGGAGTACTACGGCATGCCACGTCCGATCAAACACCCTCCGGCCGAACGCCCTCCTGGTGGTGACGGATTCTGGGCAGATACACATAGGCTCTGTGCAGCAACCGGTTGGCGTGCACGCATCGGCATCAAGGAGGGGGTCGTAAAGACTCTGGAGACTCTGGACGGCAAGTGAGCGAGCTGCAACGGGCAACCATTATTTTCAATCCGATACTGACGGTTACTGTAACGTGACTTTTCCCCTGGTATCAATTTGTGTTCCCACAATCGGGCGTGTTGAGTATCTGAGTGCCGTTTTGCAATCTCTCCGAGAACAGACGTACGAGAACTACGAAGTGATTGTTCTAGATAATGCGAGTGGGCCCGAAGCCCAGTCGGTGCTGACTGAATTCGCGGCGAACAATTCAAACGCGCGAATCTTGAGGGTTAACGAGCGCGTGCCGATGTTCGCGAATTTTAATCGCGGCATCCGCGCCGCGGTGGGTGAATATGTCGTTTTTTTTCATGATGATGACCACTACGATCCAAGATTCCTGGATGCCCACGTTGCAGTGCTTGAAGCTAATCCACAGGCGGCATTCGCTGGTAGTAACTGGAATATGATCAACGGTGAGGGACGACTGACTGTCCGTCGTCGATTGATTAGGAAAACCGGGGCTTGGAATGGCAGAGACTTCATTGAGCGTCTAGTTCGCAGAGGAAGGTCTGAACTTGCGACACCAGCTCTTGTATTCCGCCGGGAAGTGGTTAAGACGTGTGGCTTTGATGAGCGCTGCCCAATCCACTGGGGTGATTTCACGATCCTAATGCGGATTGCTGAGCAGTGGGATGTCGCTGTGGTGGCCGAACCACTCTTTTCATGGAGGTCGCACGAACAGAATTCTTCAAGGATGGCCTTCAGTCAAAGCATTCCTCTCAGAACCAGTGTACTACGCGATTACTGCTCGGAATACGCCGTACGACATCCTGAGGACTTGGAGTTTTTAAATCGATTAAAACGTCTTGTGGCCCGTGGACACAATCGAGGTTTGTTGTGGGGCTGGCTTGTGGCTTCTAATGATGCGGAGTCCCGTGCGTGCCGTCGTCTTTTGGAGGAGGCGTCCTGTCCGACGACCGTAGGGCTCTTGAGACTGCTGGAATCAGTTGGCTTGACGGTAACTTGCCGACGGTCGCTTGTTCCAGCAGCGCGTCATGTTATTGACTTGATCGGCATCTGAGTTGAGCGCCGGCTGTTAACGAATGCTGACACCTAACAAATAGAGCTCTTTTCTATGTCCAAGCGAGCGATCATCACTGGTATCACTGGCCAAGACGGCTCCTACTTAGCCGAGTTGCTTCTAGACAAGGGCTACGAAGTTGTCGGAATGGTTCGCCGTTCTAGCACGCCAAATTTATGGCGCATAGAACACCTGCTCGACAGGGTTCAGCTACGAACGGCCGACCTCCTTGATCAACTTTCGATGATTCGTGTCATTGAGGAGGTGCGGCCACACGAATTCTACAATCTGGCGGCGATGTCGTTCGTACCAGCATCGTGGGACCAGCCGATGCTTACGGGTGAATTTAATGCTCTTGGGGTAACAAGAATCCTTGATGCAATTCGTCAGGTTGACACCTCAATTCGGTTCTATCAAGCCTCGTCTAGCGAAATGTTCGGGAAGGTACGTGATGTGCCACAGACCGAGGCGACGCCATTCTATCCAAGAAGTCCATACGGTGTTGCTAAGGCGTTCGGACACCACATCACGGTAAATTACCGTGAGAGTTATGATCTATTCGCCGTCTCAGGGATTCTCTTTAATCATGAGTCACCACGGCGAGGTCTGGAATTCGTCACCCGTAAAGTGAGCGATGGAGTTGCTAGAGTCAAGCATGGTCTAATCGACTCGCTGTTGCTTGGTAACCTCGATGCACGCCGCGATTGGGGCTTTGCGGGTGACTACGTTCGCGCGATGTGGATGATGTTGCAGTGCGATCGTCCGGATGATTATGTTATCGCTACTGGTACGAGTCACTCGGTCAGAGACTTGGCGCGGCTTGCGTTCAGCCACGTAGGACTTGAGTGGGAAGAGTGGGTTCGTGTCGATCCAAATCTGTTGCGCCCTGCGGAAGTCGACCATCTAGTCGGGGATGCCTCGAAAGCTCGACAGAAAATCAATTGGTCACCAACGGTAGATTTCGAACATTTGATCAGCCGAATGGTTGACGCCGATATGGAGCGAGTGACACGCCAGGGCTAAGATTCCTGGTGATGGTTTTCGGTCAGCGCGTGATTGGTTGTCATTCTGCTGGTTTGCTTTCACATTGTTCATGACGACATCCGGTTCTTTGTAAGTGTGTGTGCCTAACTAACTCTGCCGGTTATAATCGTTCCTGTGTTCCAGCGTTTCAAATGGACACCCCGTTTTTTCTGCACTGTCAAGAAGTGCGATAGGCAGCTTAACCGCATCTCAGGTCCTCACGCGTGACTGGTCATACTAAGCGTCAGACGTGTCGAGTGTGTGGCGGCACCCAACTGACTAAATTTCTTTCTTTGGGGCCGACACCACTCGCGAATGCTTTCTTGCGTTCAACTGATGAATTTCCAGCGGAACAGTCCTATCCTCTTGATGTCTACCGTTGCGAGGTGTGCTCACTAGTACAACTGCTAGATCTTATCGATCCGGGAACGCTATTTAGCCATTACATCTATGTCACTGGAACTTCGGAAACCGTGGCAGAGCATAATCGTACTTACTCCAAGACCATTGTCGAACTTCTCAAATTACAACCTGGGAACTTGGTTGTTGAAGTAGCGAGTAATGACGGGAGCCTCCTGAAATGCTTTGAGCCATATGGAATGAGGACCCTTGGTATCGAGCCTGCTGAAAACATCTCAGAATTGGCCCGCTCACAAGGAATCGAAACACTGACGCGGTTCTTCAATGAAGCTACCGGTCGTGAGGTGCAGGAGACATACGGTGCAGCTCATGTGGTTATTGCAAACAACGTCTTAGCGCATGTGGATGACACGCCAGATTTTCTGGAAGGGTGTAAACACGTTCTCAAACCAGACGGACTCATTGTAATTGAAGTGCCTTATCTTCGAGATCTCTTGGATCGTCTGGAGTACGACA
>PAWT01000023.1 GCA_002714165.1 Acidobacteriota bacterium
GTCATCTACGCACCAATCATCGACGAATTCGGATGGGGTCGTGCGCAGGTGACGTTTGTTGCAACACTCAAATTCAGCGCTGGCGCTGTCTTTGGTATTTTCTTTGGCGTACTTGTCGACAAATTTAGCATTCGAAAAATCGTGGTCGTTGCTTCCTCCGTGTCGATCATTGCGATGCTAGGATTTCTCTGGGTGCAATCGCTCTGGCAGTTTTATCTCGTCGGTCTTGTACTGGGAATGGGTTCGATTGCCTGCATGATTGCCATCAAGGTGCTGGTTTCGCAGCGGTTTATGCACCAGCAAGGTCTTGCTATTGGTTCGGCGTTACTTGGTACGAGTGTCGCGGGGACTTTTACCCCACCATTAGCGACATGGCTCATTGGCATCTATGGCTGGCGGATGACGGTAGCACTGCTAAGCATTGGCATCTGGACAGTTGCGCTCCCAGTTTTCTTGCGGATCGTTAAAGAATCTGAAGATGCTGAAATTGAAGTCTCAGGATCTGCAGATAGTTCATTGCAAACCAAACGCGAGGAGAGTGCTGCCGCCGAGATAGATTTTTCAGATGTGCTGCGAAGCCGCTCGTTCTGGATGATTGGCCTGGCTGTGTGCTTGATTGGGTTTGTGGATCAGTCGCTGGGGCAACATCTTATGCTGTATCTCATTCAGGAGGTTAATTACAGTCCCATGAACGCAGCTTGGGTGAAGAGTGCAGTGTTCGCCGTTAGTATTGCGGGCAAGCTTGGCTTTGGATGGCTATACGATAAGCTTTCGGTGAAAGGCATCATGCTGTGTTATTTCATGATGGCTGTGTCCGTGTTACTGATGTTTCCCATTTCCATTTTGTCTGCGCTGGTTGCATTTACCATTACGCGTGGTTTATCCCACGGCGGTTCGATTGTAGACATCCCAGTCTTATCGAAGCACTGTTTTGGGCCTAAGGTGCTAGGGAAGACAATAGGGATTTTGACTGCGTGCGTGACAGTTGGATTCGCTATCGGGCCGCCGCTTGTTGGCTATATGTCCGACACACAGGGTAGTTACAGGAATGCTTTTATCATGCTCGCCGTTGCGTCGATTGCGGCCGGCTTGTCTTTATTGGGNGTGAAGACCACTTATCGAGATCGAATGATCGCCCTGGAGCGAGCTGCGGAGGAAGGTCGCGTCTGAGCCTGAACCAGCGTGGAACTCACTTATTCGTGATCGGGCCAAACCGTTCGGTTAACATTTGTCACAGACTACTCGATGGGCAAGATCAACATTAGCCAGGCCAAGCGTCCAACCCGTACCCAGCAGGAGGGGATGATGACCTCCAGTGGTTCGGAGTTTCGTCGGAGGATGCCAGCATCGGCCCGACGACATACCTTCCTTCGTCGAGAGGTGCTTTGGCCGGCGCGTGAAGCCGTCGTCAATTCCAACCGAACCGAGATTCAAGATATTGACGGAAAGACTGAAGAGATCAAGCAGCTTGTCCTAGAGATGGGCGCTGAGGTGGTTGGCGTTGCAAAGTACGATCCGAGATTTCTGTTCACCGATGCTTCAGAGCGTGCGCATCAGTTCGTGATTGTCTTTGGCCTTTCGATGGCCTTTGACAGCATGATCGATATCGGTCCCCGGTCGCAGGCTGAGGTGCACCGGGTTTACTACCGTCTTGACGATATGGCTAATCGTCTTGCCCATCAGATAGGGGCCTATGGCTACAGTGCTTGTGCCCAGACAAACCGCGGGGATATTCCACTGCCGGCTTACGCGTACTTGGCTGGGCTCGGCGAATTAGGCAAGCACGGTTCACTGATTTCACCNGAACTTGGTTCCTCGTTCAGACTAGTGGCTGTTTCAACGGAGATGCCACTNAAGGCGGATGGGCCTAAGGATTTTGGGTTTGATGAAGTGTGTGCATCGTGCAACATCTGCACCCGTTTCTGTCCGGGTGATGCTATCAAGCCAGACAAGCAGGAAGTAAACGGCGTTGTTCGGTGGCACGTTGATACGCCAGCGTGTAAACCCTGGTTTCTTAAGATGCATGGGTGCAAGATCTGCCTGATGGTCTGTCCGCTCAACACGCGGGGAAAGCTTAAGACTGCATTNCAGGCTGTTGCCGAAGACATCCGTCAAGTTAAGGATGCCNCTGGAATGGTCGAGTTGATNGAGCAGCGAACANGTGAGGATTACGCAAACGTTGACGTCGAAGATGAATAGACCNTATGTACAACGCATACGATCGACCACATCAAGATTTACGTGAACTACTGAAGCGTGCGGAAGCGGCAAACGAACTTCTCACGATAGACGGCGTTAATTGGAACCTTGAGATGGGTGCATTAACGGAAGTTATTCACCATGCAGGAACGAACCCGCCCGCCATTCTCTTCCAGCGTATTCCGGGTTTCCCTGAAGGCTTTCGCGTGCTCTCTGGTGCCTCTAATTCAAGTCGGCGACTTGCCATNACCCTTGGCTTTCCNGAACCGAAGNCGCCCATGGACGTTGTGCATGCCTATCGGAACCGGATGAAGACACATACGCCGCTTTCGCCGGAGATCGTCGATCAGGGTCCGATCCTTCAGAATATCGACCGTGATGATGAAGTGGATGTACTGAAATTTCCTGTTCCGTTGCTGCATGAACGAGACGGCGGACGGTACATTGGAACAGACGACCTAGTNATCATGCACGACCCCGAAGACGATTGGGTGAATGTGGGCACNTATCGGTCGATGGTTCATGATCGNCGAACGGTAGGACTTTGGATGTCNCCTGGTAAGCAGGGCCGGCAGATTCGNGAGAAATATTTTCGNCAAGGANAACCNTGTCCGGTTTTGATTAGCTGTGGTCACGACCCGCTTCTGTCCCTCGGTGCGGGTAATGAGCTGCGGTTTGGCCTGTCCGAGTTCAGCTGGGCTGGTGGTCATCGGGGACTCCCGGTGCAAACGATCCGGTCCGAGCGGTACGGGCTGCCGATGCCGGCGCACAGTGAAATTGTTCTCGAGGGCGCGATGCACCCTGATGATACAAAGGCAGAAGGCCCTTTCGGTGAGTTCACCGGCTACTACGCTAGTGAGGTTAGTGATGAGCCGGTTGTTCGCATTGAACGGGTCTATTACCGTGACGACCCGATTCTGACGATGGCGAGCCCGATGCAACCTCCTTCGGACTTCTCGTTTAGTAAATGCGTTATGAAGTCTGGCATGATTTGGGACGAGATTGAGCACGCTGGCTTGAATGGTGTGCAAGGCGTTTGGTGCCATGAAGCGGGTTCCGCTAGGCTCTTCAATGTCGTGTCGATTCGGCAGGCCTACGCCGGCCATGCGAGACAGGCTGGGTTACTGGTATTGTCCTGTCAATCAGGCAACTATCTCGGTAGGTATGTTGTCGTCGTCGATGAGGACATCGATCCAGCTAATATGTTTGAAGTGCTTTGGGCAATGTCCACACGGAGTAACCCGGCGGAGGATATCGAGCTATTACATCGGGCCTGGAGTGGGCCACTTGACCCGATGCTTCGGCCAGGTGAACGAATGAACTCACGAGCGGTCATTGATGCGTGCCGCCCGTTCGAGTGGCGGGATGAATTTCCGCNGGTGGCGCGAGCCAGTCCCGAGTTACGGGAAGCAGTGCGCAAGAAATATAAAGCAGTTCTTTCCAAATTCGACACCTAGTTGGGTGCTGAGGGTTCGGAAAGATTCGGATTGTGAACGGAGTACTTAACATGCACGAAGCGACGGCATCGCAACGNAATATTCCAGCTATGGATACCACTAAAGGCTTAGGTGCGCTCGATGGCAAGCGCTACCTAGAGAGTCTGCGTGATGGTCGCGAAGTCTGGTATCGGGGTAAACGAATTGACGATGTGACGAGTCACCCTGAGTTTGCCGAGATGGCAAAGAGCATCGCACGTATCTACGATATGCAGCATGCTCAAGAGACGCGGGATGTGATGACCTATGAGCAGGATAATGGCCTTCGCGCGTCATACTCCTACTTTCTACCGACTAAACCAGAGCATCTATTGCTTCGCCGNCGGAACACCGAAGTGTGGGTCCGCGAAGTGTTTGGCATGTGCGGGCGACTGCCTGATTTTTGCGCGTCGATGGTGATTGGCTACTACGATATTCGCCATGAGCTCGCTAAACTCAATCCAGACNTCGCTCGGAATACCGAAACCTATTTGAAGTATGCGCGGGACCATGATCTGTGCCTGTCGCATGGTCTCCATGACCCTTGTATGGACAAATCGCTGCGNCCNTCTCAGGATCCNGACCGGTGTGTGCGTGTTGTCAAGGAGCGGGACGATGGGATCGTGGTACGTGGAGCCAGGTTCAATACCTTCGGCGTGTTCTCGAACGAAATCCTAATCTCTCCAACCTACATGTTCACCGAGGACGAGCCTGAGTTTGCTCTTTGGTTCACCATTCCGTGCAATGCCCCAGGTCTCAAACAGGTGGCTCGCGAGGTGTTTTCAGGGCGGAATCCGTTAGATCACCCGGTGTCTGCACGTTTTGACGAGGTCGACTCGCTGGCAATCTTCGACGACGTTTTCGTACCTTGGGAGCGTGTATTCCTTTACAGGGAACCATTGGCTGCCAACCGCCTGTTCCGTGGCAATGTCATGTCGTGGGCGAGTTATGCGGGGTCGGTGCTGACGCAACTCAGGATGGAAGTACTGGTGGCTGTGGCACACCTGTTGGCTACGACCTCTGGGGTGGATAAGCGACCGAATGTCTTATCCACCCTCGGCGAGATGTGTACCTACCTGTCGTTAGCCCGCACGAACCTCCGCGCAGGCGAGATTGACTGTGAACGCACCCCTGGTGGACATTACCGCACGGCAGCGGCACCAGAGCGTCGTGCGTTGGTGACTATGGTCTCGGAGCGGTTCGTCGAACTGGTCGAGCACATCGGGACAAGCTCGCTTATCTTCCTGCCGACGGCCGAGGACTGGACGGCGCCAGAATTGAAGAAGCACCTTGATGTGTACATGCGAGGTAAGGGCACCTCACCGCTTGATCGCTACAAGCTCTGCAGATTGGCTTGGGACCTCACTGGAGACGGCTATGGTGGTCGTCAGCAACTCTACGAGAGACTGCATTCTGGTGACCCAACCATGGTAGTCCAGAATGCGTACCGGCGATTCGACTTGTCGACCGGTATTGACTTGGTCGCAAAATTTCTTGACCTAGAACAGCCTGTAGAGGGCGCGTCAAAGTAGTCGTGTTCACTTGTGGAGTATGAGTTAGGATAGGACTAGTGTCGAAATTTATTATCGTACCGCACATGCGGCTTCAGGAATGGGTAGCCGAGGAGCACGGTTATTTTGAGGCTGAAGGGTTGGACTACGAGTTCCGCCCAGGGCGAGATCAGGTGGCCAGTGTCAAGACGGCTGAGGAGTTACCGCCTGACCAGTGGAGCGGGGCGTATCAGACGTTTGAAGGACGGGGGCGTGGCTGCTCGGTTAGTTCGGCCTGCCACTGGACGGTGAATATGGCGGCCTCCTCGGGCCGTGGGCGTTTATGGGGAGAGGCTTATTCGGTAAGTCCNTCGGGCATTTACGTACCGCCNGATTCNCCAATCAAGCGNCCAGAGGACCTCGCTAACGTGCCGATCACTGTGGGCTACCAGTCCGGAAGCCACTATTCGACGATTCAAGGTCTTGAGCCATTTTTGGACCGTTCCGAGATCAAACTGCACTTCGGCGGGATGTTGTTTCAGCGGCTTGAGTTGCTCGTCGATGGTGCTGTGCCCGCAGGTAATGCGTTTGGTGGACCTTCCTATCTAGTTGAGCAGCTCGGCTTCCGGAAGATTGTCGATACGACGTTCATGGTTGCGGCAATGGTGGCCGATGATGCGAACCTTGAGGATGTACGCAAGTGCTATCGAGCTTTGAAGAAGGCGCAGGTTGATTTGGACCTGCACCCTGAGTTGTACACTCACTACTATAAGAAAGACTTTCCTGAACGGTTCCACGAAATTATGGATACTCGGCTCTTCGGGCCTGGGGAGCGGGTCGTCTTCGAACCGTATACTGAGGAGATGTTCAACGCCACTCGAGAGTGGGTTAAGGATTGGCAGATCTTTCCTGAGGGTAAAGGTGGCGACGCTGACTATGAGTCGTCGGTCCTCAGGGTAAGTTGATTTCTTGGAGGTTGCTCGCAAATGGCAAAGATNACATTCGCTTTAGGAACGTCGCACGGTCCGTTGCTCTCGACTCCACCAGAACAATGGGACCAACGTGTGGAGGCGGATCGGCAGAATCCTAAGCTTCCATTTCGTGGAGGAATTTATACCTTTGATGAACTTGTTGCTCTGCGTGTGAAAGAGGACCTCGGGGCACAGGCGGCGCTCGATGTGCGGACGGAGCGCCATGCGTCGTGCCAACGGGCAATCGGGGNACTTGCGGAGCAATTTTCAGCGGCTGCAGTCGATATTCTTGTGATCATTGGTAACGATCAACGGGAGATTTTTAAGGACGAACTTACGCCAGCTTTCAGTGTGTTTCACGGTGAGTCGGTGGATAACGTCCCGCCCTCGAAGGAGAGGCTAGCAAAATTGCCACCCGGACTTGGCGCGTCGCACTGGGCGAATAGTCCACCTGAGGGAGCCACCTACCCCTGCGTACCTGAACTAGGCGAGCACATTCTCAGGTCGACCGCGGATGCAGGCTTCGACGCCGCGGCGATGAAGGCGCTGCCGGAAGGGCCCCGTGGTCGAAAAGGGATCCCGCATGCGTTTGGGTTTGTCTACCGCCGCATCATGAACGATCAAGCGGTGCCCGCGGTTCCGGTCGTGCAGAACACATTCTTTCCGCCCAATCAGCCTACAGTTGGTCGCTGTTTTGACTTCGGTCGTGCGATNGGCCGCGCTGTGGCATCCTGGGANCGCGATGCGCGGGTTGGNGTCATNGCNTCCGGTGGTCTCAGNCATTTCGTAATTGACGAAGAGTTCGATGCTGAGTTGCTGAAGGCGATGAAGGATGGTGATCGCGATCAACTTACTCGCATTCCAGCCGATCGCTTCCGCTCGGGTACTTCGGAGAGCAAGAATTGGATCACTGTGGCTGGGTTATTGGCCGATAGTGGACTTCAGATGCGCGTTGTCGACTATGTCCCATGCTACCGTTCCGATGCTGGTACCGGGAATGCGATGGGCTTTGCTGTCTGGGAGTGACCGTAGGTAAGGAAGGTATTCAAGTTCAACCGAAAGTGTGAGCTTTGGCCCAGCTAGTCGAGGCTTCGGTTTGTCCTGCTGATCGGTCGTTTCTGTCGTGAGCCGACAAGTCTACACATCGTAACAACTCTTTCAGACCAGAGCGCCGGGGAAGCCTAGGACGTCTCTCAGTTGGTGATGACCAAGCCACTAGCGGTGTGGTTAGGTAGCCAACTTCACAAAATGTCCTGCCCGTCCATCCTAAACCGGACAACTTTTGACGAAACGCTATACTGAACCGTATGGCTTACTCGCGACCTTCTCTACTATTTGGATTGGCAGCGCTCGCTATCATTATCTTCGTACCGTGGTTTCTAGTATCCCGAGAAGCTGAACGGCAAGGGCGTTCGGTCAATGAGTTGATCGAACTGATCGTGGGATTGCGCGACGATCTGGCGGTTTCGACTCCAGTTGATAGGAGGGCAGAACGTCGTTTTTTTGACCGCCGTCCGATCGGGCGGTCCCTCGAAGGTTCGCAGCCATGGATTAGCCATGTCAACATCGTCGATCTTGATCAGGATGGTTTTACCGATGTGGTGGTATGTGATGCCACGATGAATCAGGTTGCGTGGATCCGTCAGGAGGCGGGTGGGTCCTTCACTGAGATACCCCTCGGCGACACAATTCTGGCACCAGCACATGTGACGCCAAGCGATGTTGACCTAGATGGTGACATTGATCTCCTTGTTGCGAAGATGGGAGCNATTCTTCCGAATAACGACAAGATTGGTAGTGTNGTTGTGCTTGAGAACGATGGTCAAGAGGANTTTACGACACGCATTCTACTCGACGGNCTAGCACGTGTTACAGACATCGAGCCTGGNGATTTTGATGGAGATGGNGANATCGATCTTGTGGTTGGCCAGTTTGGCTATGACGATGGTGAAATTCGGTGGATGGAAAATCTTGGAGGTTGGAATTTNGAGAGCCACNGTTTNCTAGANNTTTCGGGAACCATCCATACGCCGGTNGGTGACCTCGANGGTGANGGGGANTTGGACATCGCNGCTGTCGTTTCTCAGGAATGGGAAGAGATCTATGTATTCGAGAATGATGGCCAAGGTATGTTCGATCGACACTTGATTTATGGTGCGACGAATGATGACTTCGGCAGTAGTGGTATCTCTTTAGTCGACTTGGACCTTGATGGTGACCTGGACGTGCTCTACTCGAATGGTGACGCCTTTGACTACATTCCGCCTGGACCACGTCCGTGGCACGGAGTGCAATGGCTGGAAAACGAAGGCGACTTAAGCTTCACCTACCATCGGATTGGTGACTTTCCTGGAGCTTATTTTGCGAACGCAGTTGACGGCGACCTCGATGGTGATTTGGACGTGTTCGTCGTTAGTGCTTTTAACGATTGGGACTCTCCAGAAGCCGCATCGCTTGCATGGTTTGAAAACGATGGTGAAATGGAATTTACTCGTCGAATTTTGGCCACAGAACCAACCCATTTACTAGCACTCGCTAGCGCTGACATGGACGGTGATGGACTCGTCGACCTAGTTACAGGTGCAATGCACGTCTCGCCGCCCTACGATCGGATGAGCCGGGTGACACTCTGGCGAAACACCTGGAGAGATCCGTAACGGGGAGGGAGACATCAACCACAAGCAATATGGTTAAAGCTGCAAAACGACGGACACACGGTGGTCGTCAAGCTGGACCGGCGGTAATACGTCTGGCGAGACGAGATGCTAGGTTGCCGTTAAGGGTGTTGCTAATTGCCCTTGTCCTTATCGTTATGGCCGGGGCTGTGGCGTGGTTCACCTCGAGACTCCTGATGAGGATTGAGCCGCCTGGCCGGCTTACTGAGCCGCCATTGCTCACTACGGTTCCTGACTTGCCTGACACAGTAGGAGCTCTGCCTGCTTTTGAGCGTGCTATTACTGAGGGCGATCGACTTTTGCGCCAAGCCATCCGTTCTGGTGCATCACCCGACACAGTGGGAGAGATGGCGGGCCGCCTTGGCAACCTTTATCAGGCCAACACCCACGGTGAACTTGCGGAAGCATGCTACAGGCTGGCGACTGATCTCACCACGGACAACCCGCGGTGGCCATATCTACTAGCGTACAGGCTACAAGAGCGCGGAGAAACTGAGACTGTTACTCCACTTTTAGAGCGTACGGTCGAGCTTGAGCCGAATTATGCCCCAGCCTGGTTGAAGCTTGCCGAGAACCGCTTTAAACAAGGTAAGTTTGACGAAGCCAAGGCTGCCTATGAGCGGCGGCTTGGGCTGACGGCAGGTGACCCGTGGGCACTTTTGGGTCTCGCGCGTTTGGCTATTGAGGTCGGTGAGTGGAGCCAGGCTGAATCCCATCTCCTGGTTGCTATTGAGGCGGCGCCTCAGTCTGCTGCCCTTCACCGATTGCTGGCAACAGTACATGAACATTACGGGCGAACGACAGCAGGGGGCGTTTCACGCCAGCGGGCGAACGAGTTAGGTCGCTTCTACGCTGCGCCTGACCCTTGGGTTGATGGCCTGATTGCTCAATCGTTTGATGTCGATTGGCTGTTGCTCAACGTGTCGCGCTATGCCTTGCTAGACGCCGACCTCTCACGTCTGCTTTTCGATCGGGCTCGTAGCTTGGCACCAGAGGATCCGGATGTCTATGTCGTGCTTCACGAGCATGTGGAAACGTTAGAGGAGGCACGCCGGGCACTCGAAACAGCCATTTCACTGGACAACTCGCACCCTTTGGCGCACATGCGGCTCGGCGAACTTCTTTATCGGCAAGGGGAGCATGACCAAGCGGTCGAACTTCTAGGTCGTTCTATACACCTTGGTGCTGACACAGCCGATGCACACAGGTATATGGGACTTGCGTTGACTGCGCTGGGAAGGCTCGATGACGCGGTGGTGGCTCTGGAACAGGCAGTCGCTCGAGCCCCTGGGGATGCCGACATTCACTACAGCTTTGCCTATGTTCTTCAGCGGGCCGGTCGTCAGTTTGACTCAACACGCGAGCTACGGAGAGTTCTAGAACTTAATCCTGGACACGAACTCGCGGAGCGTGCTCTCGCGATCAGTAATTCTGGCAACGAGCGCTGACCCGCAGGTGAAGGCTAAGGTGTTGCTGGACTGGCTTCGCGGGCGGCAAGGTATGCAACTATGCTGGCAGCTTGTTCGTCGCTCAGCCACGCCCACCCGGCCTCCCGCTGCATGCGACGCACAGTTTGCGCCCACCAGTACCGGTCCCGATGTGTTACCTCGATGCGTGTGCTTGTATGGCAACGTGTGCACTTTATCTGCATCAGATCAAGCGCACCCACGGGTTTGCCACCATTCACTATTGGGCCTACTGACAATTCGTGTAACTCGTGCATTAACGGTGTTTCGATTCCAGAGCCGTAGTCACTCAGAGATAGATGGTGCTCTGCCTTATCAGGAAGACCAAGGTTGACGTAGGCGCGTGCCAAATACTTATGGCATAGCGAGAGTCGTGGGTGTGTATCTAGGATCGGAATTAGTAACGCGAGAGCCTCCTCCCACCTTTCAGCGATTAGTGCCAGGCGTGCTTGGCCTAGTGCGGCCAAGGGTTGTAACCGTTCAATGGTGAGAGCCCTGGTGAAGTGTATGGCGGCATCGTCAGGCCGGTTCCACTTTAGGTACAGGTCGCCTAATTCGGCCAACACTTCTGCGCTATCCGACTTAAATTCGAGAGCTTGCTGAAAGAATGATTCGGCCTTTTGGAAATCAAACACAGATTTTTCTAAGAAAGCTTGGTAATAGACCCATCGGTATTCATTGGGCGCAATGTTTCTAGCCAGTGCATAGGTTTGCCGCGCCTCATCCGTGAATCGATAAGCGTGGTAGGTCATGCCAAGGCGACCGATACGCTCAGCTGACAGCGGTTCCTGTCGCGCGAGCCGATCAGCCTCGTGAAACAATTCAATTGATGATCTGTTNTGATAGACAAATTTAGGAAGNAGGGGCAGTTGAGAAATTAGGGGTTCNCGTTCACGCTGACAAGCCGCGCTAAAANNNAAANCTACAAGNANTAGCAGGGNGANGAGACTNGTGCACCGTCGNGGCATTGTATTGGAGCAAGTGTACAACCGTTTCATCGCAACATCGCTGTTCGATGAAACACCGGTGACATTTTAGCGACACCATCGAATGGTGGCCGGTCTCAATTGGGTCTCCGAGTTATCTCAGTCGTTTCACCAACGATGAAGAGCACCTCACCGGGTACGATGAGCCCTATCTCTCCTCGCGCTACACCTTCGATTGCCTTGGAATCACGACGTAAGCGATCCTCTATTCCTGATAGTCGCCGGTTTTCGACCTTTACCGCTGTAACAGCGTCGGTGAGTGCACGACGCTCACGTGATGCTTGCAACATGTCAGTTAAACCGCCGTCTCCAATGAACGTTTGCGTGGCGAAAAACGCAGTAGCGAACCAGAGCACCAAGCGAATAAGTTTCCAGGCTCTGATTGATTCTGCTTGATCGGTTTTAGCCCGAGCACCAGGTTCCATAGCGATTCTTACCCCGCACGCCTCGTGTCAACAATGAGTTCCTCNAGGGTTGAAGCGATCCTTGTTATGCCACGTATGTCCGCGCTAACCGAGCGGCGGACGATTTTGTTTTCGAGGGCGTGTAATGCCGTGCGGATAGCTACAGCTGGAATGGTCCCAGCCAGCGTCAACTTAATGTCAAATGATCGCCGGTCGGTCCGGCTTGTCTCACGGGTTATAAAGCCACGAGCAACTAATCTATCGAGAATACTGGTCAGGGTAGACGGCTTATGGCCCAAGGTATGGTGCAGGCTACGAATTGAGGTTTCTCCGCGTACGTGGAGCACAGCCAGTACATGCGCCTCAGGTTGGGTGATGCCGTAGTCCCTTCGAAACTTGTCTAGGTAAAGCGTCACAAGCTGTGCAGACTTTTGCAGGTTTGAGGTTAAATCGAGCATTGATCGTTGCCAGCAGGAAATTTTATATAATACGATAACAGATAATACAATATCGTAATATATAAAAACAACTGAATCAAGCGGCGTTTGTAGGAGNTCTTTTGTAGCCGGATGCTAGGGGTAGTTANGGGTAGAGTCCAATGATTCTTTGCAGGAACCAGTAGAGGCCGACCAANGCTATTCCGAGTGAACAAGGCAGGCTGACGCGTGTTCGGTACCACTTTCGCTGTCGGGTCCAGCCGATGAGTAGGAACACTGCGAGTAGGACGGTTAGTTGTCCGATTTCTACGCCGGTGTTGAAGGCGAGTAGNCCGATCAGAAATTGGTTACCAGGCAAGGCCAACTCACTCAACGCACCGGCGAATCCCAGTCCGTGTAGCAAGCCGAAACAGAAAACGATGACAGGTCGCCAACCGGTCATCCGATCCGTTATGAGATTCTCGACAGCCACATAGGTGATTGATAGGGCGATCAATGATTCGACGACGGCAGG
Source organism: Acidobacteriota bacterium (assembly GCA_002714165.1). Taxonomy (GTDB): domain Bacteria; phylum Acidobacteriota; class Vicinamibacteria; order Vicinamibacterales; family UBA823; genus UBA11600. The sequence continues at coordinate 12,618 of PAWT01000023.1, forward strand.
CGATAATGTGATGATTCCTGCTGCTGCTAAGGCCAGCGTTATAGTGTGGGCGGCCGTGAACGCCGATATCTGCCAGAGTAGTGCCCTGAGTCTGGTGCTCAGTAGGAAGAGCCCAAAAACGAATAGAGCGTGGTCGAAACCATCAGGTACGATGTGCGAGATTCCGAGTTGCAGGTAGCGACTAGCGACCGACCAAGTCCTTTCAGCCTCATCGTTGTTGAGGGAGTTGACTGCGTGCCGTCCGCTTTCTTCTCCACGTAACAGAAGCTGTTGGGCGTCACGACCGCCTGCTAGGTCCAGGACCGTTAGATATACAGGCGGAAACTGTCGGTCGGCTTGGAAGGTAAATGTCCTTGTGCGTTCAGGAATCACACCGGTGAACCTGGCAGTGAGGCCAATGTAGCTCGGGACCTCGGCATTCATCATCGTGCCGAATTCTGGGAATTCCAGGTCCATTTTGGCAGCCTCACCATCGAACCTCATGACTAGTTGTTTGGTGAGTGTCTGTCGAAGATCGGTCAGTCGTTCATCGAGGGATGCTTTTGGCATTGTGGCTAAAGTGCGTGCCAACGTAGCTGAATTCGCGCCCAGACCAACGCCTAGTGCGAGCGCGTCCAGGTCAGTTGTGACATCGATTTGGTACTCGCCATCCGCTCTTATAACGAGAACAGTGAAGGTGAACTCAAGGTTGTGGGTTCGCACGACCGTGGGCCATGCCGTCAGGATTGCTGAAACAGCAAGAATCACACATCCAAGTCGCTGTAGCGAATACCTCATAACTCGCTCCACCCAGTAAAGCTATTGTCCGTGATTCGATGGCGAGTGCGACATATCCATTACCNCTNGAATCAGTTTGACAAGCCCTTCAACAGGAGGTAAAGTGCCTCGATTCTGCTTGTTAGGAGAATTTTCTGACAGTCTGTTGGCCCTGGTGTGGGTCGGAGGAGTGTTCAGTGAAAGCGATTAAGGGTTTATCGTTTGTCGTGCTAATCGGCGTCTTCACTGTCCTCGGTGATGGTGTTGTAGTCCGCGCGGATGGAACGGCGAAAGCCGTGCCGACCTTTGCTAAGGATATAGCGCCAATTCTCTACGAGAACTGCACAAGCTGTCACCGCCCTGGGGATATTGCACCGATGTCTTTAATAACATATCGGGATACACGGCCGTGGGCACGCGCCATAAAAGACACGGTGCTCGCTGGTGAAATGCCGCCATGGTTAGCTGACCCACACAATAGCAGTGGCACATTCCGTGACGAACGCATCCTCGACCAAGCGACCATCGACACCCTTGTGGCGTGGGTCGACGGAGGAGCACCCCGAGGTGAGGGCGATCTACCANCTCTGCCAGATTTTCCAGAAAATTGGACCTATAAAGATGGTGAACCGGACTATGTGTTCGAATTGCCCGTTGAATATGAAATCGCTGCAGAAGGCCAAGAAGAATATTTAGATTTTTATGTTGCCATTCCTTGGGAGGAAGACCGCTTCGCCGAGGTGATTGAGTTGCGCCCCTCGAACCGAAGCGTGGTGCATCATGCCGGTGCCTACGTCGTGGATTTGCCGCCAGGAACACGGGTTGGCGAACACGGCATTCTTGAAACATTTGACGGTGAAGTGCTCGACCGGGACGCGGCCTCGAAATTAAGCCGCAAGAATTCTACGAGAATCGAACAGCAGGTCTTTAATCAATTCAACCTAGCTGGAAGCAGCAAGCTCATCTCATATGTGCCGGGACGCGGCGTCGAACGTTTCATGCCGGGCACGGGCAAACGCGTCACAGCTGGAAAATACGTTCGATTCACCATGCACTATAACGCCGTCGGGCAAGTTGAAACGGATCAATCGAAACTTGGACTCTGGTTCAATACGAAACCAGTGCACCATGAAGTTCTCACGCGCCAAGCTGGAAATCCGGTCCCAACGAGTGCCTTCGGCCATGATATTTATATCGTGCAAGGTGAAGAAATCGTACCAACTCTGGACGAGAACGGCGAGCGGGTCCGACCAAAGATTCCCAATATTCCCCCCTATGAAGGAAATTGGAAAATTACGGGCATTACTCCGATTACTGAACCGATCACTCTTTACGGCTTGTCTCCCCACATGCACCTTCGAGGCAAAAGCCT
>PAWT01000024.1 GCA_002714165.1 Acidobacteriota bacterium
TCTAGTGATGGGGGCCAATCCCGCCGAAAATCATCCTTGCGGGTTCAAGTGGGCCCTCGAAGCTCGAAATACCCGAGGCGCCAAGTTAATAACCGTCGATCCGCGTTTCACCAGAACCTCGGCTGTAGCCGACGACCATCTACAAATTCGGCCCGGGTCAGACATTGCGCTGTTGGGCGGTCTCCTCAGACATATCCTGACGAACGATCTGCATCATGCTGATTATGTACGCTTGCATACCAATGCGTCCTTTATCGTCAGCGAACGCTTTTCATTCGAAGATGGACTGTTCTCGGGATTCGATGAGGCAACCAGCGAATATGACGCTACCGCGTGGGAGTACGACCGAGACCCTGATGGCTACGTGCGTCGCGATGCGACCCTAGAACACCCGCGCTGTGTCTTTCAACTTCTCAAACGTCATTACGACCGATACACGCCAGAACGCGTCGCCCAAATCACTGGCTGCACTGAGGAAGGCTTCCTGCGAATCGCCGATGTCATTTGTTCGACCGGCACAGCTGACCGAGTTGGAACGATTATGTATGCGGTGGGCTGGACGATGCACACGGTAGGAAGTCAGATAATTCGGACAGCAGCGATCGTCCAGCTCCTTCTAGGCAATATTGGCCGGCCGGGCGGCGGGATCAACGCACTGCGCGGTCACGCCAACGTGCAGGGAGCAACTGACCACGCAATCGTCGCCGGCATTCTACCTGGCTATTTGAAGGTTCCTCAGCCGGCACAGACATCGTTAGCAGACCACCTGAAGGATTCAACGCCTCGACCTTTGGTTCGTGACACGGAAAATTACTGGGGCAACTATCCTAAGTTCTTCGTATCCCAACTCAAGGCTTGGTTTGGTGACCGTGCGCAAGTCGATAACGAGTTCGGTTACCACTATCTCGGTAAAACCGACCAGGACGCCACCTGGTTGTCAATCTGGGATCAGGCGCACCAAGGTAAGCTCGAAGGCTTCGTCGCGTTGGGCTTCAATACACTCCTGGCCGGCCCGAACGTCTCGCGCCTACTCGAGTCGATGGCAAAACTGAAATGGAAAGTTGTTATCGACCCGTTTATGCTCGATAGTGCGGAGTTCTGGAAAGCACCCGGGATGGAGCCGTCAGAGATCGACACTGAGGTGCTGTATCTACCGACTACGCATTGGATTGAAAGGGACGGCTCATTCACAAACAGTGGCCGCTGGGCGCAGTGGAAAGAAAAGGCAATCGACCCGCCAATTGGGGTCCGCTCGGATACCTGGATCCTCTCGGAACTCTTCTGGCGCGTAAAGGAGCTCTACGCAACCGAGGGCGGCGCCTTCGACGAACCTATCCAGTCGCTGACGTGGAACTACCTGAACCCACGCGAACCGACAATGGCCGAGCTGGCCCAGGAAATCAACGGTTCGGACCTTGCTAGCGGGCGGCGCCTCTCGTCCTTCGGGGAATTAAAGGACGACGGATCGACCGCCTCAGGTAACTGGCTCTACTCGGGCAGCTACCCTGAAGAAGGCAACCAGATGGACCGCCGAGTGACCGATGACCCTACTGGTCTGGGCATGCATCATGGCTGGGCGTGGAGTTGGCCACTCAATCGACGCGTGCTTTACAACCGCGCTTCGGCCGACCGAGACGGGGTCCCTTGGGATCGTGGGCGCTCGGGTATCGCTTGGACTGGCCGCGAGTGGATCGGCGATGTGCCAGACTACGGACCTACCACCAAGCCTGACGCGATGGGGGCATTCATCATGACCGAAGAAGGCGTAGCCCGTCTGTTCAGTCCCCTACTAAAAGATGGCCCGATTCCTGAACATTACGAACCGGTTGAAAGTCCAACCGTCAACATTCTGCATGAGAACGTACCAACTAATCCGGTAATACGTTGGTACGATGGGGTCCGGGAAACCCTGGCACTAGAAAGCGAACGCGAAGCCTATCCTTACCCGTGCACCATCTATCGCGTTGTCGAGCGTGAGCACTTCGTCACAAGTAACGTGCCGTACCTGGTTGAGGCGATGCCAGACTTCTTCGTAGAAGTGCCGGAGGGGCTAGCGGCCGAAAAAGGAATTGAGAATGGCAAACAAGTAAGAGTCTGGTCGAAACGTGGTGAAGTTCAGGGTACCGCAATCGTGACGAAGCGAATCCAGCCGCTAACGGTAAACGGTCAGACGGTCTGGACGATCGGCGTGCCGGTACACTGGGGTTTCGTAGGAATAACCCAAGGATCCATGGCTAATGAATTGACCCCGTTTATTGGTGATGCCAATACGANTTGTCCAGAATTCAANGCGTTTCTNGTGAATGTTGAAGCGGTGTGAGACCNTGNTAAATGTCAATGGNAAATCCAATCTGGGAACAANGTTTCCCGCNATCACGNCGAANNCNTCTTAAGGNGAGGAAGTTAATANAGNTATGAGTACGTTATCGATNAAACGTGTGTCAGCGAGNTCTTCGCCAGCACCAGGAATTCGTTCTACGCCGGAGTACGCAAAACTCGTTGACATTGGAAGCTGTATCGGCTGCAAAGGGTGCGAGGTCGCATGCAAGGAGTGGAACGATCTAAAGGTCGAACCGACCGCCAACTTTGGGAGTTACCAGAGCCACAAAGACCTTTCTTCCAACACCTGGCTATTGATGCGTTTCGACGAAGTCGAGATGAGTGGACGCTTACAGTGGCTCATTAAGAAGGACGCGTGCCTCCACTGCGAAGAGCCAGGCTGCCTTTACGCCTGTCCTGCCCCAGGAGCGATCGTCCAGTATGAGAACGGCATCGTCGACATCAATCAAGATCAATGTATCGGCTGCCAGTTCTGTGTTGCTGGATGCCCCTTCGATATCCCTCGGTTCGATAAGGAAACAAAGAAGGTCTACAAATGCAACATGTGTGTTGACCGTGTAGAAGCCGGTCTCGAGCCAGCTTGCGTGAAGACCTGCCCTACCCACGCCATCTCATGGGGCAGCAAGGAGGACATGCTCTCACTCGCCGAGCATAAAGTTGAACTGCTGAGGGGGCGTGGATTCGAAAACCCAGTAACCTACAACCCCGCCGGTGTTGGCGGGACCCACATGATGTATGTAGTACCCCACGGGAATCATTTGGCAGACTACCGGCTTCCATCAGACCCGACGGCTAGCCCACTGGCTCTCACCGGATTGGGAGTTCTGAAACGAATTGGTTCCTACCTGCTGGGTTTTGGTGTTCTGTCGACGCTTGTGCACTATCTGACAATCGGTCCGCAGGACGCCGAGGACACCACCACGCATGCCAACTGAGCTCGGTGTGTTAATTCATCGCTTCAGCGCCATCCAACGCCTTATTCACTGGGCTGTGGGAATAAGCTTCACACTCCTCTTGCTCACCGGCCTTGCGTTTTCATATCCGTCCCTTTTCTGGCTCACAAATCTGTTGGGCGGCGGACCCATGGCTAGGGTCGCGCACCCGTGGGTAGGCCTTATCTTCAGCGTTTCGATGGCCGCAACTTTCCTGATGTGGGTGCGTGATATGACCCTTACTGCAACCGACTGGCGTTGGCTAAGAGCAATCCGCTCCTACGCCAGACATCAGACGGCGGATATACCCCCAGCGGGTAAATACAATGGTGGGCAGAAGCTGTTTTTCTGGGCACAGACCTTGCTCGGCGTCATGTTTCTGATCAGTGGACTCGCATTATGGTTCCCGGAGACTGTCGCTACGGTGGTTCCAAATGCATCGCTCCTACTTGCTTCGATGCGTCTCGTGCACTACGCCGCCACACTTGCCGGAGGGCTCCTGCTTACACTGCACGTCTACCTTGGAATATTTGCATTTCCTGGCACAGCGCGAGGAATGATCGACGGAAAGGTTACCCACGCCTGGGCAAACGTGCATCACCCGGCGTGGCAACCCAATAAACACCAGACGCACACAACCGAGAATGCCGACCGGCGTTGAACAGGGTGGCCCGTTGTGGCAAGCCCGCCGTAATCGCGCGGTCGCTCTTCAAACCGCACGCCCTCACGCTGCAGACCTACTTGACAGTTATCTCGGAGTGCTCGACTGCCAGGAACCGGTTTACAAGACCTCAAGGGACGCCCGTTGGCCCGACCTGCGCAACCCCGAAAGCAACACACCTCCGAGATTGAGCTTGGAGCGGCTCCCCTACGAGTCACTCGCGCAACCTTTTAGTGAATTCGTTCACGAGGTCCAGAAAGTCATGCCGGAAGCCTTAACCCAAGCCGCCACGGCACTCGACACAGGCAACCTTACCGTGAACGCCGAAGTCTTGCAGAAGACCGCCCTGCAGCAACCTTTCAGCGCTAGTATTCAGAGTCTTCAGATCGAGGTGACGGCGCTGCAATTCTTTGGCCGTGCATTTCTCGAGCCGATCGTTGAAGCCATAGCCCACCACCAGGATAGGCCTCTGCACCAAGCGGGTGGGACTGTCTGCCCCTTGTGCAACTGGCCGCCACAGTTTGCTACCCTTCAAGACGAAACCGAAATCCAGGGACGCCGCTCGCTGGTTTGCGCCCTGTGCTCAGTCGCGTGGTCATTCCCACGAACGGTCTGTATCAAATGCGGAGAGGCTAACGCAGAGAATCTCCATTATCACGTAGCCGATAGCCTGCCATATATGCGGGTCGAGGCCTGCAACTCATGTCATACCTACATCAAAGTCGCCGACCTACGTGCAGAGGGTCTTCTGGCCCCTGTCGTCGATGAGCTCGCATCAGTTGAACTTGATCTCTGGTGCAAGGAGCAAGGGCTCACCAAGTTCCAAACCAACCTACTTGGAATGTAACTCGGTCGTCCACCACCACCGACCTAGGCAGGTGAAACGGCATGGATTGTCTTGAGCACATCAAGGTAAGCGTGTCTGACGCGAACGATTTGGAAGCCAGCGCGCACTACGTTCCCTACAGTATCTCGGCTAATTTCTGGACCGATGAGCCGGGCGACCGGATTCATGAGGTGCAGTAAGCAGTTAAACGGAAAATAGCCACTGCCCGTGTGTTCGAACATCCTCAGCTCGCCACCCGGCTTGAGCACTCTCCGTAGCACCTCAAGGCCTCTCACAGGATTCGGCACGGAGCAGAAGGTGCAGGAAGTGAAAACCTGATCGAAGGTGCCGGGTGCAAAGTCTATCTCGTGCACATCAAGCTGTCTCAACTCTAATCGACCACGATACATCCTAGCTTTCGACGTAGCTCTGGNNAGCATCCGATCGCTGATGTCAATACCAATAATGTCTCTATTCGGGGGAAAACTAGGAATATCAAGACCAGTGCCGACGCCGACAAATAATACCTTCCCTTGCATGGCACGAAAGAATTCCTGCTTCACAGGAGCCCAGCGTCGTTCAGCCCCAAAAGACTGAAAAAGGTTTAAAAAAGACGAAGCGCGATCCCATTTCTTCTTCGTACGTAAATCCATCACGATCGCTCACGCTGTAGGAGCGCATCGGCCATCCAAGTAAGTGTGTAAATCACTAATCCGACCAGCGCGCCAAGGAAACCGGCCGTTACCTCTGCAAGAGGCTCCTGGAGTCCAAGCATCACGACTCCCATGCCTGTAAGCATCCCAGTGATCATGGCCGGCATGTGCAACTCCATCATCCCAAAACACAATCCAAAGGCGATGATGCCGATAGCCGCAGCGGTCATCCCAAGCAGCATCCCGGCAACCATCGCGACAAGCATCGACCATTCCATGCTGACCAAAGCCGTCACTGCAGTGCCAGAGGCAATGCCCACGGTGACGCTACAGCTAACATCGCCAAGAATAAAATACGGTCGCGTTTCCATGATTTAGACACCAAGAAGCTGCGAGCTAGCGACATCGCCTACCTCATGTTACAGTGACCGCCGGCTTGCTGCCACGAAGAACGATGTCACTCGCTGAGGCAGGATTCCNAGTAACCACAATGAATCCGAGGAGGTCGTGATGGTTCGCTTCCNGATCGCTGGTNTCGGTCGCCTGATNCTTCCGTTTNCANTAACCCTANTTCTGCCTTTCACTTNNANTGCTCAGCGNAATGGCCANNCNGCAACTGACCAACTTGGCCAAGAGGACATCTGGGGCAATCCGACGTTNGTTGGCGGTGTGACCAACGGAGGNGCANCCGGNCACAGCATTTGGTGACCGCCCCAAGGGGCGCTGGAGCGCGTCCATGGTCGGNTGTTTGTTGCAGGCAACGGTAATGGCCGNGTCGAANTCTTTGANCTNAATAACGACGGCACNCTCGCCCAACCAACCGCGACNTATATCCTCGGNAAACCGAGTGANCACGCCCGCCGAACCCATGCCGATGCATGGAGCGAGAGTCAAACCGAATTTCCCGGCGCACTCGCTGTCGAACATACCAACCAACGCCTCTTTCTTGTGGACAATACCACCGGGCAAAGTCTGCCTGGCAGAGGCAGCCAAATCATGGTCTTTGACATTCATCCAGACAGGATTGAAACGGGAGCAGAGGTCCTGTTTATCCTTGGCCAACCCGATGCCAATACAAAGACATCAGGATTAGCCGCTAACCACGTTGGTAGACGGCTCGGTGTGGCAGTAGATGAAGCTAATCAGCGCTTGTTCGTAAGCGACGGATCGAATAATCGGGTCCTCGTGTTCAACATCGCACCCGGTCGAATTGCCACCGGCATGGCTGCCTCAATCGTCATGGGCCAAGAGGATTTCACATCGCGGGAACCTGGCTTGAGCAGACGCCGCATGAGTCGACCAGGTTCACTGGCCTTCTCTCCGAAGGACGAACGCCTGTTCGTCTCGGACAACGGAAATAGTCGAGTACTAGTCTTCGACGCTGCTCCTGATCGCCTTAGGACGTTCTCAACAGCTACAGACGTGATGGGCCAGCCGGATTTCGAGACCGCCTCCCCACGAACTGATATGCGCGGATTCGCGACTGGTGGGCTGGCATTCGACGATAAGACCTCCCGCCTCTTTATTGCTGAACAGGTCTCTCGAATCGAGCACATGCGCATTACCGTTTATGACGTAAGTCCCGGGGCCCCCCTACGCGAGGCCACCCCGTTGGCGGTCTTAGGTAAACCGGGTTTCGGTACCTATGATCCTGTTGTTTCGAGAGCGCAGTCCGTCTGGCCCAGACTCGGCTCCGCATCGATCGATTCTGAACGGCAACTCCTCGTCGCGACCGAAGGCTATCCCGGCGGAAACCGTGCCATCATTTGGGACATCTCGCCTGACCAACTGCGCACCGGCATGCCTGCCGTGGAGGTTGTGGGCCATCTGGACGACGAGGGCCACACGGACTTTGAACGGCGTTCAGCGAACGACCGTGCCACTCCAAGAAACATCTACCCGAGGGATGTCTCATTGGACCCGGTCGATCACCGCTTGTTCGCAATTGACCAGTACAACAATCGTGTTGTGGTCTGGCAGCTCGATCGCCAGAATCGCGTAAAGGACCGCGACGCGCGTTGGGTCCTCGGTCAACCTGACCTCTACTCCGGAGAGCTCTATCCAATTGGACCTACGACGATCAAGATTCCTCTCGCTGTCACCTACGACACGCATCATAAGCGGGTCTTTGTGAGTGACGGCTGGGGCAACCGAATCCTTGTCTTTGATGCTGACCCCGCAAGATTACAAAGCGGCGCAGAAGCGATCGCGGTCCTGGGACAGCCAGACTTCACTAGCATCACCCCAGCAACCACGCAGGTCGGGATCAACCTCGACACCCGCGTGGGCACCGGCATCACACCGACACGCCCTCGTGGCACAGGCTTGACCTACGACCCTGTTCACGACCGACTGTTCGTCTCTGACGGTGGAAACCATCGGGTTTTAGGCTTCGACGTGGCTCCCAACCTACTGCGAAATGGTATGGCAGCCTCTGTTGTCCTCGGACAGCCGGACTTCACAACACGTGGCTCGAACTCAACGTTAACGGGGTTGTATCAACCGGCGGCCCTCCTCTATGAATCAAAACAACAGCGACTCTTTGTCGCCGACGGCAACAATAACCGGGTTCTCGTGTTTGACGCACAGCCAGACATGCTCGTGAATGGCGCTGAGCCAACGGTGGTCATTGGTCAACCGGACTTCAATACGTTCGAGGCTGGTCGTTCCCAAAGTCTCATTGATGGCCCGGACGGACTGGCCTATGACTATGTTAACGACAGACTCTTTCTGTCAGACCATGGTAGTGATCGGATCCTACTATTTGATGCCCATCCAGCACGTCTCGACAATGGTCCGGAGGCTCAGCACGTCATCGGTCAGCCTGACTTTGATACACGGCAGCTCGGACCCGTACGAGCCAATGAACTTTGGGACCCACGCGGTCTTACGTTCGACAGTGAGCATCAACGGCTCTATATCTCACAAGGTTTCGCGTCAAATATCATGATCCATGATTTAGCTCGTTCGACCTACGAGAGCCTCCTTCCAGAATCAGGTATCCAAAACTATCAGTCTGGCAGTGCTGATACTGAACTGGTAACGCAACACGGTTCAGCTGTAGCAACGGGCCCGTCAAACCTAGGTGGTGGAGTCCTGATGTTGACCCAGATGGAAACGTTATTCGATGAACTCTCACAGCGAGAAAGTCGCATCCTCATCAGTGAAACTGGTCTGAGTGCACCGCCACTCACGGACCGAGCCACGGCGTTTGCCGATGGGCGACAGGGGCGGTCCACCATCCTGAACCTGTCAAATCCCAGCAGTGAGCCAGTAACCGTATCGCTTGTGTTTCGTGACTCTAGCGGATTGCCAGTGAAGGACAAGGTCGAACGCCAGCTCGCTGCCGGCGGTAGTACTGTCTGGGCACTCGACGGACTCGGCGCTCCTGGACCCGGCACGGTGGAATTAAGCGCGAGTGCGCCGATAGCGATGGTCGCAACACGTATCACTTTAAACGACCGGAATGAAAAGATTGTTACTGCCGCACCGGTCGCCTACGGCCAGAGCTCGTATGGGGGCGGAACCATAACTCTTCCGCGCTATGAATTTGATGGCGGCGTAACAACAGAGATCGTCATCGTAAACCCGAGTGACGATTCGTTGAGGGGTCGGCTGACCTTCTTCGCCTTTAGTGGTGAACCGGTCACCATCGGTGGAACAAGCGAAGTGCCACTGAACATTCCTGGTCACGGCACCTTTGTGTGGAATCTGGACGGCTCTAGCGATGTTAACGAAAAAGGCTTCGCAATGATTGAAGCGTTCTCAGGACATCCATTGGCCAGTGCCATCTTGCACTTAGTCAAAGGAGAGACCGTGATTTCTGAGCGGACCATGGTCGGAAACAGTACTCAGCAGGCCTGGTTTCCGATTGACACGTATCCAAGCGTTGCGCGTCACGGTAAGACAAGCTTTCGGCTCACGCTGACTAACGGCACCGAAGGCACTGCCGATGTGCGACTGCTTGTGTACGACGAGGATGGCACTCTACTGAACCGCTCTTATCAGATTCTACCTGCGGGTCGACAGGCAGAGTTCTCGCACGTGGATCTCGCCGACCGAGGTCTGTTCAGGGGCAGCATCCGAGTCGCAAGTGATATTCCAATTGCAGTCAGTGCGGATCAGCAGACCGTCAACGTGCGGAATGAAACGATTGTGGCTACGGTACCGTCCATGACACGCGCCTTCAGCGGACAGGGCCTCGACGCTGTGGTATTCCCAGTCTACACGGACGGTCCTAATCAAGGCACACAGTTCTTTCTCCTGAATCGTGGCGATGCAGAGCGCACAACATTCCGCTTTCACGGGTCTGGTGGAGAAGACCTGAGCGTTCTCCTTCGCTGACACTACCGAGGTACGATGCCTCTAGTGCCCTAACCCAAGCTGGACAATGATGCCGAGAGTCAGAGTCGTTTCACTGTTATTGCTTTCCATTTCTTTGGTCGCAAGCTGTGCCATGCCCCCACCAACCGTAGAACTGGCTATGACTGTCGAGCGTGACGGCGGACGAGTTCATATTGAGGGAAACACGGATTTACCCGATGATGCGATACTGGCGTTCGAAGTGCGCCATGACGATTACGAAATCGATCCGGAAACGCCAATCGATATGCTTTTTGCTGAAGGCCTGACGACGGTATCCAATGGTGAGTTTCAGATTGAGGTTAATATATCGTCCTTCGAGCCTGGCGAGATTGAAGTCTGGGTTGCTTTCCAAATGAGGTTCATTAACAGTAATCGGACACAGCCGCGTCAGGTGATCAGGCAGTTTGGCGACCGCGGGGAATTACTCCAAGGTGACAATGTGACCAACCACGGCGAGGACGGCAAGCGCGTGGAACTCAGCCAAACCATCCATTGGTAACCAAGCCAATACATTATCTTCAAGGAGAACACAATCATGGCCGCCACGGAATGGGCCTGGCGCGTCTTGTCGGCAGGGATCCTGTTTAGCACCACAGCGTGTCAACCGATGGCTGATGTTCCATTAAGCCAAAACGAGCTCACTGGTAGCACTGGAGACGCGAGGTCCTTCCAAGATGACGTTGAGTTCTTAGAGCGTCATATGGAACTCGTAATTCTGCGTCGAGCTGACAGTCGTGCGCAGGTAGTAGTAGCGCCCCACTGGCAGGGCCGAGTCATGACTAGCACCGCGAACAGTGACAACGGCATCGGTTACGGTTGGATTAACGAAGCGCTCATTGCCTCTGGTGAATTGCAGCCCCACATAAATGCCGTCGGTGGCGAAGACCGGTTCTGGCTCGGCCCTGAGGGCGGACAGTTTTCAATCTTTTTTAAGAGCGGTGACCCATTCGACCTCGAGCACTGGCAGACGCCGCCAGCCCTCGACACCACCCCATACGAAGTCACGACACGCGATGACTCGCAGGTAGCATTCACTCATCACGTAACGCTGACAAACTATTCCGACAGCAGGTTTGACGTTCGCATCAACCGAGCTGTCCGTTTAGTGGAGCCGAGCGGTCTGGGCGTGGCCATACCACCGTCAGTCCAAAGTGTCGCCTACGAGTCAGAAAATACGATTACTAATGTTGGCCCCGATGCCTGGGCACCCGACACAGGTCTGCTCTCAATCTGGATTCTTGGGATGTTCAAACACTCATCGAAGACCGTCGTCATCATACCGTTCAGGGCTGGCGCCGAGAACGATTTGGGACCGATAGTCAACGACGCCTATTTCGGCAAAGTGCCCGATGACCGGTTGACGATTAGAGATACCGTACTGTTCTTTCGTGCCGATGGCGCCTATCGAAGCAAGATCGGACTGAGTCCGCAGCGATCCAAACCGATACTCGGAAGCTACGACGCCACTAGACAGTTACTTACGGTTGTCCGATATGACTTACCCGAAGGCGCAACAGATTACGTTAACTCAATGTGGGAATTCCAAGACGAACCATATGCCGGTGACGCCGTTAACAGCTACAATGACGGACCGCCTTCACCAGGCGCCGCTGCGCTTGGGCCGTTCTACGAACTTGAAACCTCATCACCTGTAGCGGCTCTCACGCCAGGCCAATCACTAACTCACAAACATCAGACCTACCACTTTGAAGGCACTGAGGTCTCACTCGACAAGATTGCTCAAGAAGCGTTTGGAGTCGGCCTCAACACGGTCGTGACTGCATTCCCGTAGTAGTTTGTATTGCCAGAGTCCCGTTATGAGAGCGGTATCGATACGTGGGCTTGGCCCGTTCCGGCTTCCCTCAGCCATGGGTGCTGTGCACTCGGTAGCCCAAGCAAGCCAGTGGCTTCTGCAGTAGCGTTTGGCAAGAAGATTAACATCGCCGAGTCGCTAATGTCGGCATCGAAACCTGAACGTTGGTAGACGACGCCTCGATCAGGAAGCAAGAGTTGACCAGAATCAATCTCTGCTTGTAACGTCCTCAGCCGCTCAGGGGTATCAGCGCCATCCTTGGTCAGTTGCAGGCTACGCGTAACGTAGGCTTCCATATTTCGGTGATAACAAGTAACCGTAAAAGCGCGCACGGCTGGGTCATCAGCAAGACAGGTGATGAGACCGGCTCCTTCCTGGAGCGTCACGAGTTCGCCAGATTCTCCAAATCCCCAAACCGCCACACCCTCACGCAGAGCTTCTGGAAGTGGGCTGAGTGCTTCCTCGATTTGCTGCTCGGACGAAGGGGCGCTCCGTTGCTCCCCAGCGATCACCGGCACCGCTGCGACGAACAGCAAAATCACAATCCCCCTAGTCATCAGATTGCACATATTCCACTCCTCAAAATAAAACACAGCACTCAAAGAGAGTCCGTAAGTGTTTATCCGCGAAACGACCACACATCCTGATGCTCCTTGGCCGCCCCCTCCGGTGGTGCAGTCATAAGGCTCACACCAATTGTGACGCCAAAGCCGGTTAGGAAGCCAGGCCACATCTCATACAGTTCATAGAAGCTCGACTTAAACACAAGCACCCAGATGACAGCCGCAAGAAACCCAGAAACCATTCCCGCAATTGCGCCCGCACGTGTGGTGCCACTCCAAAACAGCGAACATACGACGACTGGCGTAAACGCCGACGCAAGCCCAGACCAAGCAAATAGTACGAACCAAAAAATAAGTCGGGTCTCCGTTAGGGCAAAACCGAGCCCGACCAATCCGATGACTACCGTTGTGACTTTGCCGTATAAGGCCAGCCGCCTTTGGTCAAGGTCGGGTCGAAACACTGGTTGCACTACATCACGCACCACCGCTGAAGACGCTAGAAGAAGGACTGAGTCCGCCGTCGACATAATGGCTGCTAGCACCACCACCAAGAATAAGCCGGTGAAAAGCGCTGGAAACAGATCCGCACTGAGTATCGGGAGCACCATTTCGGGATCCGAAAGGCCTGGCACCAAGACCCGACCAGCCATTCCGGTCAGAACTGCGCCAAGGTCGAATACGATAATGCACACAACTGCGATTAAGCTTCCCGAGACAATCTCATTTTCCGATCGAGCAGCCATAAAGCGGGTTAGTAATTGCGGTGCGCCCAAGAAAGCCATGCCGATCCCTGCGAAACTAACGGCGCTGGCAACCCCAGCAATGGATAGTCCGAGCGTGCCCATGGGCTCAAGGAGGTCCGGGTCCGCGGCGCGTAGTGCCGTGACCATTGCCGACCAACCACCCGCCGCAGCAACACCGATGACCGGAAGAACAATAAGACCACCCAGCATCAACAGCCCTTGTAGTGCATCACTGTAGGCGACAGCCTTGAATCCACCGACCGTCGTGTAATAGAAGATGACCGCTGCACCAAGCAGCACGCCGCCGGTATAACCCGTGCCCAAAAACGCGTCAAACGCTTTCCCAGACGCCGTTAATTGAGCCGCCATATAAGTGGTGACCATGCTCACGATGATCACCACACCGATCAGTCGAAAGGTGTGGCCCGAATCGCGAAAGCGGGATGTCAGGTAATCCGTAACCGTGATCGAACCGTAGCGGTCCGTATAACGCTTAAACGGCAGCGCGACGAAGCTCCAGGCAAGCGCAACTCCAAGCACCTCCCCTAGAACTACCCATAGGGCGTGGACACCAACTACATATCCCATGCCTGTGAGCCCCAGCAGTAGCCAAGCACTCTCTCCTGTAGAGTTGGCACTGAACGCGATAATCCAAGCTGGCAACCGTTTATCCGCTAGGTAGTAACCGGAGAGGCTCTTGGTATCCTTTGCTCCCCATGCCCCTATGGCAAGTAAAACGGCCAGGTATAGGACCAACACCGAAATGATGGTGGCAGACGCCATAACTCACGCGGGAAACGATGGTTTTGAAGGGTTACCGCGACGCTCTGGAAAACGCCGATAGAGGAAATAAAAGCGGAGTTCGATCAGCAGGCCGAGTCCTATAGCCGCGATCAGCAACCCCCACGTAGTGAACGAAAGACCAGCGAACATGATCGGTCGCGCATCGTACCACATCTTGGATGGCAGTCATGGGCCTCCAAGCCTAAACACGAATCAACTTTTTGAAGACACTCCGACTATGACGAAAGCGGTGGGAATTGACCGTCATCGGAAGGTCGAGTAGCCGCCTGGCGCGTTCGCTGATCGACGACAACTCTAAAACTTCCTCCTTGAACAGCTGCCTCCATACGCCTAATGATTATGGCCTTAATCGCCCGTCGCATAGCAGGAATAAGACAAAGGAAACCGGCGATGTCCGTGAGGATCCCTGGGGTCATCAATACGATGCCCGCTATGAGAATCAGCAGTCCATCAAAGATTGCATCACCCGGCAAGTGCCCTGAGGCCATCTCTGTCTGAATCTTCCGAACCACCCCGACACCTTGTCGGCCAGCAAGCGAGGCACCCAGCACCCCGGTCGCAACGATGAGGAGTAACGTGTTTATTGTGCCGATCTGCCGCCCGACTTCAATTAATAACACAAGCTCGGTCGCGGGCACCACGATGAACAACATCAGCAGCTTGACCATTAGCTCCATCCTCGCACATTCTTAGGTAGTCATGCGAATCATACCGTCCAGATCACCTGTAAACCAGTTAAGACCGGCACAAAGATTAACGCCGATGAAAATCCTTTCCAAGCAGCACCTGCGTAGACTCTTGAGTGGCGTGATCGCAGTCCTCGGATTACTTTCTCTTGCGAGCGCCCAGTCGGACACCAAGATATTAATCGCCCACCGTGGTGCCTCAGCATACGCGCCGGAACATACCTTGGCAGCCTATCGACTCGCGATTGAGCAGGGTGCTGACTATGTTGAACAGGACCTTGGTGTCACGCGTGATGGCGTACTAGTCTGCCTCCATGACGATAGTCTTGAACGCACGACCAATGTCCGAGAAATCTTTCCTGGGCGATTCGTTGAGGAGCAGGTCAATGGACGAAGCCGCCAGCGCTGGCGTGTTCGCGATCTAACATTGTCGGAAATAAAACAACTTGATGCCGGCAGTTGGTTCGGTGCAGAGTTTGCAGGCTCTCAAGTGCCGACGTGGCAGGAAGCAATCGACCTCATCCGAGGTTCCGCCGGACTGTTCCCAGAGCTAAAGTCGCCGGAAAATTACAGGTCTCTTGGCATTGACATGCCTAGTCTGGTAATCGACCTTCTCCGGCGGAATGGACTCGACACTGCGGGCGCAGACGATGACACCCCCGTTATTTTACAATCGTTCGACGACGCCAGCCTGCGCCGGCTTGCCGACGCATTACCAACGTTGCCTCGAGTGTTTCTGATCGGCACCTCCGACCGACCCACCCTGATAACGGACACCCGCTTGCGTGAAATTGCCACATTCGCGACCGGCATCGGGCCAGCCAAGGAGCTTCTCCTGGCACAACCCGACCTCGTCAGGCGCGCTCACGCCCTTGGGTTGACCGTAACGCCCTATACGTTTCGCTCCTCCACCATTAACAGCTTCGAGAGTCTCGAGAAGGAAATGCGACACTTCCTGTTTACACTCGGCGTTGATGCACTGTTCACGGATAATCCAGACCGATTCCCACGTCAGCCCTAGGTGAAGTTACCCCTCACCTTCGCTGACCATCAGTTCAACTGCACCGAGTGTTGTAAACTCAATTTTGGCCGAATCGCCAGGTTCGATAACCGGAGGCGTCACAAGGTTGCCAGTAATTACAAACTCTCCAGCCCGTAACTGATAGCCATACTTGAGCAGCTCGTTCGCAAGCCACACCACGCCCGCGACCGGGTCCCGTCCCATGATGGACGAGGTCCGACCTTCACTTTGAATTTCACCGTTTATTTCGACGCTTACACGCTCAGTCGGCCAGTCCATTTCAGCAGCGTCGGCACGCGTTTCTCCAAACATTAAACCGATATGAAAGACATTGTCGACGATCGCATGATTGTGCGTATTAGGACCTTCCCCATCAGAGCGAACCCGAGGATTCACCAACTCAATAACTGCACCCACTTGACTAATCGCATCGATTACATCGTCACGATTCACGGTCGGTCCAGGTAAGTCTTGATTCAACCAGACAGCCACCTCAGCCTCGACCAACGCCTGCAAAACTTGCTCGCTAGATTGTTCTGAAGCTAAGACGCTCGCTGGAACATGGACAAAGCCGTCCGTTGGTACAGACTGTCCACGCTGGTAGACATTTGACCCCAAAATATGACCGAACACCGGGTCTATCGAAACTCGGGGGTCAATCTGTCGAGAATAACCGACCTTCCAACCAACTTGACTGTCATTCACCTGTTTACGCTCAAGCCGCATCCGCTGAATGTCGTAAGCCCGCACGCGAGGCAGCTCGGGAAAATGTCGTGATAATTCCACCGACATCACCCCACCAGTTTCGATGGCGATCAGATGATCAACGATCTCTTCATCTGACGCCTCTGGGGTTAAGGAGTGAACCACGATCATTTCCTCAGGCTCCACGGCCACCGAATCCCTCTCTTCTTCCACTGAATCGCCACCGCAGGCCACCAACAGCGTCAGGACCATTATTGGCAAGACGATTTTCATGCTCCGGTGTATCGATAAACACTCGTGACAATACATGGCAATACTTCACTGTAGGGAGCAAGCAACGACCCCCACGCACGCTATGACACCGGTCCGCGATTATAATGCAGCAGCACGACATTTTGACCGGGCGCTGAGAACAGTGCGCCGGGTTCCCTTTTGCTGCTACCGGAGGTGCCTCATGTTTAGACTTACATTCCTCATTCTGGTCATCGCCCTTGCCCTGGGCAAGCCTGCAACAAGCCAAACGACTGCCGCTGAAGACGCACAGGCAGTTATAGACGCTGTTCAAATCCAACTGCAATGGCTTGGCAACCGCAATGTAGATGCTCTCGCCACGACCTTCACAGACCACGCAGTTATCGTCGTAAGCCGCCAGCTCGACGATGGAGCTACCAATTCTGTTACCCCGGTCGCCGAATGGCTGGACCGCTCTCGTGCCAACCAGGACGCTGCCCCGTTTGAAGAACGGATATCGAACATCCAAGTAACCATAGACAGCGGTCAGCTAGCTCACCTACGTGCTGATTTCGCCATTATCGTCGACGGTGTTACCAGGTCATCAGGAAAAGATCATTTCATCTTGATTAAGGAGCCCGATGGCTGGAAGGTCGCTCTTCTCGGGTACACAAACATTTCATCATCCCGATAGACGTCTGGCTCAACCCTAATCGCCGTTCAGGAGACAGGCACACCCAAAATCGGTAAAACAATGAACTGAACCAGCACCGTTAGAATGCAAATACCTACAAGGTTCAACCAAAGACCGGCTCGACGCATTGCCGTAACCGATACATGCCCAGAGCCAAACACGATTGCATTCGGCGGCGTAGCCACTGGTAGCATGAACGCCCAAGATGCGGCGAATGCCGCCGGAACGATAAGCAGGTAGGGGTGCACCCCGAGGCCCGGAGCGACACCTCCGATAATCGGAATAAACGTCGCTGCCGTCGCTGTATTACTCGTCAGTTCAGTTAGAAAGATTATCAGGGTGGCAACAAGAATGATAAGTACCCAACTGGGTAGTCCTTGCCACGCAGCCGCCTGATGCCCAAGAAATTCGCCAACACCGTTCCTCTGGATCGCCACGGCGAGACTCATTCCACCACCGAAGAGCAACAAGATACCCCAGGGCATACCCTTCATGTCGCGCCACTGCATCAGCGCTCCGCCAGCTTGTGATCGCGCTGGAATCAAGAAAAGACTCAACGCAGCAGTCAGCGAGATCCCCGCGTCCGTTAGACCGGCCAACACTCGCACACCACCAATCTCCAGACCGGTCAGCCAGGAACGCCCCATCCAAGCAATTGCAGCAAATCCAAATACAACCAATGTTGCCCGCTCAGCCCAACTCGGCACTGGTAGCGCTGTAAACGCTTTCCGAATGACATCCGTACCCCCTACAGAACGGGATGAGATCGGGAACAAGTGTCGAGTAAGAAGCCACCAAGTGATTGGCAAAAACACGATTACCAGAGGCAACCCCATCGCCATCCATTGCAAGAAGGTAATGTCGTGGTTGAGGGTGTCACGTANGTAGGACACAAGAAAAAGNTTTGGCGGAGAGCCTATGATCGTACCCACGCCGCCTATGGATGCGGCATAAGCGATTCCCAGCATCAGACACACCGCCAGATGATCGGGCTCATCAGCCTGACCAGAATCAGAATGATCAGAAATCATGCCGATCACGCTGATCGCAATCGGTAGCATCATGATTGTCGTCGCCGTATTCGAGAGCCACAGACTCAGACCAGCCGTGGCGATCATAAAGCCTGCGACAATCCGCGGTGGGTCCGTGCCCACGATAGAAAGGGTCACCAGTGCAATCCGCCGATGCAGCCGCCACCGTTGCATGGCTATTGATAAAATGAATCCACCCATGAAAAGAAAGATAAGGTCGTGAGCGTATGGCGCGGCAACGTCCCGTATGGTGCCAGCACCAAAGAGCGGAAGAACAACCAGCGGCAAAAGAGCCGTCGCTGGAATATCGATCGCCTCAGTGAGCCACCAGAGGGCCATCCAAGTCGCCAGTGCCGCAGTCACCCGGCCTGCATGGGTAAACCCGATGATCCCATCGTCAGAAACATAGGTATTTGGAAGAGCGAGGTAGACAGCTAGCGCAACGATCGGGCCGCTGATCCGAGCAATCCGTTGTAACGGTATGTGATCGGTTACCTGCAAAGTAACCTCATTACTCACTGGGTAGCCAGAACCGAAGATAATTACCGAAAGGATAGCTTCTTCGCACTATAACACCGCACACTTTCACACGTCTGACAAGCGTGATATCGTGGAGTTCTCTCAGAAAGAAAGGTAAAGCATGCCCTTTGGTATAGGCCTCATGGAACTCGTGGTCATCTTCTTCATCTTCCTCCTGATCTTCGGCGCGAAGCGCCTGTCTGGGATCGGACGCGGGATGGGGCAGGCAATTCGTGGCTTTAAGAGTGAGGTCAAGGACCCCGACGCGCCAAAAGAAGAAGCCTAGACGCTAGGCGGCGCACTCAAGCACTTGTTACCAGTTTGCTTAGGTCGTCCGGCTAGCTGTGTCCACAAGGCAGGTAGGTCACCTCCACGNCGGCTCAGCAAAGCCGCATTCGGAGGCTCCTCAGGGTTGCCTAAGTTCTCCTCCCAACAGCAGGCACGCTCCAGCNCCTCAGACCCTATCGCTTGGGAACGTCTAGGGCAGCAAGGCGTTCGACGACCTGTGCGCCAGCGGTCGTGGCATTCACTTCCTTATCAACGTAAAGGATGCGACCGTCACCGCCGATGTAAAAGGTCCACCGTCGAGGGAGTTGGCGCTCCGGCGACACCACGCCGTAAGCACGTGCCACATCTCCATCAGGATTGCTTAGCAGTGGAAAATCAGCTTCTAAGGATTCAGCGAATTTTCGGTTCGTCTCAGCATCATCGACGCTGACCATGAAATAGTTCGCGTCATACTCCCGAATAGCATCACCGTTCTCACGGAACGATTTGCACTCGGCCGTTCAACCGCCAGTGAAGGCCTTTGGAAACCAGGCTAACACCACAGTCCGACCTGTGAGATCNCNAAGCGAATGCNTTGCGCCNTCTGATCCNATTAACGAAAATGGNGGCGCGGCATCGCCAGGACCTAATTCCTGAGCACTCGCGATAGTCACGGTGGCAAGCATTCCAACCAGGACACACACGATGAGAAGGACTTTCATAACGTCAATACCCCCTAGCTCAACCAGTTCNCCGATAACAAGCAAACCTACAAATCCCTATTTCCCACTTCNCCTAAACTCTTTCTTTATAATAACCCGCGACGGCTAAAATTCGTGAACCTNTCATCGGGCTGTGGTNAACCNNAAATNANCNCCTAGCANACCCTCTACATAAGNTCAGNCNNCGACAGGGACCGTGANCGGTNCCAGGGCGAGNATAGNNAACGCNATGCTTNNTNTNTCTCGATTTNGNANNAAGNCNCGGNTNACCGCGATTGGCTGNATTGTTTNCGGNCAGTTNGCCATTTTCTCNATCCTATTTTGGCTCNTTGGCGTCGAATCGAAGTCTCCNCCNNNCCCTNGNCACTTAGACNGCACCGGNCTGNCTCAGGACNACGGGCTAGCCAGTGGNCCAATNGTATCGANTNCTGGTGACGGNTGGCGGTTNGTCGAACAGTTCTCNGCTCATCACGCACTNATTCTCAANGTTGAAACCGAGAGGTTGTGNGNTGCTAAGTCNATTACACANGAGCTCATTGAGCCAGTCATCAGCTCTTATAACGAAGTACTTGTGTATTTCTATTTGACAACTGAAAAGAACAGTCTCCCCGTCCGTCGTGTACAGTGGACCAAAGAAGGCGGTTACGTCGAAATGGATCTTCGTGAATAGCCGGGAGCCGCATACAATATCACCGTGTAATTGTTCTGATTGCTCATTGCCAACACGTAGAATCATTATCGAGTGAGCTGTTCACATGAATCGATCTGAAATCATCGCCAAGCATCAACAGTTCCTCTTTCCGTCGGTTTCCACCTTCTATGCCGAACCGCTGCCGCTCACACGTGGTGAGGGTAAATTTGTTTGGGATGTCGACGGAAAACGCTATCTCGATTTCTTTGGCGGCATCGTTACGGTCGGCATTGGTCACTGTCATCCTAAAGTGACAGCCAAGATCGCTCAGCAGGTTCGAACACTCCAGCACGCATCAACATTTTTTCCACATGAAGCAACCGTTCTACTGGCGGAGAAAATGGCTGAAATCTCGCCTGGGACACTATCTAAAACCTATTTTACGAATAGTGGTACCGAAGCAGTCGAAACCGCAGTACTGCTAGCCAGACTCCACACTGGCCGTACGGAAATCATCGCCCTTCGACATGGCTATAGCGGTCGGTCGCAAACTGCGATGTCCCTAACAGCCCATTCAAACTGGCGGCTAACTCCGGTAACTGATTCAGGCGTGGTGCATGCCCATAACGCCTACTGCTATCGCTGTGCATTCGAAAAGACGTATCCCGAATGTAATCTGCTCTGTGCTCGTGACATCGAAGAACTGATTAAAACTGCAACGTCGGGTAAAGTCGCTGCCTTCATTGCAGAGCCGATCCAAGGTGTTGGCGGTTTCGTGACACCCCCTAAGGAGTATTTCCTCGAGATTAGCTCGATCATCAGAGCGAACGGTGGATTAATCATCAGCGATGAAGTGCAGACTGGCTTTGGACGGACAGGTGACCATTGGTTCGGTATTGAACATTGGGGAATTGAACCAGACATCATCACCTGCGCTAAAGCCATGGCCAACGGAACACCAGTGGGGGCTACAGTTACTACACCTGAAATCGCAGCTGCCATCAAAGGGCCGCAAATCTCCACCTTTGGCGGCAATCCGGTTACAGCAGTCGCCGCTCTTGCAACAATTGAGGTTATCGAGGAAGAGGGACTACTAGCTAACGCTGCCGCAAGGGGTAGCGAGTTGGCCAAAGGCCTTAGTCAACTCAAGACGACCCATGCGATTGTCGGCGACGTTCGAGGGAAAGGTCTAATGCAGGCAATCGAACTGATAAACGATCCTGAATCGAACGAACCGTCTCCGCTCGCGATGAACGCTCTGCTTGAGGAAACTCGGGAGCACGGACTTCTCATTGGTAAAGGCGGCCTATTTGGTAATACGGTGCGACTTTCCCCTCCGCTGAACATCGACAAAGCCGATGTTGATGCCGCCATCGATATACTCGACCGCTCACTGAGTGCCGTGGGCAAGACCATTCCGGCCAGCGCTTAGAAGCCCCACGCCATCGCGAACCATTCGACTCACTCAATTCTCACGACTGAATCGACGGAGGAGTTCATTAAGATCTACAGCCCTCTCACAATCGGCTGACGGCCAATCGTTATAAGGGTCGAGCAGTAATGCGTGAACGCCCGCAGCTCGAGCACCAACAACATCCGCCTCGTATAAATCTCCCACATGAAGCGTGGTTTCGGCGACTGCCCCGACGACTTCTAAGGCATGAAAAAAAATCTTTGGATTCGGCTTTTCGTAGCCAACAACATGTGAGTCGATCACAGCATCAAAGAAATTACGTAGTCCTACGTCAGCCAAAAGCTCGTCAACCGTGCCATCGGAATTGCTCACAACAACCAGTTGTAGGCCAAGATCGCGAAAGGCAACTAGGGCCTCACGCGTACCAGGAATGATTGAACTCCACAACTTAACCCGTCCGATCCGATCAAGTAAAGGCACCATATTACGTGCCAACGTAACCACTTCTTCCTCACCAACAGCCGGCGTCATCGGAGTTCGTAAGAGCATTTCTCGGATATAAAATTCAAAGGAGTCGATCGACTCAGTGGACCGAAGTCGAGGTAATGCCGCTGATACGACTGGCCGAGCAGCCGCTTCCGCACGTCGTAAGTCAGAGAGATTACACGTAACTCCCTCAGTCTCAAGTGCAGAAACAATGAAGCTGAGCTCCATCGCTACGATGGTATTCCCCGCATCAAGAAAGAGTGTCTTCAGCTGAGAATAAGGAGGAGTCGTCTTTAGCACAACANTACCTTTGATTGGACCANNCCNATCACACCANCCNGCTAAAANGACGACCANGNTACNTCGTGGCCCCTCNTAATNAAAACNNCTGNTATANTTTTNNNNTTACNAGNTCNTGTATCATACGANNCTNGGNGANNTNANACGACATGCGTACTCTTNACAACTTCATCGATGGACAGTGGCGNNAGCCNTCTNGCGCGACNTATTTACCNGACATTAATCCAGCTGACACNAAGGAAGTCGTCGCCGAATCACCCAGTTCTACNGCAGCCGAGGCCNNAATGGCAGTGGAGGCCGCTGAACGAGCCTACCCAGACTGGCGTGCCACNCCNGCACCGNAGCGNGGCCAGCTCCTTTACCGTGTCCAACGCCGAATGGAGGCCCGTCGTCACGAANTTGCCGAAGTNCTGACACGNGAGGAGGGAAAAACTCTAACTGAGTCGAACGGAGAGATCCANCGAGCTATCAACGTCGTAGAATTCTACGCTGGCGAAGGGCGCCGNCTGCTCGGCGAGACTATCCCNTCTGAGCTNCCGAACAATTTTTGTTATACGGTNAGAGANCCGATTGGCCCTCTCGCTTTGATCACTCCTTGGAATTTTCCGGTGGCCATTCCGATCTGGAAGTTGGCACCCGCTATCGCCTGTGGGAATACGGTGGTGTTGAAGCCGGCTTCACTCACTCCGCTATCGGCTGGACTTATTGCAGACATTTTTTCTGAGTGCGACGCGCCTCCAGGCCTGATAAACGTAATTTACGGAAGCGGCCGAGAGATAGGTGAGGCTCTACTCAGCCATCCCGCGATCAAGGGAGTGTCCTTTACCGGATCTAACGAGGTCGGGTCGAAGCTATACAGCACGAGCGCTGTAAATGGAATTAAATGCCAGTGCGAAATGGGCGGAAAGAATCCAATCGTCGTTCTTGATGATGCCGATCTCGACTTGGCAACCAAAAGTGCTGTACAGGGCGCCTACGGTTCAACTGGACAGCGCTGCACAGCGACCAGTCGTGCAATCGTGGTTGACTCAGTCGCCGACCATTTCATTGAGCAGCTTGAAGCTCGTGTTAATGCGCTAGTCGTTGGAAATGGACTNGACCCAGNGACCGATGTCGGNCCCTCGGTCGACCAGACCCAGCTAGACACNGTGCTNAACTACATTGGNATTGGACANGATGAAGGTGCNAAACTTNTTACAGGTGGCTTACGTCTTGCCGATGACGCTCACGATTGTGGTTATTTTGTTCAGCCTACAATTTTTGATCGAGTCACATCCACTATGCGAATCGCCCAAGAAGAGATTTTCGGCCCAGTACTTTCCGTTTTGCGTGTGCCTGACGCTGCATCCGCACTATTAGCGGCTAACGCCGTTCGTTATGGCCTCGCCGCCGCAATTTACACACAAGACGTCTCAAGAGCCTTCAAGCTTGTCGACCAACTTGAAGCAGGCATCATTCATGTAAACTGCCCCACGGTTGGAGGGGAAGCACATATCCCATTTGGGGGCATGAAAGAAACTGGCGTGGGCCTCCGAGAAATGGGCCGGGAGGCAATCAACTTCTTCACTGAACTCAAGGTTGTCTACCTCGATTACACAGGTTCCGCTAGGAAAAGCAACCTCTACTAAAAGTCCAGGGCCTTTGGTCTCGGGAAAACAACCTTCAACATGCTTACGCACCGCGCGCTTCCATCACGATCTTGACGCCAGCACTCGCACCGATTCGAGTAGCACCCGCACGAGCCAGNGCTTTAAACGTCTCATAGTCTCTTACCCCGCCTGCGGCCTTGACTCCAAGTGCATCACCAACGATAGCTCGCATGAGCGACACGTCGGCGACCGTTGCTCCGCCAGGCCCAAACCCAGTCGAGGTTTTNACAAAATCGGCCTTGGCCGCTTTGGCTAATTCACATGCAAGACGCTTCTCATTATCTGTCAGCAGCGCTGTTTCAATAATCACCTTACTTTGCGCATCACTATGACGACAGAGCTCAACAACAGCCTCGATGTCGCGCTGAACTAATATATGGTCTCCACTCTTTAGAGCGCCCACATTGATCACCATGTCGATTTCTGAAGCTCCGTCGCCCAATGCACGCTGAGCCTCATAACCCTTAACCTCAGGTAGGGTGGCACCAAAAGGGAATCCCACGACGGAACACACGTTGACCGGTGTNTCAACTAAGCGCTGGTGAGCACGGACCACCCATGTTGGGTTCAAACATACAGCAGCAAAGCCATATTGCGCTGCTTCGTCGCACAAGGTGTCGATGTCGTCGTCCGTGGCGTCTGGCTTCAGCAAGGTATGATCGATTAGGCTCGCAACTTCCATTGGCACTCCCCCAGTAGTCGCATGTAACGCAACTCGTGATGCTCCAGCCTCGATCACATCACGTAGCTGTTCCGGACAACATTCTAGTGGCACATCGTGACAGTCACAGCGCCTTACGGTAAGCCCTTGCTTGGAGTGTTTCATCGTTCCTTAACCGGTAAATTGTGATTACACCTTTAACTCTAAATGAAACAATCTCACCCTGAATATGGTAGTCTTCAGCCTCGCTGGCTGATGCTATGAGCCTGCCACTCTCCAACAAACCCCTGTTTACCGCAGACCAGATTCACAAGCGCGTTTGCGAACTCGCGCGTGATATTGACGCGGATCACAGGTTTGACGAACCCTTGCACGTCGTCGTTACAATGAAAGGTAGCTTTATCTTCGCCGCCGACCTTATCAGGGCCATGCAGACACCAGTAACCCTCGACTTCATTACCGTCCGGTCGTACGCCGGTGGCGTAACTTCTGGCAAAATACAGCTATTAAAAGACTTCNACTCCTCCATCGAGGGACGGCACGTTTTGATCGTCGAGGACATCGTTGACACGGGACGTACGCTGGACTATCTGCAACACTTACTCCGAGCGAGAGCACCCAAAAGCCTCCGCACAGTATGCTTGACGACTAAGCCGTCGAGGCGAGCGGTCGACTTGACCGTCGAGTATGTTGGGTTCGAAATTGGCAATCACTTCATCGTCGGCTACGGGCTTGATCACAGCGAATTGCATAGACACTTAGACCACATCACAACCCTTGAAGAACCTAGTGCACCGCGTCGCTGACCTTCATCGCTAGCTGCCGAGCCTCTTCCAGAATCATTGTTTCGTCCAACGTAAGCACGCGGCCGTCGCGCATCAAGATACGACCATGGACGATTGTCATCCTCACATCGTCGCCCCGAGTTGTGTAGACCAGATGTGAAACCGGGTCGTAGAGTGGTGTTTGGCGTGGGGCTGCCATTGAGACAACCACGAGATCGGCGCGCTTGCCTGGTTCGAGAGAGCCCACCTCATCACCAAGACCAATCCCACGAGCACCGCCAATTGTCGCCATCGCCAGGGAGGCCTCAGCGCTAACCGCCCGAGAATCGCGCTCGTGCAGCTTATGTAGGAGGGACGCAAACCGCATCGATTCGAACATATCGAGATCGTTATTACTGGCTGCACCGTCCGTACCTAATCCAACATCAACACCAGCCGCNAGATACCTGCTGACCGGTGCGATTCCACTGGCGAGCTTCATGTTACTTTCCGGATTGTGAGACACCCCGACCCCATGACGCTTTAAGATCTCAATGTCTGCTTCCGACACCCACACACCGTGGGCAGCGACCACTGATGGGCCCAAGAAGCCAATAGATTCCAAATACCCAGTTGGTGTTTGCCCATACTGTTCTCGGGCAATCCTGAGCTCATTCTCGGTCTCGGCCAAATGAATCAGGATCGGCACTTCGTAGCGTAGCGCCAGATTCCGCGCAGCCACTAAGCTACTCTCATCAAGGGTGTACATGGCGTGCGGGGCCACAGCTGGAATGATCAGCTCATGCCCTCTCCACGCCTGCACGAATGCCTCGGCACGGATCAGTGCCTCATTCGGAGCAGCCGCATCTGGAGAAGGAAAACCTATGATCGCTTGTCCCAAGACCGCTCGTAAGCCAGACTCCACCACTACTTCAGCAGTCACCTCCTCAAAGTAGTAACTATCGACGAAGGTTGTCGTGCCCGAGCGAATCATTTCGAGAGCAGCCAGTGCCGTTCCCACCCGTACAAACTCTGGTGTTACGGTTTTCGCCTCAGCCGGAAAGATATACTCCTCGAGCCACTCCATCAGGGCTAAGTCATCAGCAAGTCCCCTGTACATCACCATCGGCGCGTGAGTATGCGTGTTAACTAGCCCTGGCATGACGATTTGACCNGACGTATCTACAATCTCNATGGCGTTAACTGCTGATGCNACNTCCGCNGAAGAACCCACTGACACNATGANAGAACCGTCAATGGCCACAGCACCATCGGGAATTACACNGCCCANGGAATCCACAGTAACAACNGTGCCACCAGTGAGAAGCAAGTCGACCTCACGTGGGNGGTCGCTCGATTGAACNAACACCGCCGTACTAAACAGAAGCCANCAGATTGTGACANNGCAAATCCAANTTCGTTTTACCATCATATTTNCTGCATCTTACTCGAAACAACAGTCCCCTCGGNAAGCANGNCATTGCGCTATAGTGACCTTATGCCAGTGCACATCGTGGCNCACCCCGTCGTACAGGACGCCCTAGCNGTGCT
The DNA here is from genome assembly GCA_002714165.1 of Acidobacteriota bacterium. Taxonomy (GTDB): domain Bacteria; phylum Acidobacteriota; class Vicinamibacteria; order Vicinamibacterales; family UBA823; genus UBA11600. The sequence continues at coordinate 27,033 of PAWT01000024.1, forward strand.
TCGCCTTAACACAACCAANGCCGCTGANTTNAGAAGAAANGCAGCCCGCCTCACNATGGCGNTAGCTGTCGAAGCAACGAANGCATTNCCNNTGCAGAACACCTCGGTCGAGACAGTGCTCGGGAAAGCANCGGCNCAACGGATNGACGANGAGATCGTGGTCGTGCCANTCTTACGGGCAGGACTCNGCATGCTAGAACCCATCCTCACGCTACTTCCGACTGCCCGCGTTGGTTACATTGGAATAGAGCGAGATGAACAAACAGCGATTCCTTCAAGCTACTATTCCAAATTACCCGATCAAATCGCCTCCGCCCACATTCTACTCGTCGATCCAATGCTGGCCACTGGCGGGAGTGCAGTTGCAGCGCTCGATCTTCTTAGCAGCCTGGGTGTGTCACATGCAGTCCTGCTCTCCATTGTGGCAACCGATCAGGGTATCCGTGTTGTTGAAAACCACCATTCCCGACCCACTATTTACACGGCGGCTGTTGACCCAACGCTAAACGAACAGAAGTATATTGTGCCAGGACTCGGCGATTTCGGTGATCGACTATACGGAACAGACTGATTACCAATAAAACAAACAAGTGGTGGGCGCTAGTGGATTCGAACCACTGACCCCCGCCGTGTGAAGGCGATGCTCTACCACTGAGCCAAGCGCCCACTCGTCCGAGCAGTCTACCGAATTTCTACCGCTTCAGCTAGCGACGATGTTTGTGGACAAACACATCCTCACCGTTAGAACTCTGCCACTTGATCGATCAGGAGAGAAAGCATCTCGGCAAAATCACTGTCAGCGGTTGAGTAGGCTTCGTTGTACGAAGTCTCTGACAGTTGCTGTCCGTCCCAATCACCATTAAATAACAACACTTGATTCGCACGGGTAAAGCGGTCAGTAATCCCATCGACAGGCATTCTTGCTAACCCATTAGCACCATAGTCATCAACAAATAATCGCGTCTCTGGCGGAGACGAACTGTTTAGGTCTACATAAACATCACGATAATTTCCTGCAACGATCTTGACGTTAAGCAATTGCGGTGCCTCATAGTCTCCTGCAATGACCAATAATTGCCTTCCAGAAAAGTAAAGTGCAGCTGCGTAACGATTCTCCACATCAGGGTATCTAGCAGAGACCGCCGTGAGCCCAGCGTCGTCCATCAGTTTTCCCAGCTCCTCCGCAAGCGCCGAGGATTTAGACGCTGGTTGTGCGCTTGTTATTACCGGTAATAAACCAATCACGGTAATCGCGAATACGCCGTTCAGATATCGAAGCCAACCAGTTCTCATAGATTGCACTCCCACTATCAGTTTCACCGATCCTGTCAGACCCACAGGTTTAAGATGATCGCTTTCTTCAATAACCACTACGCAAGACGTGCCCCAGTCACGGGCCTACCGTTTCATCTCGATACCTCGGCTTCCACGTTCTATAATTTCAGAGTTGATTTGGCCTGAGCGGTGCTCAGCGTACAGATATCGCTTCACCTAAGGCCAATCACAGCCCAAGCCCATGCGTACGCAGCTTCTTGAGCGAGTCCCGTAGTTGAGCTGCAAACTCAAACTCAAGATTGGCCGAGGCATGCCGCATCTGATCTTGCAGTTCCTTAATTCGCGCATCCAATTCTTTCTGAGTCCGAAACGACTCCTGCTCTTCACTCTGATCCGTCACAGTTAAATAATCTCGTTCATAGACGCTTGATAGCACCTCATCTATGGCCTTCACAATCGATGTTGGCGTGATATCGTGAGCTTCATTATACGCTTGCTGGATCGTGCGACGGCGGTCAGTTTCATTAATAGCTGTCCGCATCGAGTCAGTTGTGCTATCTGCATACATGATGACCCGACCATGCACATTTCGTGCAGCACGCCCAGAAGTCTGAATTAGTGAACCCGCAGATCTCAAGAATCCTTCCTTGTCCGCGTCGAGGATGGCCACCAGCGATACCTCTGGCAAGTCGAGACCTTCTCGCAGAAGATTGATACCAACTAGAACATCGAACTCTCCTCGTCGCAAGTTCCGTAAGATTTCAACGCGCTCCAGTGTGTCAATATCCGAATGTAAATACCGAACGCGAACACCAAGCTCCTGATAGTACTGTGCTAAGTCCTCAGCCATCCGCTTCGTTAAGGTCGTAACTAACGTTCGCTCCTTACGCTCCGCCCGCAAGCGCACCTCATGAAGCAGATCGTCCACCTGACCACTAACTGGACGGAGTTCAACCACAGGATCCAGAAGACCGGTCGGTCGAATGATTTGTTCAACAATTGCACCGCCCGTAGCCTGTAACTCATACTTTCCTGGCGTTGCAGAAACGAACACGGCCTGATCGACTCGACCCTCCCACTCCTCAAAATTAAGAGGACGATTGTCGAGGGCTGATGGCAATCTAAATCCATACTCTACGAGAACCTTTTTACGTGAACGATCTCCCTTATACATGCCCCGGATCTGGGGTAACGTTTGGTGACTCTCATCCACAATTGTCAACGCATCGTTGGGAAGATAGTCAAGTAAGGTCGGCGGTGGCTCACCAGCCGCACGCCCAGAAAGGTGTCGTGAGTAATTTTCAATGCCGTGACAGTATCCGATCTCCCGCATCATCTCGAGATCGAACAACGTGCGCTGACGCAGACGATCAGCTTCAGCAAGTTTATTCTTTTCCCTCAACTTCGGTTCCCACTCGTCTAGCTCATTTCTAATCTTCTCAATCGCCTCCCATGTTCGCTCTTTTGGAAGAACGAAATGAGACCTTGGATAGATCGTCATCTTGTCGTGCGTCCGTTTCGATTGACCATTTACAGGATCAAAACTTGCCAACTCGTCAACTTCGTCACCAAATAAACTGATCCGCACCGCTTCATCATCGTACGATGGAAACACTTCAACAATGTCGCCACGAACACGAAATGTACCCCTCTGAAACTCTGTGTCGTTTCGCTCATACTGAATTTCTACCAGCTTCCGAAGAATCCAGTCACGTTCGATGCGCTGGCCTCGTTGAAGACTTAGCAACATGTCGTAGTAAGCCTCGGGCGAACCCAAACCAAAGATGCACGACACGCTTGCGACAATAATCACGTCTCGGCGCTCAAACAGTGACCGTGTAGCCGATAGCCGCATGCGATCAATTTCGTCATTAATCGTGGCTTCTTTTTCAATGTATGAATCGGTGGCCGGGAGGTATGCCTCCGGCTGGTAGTAGTCGTAGTAACTCACAAAGTATTCGACCGCATTTTCTGGAAAGAATCGTCCAAACTCTTGATAGAGTTGCCACGCCAAAGTCTTGTTATGTGCCATAACAAGCGTTGGACGATTGATTNGCGCAATGCAGTGCGCCATCGTGAAGGTNTTTCCNGACCCTGTCACNCCAAGAAGNACTTGCCTACGATCTCCTCGGTTAAGNCCAGCAGTCANTTCATCAATCGCNCGTGACTGGTCACCACGGANCTCGAACTCTGAAACNAGGCGGAANGTATCACTCACAATAGNCNCTAGANCTNNTCCNTNCTTGCCAACTAGTCTGTAAGCAATTGGCAAGNAACGTTAACCGTTCATCGTACCACAAGCCAAGATCGAAAGATTAATGAACCGAGATTAGAGGTAGTAGTTGATCTGAAAAGGCCTAGGATTCTTGAGGTTTGTAGGGNCCAAAGTAACCGCGGCGGGTGCGCACAGTGGCGCCATCAAGTTCAGGCCGCGTACCTGATAGCTTGACTCTGACCTCGCGCCAAGCGCCGTCTGTTCGCGTATCCGTGGATGCGTAACCGAAAGAATACCGCGCAGCAATTTCCTCAGCGATCTGTGCGTAGATTTCGTCCAACGGGTCTGCGGTCAAAGGCAAGAATACATCTCCGCCTGTCGTTTCCGCCAATGTTCGAACCCGCCTCATGAGTCGCGCATTACCAGGATCGTTCTTCAAGAAACCGATGGCATACACCGTTACGTCAGAGGCCTTAACTAGATCAAGCGCTTCGCCATAGGACACATTGCTTCGCGTGTCACTTCCGTCGGTATAAAGCACGAGAATCTTTTGTCCATCTTGGGCAGCCGCTCCGTCGAGATAGACACCCAAGGCATCGTATAACGCCGTCCAGCCTTCTGGTTTTTGGCCCCGAATNCGCTCAATCAACCTTGGAAAATCCGACTGCCGATAACGTCCAACCCTCACCTCGGTGTCAAAATCCACAAGGGTAATGTCTTCAGCCTGACGGACAGTGTTGAGGAATTTGATGGCCGCCGTTCTGGCAAGGCGTAAGTCCGTCTCCATGCTCGCACTCGTGTCGAACAAAAGCCCAAGGTGCAACGGTGGACTCGTTGCTTCAGGCGTGTTCGGGCCTACAAAATAGCTTATGGACTGTTCAACGCCCTCCTCCTGGATTTCAAAGTCGCCTTCGACTAGATCCGTGACGAAATTCCCCTCACGATCGATTACGGTAACTCCAAACCGAACAAGATCGATACCAGTCGTAAACATGGGCTGCGCCCGAGCAACGCTACACGGTGAAATAACCAGCGCGGCAGCAAGAAGAATGAATCGCGTCATTGATTGAGTTCGTCCGCGTGTTGACATGAACTTCTGCTCAATCATACTGGAACTCCACTCGAAGGCAACGTCTCAGTTTGATCCGCCGATGTAATACCCTCTTCGCCTCACTAGCCCACGCCAATCATCTAGTATTTCGTATAATGGCCAACGAAGCTGCATATGGAGTCACCAATTTAGATTTACACGATAACGATGAAGTGTCTGGCCGTTTGCCAGGACGAGGCTGTCGCCAAAACGCTGCATCACGCCCTGGTACCAACATTCGAGTTCACGTGCTTAGTGGAGAGGCAGTCTCTCGCAAAGCGACTGCAGGACTCTGGCCTACCCTGCCTGGCAGGAGATCCCCGTCGTGCTGATAGTTACGTAAAAGCTGACGTAACCTCTCAGACCTGCGTAATTATAGAAGATCCAGGGAAGCGCGGGTTGAGGCGGGTTCTAATGGCGGTGCAAGATGCTGGTGCGACACTCCTCTATGTGCTCAAAACGCCAAATCTTATACAGCGAAGCTGGAACGACGAATTACGTCTAGAATTTCCCGAGGTCACAGAATTAGATTTCGCTGAACTCCTCTCCGGTCCGCTCCTGGTACAGCTTAGCCGATCGACGACAAGGGCAAAGGTGCAGCAATATCAGCGTTACTTTGCCGATGCCGACCGTGTTCTGATCCTCTTACACAACGAACCGGATCCAGACGCTATGGCGAGCGGACTTGCACTCCGAACAGTGCTTCGACGAACGAAAACCACCGCAATTATTGGCGCCCTCGGGGAAGTTACTCGCCCCGAGAACCTCCGCATGGAAAAGCTACTTGACATCCACGTCGAACGGATTACGCCCGATGCATTCAATGACTTCGACCGTATCGCTACTGTCGACGTGCAGCCTCACTACTTCGGCAACGCACTGCCCAAAGTCGATCTCGTGATAGACCATCACCCCGAGCAACCAGGATACACCGCCATCTATAAGGACATCCGAGCCGATTTCGGTTCAACATCAACAATATTGACTGAACACCTACGCGCGGTCGACCTTTCCATTTCTGAACGCACGGCCACAGCGATGCTCTACGCTATCAAATCGGACACCCTTTTCTTTGCACGCCACACCAATCGTTCAGATTTGGACGCCTTTACCTACCTGTATCCGCTAGCCGATGCNGCCATGATCCGGAAGATGGAAGGTGCAGAAATTACTCTTGAACGAATGGAATATGTTCGTCGAGCAATGAAACATGGCGCCTTACATAACCAGGTGTTTACTGCGTTTCTCGGAAGCTCATCGCGTGAAGATTTCATCCCATATTTGGCGGACTTCTTTCTCCAACTCGAGGACGTGAAGTGGACTGTCGTCGCCGGCGTGGTCGACGACACACTTATCGTTTCAGTGCGTAATCTTGGCTACACGCGAAACGCTGGGGAGTTTGTGCGCCAAAGCTTTGCCGATATCGGTAGCGCAGGAGGGCACCGCTCGATGGCCAAGGCACTGGTGCCACTTGAGTGCTTTCGAGAAAAGTTCGGCAATCTCGACGATGCCCAAGTGCCCCAGGCCCTACACCAGTTAATTAATGCTTTTCTGAAAGATTAACCAGGCACCGATCGCCGTAGGAACGCTTGAAGACCTGACCTACTACTGATCTCTCAACCCAGTGCCTGATCGAGATCGGTAAGTAGATCCTCTGAGTCTTCTAGGCCCACAGACAATCTCACCATGCCATCTGATACACCGGCAGCCCGTAATTCATCCTCGGATAAGCCATAATGCGAAGTGAGCACCGGTAGGCTACACAGACTCTCCACCCCACCAAGACTCACAGCCCTAGCAAACACCTTTAGTCGATCAAAGAATGCAGACGCCCTTTGCAGACCACCATCAAGGTCGAGGCACACAATGCCCCCGAAACCATGCATCTGACGGGAAGCAATCTCGTGATCGGGATGCGACGTGAGTCCAGGATAATACACCCGAGCCACCCGACGATCCAATTCAAGAAAGTTTGCAACCTTAAGAGCATTGGCGTTATGACGNTCGATTCTCACTGACAGCGTTTTTAATCCTCGCCCCAGCGCATAAGCTGCCTGTGGAGCAAGCACGGTGCCAACCAGACGTCTCGCTAAACCAATAGAAGTTATGAGGTCACCCCGGCCGGCAATCGCACCGGCAATGAGATCACTATGTCCGTTCAGATACTTCGTCGCACTATGCATGCAAATGTCTACGCCCATCTCTAGCGGTGATTGATTCACCGGGCTAGCAAATGTATTGTCGATTATTGATACGACGCCTCTCTCCCGGCAGGCTGAACTGATCGCCGCAATATCCAGACATCGAAGCGTGGGGTTAATCGGCGACTCAAACCATAGGACTCTTGTCGCTTCACTAAGTACATCAGCTGGCGCCTTTAGCTCATCAAGGCCGACAAACCGCGTTCTCACCCCAAAGTCAGACAGAACGTCACGGAGCAGACGATGGGTACCACCATAGATCGCTGAACAGCAAACAATCTCGTCATTGGACTCGAGTAAACTCACGAGCGTCGTTAAAGTCGCTCCCATTCCTGAAGAGAAAATCAAACCAGCCTCAGCACCTTCAAGTTCGGCTACGCTTTTCTCAACCGCTTCTACAGTGGGATTCTCATATCGCGAATAAAAATAGTTGTCCGATCGACCTTCGACATAAGCCTCCACGGCAGCAGCAGACTCGAACCTAAATGCTGTCGTCTCGTGAATCGGCGTCGTCAGAGGCGCTACCTTTGAAGAGTTCAATCGACTAGCTTTAATGATCTGCGTTTCAAAGTTCACACTCTCTCTCCTGTTCCGACTAGACCTTTGGCAGTCAATCTCGGTTCGCTGATCGCAATCACTCACCTGAGGTTGCAATGACTGGATTAATGAACTGGCGATAGGTGTCCTGGTATCCTTGATCGACGAGTTCAACCACCGATTGCCGTCGATCCGATCGGTCATCGTATGCCCCAGAGAAATCGAGTGGACCAATCGGATTATGCGCAGGACGGATTAGGAACAGTCTCTGAAAGTGACCAACGCGGGCTGCAACAGCATCGCGGACAGAAGCACCTTCTATGGCTCCGAGATACTCCCCCACTCTTCCGCGTGCGTCTCGCCTTCCCGCACTGAGGGTGTGGGGCCCTGAGAGTTCGGCTGTCGGGGATACAACGATCACCTGCTCAACCCCAGCGTTGAGGACCTCTTCAAGAATCCGCGTAATGGCATCTACGCGATCGGCAGCACGATGGACCTCGCCTCTCCATTGGCTGTCTGGCGCAAATGCGATCAGGTGAGGCTCTGTAACAACAGGTAGACTGACCGACGCCGCCAAAGCGTCGAGTGCATGCGCGCGGGCCGTACCAGCAAGGTCCCAAGTTTCAGAGGCCCGTCGTCCGCGTTCATCAGTTGAATTAAAGAACCCCTCGCGGTAAGGCTCGGCCAGTAGCGCAAATACTAGGTCTCGCCGAATATCAACATCATGTACCGTAACAATCAGTTCGCGGAAACCAGGTTGGCCAAGATTGTCAGACAGTAACTCCGTATAATCGTTACTGATCTCACGGCCAACTGGCCTTTCCGTCACCGATACACCGCGGATGAGCTCCCATAGCGCCTTCGTAAAGCAGTCGAGCACCCCGGTCGGTGTTAGAGGAACCACAAGTATTTGCCACCATACTGCTCCACGGGCCCGACGTCGCGATCGTAGGGAGCGGAGTACCGTGACGGCAAAAACTGCCAATAACAACAGTAGTAGGAAGACAACCAACCATGGGAAAATAGTAGGTAGCGACATCGAATCGAACATTGCCAATAGTTGTTCGCTATACCCATCCAATAATGCAACGCCAGCACCGCCCTCGATCATTTGAAGCGACAAGACAATCGGATAGACCAATGCTGCACCCACCAGCAATACTAGCGGTAGAAGAATAGTGGCTACTGCCGTGCCGAACAAATACCCTGCTACGCGCAGAATGGGTCGCCAGCGATAGAACTGCCGAGTTAGACCACCACGCCAGATTCCCTTTTCCTCCCAGAGCTTTGCTCCGCCATCGACCGCCGCAAACATAGCACTCACGGCACCCACACCTCGCCCAGCAACCAGATCGATCCTCACACCAGCTTCGTTCAGTGCTTGTAAAACGCCGGCATGATAAGCACCAGCCGTGCCAGTACCGTTGAGGACGAGTGCCGTCCGGAGGCTCGGTGAGTACGTCGGCTTGCGAGCGTTTATGGTGGCGTCTGTCATTCAACCGTCGTGTACAGTTGTTAGCTTGATGAGCTCGAACTTCCGAGTGCCAGTTGGCGTGGGCACTTCTAACTCATCACCTTCCTCCTTGCCCACAACTGCACGACCAATCGGTGAGGCAGTCGAAATCCATCCCTTGTCAGGCTCAGCATCCTCAGGCATAACGAGGTGATAGGTCACCATCTCTCCACCCAACTCTCGTAGTTCGACCGTGGAACCGAATCCAGCCCGATCTCTCGGTAGTTTCTCAAAGTTCATTAAGGAGATCTGGGATGCGCGCTCCTGGAGCATTGAAACCCTCGACTGAACCAACCGTTGACGCTCCTTCGCAGCCTGATATTCTGCATTTTCGCGGAGGTCCCCATGCTCACGAGCCTTCTTAATCTCCTTAGGGAGCTCGTGTTTGAGCTCTCGTTCGAGCTTCTGAATTTCATCATCGAAACGTTTAAGTAGTGGTCCTTTAACCATTGGAGTATGACGCCCACCTGACTCTAAGAATCGTCCACAGTCTCACCTCACAAGACTAGCACAGTCTGTTATTCTCCTTTGGTAGCACCGCGGCCTACTACAACAGGCCGTGGTTGTCACCGTATCGGGTGCTCCGACATGGACCGAATCTCTAGTCGAAGAAACGACATCGTCACCGCATTTCGCACCGCCGCCGACGGGCAGCAGGAACAGCTACTGCTCGATGGTAAGCATCTTGTTGAAGAGGCNCTACGGGCNGACCTTTCNATCAAAACCCTAGCAATGACGGCTTCGCGCCTAGCTGATAACACTTTACTCGCAGAGTCATTGGTCGAAGTGGGCACTAAGGTGATTAGTGTTACCGAAAGTGTGATGGACGTAATTAGTCCGGTGGTTACTCCATCAGGAATTGTCGCTCTTGCTGAGCGGCCACCCGTAACAGTTGACGATGTCCTGCGTAGGACTCCCCAGTTCGTCGTTGGGCTGGTCGACGTCCAAAATCCTGGAAATCTTGGCGCTGTCATACGTACCGCGGAGGCCGGTGGGGCTACCGGGATTGCAGCAACCGGGAAAAGTGCCGACCCCTACGGCTGGAAAGCCCTACGAGGAGCGATGGGTGGAACGTTTCATATTCCAGTGACATGGCCCACTGCCTCGTTGTCGATCATTGCCGATGCTCGGGCGTCTGGACTCAAAGTTGTGGCTGCAACTGTGGGTGGTGGTAAATCGCTGTACGAGATCGATTTAACGGTGCCAACCCTNGTGATGGTCGGCGGTGAGAGCTCTGGCCTTTCGCAGGAGATCGTTTCCGCAACTGACCAAGCTCTCTTCATTCCAATGCCAGGCTCCGCCGACTCACTCAATGCTGCAACTGCCGCTGCCCTGATTATTTACGAAGCGTTTAGGCAGCGTTACCTCGCCGGTGCTTCCTCATTGGAAGGTAACTGATGATGGAGTCGAACAACCTTTTCTCTGATCCCAATCAAGACGAATCTCAGGGTACTGCTTCGCCGCTCGCTGAACGAATGAGACCGCGGTCATTGGCTGAATTCGTCGGTCAACACGATTTGCTTGCACCTGGCCGCCCACTCCGAAAAGCGATTGAACTCGATACACTTCAATCAATTATTTTATGGGGTCCGCCAGGCACTGGAAAAACTACCGTCGCCAGACTAATCGCTGTCGATACACGCGCACACTTTATAGCCTTCAGCGCCGTGCTCTCCGGAATTCGAGAAATCAAGACTGTTATGGCCGAGGCCCAAGATGTACGAAAGCGGTTGGGCAAAAGCACGATTATTTTCATCGACGAAATTCATCGCTTTAATAAAGCTCAACAGGATGCATTCCTGCCTCGGGTCGAAGCTGGTGACATTACGCTCGTCGGAGCCACGACGGAGAACCCTTCATTTGAAGTGAACGCGGCACTCCTCTCACGATCTCGAGTTTTTGTCCTAAAGCCATTAGAAGTAACTGACCTCATAACTATCCTCACACGCTCCCTCGACGATCAGGAACGTGGGCTTGGTGGCTGCGGTCTGACAGCAACGTCGGATGCCCTAGAAGCAATTGCTCGGCATGCAAACGGTGATGCCAGAGTAGCGCTAAACCTACTCGAACTCGCAGCAACGTTGGCCCAGAGAGAGGCCCCGGAAAGTGAATTACAGCAAGATGGCTTACCGATAACCATTGATACATCTTTACTTGCCGATTTACTCCAACGGCGAGCTCTCCTCTATGACAAAACCGGCGAAGAGCATTTCAATCTCATCTCGGCTCTCCATAAGTCGATGCGCAATAGCGACCCTGATGCGTCGGTCTACTGGCTTGCCAGAATGCTCGAAGCAGGTGAAGACCCACTTTACATTGCACGCCGCTTGGTTAGGTTTGCCTCTGAGGATATCGGTAACGCCGATCCACGTGCCTTGATGCTCGCGGTGGCAGCGAGGGAAGCCGCGCACTTTATCGGAATGCCTGAGGGCAATACCGCCCTCGCACAGGCCGTGCTCTACCTAGCAATGGCGCCAAAGAGCAACGCCGTCTACGCCGCCTATACACGCGCCGCTGCAGATGCACACGGCCGCACCGCAGAACCGGTCCCCCTCCACCTCCGCAACGCACCGACAAAACTTATGCGGTCTCTCAATTATGGAAAAAACTACCGTTACGCACACGATGAGCCCGGTGCCGTCACCGCGATGGACTGCTTACCCCCTGAACTGCAGAAGCGCCAGTATTACAGGCCGACCGACCGTGGTTACGAGCGAACCATCTCCGAACGTCTACTTGAATTGAAGAGGTCGAAAGCCAAGAAGAATCGGAAGACGTGAGAACGAGCCTTAGTGCTTTCCTAGAACACTAACTGAATCACGAAACGTCGACCAAGCCCAATTTGGAGATCGAAATAGAAACTCTCACTTGTGCATCGCCGGCCTTAATAATAACCAGCCAACAATGAACAAAGCTATACCACTAGCGAAAGTACGAGGACTCGGGCCGAGTGGTCCAGCATTGACAATTGCAAACAGCAAAATCGACATTCCCAAGAGTTCCAGAAATCGGCCTATGTAGTAGAAAGCCCAATGCATTACGACCGCTCAAAGCCACGCTCGATCTCACGCCGCCCAAGACGGAGTAAGACAGGACGNCCGTGAGGGCATACGGTTGAGTACGAGGTGCGACCGAGTTCATCGAGAATGTATCGCATCTTTTCTGAGGTCAGCGGGTCATTTGCCTTTACGGCTGCGTGACAAGCAGTGGTCGCCGAAATCCGACGTAGCGCCTCATCAACACCATGGCTAGCATCAAGGTCATCCAGGTCGTTAGCAAGAATTCGAATTGCGTTTTCACAGTCACCAAGTGTCAATAGCGCTGGCACAGCCCGAACACGTACATCTTCCCCACCAAACGGCTCAATATCGAAGCCTATCTGAGTAAGCGCCTCAACGTGTGTTGCGAGTCCCTGACGTTGACCAGAGGATAACTTCATCAAAATGGGCTGAAGTAATCGTTGACTCTCTAAACGACCCGAGGATAAACGGTTCATTACACGTTCGAATAACACACGCTCATGGGCTACGTGTTGATCAACTACAACGATGCCCTCCTCATCCACGGCAACTATGAAGGTGTCACGAAATTGTCCCAGAGCTATCATCGGCTTGATGCCAGCACTAGGCTGTAACGCCGAGGTGGTCACCTCATTCCCAGGGACATTTCCAGGCATCAGAGTCGATGGTGATTCCCGCACGAAAGCAGCCTCCACTGGCGTCCACCGGCTCGGAATTGATGCACCGACCATGACTCCAGGAATCGGGCTTAGCTTAGGCTCGTTGAGATCTGTCGGCATTAACTTGGAGTGCAGTTGAGAGGGGCCACTTTCACCAAGGACCTCGGTTAGCGCACGCCGCAATACCTCGTGGACGAGTGATTGATCCAAAAATCGTACCTCGGCCTTCATCGGATGTACGTTGACATCGATCCGATCAGCGGGCACCTCGATAAATAAATGCACTTCTGGTCGACGCTCCTTGATCGTCGCTTGACTGTAAGAGTCAATGATCGCATGTGCAACTGTTCGGTCCTTCACGATCCTCCGGTTCACAAAAATATTCTGTGGGCCACGGGACGGTCGTTGATTGGCGAGAGCTGCGACATAGCCACTAATCGCTATTCCCCCAGCCTTCTTATGAACCTCGAGGAGATCTGGCCTGTCACCGTAAAGCTGATAAAAGCGTTCCATGACCGTTTCGGCCGGGCCGCATTGGACCACTTGACGTCCAGAACTCTTCAAACTGAATCCGACCTCCGGGTAACCTAACGCTAACTGTGTTACCAGTTTTGAGACTCTGGCTGATTCCGCCCTATCTGATTTAAGGAATTTCCGCCGCGCCGGCACGTTAAAGAAAAGGTCTCGGATTTCAACCAACGTTCCTGCTGGCGCACCTACCTCGCGAACCGATGTAGTCACGCCACCACTCACTTCGATCAGCGTCCCGGCAACTTGACCACGACCGCAAGTTCTAAGTCTTAGACGACACACTGATGCCACGCTTGGTAACGCTTCACCGCGAAACCCCAACGTATGGATGGCAGCAAGGTCACTTGATTTCGCCAGCTTACTGGTCGCATGCCGCTCAAGCGCCAGAATCGCCTCGTCTGGAGACATTCCTTCACCGTCATCCTCAACTGAGATAAACCTTTTTCCCCCTAGTTCAGTCGTCACGCTGATCCGTCGTGCTCCAGCATCCAGAGCATTCTCGATAAGCTCCTTGACAGCAGACGCGGGCCGCTCGACCACCTCACCCGCAGCAATCTGGTTGGCTAGCTCAGCGGAAAGACGAATGATCTTAGCCATGACGTTCGGGGACGTTGAGACTCAAGCTGAATCGCGCAACGCGGCCTGGGCTGCGGCCAAGCGAGCGACCGGAATGCGAAACGGTGAAGCACTAACGTAATCAAGTCCTACTTGATCAAAAAAGTGTACCGACGCAGCATCACCACCGTGCTCACCGCAGACACCAAGCTTTAGGTTCGGTCGGGTTTGCCGCCCTCGCTCTACGCCAATTCGCACGAGCTCGCCAATGCCCACAGTATCGATTGACTGAAACGGATCCCGCTCAATCAACTTAAGGTCCTNATAAATTCNGAGAAATCGTCCAGNGTCATCGCGTGAAAAACCGTAGCCCATCTGNGTAAGATCGTTCGTACCAAACGAAAAGAAGTCTGCCTCTAATGCAATTTCATTGGCAGTGACCGAACTACGTGGCACCTCAATCATGGTTCCCACGAGGTATCGCACTTTCACTCNTTGGGCNTCCATNACTTCAACCGCCACCCGATCNANAATTGCTCTCTGTGCTCGGAGTTCACGCACGTCGCCAACCAAGGGAATCATTATTTCTGGAATAACCTTGACACCTTCCTTCGCGAGACGGCAAGTAGCTTCAATGATGGCGCGAGACTGCATCTCAGTGATTTCCGGATAAGTAATACCGAGCCTAACGCCACGATGACCAAGCATGGGATTGAACTCGTGAAGTTGCTCCACTCGTCGTAAAACTTGTCGCTTGGATTCGACGACCTCATCCACTTCCCCCCGCGCCTCGGCGACAGCTATATCAACCATCAACTCTTCACGTTTTGGTAGAAATTCGTGCAGAGGAGGATCGATCAGACGAATGGTCACCGGCTGCCCTTCCATAACCTTAAATAGGCTATAGAAGTCGTCGCGTTGCAGCGGAAGCAAGTTCTCAAGCGCCGCGCGGCGGTCAGTTTCATTGTCCGCCATGATCATTTGCTGGACGATCGGAATGCGCTCTTCGCCGAAAAACATGTGTTCCGTCCGACAGAGTCCAATTCCTTCAGCTCCGAATGAGCGAGCAATCGTCGCCTGATCGGCTAAGTCCGCGTTTGCCCTGACTCCGAGGCGGCGATGTCTATCGGCCCACCGAAGTAATCGTTCAAATCGTTGATAAATCTCGCAATGTTTGCCATCGAGATCTCCACTGAGCACTTGGAGAATCTCGCTTGGCTTTGTAGCTACCTGACCACACTTCACCTCACCTGTCAGTCCATCGAAGGATAAGTATTCGTCTTTAAAAATCTCTACTCCGCCAACCCGCACACGTCCTCGTCCCTCATCGATTTCGAGCTCCCCAGCCCCGACGACCGATGGTTTACCCATCTGCCGGCCAACCACCGCTGCATGAGATGTCATGCCACCTGTCGCCGTCAATACACCTTGAGCAGCATACATACCGTGAATGTCATCTGGCACGGTCTCCTTCCGAACGAGCAATGCGGGTTCACCCTTTCGTTCACATAAAACGGCATCGTCAGCAGTAAATACAACGTGACCAGACGCTGCTCCAGGTGAAGCAGGCAGGCCTTTCGTCACCGTTGGTAAGGCGCGCCAAGCCTTTGGATCAAAAATAGGCACGAGCAACTGCGTCAGCGAGTCGGGATCGACTAGCGAGAGTGCTTCCCTAGAGGACAACCGCTTCTCCGCAACAAGGTCGGTGGCAATAACAACCGCGGCGTATCCCGTTCGTTTGCCGCTTCGGGTTTGCAGCATATACAGCTCTTCGTCCTGAATTGTGAACTCAAAATCCTGCACATCACGATAGTGTCGTTCCAACCGAGAAGTAATTTTTCTGAGCTGGCGGTAGGCGCTCGGCATCAGCTTTTCCAACTCGGCGATCGGCCTTGGAGTTCGAATGCCAGCCACAACATCCTCACCCTGAGCGTTGACAAGAAACTCGCCGTAGAACTCCTTCTGACCCGTAGCCGGATTTCGCGTGAATCCTACACCGGTGGCCGACCGATTGCCGGTATTCCCAAACACCATTAACTGGACATTCACAGCCGTTCCAATGTCGCTCGGAATATCGTAAATCCTTCGGTACTCGATCGCGCGCGGATTCTGCCATGATCGAAATACAGCATCACGGGCCATCTGAAGTTGCTGATATGGATCTTGGGGAAATAATTTTCCTGTTTTCCGTTTGACAAGTCGCTTGTAACGAACAATGACTGTCCTTAGCGCTCTTTCACTAAGCGCCGTATCCTGCCGCGTGCGTTGGTCGCGCTTGACTCGCTCAAACACACCGTCAAACGCTTTCTTCGGAATTTCTAACACCACATTGCCGAACATCTGTATGAAACGACGGTAGCTGTCCGCTGCAAAGCGACCGTTCCGCGTCTTACGCTTTAGACCTTCAACCGTTTTGTCATTCAGACCAAGATTCAGAATTGTGTCCATCATGCCGGGCATTGAGAATTTTGAACCAGACCTGACGGACACCAAAAGAGGGTTCTCTGTTGAGCCGAACTTAGCATCAGTGACCCGCTCGAGCCGCATAAGATGCTTAAGGATTTCTTTGTCTAATGAACCTGGTAACTTTCCTCCACGCGCGTAGTAGAGCCCACAGACATCGGCCGATATCGTAAATCCTGGCGGTACGGGGAGACCTGCGTTAGTCATTTCTGCCAAACCCGCGCCCTTGCCACCCAGCGAGTTCCGCATATCCCGGTTCCCCTCGGCCTTACCTTCGCCGAAGAAATAGACATTCTTCGCTGTTCGGGCCTTTCTTGTCACTCGCCCACGACCGTTTTTCCCAGTCGTTTTCCGCTGTGCGGCACGACGTCCACGGACAACCTTTTTCGTTGTTTGTTTCCTANCTCTTTTTGTCATTCCCTTTGCCCACTACTAGTCACTTTCCAACATCACCGGTCAGATGACNAACGCTGCCCTCACCAGACTCGACCACGATTTCTGAAATATCCGCCAACTGAAGAATCAGACGCTCCAACCTCTTCATCAGCCTTAGCCGAGCAACCCGAACGACTGGATCGTCAGCCATGACAAATACCTCNGAAAAAAATCTATTAACAGNAGGACCGAATTTAGCCGCCTCGGTAAAGCCACGTCGAAAATCCTCGCCGGCATCGATGACGTCTTCAATGATCGGTTGGCGAGCTTCGATCTCGGCCAATAAATGGCGCTCAGCGTCTTCCGTGAGAAGGCTTCCTAGATCGGGNCTGGACTGCTCAGCCTTTTCATAGTCGGTATCGGATAAATCGCACGCGATGTTCCGAACCCGCTTAAACGCCATGGCNAGCTGCTTGAACTCTGACGATTCAGTAAACTCAGGAAGCACCTCGAGTTTCCCACGAGCTTCCAAGGGCTTGACCTCTGAACCAGTTGCCCTGATCACCGCTCTGACGTTACGAATATCATGCCCCCTCTGATCCAGAACGTAATGCAATCGCTCCAGCATGAAGGTCGAAACAGCTTCTTTAACATTGGCATCGGTCTTCCATGACTCGAAGGGTAAGGCCGCTGCGGCAAGGAGGTCGTCACACGATGGCCGTGCAGTCAACCCAGTCAGTTCCGGCAAATCTAAGAGAATCTTAAAAATGCCATGCGCCTGTCGCCGAAGACCGAACGGGTCACGAGAGCCAGTTGGACGCTCTCCGACGCTGAATAATCCCACGATTGTGTCGAGTTTGTCGGCAAGCGCTACCGCCGCCCAGGTAACAGCACCCGTCCCGAGATCAGTTGCAGTGGGACGTGCCCCGGGCTCCGGACTAACGGGCAAATAGTGATAATAAATGGCTTTCCAAACAGGTTCNGGAAGCTGATGCTCCAAAGCGTAAATGCCTCCCATGATGCCCTGCAGTTCTCCAAACTCACCCACCATCTCGGTCACTAAATCGGCCTTCGCCAGCCGAGCGGCCTTACAGGTATCAGGACGCACATCGTTGCGATTGAAAATCTTGTCCACAATCCAGCCTGCCAGCTTCTCAATCCTTTCCGATTTCTCTCGATAGCTTCCTAAGCGTNTATGAAAGANCANNGTGTCTAATCGGGTAAGCCTTGACTCNAGCNGAATTTCACGATCAGCCTCCCAGAAGAATCTTGCATCTCGTAAGCGAGCCGCTATTACCCGCTCGGCGTTTCGCGAGACGCGTTCACTGTTACTTTTGGCTGTGTTCGTCACAGCCAGAAAGACCGGTAAAAGGCTCTGGCCAGGACCTGCTAGTGGGAAAAAGTGTTGGTGATGCATCATCGTCGTTGTGAGCACCTCTCGGGGCAATTCGAGAAATGTTTCATCGAACCTACCCTCCACAACCTGTGGCCATTCAACAAGGTCTGATACTTCTTCAAGCAGCGCTGAAACTGAAGGAGATGCGAGATCTACTGAACCACTATGCTCCTCAGCTCTAGCGAGCAGGGCCTTCTGAACCTTCTGCCGGCGTTCAGCGTGATCGAGCACAACAAACCTCTCGCCGACCTTTGCTCGATAGTCTGCTATTGACTTCACCTTGACAGGCTCACTTGCCCTCTTACCAAGAAAACGATGGCCATAGGTAAAATTGGATGACTGGAGCGCCTCCACATCAATNNNCTCTGCCAAGGNGGTTCGACCAATCTCAAACGGAACCACNTGCCCACCAAACAGAAACAAAATCCATCGAATCGGACGCCCAAACATCAGTTCGCCACGACCATCGTCGAGCGCCGCGTCCCACTGCATCTGTTTCGGAAAACTTANNTCACGGAGTGTNGCAGCAAGGACTGCCGGCAACACTGCNGTTGACGCCGCACCCGNCTGATGACGCGAGTANGCAAGATANCGTCCTTTCGGNGTGTCAANCTCAATAAGTTCAGAGANTTNTGAGNCATGCTTACGAGCAAAGCCTGTCGCCGCCTTAGTTGGCGCGCCATCAGAAGTATAGGCCGCTGCCACTGCTGGTCCGGTAATCAGTTCCTCCACATCACTCTGGTGATCGGCAAGTTTGGCGACTGTCACAACGAGCCTTCTCGGTGTACTGAAAGCCTCCGGTGGACTGCCATTCGGAATCCTCGCTTCGTTCAAGCGAACTTCCAGCTGGCGAGCAAATTCAAGTGTCACCTTTGGCAACCAAGCTGCTGGCAACTCTTCGCAACCGATCTCGATTAAAAGCTCTCGTTCCATCCAGTCTTAACCTGCATTCAGAACTCGAGTATGCAGGTGTTAGTCACCTGCTTCATTGACCTCTCCATTGTCGACATATGCTCGCGCGATCGCAACGGCGAGTTTCCTCACTCGAAGAATATAGGCCGTGCGTTCAGCGACTCCTATCCCGCTACTTGCGTCAAGGATGTTAAAAATGTGGGAACACTTAAGACAGTAGTCCAGTGCAGGAATTACGAGACGCGTCTTAAGCAACATCTTCGCAAAAGCCTCATACTGCTCAAATAATCCTCGATGGAAGGAAGCAAAGTCTTCGGGTGACTGGTCGACCCTTCCAAACACATATTTTGATTGTTCGACCTCCTCTTGTAATCGAACCGAACCATACTTGACTCCCGGTGACCACTCAATATCAAAAACATTGTCCACCCTTTGCAACAACATGGCGATACGCTCTAGGCCATAAGTGATTTCCGTGGAAACTGGAGACAACACCTGGCCACCTGCCTGCTGAAAATAGGTGAACTGCGTAATTTCTTGACCATCGAGCATTACTTGCCAGCCAATCCCCCATGCACCCAAGGTTGGGGACTCCCAATTATCCTCCTCAAATCGAACATCATGGGCCGCGCAGTTGATGCCACACGCATCGAGACTCTCCAAGAAGAGTTGTTGAGATTGGTCTGGGGATGGTTTCAAAAGCACTTGAAACTGATGATGCTTAAATAATCGGTTCGGGTTCTCACCAAAACGACCATCGGCAGGACGCCGTGAGGGTTGAACGTAAGCGACCCGCCATGGGGACGAACCTAGCACCCGTAAGAACGTTTCCGGGTGCATTGTTCCCGCTCCAATCTCTAAATCGAGCGGCTGGTAAATCAAGCACCCTTTCGAAGCCCAATAGTTGGATAGGGCAGAAATGAGATCTTGAAAAGTCACGATTCGTCTTATGGAATCTCAGCGAGCGATGACACCGCAATCAATTCTGCAATTCTCTCATCACTCGCATCGATCTCAACTCCTTATCCAAATGTGTAGCTATTAACGAGCTGTGAGCCGCTTCTAATTCACGGCTAATCTGAATTGACCACGATATCTCCTCCAAGTCGGCTGGTCCAATTCGTGACGCATCA
Organism: Acidobacteriota bacterium; assembly: GCA_002714165.1. Taxonomy (GTDB): domain Bacteria; phylum Acidobacteriota; class Vicinamibacteria; order Vicinamibacterales; family UBA823; genus UBA11600. Next base: position 46,908 of record PAWT01000024.1, read on the forward strand.
TGAAGAAACCTGATCGACAACGCCGACAATCGCAAGCCCTCTCTCAGCTCTCCACAGCTTGGACAGAGAAACATCCCTTCTCTAGCTGAAATCCACGCACCGCCGTCTTCGAGTGCGGCCTCACACTCGTGACATGCAATCGCCGGCGGGTAGACCCCCTGTAGCCGAAGCAGCCAATACTCGAAATAACGCGCCAGCCGCTCGATCGACACACCTGAAACCATCGCCTCAACTATCGATGCTCCGAGGCGGTATAAGCGCTCATTTGGATCGGCCTCCTGAGCACATTCGTCGACTAACTCGGCAAAGTATCCAATGTAGTTCAACGAACCCAAATCTCGTGCTGCTAAAGGGGACCGAACCGTCTCCACCTCACTTACACGCACCAGGTCTCGATTTTCCCGTTCGTAGTAAGACACATGCACGCACGTAAACGGTTCCAAGGCTCCAAGGAATCTTGACCGGGTACGTCTGGCACCCTTAGCCACACCACGTTTCTTACCTCGGTCGCTAGTCAGAAAGACTACGATTCGGTCAGCTTCTCCCAATCGGTAGGTACGAAGTACAAGAGCCTCCGAACTAAACAGCGGCATAATCAGCTACGGCAGCGGCCCCCAAGGTGGCTTAGTACTCCGGACACCCCGACGCGCAGTATTCTAATGTACTCGCAGCCTGTTTTAGGTGATGTCTTAGATGAGATAACGCAGAAACAACGTACCAAGCCCCAGAAACGATAAGAAGCCAAAAACATCAGTCAGGGTCGTAATAAAGACCGAAGATGCCAGCGCTGGATCAATATTTAACGCCCGCAGCACGATTGGGATTAGGGTCCCAGCAGTCGCTGCAACCAGCATATTCAAGATCATCGCCAAGCCCAGAATTAGCCCTAGGACGGGGTTCCCCTGCATGGCCCAAGACACACCCGCAGCAACAAAGCCCAAGACAAGACCGTTCCCAAGACCAATCAGGACTTCCTTTACCAATGCTTTCCGGGTGTTTCCCCACGTTAATTCACCCAACGCGATTCCTCGGACCGTGACCGTGAGTGTCTGGGTGGCTGCATTACCACCCATACCAGCTACGACTGGCATGAAGACGGCAAGTGCCACCACCTGACTGATCGTCTCCTGAAAAAGCGCCACGACCGCGGCAGCCATAATGGCCGTTACCAAATTGACACCAAGCCACGGTAGACGCTTACGTAAGGCCTCGGCCGGTGGCGTAGAAATGTGTTCATCACCCGCCATTCCAGCTAAATGATAAATGTCCTCAGTCGCCTCATCCTTAATGACATCAATCACATCGTCCACCGTAATGATGCCCACCAATTTGTGTTCCTCATCAACAACGGGAATGGCCAGTAAGTTATACGACGCGACCATCCGTGCCACCTCTTCCTGGTCTGTGTCGACGCGTGAGCTCATTATGTCGGTCGTCATGATCCGCTTAAGTGGCGTTTCGGTCGAAACCAATAAGAGCCTCCGCAAAGACACGACACCGACTAAATGCCGGCGCACGTCTACGACGTAAAGGTAGAAGACCATCTCTACATCTCGTGACGTCTGAAGCGCCGCGATTGCCTCACCTGCGGTCAGATCTTCGGACAACGCAAACACATTAGGATTCATGATGCGGCCAGCCGTCTGCTCGGCGTATTCGAGCAGATTCTGCACATCGCCGGCCTCACGTCGCTCCAGTAAATCGAGAACTGCGATTGATAACGTCTCTGGAAGATGCTCGATTAGCGCTGCGGCATCATCACTCGGCAGCTCTTGAAGCAGCTCAGCCAGGTCTTCAGCTGACCGATCGGCTAGCATTGCAGCACCGGTTTCTGGTCCCAGCTCACTAATCGCTTCCATCGCGAGCCTGCTGTAACGTTCCACTAGTAACGCAAAACTGTCGCGCCGATCGCGCTCGGTCAGCTCGCCAAACACCTGTGCGAGGTCTGCTGGATGCTGCTTCTGGAGGAGATTGAGGAGGTTAGCGTTCGCACCGATCCGCTGCAGTCGCTTGACTGACTCGAGCACCAGATCGATTCGGCGCTGGGCAGGCATGGTTCATTCTCACAGCAGAGGGTTTCCGGTCCGATGGGTAACTGTCGTCGTTCATAGAGCGATCAGCAACCCCTCACGATACCACAGAACTCTCTAAGTGTTACATTCTCCATGTCCATCAAAACACGAGAATAAACTAAGAACATCAAACTCTTTTCTCTTATTACCACTCAACTTCTACAGACAAACAGCAACACCACCCCTTCGGGTGTGCTGCTCACCATTTGTTGTCTCGACCTGAGTATTAGGGAATCAGAATTGTTGCGGAGTGCTCAGACCAACTCAGTCGCCTGAGCTCAGCATACCGAGGTCGTTGAGCAGGCGATCGTTTTCACGCCAGTCAGAACGCACCTTAACATGTAGGCCAAGGTAGACCTTAGTGTCGAAAAAGCTTTCAAGCTCTTTTCTAGCCTCCATGCCAATCGTCTTCACCATCGACCCACCTCGACCGACCACGATAGGCTTCTGCGAGGCCTGCTCCACTATGATCGAGCAATGGAGACGAATTATGCCCCGTTCATCCACCTCCTGAAATTCGTCTACCACGACCGCACTCGAAAAGGGAATTTCTGCGTGCGTATGTTGCAATAACTTTTCCCGAACGGTCTCGGCTACAAAGAATCTCTCGGGTTGATTGGTCAAATAGTCTTCGGGATAAAGCGGGTCACCATCCGGTAGATGCTTCAGAAGCAACGATTCCAATTCAGGCACTCCATCACCAACCAACGCCGATACCGGCACAATCTCTTTGAACTCATACTGCTGGCGATACCAATCAATCATCGGCAGTAATTTCTGTTTCGCTATTAGATCGATCTTATTAAGCACCAAAAACACTGGACTCTTAACGCGCCTCAACTGCTGCAATATAAATCGATCGCCACCGCCAATTATCTCAGCAGCATCCACTATTACCCCAAGCACATCGACACGACGAATCGAGTCAAGGGCCATTTCTACCATCCGAACATTCATACGGTGCAAGGGCCGATGAATTCCAGGCGTATCCATAAAGACCGCCTGACCAGATGGATAACTTTTGACTCCGATTATCCGGTTTCGTGTCGTTTGTGGCTTATCCGAAACAATTGCAAGCTTCGCCCCAATAATTTTGTTGAGGAGGCTAGACTTCCCGGCATTGGGTCGCCCGATTAAAGATATGAAACCAGCCTTCATAAGCGCTTAACCGCACTGGGAGCACTAAATATCAAAATTATCACTATTGGACCGGGCAAGTAGACCCACGTTCACTCCACCACGGCGAAGGCATTCCCGTTCAACTCGAGCCATGCGCCCGTTGTCACTAGTGTGATCATAACCAAGCAAGTGCAGTAACCCGTGAAGTGCGAGGATCTTCAACTCGGCTATCCTAGAATGGCCCACTCTTCTTGCTTGACGACTGGCTCTTCCCAGGCCAATAACAATATCCCCAAGATATCGTTTCGCTCTGCGCTCTTTAAGGTGGGTTTCCTGTTCTTCCATTGGAAACGACAGGACGTCAGTAACCCGATCAATCCCACGAAACTGTCTGTTCAACGCGCGGATCTTCGCGTCCGATACCAACGCAATCGTAAACACCCCACTCGCCGAGGCTGGTGCAGCCATGAGAAGCCACTTTCTCAGATTGTTCTGCCTAATTCCTCGTCCCAATCCGTCGGTCACAGTGACAACTAGTCGCCCACGGGAACCCCGACCGCGGCCAATAGACATATCAGCGTTTAAATGACTAGTCGTCTCTATCGGAAACAACTGAAGGCCAAGGCCTTTCGACTGCACGCACCGGTCGCTTCACACCCTCACCTCTTACTGAACCGGGCGAGAATACATCGTAGGCCTTAACGATTTGCTGCACAAGACCGTGGCGCACAACGTCGCGGTCATCGAATTTGATAAACGCGATCCCATTGATCTGACGAACGATGGCCATCGCCTCAATTAAGCCTGACACTCGGTCTGACGGAAGATCGATTTGGGTGATATCACCCGTAATTACAGCTTTTGATCCAAAGCCGAGGCGCGTAAGAAACATTTTCATCTGCTCAGACGTTGTGTTTTGCGCCTCGTCAAGAATGACGAAGGCGTCGCTCAGGGTTCGACCACGCATGAACGCAATTGGTGCAATCTCGATCACGCCACGACTAAGGAGATGCTCGACTTTTTTAGCGTCGAGCATGTCGTAAAGTGCATCATAAAGAGGACGTAGATAGGGATTCACTTTCTCCTGAAGATCGCCAGGTAGAAAACCCAACCTTTCACCGGCTTCAACAGCTGGCCTAGCTAAAATAATCCGGCTGACCTTCTTGCCGACCAGAAACGACACCGCCTCGGCCATCGCAAGATAGGTCTTTCCTGTCCCTGCTGGACCAATTCCAAAGACGATGTCGCATTGCTCAATGGCATCTAGGTATTTACGCTGATTAATACTTTTGGGCACCACACGTCGTTTGCCCAATGGAACCACCGTGCCGCGAAGAAAAAAATCGTAGAGATCGACAGCCGGATCCTGAGCTACTAACTGGGCGGCCCGTTTTACGTCGCCTTTAGCGAAGTCGTGACCATTTCGCAATAACTTGCCCAACTGCTCAACCAGACCCGCAAGCTTATCAATGTCAGTCGCGCGTCCTTCGACCAGTAGCTCGTTTCCATTTGTACGGATTTCAACGTTGAAGAGAAGTTGGAAGTTCTTGAGATTCTCGTCGAACGATCCGAATAATGTTTCGATCCCTTCAACTGGAATCGGTATCTTTCGAGTGGGGGATGAAGAGGACGGAGCCATGCTCGTGTCAACCGTTTGAACGCAGTTTTAGTTCCCTGAGTTGTTTCGAATCTACATCAGCTGGTGCACCAGCCATCAAATCCACGGCCGTAGCAGTCTTTGGAAAAGCAATCACGTCCCGGATGGAAGTCTCACCTGCGAGTAAAGCGATAATTCGGTCGAGGCCAAGCGCAATACCTCCGTGCGGGGGAGTACCGTGTTCAAGAGCATCGAGAAAAAAGCCGAACCTCGACTTAGCCTCCTCAGGCCCGATGTTCAGTAACTCAAACATTCGTCGCTGTACCGCCTGGTCGTGAATTCTGATACTACCTCCACCGATCTCACTTCCATTCAGCACAAGATCATAGGCCTTCGCCCGTACAGCCCCAGGCTCACTTGAGAGCCGTTCTAAGTCAGTATCAATTGGGGAGGTAAATGGATGGTGCATTGCGGTGTACCGGCGACTGGCTTCGTCCCATTCGAGTAGCGGAAAGTTCACCACCCAAGTAAAAACAAACCGGTTCGGGTCGAGCCATCCGCGCTTTTGAGCGATCTCCAGCCGTAACTGCCCTAGTAATTTCGATGCGACCAAACCATCGCCCGCAGCAATCAGAATGAGGTCCTCTTTCCCGGCTCCCGCTAACTCGAGCGCCGATCGCACGGCCGCTTCACCAGCCACCTTGAGCACCGAACTCTGCACCTTACCGTCAGGACCGTAACGGGCCCAAACAAGTCCAGCCGCGCCTAACTCACCAGCGCGGGCTACCAGGTCATCCAACTCACGCCGGGACGCAGTTCCACCACCAGAAATCGGCAGGGCTCGAATTGCACCACCTGTCTCCACCACCTGCCTAAACACCTTGAAGTTCGAGTCAACAAAAGCCTTGGAAATATCTTCCACAGCTAGGTCACAGCGAAGGTCAGGTTTGTCACTACCATAACGAGCTAGGGCCTCCGAATAGTCCAGTCGTCGAAACGGTATTTCAATGCTTCCGAGCCCAACAGCAGCAAACAACTCATGCATCAATCGCTCAATAAGCTCAAAGATTTGATCTTGACTGGCAAACGAGACCTCGACATCGACCTGCGTAAACTCTGGTTGCCGATCGGCTCTAAGGTCTTCGTCACGAAAACATCGCACAATTTGGAAGTAACGATCCATGCCGGCAATCATCAGCAGTTGCTTAAAGATCTGCGGCGACTGGGGTAATGCAAAAAACTGTCCGGCGTGAACTCGACTCGGCACTAAGTAGTCTCTTGCGCCTTCCGGTGTCGATTTAGTCAAAATCGGCGTTTCAATTTCCAAGAAATCATGGGTATCGAAAAACCGCCTGATCACATTGGTCACCCTGTGGCGGAGCTGAATGTTTCGCTGCATTCGCGGCCCACGCAGATCGAGATAACGGTACCGCAGGCGAAGATCCTCAGATACAGAAGTCTCTTCAGCAATTTGAAATGGCGGCCTTACAGCTTCATTGAGCACTCGAATCTCACCGGCAGCAATCTCAACTGTTCCCGTGGCTAACTTAGGATTCACAGTTTCCGCCGACCGCATCTCCACTGGGCCGATAACCGCCACCACGAACTCTGGACGCAGCCGCTTGGCAGTTGCTAGCAAATCACTGTCATCCCGAGCAACCACTTGTGTTACACCGTAACGGTCACGCACATCGAAGAAGATGAGTGCGCCGAGGTCACGGACGCGATGTACCCAGCCGAGCAAGACCACCGGCTTACCAACATCGGCCTCCCTTATCGCACCACAGGTATGGGTCCTGACGAGATCTTTTAGTTGTTCACTCACTAGAGCTGTTATTCCTCAATCATGATGCTGATAACAATACGTCTACAATCTTGTCGCGCGCCACCTTGCACTGCTCTCCTGTGGCCATCGTCTTGACCGTCACCTCACCGGCGGCTAATTCATCATCGCCAAGAATCACCACATGGCTTACTCCAGCACGATTGGCGCGTTTCATTTGCGCCTTGGCGCTCCGAGCCTCATAGTCCACCAGCGTTCTGAGCCCGCCCGCCCGTAACGCTCGGGCGAGCACAAAAACAGCATCCTGTGCTAACGAACCGATCGCAGCCACAAACACATCAGGCACCATCTGATCATTCACATCCGGCAGCGCCAGCACCAACCGCTCAAGGCCTGCTGCAAAACCGATGCCTGGTCGGTCTGGGCCACCTAGGCGCTTGACAAGACCATCGTAGCGTCCGCCACCTAACAATGCGTTCTGCGCGCCCAGCTTCGATGAGAGAAGCTCAAAAGTCGTTCGGGTGTAGTAATCGAGACCCCGAACCAGACGATGAGACAATCGGAACGGTTGATCGTATAGCCGTAGGTGCCGCTGCACGGCCTCAAAGTGCCCACGACACGCATCGCACAGATAATCCGTCGAGTGTGGCAGTCGGTCAATAGTCGACTGGTCAGCTTCTACCTTACAATCGAAAATCCGTAGTGGGTTGGTCTTGGCTCGCCGCTGACAATCTCCGCACAGCTTCGACAGGTCTCCTCCTAATGCATTTAGCAGAGCCTCGCTAAACACCGGCCGACAGTCAGGACAACCCACCGAATTAATCACCAACTCGGATTCGTCGATCCCCAGTTCACCAACGAGTGTGCAGGCCATCTCCATGACTTCCGCATCAAGCGACGCTTCGGCAACACCGAAGACCTCGACGTTTAGCTGATGAAACTGTCGATACCTTCCCTTTTGCGGCCGTTCGTACCGAAACATTGGACCTAGCGTGAAGAGCTTTGCTACGGATAGTGACTGTTCGAGAGAGTGCTCGACAAACGCCCTGACAATACTAGGCGTCGCCTCAGGACGCAGTGTTACCCGCTGACCACCCTTGTCGTCAAATGCGTACATTTCCTTCTGAACAATGTCAGTCGATTCACCCGTCCCTTTCGAGAACAGTTCCTCCCGTTCAATAATGGGAGTGCGTAACTCGTAATATCCGTAACGGCTGCAAACCCGCCGCGCGACTTCCTCCACCCGCCGCCAGCGTTCCACCTGGTCCGGTAGGATGTCCCGCGTTCCTCTAACGGCTGAAATCATCTATGTCGTGTGCTCACGAGCTATTCAGCGACCGACGACAAGGCGAGGGTCGCAGTAAATGATCGTGGCAATCCCAATGGAAGGATAATCATCAACTGCCATCAATCATGGCATAATTGTAGGTACCATGCGAGTCAGCGACGCGCTCAACCGTCCGTTGTCCAGCCTACGGTTATCGGTCACCGACCGATGTAATCTCCGATGCCAGTACTGCATGCCAGAAGCCGATTATGTCTGGCTTCCACGCGAGAGTATCCTCACATTCGAGGAAACAACCCGCCTTGTCGGTGCATTTACAGCCCTGGGCGTAGATAAAGTCCGTTTAACCGGTGGTGAGCCATTGCTTCGCCAGGATCTTCACGCTCTCATCAGTTTACTAGCGTCGAAACATGAATTACGCGATCTCGCACTTACGACGAATGGCGTCCTCCTATCCAGCCAAGCCCAAGCACTGCGCTCCGCTGGACTAAGCCGTATCACGGTGAGCATGGATACCCTTAGGCCCGAGCGCTTTGTCAAACTGACACGGATGGATTCACATCGAGCCGTACTTGCCGGTATCGACGCGGCCATCGAAGCTGGATTCGACAACATCAAACTCGACACTGTAGTCATTAGAGGCGTCAATGATGACGAATTATCAGACTTAATTGACTACGGCCGTGAACGCCATATGGAGGTCCGCTTCATCGAATACATGGATGTCGGAGGAGCTACGCAATGGTCAAATGAAGCGGTTGTATCAAGGCGCGAGATGCTCAGCACTCTCTCCGAGAAATATGGCCCTATCACGCCGGTTAAGGAGTTCAACTCCGCCCCCGCAGACCGGTTCACCTTACCGGACGGTACAATTTTTGGCATCATCTCTTCGACAACCCAACCGTTCTGCCGAAGCTGTGATCGCAGTCGGTTGACTGCAGATGGTATTTGGTATCTCTGCTTATATGCTCATTCTGGGACTGACCTTCGAAAGTCGCTTCGTGAAGGTGCCTCAATCGGTGACCTCCAAGATCAGATCACCTCCGCATGGAAGGAGCGAGTCGACCGCGGAGCTGAAATGCGCCTTGCAGAAGACCAACGTGAACCGCTGATCCCCGTTCGGCGGCTTCGAGAAGAACCCCACCTCGAAATGCACACCCGCGGCGGATAGATATTGACGGCCATTTCCTGACGCTCCTGTAGCCAATATAGATGACGAGAGGCTCGACTTCGGCCGACGTGGCTATCATTGGCGCTGGAGTCTTTGGAGCCTGGATCGCTTATTATCTGCGCCAATCAGGCCGGTCAGTCATTCTGCTTGATGCCTATGGTGCAGGACACACGCGTGCCAGTTCTGGAGGTGAATCGCGCCTTATAAGGATGGGCTACGGCGATGCCGAGTTGTACTCACGGTGGGCAGTGCAATCCCTAACCGGGTGGAGTGCCCTTTTCGCCGCCAAGCAACAACCCCTTTTCCATCAAACCGGGGTTCTATGGATCGCAAGACCGAATGACGTTCTGACGCAAGCAACCCTAACAACATTGCAGAGGCTACAAATACGATGCGAGTTACTTAACGCCGACGAGCTTGCTAATCGTTACCCCCAGATGAAGCTGGGTAAGAAGGCATGGGCTGTTCTAGAACCAGATTCTGGCGTGCTCATGGCAAGGCGCGCAGTCCAAACCGTTGTCAATGCTGCGATCGACCTTGGGGTTGAATACCGAATCGCCGAAGTGCTGCCGCCACCGGAAGACCACTTGACTTCCCTAGCCACAGTAAATGGTGAACAAGTCCACGCCAGAACTTACGTCTACGCATGCGGGGCGTGGCTACCCAAGATGTTTCCGTGTTTACTCGGCGATAAAATTTTCTCGACCCGTCAGGAGGTATTCTATTTTGGCTGTCCAAGTGGAACCCAAGCGTTCGCACCATCCCAATTGCCAGCTTGGATTGACTTCGACAACGAGGTGTACGGCATGCCCGATTTAGAAGGACGTGGTCTAAAAGTGGGAATCGATCGTCATGGTCCCCCTTTCGACCCCGACACTGGCGACCGACGAATCTCTTCTGACGGCCTAAGTATGGCCCACACTTTCCTTCGACTTCGTTTCCCCGCACTTGATAAGGCGCCTTTATTGGAGACCCGAGTCTGCCAATACGAAAATACTTCGACTGGCGATTTCTTGCTTGACCGTCATCCTGAGCATGCCAATGTTTGGCTCGTTGGTGGAGGATCAGGCCATGGCTTTAAGCATGGCCCGGCCGTCGGGAAATACGTGACCGATCGCATCGAAGACGAGGGACCAGTCGAGCCACTTTTCACCCTCTCAGCAAAGCAGCGAGTCCAGCAACGAAAGATTTTTTAAATAGTGGATGTTACAGTCCAGCTTGGCACTATCCTTCAAAAACTAAAGAAGAACAGAAACATGCTGAGACATGGGCTCGTCGGAATCGTGCTTGGAGGAACGCTTACCATCACTGCCTCCAGCATTGCCCAGCCGAAATTCGATCACGATTATTCAACCTATGCCCTCATCCTGTCCCAATTTGTCGTCGATGACCGTGTTGATTACCGTAGGTTAGCTGACAACCGCGATAGTCTAGACACCGTAGTTGAAGAATTATCTGCAGTTTCGAGATTAACGTTTAACGCGTGGAGCCGAGAGAAGCGCCTCGCCTATTGGATAAACGTTTACAATTTGTTCACGTTGCGGATGATCGTTGATCATTACCCCATCCAAGGAAGTTGGTTCAGCCTTTATCCTCGTAACAGCATTCAACAGATCGATGGCGCGTGGGACACTATTACGTGGAAGGCAGGTGGGCAAACAGTTACTCTGGACGAAATTGAACACGACATCCTTCGTCCGACCTTCAATGAACCACTTCTACACTTCGCTATCAATTGCGCCGCGGTAAGCTGTCCACCATTGAGAAACGAGCCTTATCGCGCCGATACCCTCAAGACTCAGCTTGCTGATTCAACCCGAAAAACCCTCGCAAAAACCAATTGGCTTCGACTTCATGACGATACTCTGTATCTAACCGCCATCCTTGACTGGTTCGGCGAAGACTTCGTTTCGCACTTTGGACAGACCGTCGGCGCTAATCGTGCTGAACGTGACAGGGCCTTCCTTGGACTGGTCGCAACCTACGGACCTAGGGAAATCGCTTCACTAGCGCATACCGGAACGCCAAAAATCAGGTTCTTAAAGTACGACTGGACCTTGAATGACATCAGTGAACGATAACTCCTTCGGGTCGCTATCTCGTCACCTTGCTCAGCCATCTCGAACCAAAACGTTCCCATAATCTGATCCCAAATAGCAACGCCAGACAACCTACATATATTCCTGGACGCCTCAAGTCGATCTTGGTCTGCCAAAGAAAGTGCGCAGCACCAGCGCCAGCGCTAAAGTAGACCAACCGGTGTAGTTGCTGCCACCGCCGACCACCAAGTCGGCGGACCATGGCGTGTGTCGATGTGACAGCCAATGGAATCAACAGGACGAATCCGGTGAATCCAGCCGTTATATATGGCCGATTGATGACGTCATCAAGAATCGCATCCAGATCGAAAAACCAGTAGTCGACACCATAGGTCAGGAAATGCAGACATGCGTAAAAGAATGTGAACAGGCCGACCATACGCCGAAGTGGTACAAACCTGCTCCAAGCCGTCAAGTAGCGCAGCGGAGTGATCGCCAAGGTGGCTAGGAGGAAACGAAATGTCCAAATACCTGTTTGATGGGTGACCTCTTCGATCGGATTGGCACCAAGATCATCTGTGAACCCCCTACCAACCAACCAAAGGACAGGCAGAACACAAGCCACAAATACCGCTCGCTTGAGAGAGCCGAGACTCACAACGAAACCTCACTACTTCGAACCGAACAGCCTCAGAAGAACCGGCGCAGGTCCATACCGTTATAAAGGGACGCTACTTGATCGTCGTACCCGTTGAACATCAAAGTGGGCTGCCGGAAGAAACGACCGATGCGCCGTTCCGAACGCTGACTCCATCGCGGATGGTTAACAGTGGGGTTCACATTGGCGAAAAACCCGTACTCGTTTGGAGTGGCCTTGTTCCACGCAGTTCTTGGCTGGTCAGCTGTAAACCGCATTCGAACAATTGACTTAATACTCTTGAAGCCGTATTTCCACGGCACTACTAGTCGGATTGGAGCGCCGTTTTGATTGAGGAGCGTCTTACCATACAGCCCAACAGCGAGAATTGTAAGTGGGTGCATCGCTTCATCCATACGAAGGCCCTCAACATACGGCCAGTCGAGCACCGGCCGACGCGCACCTGGCATTTCCGACAAGCGGAGAACCGTAGTGAACTCTACGTACTTCGCTTTGGATGTTGGCTGAAAACGGTTAATTAGGGTGGAAAGGGGAAAGCCAACCCAAGGTATGACCATCGACCATGCTTCAACACAGCGAAGGCGATATACACGCTCTTCTAAAGGGATTCCTTTAAGGAGGTCCTCAATGTGATAATCCGCAGGTTTTGCCACATGACCATCGACCCTGATTGTCCATGGTGACGTAGTTAACGTATGTGCATTGCGTGATGGATCACGTTTATCGAGACCGAACTCGTAGTAGTTGTTGTAACTCGTAATATCTTCAAATGAATTTTTTGGCTCATCGGTTCCAAAAGGACCGGGTTGAACATTTGGAATCTCCTCCTGACCCAGCGACATCGCCTCAGCATCCTTTCCCAAGGCAAGACCGCCCGTCGCGACACCAAGTGTGGCACCGGCCGCAGTATGGATAAACTCCCGCCGATTTAGAAAGATGCGCTCCTCGGTAATCTCAGAGGAGGCGATGTCCGGCGGAGGCTGTATCAGCATAAATACTCTCCATTTCCTTATCGTCGTTGGCCAGAGCGATGCCTGTAATCACTACGGGCCACCGTACCCCCTCATCGTATCAAAGACCAAAAGGTTTCAGCGGTAATCGAGGCTTACCCTAATCGGCACCAAGCGAAGTAACGTTTAAGCCAAGTACGTAAGCGCGGTGTTAATAACTTCAGCCGATAAATGTCACCAATCTTCTTAAGCGCTTCCCCTTGGGTCGGATAAGGATGAATCGTTGCAGATAAGTCAGCCAGACTGCCACCATGAGTAATAACGTACGCTGCCTGACCTATCATTTCACCAGCATGCCTTGCCACAATAGTACATCCAAGCAACTTGCCTCGGTCGTGATGGACACGCACAAATCCGCTAGCTTCTTCATCAATTACTGCACGATCGACGTCAGAAAGCGGGACCGTCAACGTTGAGACCTGTCGTCTCTGTTCTCGAGCCTCCTGCTCATACATACCCACATGGGCTATCTCGGGATCAGTATAGGTGCACCAAGGAATCACCAATGCACTAGCGCTCTTCCGACCAAAAAATAGAGCATTCTGAATAACGATACGAGCCATCGCATCGGCTGCGTGAGTAAACCTAAACGAAGAACAGACGTCTCCGGCGGCGAAAACACGTGCCGCTGAGGTTCGTAACCGGTCATCGACAACCACACCCTGCTGACTGTAAGCAACGCCGGCGGCCTCAAGATTAAGATTTTCCACGTTCGGCGTGCGACCAGTCGCCACAAGTAGTTGATCGCCGATAACTTCACTTTGGACGCCATCCCGTTCAAACTGCACTTGGAAACCATCATTACTCGGCTTCACCAGCTGAAGCCGTAGCCCTAGTTCCGTTCGCACCCCATCACGGCGAAGCTGATTTGCCACCACCTCAGCAGCATCGCGGTCTTCCCGTGGTAGGAGCTGAGTCGACAAGTCAAGTAATGTCACTTCACTACCAAACCGCACAAAAGCCTGAGCCATCTCACAGCCAACAGGCCCTCCACCAATGATCACAAGTCGACTTGGTCGTTCAGTCAGCCAAAACAGGGTCTCATTCGTTAAGTAGGGAATGTCAGCGAGACCAGGAATCGATGGTACGGCTGGCCGCGTACCCGTTGCAATAACCGCGCGCTTAAACCGTAACCCCTGCCCGTTTACTGCAACCTCGGCCGGACCGGTGAATTGGGCGTCACCAAAAAAGACGTCTACACCAAGACTCGCAAAACGTTGGGCTGAGTCGTGCGTGCCGATATCTGCTCTGCGGCGGCGCATCCGCCGCATAACCTCCCTGAAATCAACTTCCACTGCACCAACACTGATACCTAGCACCTCACCCTTGCGTATTTCATCAACTATTCGAGCTGCCCTCAATAAACTCTTAGATGGCACACACCCCACGTTTAAACAATCACCACCCAGAAGTGCCCGTTCAACAAGCGCCACTTTCGCCCCTAATCTTGCCGCACCAGAAGCGGTCACAAGACCAGCTGTGCCAGCACCAATAACGAGTAAATCGTAGACTTCGTCACCGGTAGGATTCCTCCAGTTCTTAGGACGTACATGTGACAGCAACTTGAGGTTCGCGTCGTCGAGTGGATGGATAAGCGAATTAGCGTCCATATCAAATGGTTCCTAGGGAATACGAACTGTTTGCCTAAAACCTGTCGACACTAACCCCGAATGTTGCGACGGTAGTAAATCCTTGCCAGTCGTTCCGGCGACATGCCGGCCATATACAACATCAGCAGGCAGAGATTTCCCGCACTTCGAAGGAACCAGCCGTCGCGACGCCAACGTCGCGGCGATACTCGGATGGGTAGATCGGAATGCCAGAGCCGCCCTCGCTGTCGAAGCCGGCGCACGATGTCAACGTCCTCCATCAATGGCCATGACTTAAAACCGCCCATCACCTCAAAGACATCGCGCCTGATAAATAGTCCTTGGTCACCGAAGGGCAAGTCCAGCCACCGGACTCTCCACTCCACACCGCGTTCGAGCAGACGCGCTTGCCAATTTTCAGCATCGAGTACGAATCGGAAACTCCCACCAACGACGTCCGACATTTCGTTAATGCGAGCGATCTCATGGTCCCACCCGACAGGTAAACAGGTGTCAGCGTGGATAAAGCACAGCCACTGGCCATTCGAAACCGCAGCTCCATGATTCATCTGTGGCCCACGTCCAATCCTTGACTGCAACCAGCGGATGTTCGGAAACCTGACGCGTAACTCTTCGAGGGCCGGATCGGAGCCGCCGTCGACAACGATGATTTCACTTGAGCGTTCTACGCTCACTACTGGTAACGTATTAATCAAACGTGCCAATTGCTCCGCATCGCGTAACACAGGAATAATGATCGAAATAAACGGTTCGCTCGTACGTGTCATATCCCCTGAACTACAACACAGGACACCGCTGGACTACTTTCCTAGAGCAATTGCACGCGATTCAGAAGTTTCACCTGCTGCCCTTTAGACCAAGAAAAGTGGTAATGCGATCCCAGATAGTGTCTAGGCTATCGTGAAGCTGATGGCCATCGTCAAGTAGGCAGCACTCTACGTAGGAACGTGACCGGGCAAAGCGCTCTACCATGACTGGTTCAACAGCGTCGTCCAAACGCCCTTGGAAGATGATCGTCGATGGTCCGTCTTGAATTGAGAATGAGTCGTATTGCGCCGCGTCAGCGTAAAGCTCATAACCCACCTGACGGTGCTCACCAAAAGCGTGATGAACGATATCGAGATGCCCATCATCTCGCCACTGCTCAACCCCAACCGTCCCCATACGGCGATTGGTGCCAAAGTCTAAGGCCGGGGCTAGGAGAATTAGCTGTGTAATTGGTGAACGAGCCGCTGCCTCGAAAGATTGGCGCGCGGCAGCATGCCACGCCACAAACCCCCCAAGACTGGACCCTATTAAGACAACCGGTCCCCCAGACAGTCGCGCAATGGCGTTGTCGACCTGCCCAATCATGCGAGATGTTGTAATAGTTTTAAATTCGGGTTCATTAAAGTCTGGGCAGTGCAACGGTAAACCAAGGGGCCGTAAGCGTTCCGCAAGCCACATCGCCTTTGTGGACTTAGCGGACGACGCAAAACCATGCAGATAAAATAGATGCATTCGGGCAGACACAACTCGTCAAGATACTTGCCGGCTTCTGTGTAGCTCAGAGCTTACGCTTACAACCAGGCCGACATCGACACTGAATGGTCTTATCCCCATCGGTCTCATAGTCATAACCCAACTCCTCGCCCTTTCGAATATTTTTAGCCGCTCGGATCCATATAACGTCGCCTTCAATATCAACCCAGCAATTAGGCTTACACTTGTGATTGATGAAGCGCGCGATATTCCCGCCCACGCCTGCATCCCTCACCCATCTGCTATTCAATTCAAAACACCAGATGTGTCCTTTCTCCAGATACTTGTCCTGACGCGGGAGACTCTTTTTTTGGGTGATCTTCTCACCCGCGTAGTTGATGATCTTCGTGCTTCGTTTGATCTGAGTCTTTGCAAATACACCCCAGCCGTGAATCTTTGAGCGCCTTCGTTCGATCAACGTCTTCGCCCGCTCCTGGTTATCCTCCAATGTTCGTCGACGACTCACTTACACCTCCGTGGATTTAACTCGTTAAACCGACTCGGCACCTAACTATCGTCATTGTATCGTGGCGCATTAGATGCGATTTTAATCTCTCAAGGAATGCATACAGCATTTTCAGTAGAAATCGTGTGAGTTGACCGCTGGATACTGGCCACTGAGTCCACTCAACCTCTCTGCCTTAACCGATGTCACCCCCTTCTGAATCTGCAGTGTACCCTCAGCCATCAAAAATGACTCATCCACGATGTCTAGACACTGCTTGGCAAATAGAGAGGGACTCACGATAACACTCGCCGTACCAGTCTCATCCTCAAGTGTTAGAAAGACGAAACCTTTAGCCGTGCTGGGACGCTGACGGGTAATAACCATACCCGCGATGCGAACGTACCGACCGTTGCGCGTACGTGGTAAATCAATAGCCCGTAACACACCGCGCATCGCCAGCTCTCCACGTTGTAAAGCCATCGGGTGCGGTCCAAGCGTCAATCCTGTTCCAGCGTAATCGGCAATTACGCGTTCGGTCAGCGTCATCGGTTTCAAAGGAGATCTACCTACTCCTGATTTCAACTTACTGCCACCTTTCCCCTTGAAGAGGTCTCCTTCCGGCCTAACCGCCTGCTCAATCTGCCACAACGCACTGCGTCGATCGTGTCCGAATGCGTTCAGTGCACCAATCTCCGCGAGCACTGCTAGTTCGTCCTTCCGAATACTGGTCCGTGCAATCAAATCTTCGATTGACGCAAAGCGTGCTAGCTCCTCGCTCTCATTTGCCTCCACTTCCAATCGATTAGAAGTTTCAATGGCTTGCCCAACATCTCTTCGTACACCGGACACGTAACAAATCCCTAGTCGTATCGCACCGTTTACCTCAACCGCACACTTCCAGCCAGATCGCTGCACATCGATCGCTTCGAACCGCACACCGTGACGCTGTGCATCTTTGACTAATGTTGCAGGGTGATAAAACCCCATTGGCTGGTTATTCAAGAGAGCGGTATAAAAGGCAGCTGGAAAATGTGCCTTAAGATATGCGCTCGCATAGGCAATTAACGCAAAACTCGCCGCATGTGATTCGGGGAACCCATACAGTGCGAACGACGTGATCGACTGCACGATTTCGTCGGCTGCAGAACCAAAAATCCTCTGCAGAACCATCCCCTCGCGTAAGCGCGTCTCAATCTTCTCCATGCGCTGCTCTGATCGTTTAAAACCAAAAGCTCGCCGTAACTCCTCAGCCTCACCACCAGAGAATCCAGCCGCCACCATCGCCATCCGCAGGAGTTGTTCCTGAAAGAGCGGCACTCCTAATGTGCGACGCAAAATTGGTTCGAGTGACGGGTGCGGATACGTCACTGGTTCGCGCCCATCTCGTCGCTTTAAGTAGGGATGTACCATCTGACCAACGATCGGACCAGGACGGATGAGCGCAACCTCTACCACTAGGTCATAGAAGCACTTGGGACGGAGCCTAGGCAAAGTCGCCATCTGAGCTCTCGACTCGACCTGGAACACGCCGATAGTGTCAGCTTCACAGAGCATCCGGTAGACATCGGGGTCATCCGGCGGTAAACGCGCTAGGTCCAGACGCACGGCGTCAGACCTACTGTCCGCATCATTTCCTCCTTGGCAATTGATGAGAGTAATCGCATCCTGCAAGACAGCCATCATGCCAAGCCCGAGTAAATCGACCTTGATAATTCCCATGGCAACACAGTCGTCTTTGTCCCACTGGATAACAGTACGTCCGGACATGCTGGCATTTTCGAGGGGAACAACTTCATCGAGCCGCCCGCGGCATATCACCATACCGCCGGAGTGCTGTCCCAAATGGCGCGGCAAATCACGCATCCGAGGCCAGAGCGCGGTAAAAGCCCGCACACGAGGGTCCTCAGTGTCGCATGCTGCATCATGAAGACGATGCTTAGGAATTTCCTCAGAGTCGGTCAACTCGAAGCGGCTCCGTTTAGCCAGACGGTCAACCTCATTGGAGTCTAGCCCTAGCGCCTTGCCCAACTCACGTGTCACGCTACGGTCACGATAGGTAATAACATTCGCTGTCATGGCAGCACTCAACTGCCCGTAACGCTCATAGACGTACTGGATGACACGCTCGCGCCGATCGCCGCTCGGTAAGTCGAGATCAATGTCAGGCCACTCTCTACGTTCCTCCGAAAGAAACCGTTCAAACAGTAGATCCATGCCTACAGGATCTACCGCCGTAATACCCAAGCTGTAACAGACAGCACTGTTAGCCGCCGAACCACGACCCTGCGCAAGAATTCCTTGCTGACGACAGAAATTGACNATGTCCCAGACAATAAGAAAATAACCCGCTAGNTTGAGTTTCTCGATGAGGTCTAATTCTCGTGCAATCTGCCGTCGAGCGCGCTCGNTGTACGGCCGGTAGCGTTCGTGCGCNCCGACNAACGTAATCTTTCTCAGAAATGATGCCATCGTTTCACCCAGCGGTACTGGATACTCCGGAAAACGGTAGTCGAGATCAGCNAGCGTGTACTGCAGCCGATCGGCGAGTANTTCGGATGCGCGAACCGCCTCAGGAAAGTCGTGGAACAGACGAACCATGTCGCTGGACGGTTTCAGATAACGCTCGGCATTACGTGCTAAACGTCGACCAGCCTGGTCNACCGTTGTCCTATGGCGAATGCATGTCAGGATGTCGTGGAGCGGACGGTCGGCTGACGCGGCAAATCGTACGCCATTAGTCGCCAAGAGCGGCACATGATACGCCGATGCAAGAGCCACCAGAGCCTGCGTATNGGCCTCTTCGTCCCGGAGCAGATGCCGTTGCACTTCAACATAGACGTTTCCAGAACCGAATAGCCCAATGAGTCGATCAAGCATCCCGCCGACGCCATATTGTTGACTGTCTAGTAACGGCCGACCGGCCAGTGCAACAAGACCACGCGTTGCACCATCAAATTCCTCAAGTGTGAGTGTTCCTCGACCTTTTGGCGACCGTAATTTCATCCGGGTCACGAGTCGGCAGAGGTTACGATAGCCTTCCTTCGACTCGACGAACACCGGTAGCCGCCAAGGGCATACGTCGCCAAATCCAGCAACATCCTCTCGCACCGGCGTAATCGTTAGTTCGCTTCCGATAATCGGTCTAATTCCGGCAGCTGTTGCCGCCTGATGGAACCTCGGTGCGCCGTAAACCCCGTCACGATCGAGTAACGCAAGCGCTGGGTAGTCAAGAGCGGCCGCGCGATCAACAAGTGCCTCTGGCGTCGACGCACCATCGAGAAAGGAAAAAGCTGAAGCAGTATGAAGCTCGATGTACATCAGTCGAGGAATCCAGCAACAAACCATTCACCGTGTGTACGGTCGCGATAAATGCAATAGACACTCCCGTCATCAAGCTCAACGTCCCATTCGTCGCGGCTCCAGTAGCCAGTTGAGAGCTCCTGGTCGACCGACTGCGTTTGCTCCCACCAATGTCCAGANGATCGCCATGGACCNGCGCATCGCTCNACCGAACGACGACCGATACCACCNCTTGCCGACACTAGAACTGGACATCCACAATCGACCGTCACTTGTGCAACTAATGGAAGGTGAAATCGACGNGAGATCGCGATAGGACCGGTTTGCTCTGCNACTTCGAGATGTATTGCCGATGACATCGTCGGNTCGAAAGGNCCGACGTCGAACGCNTTGGGATGGTGCGTCTCGGANAACACGGGNGNNCCGCACCGNTCTGAGCCCATCAATATCTTCAGACGTGCTAACAAAGTNGATAACTGCTCAATCGAAGGAATGGCTTTNTCAAANAGTGNGAATTGCGTAATACGCGTAGGNGCGGGAATNNCAGTGACCACCACGCGGTCNATACCTGCTGGCGGCGGATGCGATTTAAGNTCAAGAACTAGAAGCGTGCAGAGCATCCGTGAATCGCAAATCGGNGCNGGTAGTTGCAGCGTTCGTGTNTACCAAACNCGTGTGACGAGCCAGAGACGNACAGTTAAAACAGCNGCCGCANCNCCCTCCCGNCTGAGNTGTAACACTAGCGACTCAAGCATCGGACGGAGTCCNGAGGCNAGNGNNTCGAACCCTTCAACNGGCCANTCAAGGTCAAGCGCCACTTCGAATAGCCGATTTTCAGGCGTAGGNACNANCGGCTGTNATTCNTCGCCGCAAGCGCATTTCTGCCACATAACACCTTCTGTNCCAAATCTCGAAAAAAGTGCATCGCGCGGTAGTGCCGCCAGATCNCCAAGCGTTGCGAGCCCCCANCGTTTAAAAATGTTGATCATCNGACTTACGTTTCGATTACGTACTTCGANNGGTNTTGCAGCATTCCNCTGCAAACCAAAATTTGCGACCCTTGNNAGAATGTCCAAAGGCANNGTNGCAATAGNTGTAGCTTCTCTACCGGNCTTAATCNCCGTAAGTNCATCNGTACGGCCNTAGNCCGATAGNACTGCGGCAATCCNTGTCGCCGCTAGCGCCACACGGCAGTGGATCCCCTGTTCGATGGCCTTCCGTTGCACNGCAGCTCCAAACGCTCTAGGNCTNCCCCACATTCCNCGCAGTCCAGTCACATCNAAAACAACCGTCCGCGCATCGACCATTTCCAGACGAGGAGAAAAGTAACGGGCCAGAGAGAGGAGATCTTTAGAGNNTTGNTCGCCGGATAATGAACGGCNTCGANGAGATCCCGNAACATGCACACTAGCGAACATAGCNAGAGTCTTANGAGCCGGAAAGCGACGAGGAANGCANCGCGTCAGCNGAAATGAACAATTTGAAAGNACGGCCGTCGTCCGGACGCCGTGCTCCAGTCACACNGACGGTGACTTCAAGACCTCTCAGNAGGCTACCGTGGTCAATGTNNCCAGACCATCGGACAGCGTCTTCGGCNTTTTGCAGGTTTAATNTCACCCCTCCTGCACTTCGAGCAACCGACCGGTTACCNATCAGAACGCAAACTGTTGGCTGTCCCTTGATAGCACGCGGTAACCGCATCCATGTGGTGAACGGAATCCGACTGAGTGTGCGTTCTGACAGATCGGTTAGGTCTAGTGCGACTATTCCGAAACCACCTGCATTGAGCAGTAATCCAAGCGCCTTGAGCGCCCGGCCGAGAGCGTGCGCCTCGTCTTCGCCGTGGGTATCCGGATGCCCACGGATCCATAAGAGATGCGATAGTTTAATTCCGGATGTCACTGCCGAGCCTGGGGCGAACGTATCAAGCGTGTCAATAAGACCTACGAGCTCGCCACGGCTGGTCGCCGCTGCCATTGCCGCACATAGCACACTCATTCGGCCTGATGAACGTAGCCCGACGATCTCCGAAAGCTCGCCTTTAGGTAGCCCACCGTCAAGTGCCCCATCGAGTGCATCAATACCTGTTGACGCTAACTGAACTTTCTCATGGTAATCTTTGTAACTATTTGATAATAAAGTGTTTCCTAGATTCTTACTCCTGAGAAGTCTTTCTAAGTCTACTTTTTTCAACACAACTTTCGTATTTTATTCGCCATTAAAGAAAAATTGCAAGAAGCCAACCTACGCTGACCTCACTCCGGTAAGTCGCTACATGGTTTCCTGCTCGGTGCGTGAAACGGCTCATGTTGGACCAACGGACTCCAGCCCAGAAGACCCAGTGATAAGGTAGTGGCTTGTGTCCGTCCGCCAAGCTCGCCGTTCGTAATCAACCAACCACCTGCAAAGAATCCTTACCACGCGGCCAAACCATTGAGAGATGACAGAGAGAACTCAAACGTCACTTCTAGATCCATGCTAGCGTCGTCGGGCTCGCGTGCCTTACGCCGCCTCGGTGCTGCTCTGGCCTATCGTAACTTTCGTATCCTCTGGTGCGGCTCCTTCGTATCCACGGTCGGCATGTGGGTACAAAGGGTCGCGCAAAATTGGCTCATTCTTACACTCACCGGCTCAGCGTTCTATCTCGGCCTAGCTTCGTTCATGAGCGATCTACCGGTTTTACTTTTTACGCTCATCGGAGGTGTCATTGCTGATCGTCACGATCGTCGTTATCTACTGATCGGTTCGCAATGCATTCAGATGGTCCCGGCTTTCATCTTGGCCGCGCTTGTCTACTTCAACGTCGTTCAGATCTGGCAGATTCTGCTCCTTGCGTTCATGACCGGGTGCGGCCAAGCATTCGGTGGTCCTGCGCACCAATCCCTCATACCAGCACTCGTTCCCAAAGAAAATCTACCCAACGCGATTGCACTAAATTCGATTCAATTCAATCTCGGTCGATTCATCGGACCACTCATCGCTGGAGTGACAATGACAGCGTTAGGCACAGCCGCCTGCTTCGGCTTTAATGGGCTCTCCTTTTTCGCAGTGATCGTCGCACTGATGTCGCTGCGCGTGAAGCATTTGC
This sequence comes from Acidobacteriota bacterium, assembly GCA_002714165.1. Lineage (GTDB taxonomy): Bacteria > Acidobacteriota > Vicinamibacteria > Vicinamibacterales > UBA823 > UBA11600. Next base: position 69,609 of record PAWT01000024.1, read on the forward strand.
CGCCGTCAACCCGACAGCGAATGCTTGATGAATTACGAGGTGGACTGTCCTACGTCCGTCACCAAGGCTCATTGACCTCGTTGACTAGCCTAGCTTTCATAACAACGCTTCTCGGCTTCCCGTTACTGACTCTACTACCCGTCATCGCTCAGGATGTCTTCGCGCAGGGAGTCGAACAGTACAGCCGGATGATGGCATTCGTAGGCGCCGGAGCAGTCTTGGGTGCGCTGGCTGTCGCTTGGTTAGGTAAGTTCCGTCACATGGGCGTGACGTTATTGTTTGTGCAGCTTGCCTTCGGCGGACTTGTCGTCGCTTTCTCATTTTCACGTGTAATGCTGCTAAGCGAGGTCCTACTCTTCTTCGCTGGCACAACGCTCATCATGGTGTTCTCGCTGACCACTTCTCTCGTGCAACTCGTCGCCCCAAATGAACTCCGCGGCCGCGTCATGAGTATTTTTATGGTTGCGTTCCGTGGCGGAATCCCTCTGGGCAACCTGATCGCTGGCTTCGTGGCAGACCGAATATCCGCACCATTCGTATTAGGAATAAACGGCATGGCTCTCACCGTGATCGCCTGTTATTTTCTGACTCGAAGTCACGGGGTCAGGACTTTGTAAGCAAAGTCTCAAAGACGAGAACTATCTACATCTCAGGCGTGACGTAAAGTTCGGTCCAGCACAGCGGCACCTAAAGAATTTTGCACCTCAAGAGACGGCGAGCCAGTAAATACCGAGAAGAATCGAAGCCGCGGCCGTTACCCCTGCAGCAATACGGTTCACGCCGAGCAGGATACGACTGGACATCAGCTGTGCCAGCAATATTCCGAACGAGCACATCGCCAGTACAATCCCCATGGTAAAGATCGTGACGAACCCAAGTAGGGCCAGTAACGACCCATTCTCAGCCTCAGCACCAGAGAACGACGTTAAGAGTGTCAGTGCCCGCAGACCACTAACTGCAAAGATCGCGCCTAGTGCCGTTGGAATATAGGAATGCAAAGCGTGGGTCGAACGTTGATTCTGACTGCCAAGACTCAGATGCCTAGCAAGATTCGATGAGTGAACATGAGCGGGTGTATAGACTTCACGATTTATCAACACCCAAAACCCCATCCCACCCAACACCACGAGTAGCCAACCGCTGACCAACTCCCCTCCTCGCTCTAGCACAACGGGTACCTGCCAACCAAACAGTAAGACGGCTGCAGCACTGGCACCCAGAACTACCGCGTGACCGCACGCGAACCTTAGGGCCACCCTGAAGACTTTCCCCCTTACTTGATCATCACGGCCATGGGCTGAAAGAGCGGCAATGGCCATTAGGTGGTCAGCGCCGAGACCATGCACAAATCCAAGCAGGAAAGCAGATGATGCTAAGAGCACACAGGACGCCTTCTCCGAGCTCCTCGGTGCTCCATCAATCTATTATCGAGCGAAGGGTAAGCGTCCAACTAACAGGTAAGACCACAGGGTTGTAGCAGATTACGTCGTCACACGCCTGGTACTCAAACACGCCATCGATGATCAGCGACCCACCATCCACCGCACGCTGTCGAATCTCTGGCACGGTCGGAATTGTGATGTCCTGTACCATCCGAAACGGCTGCTGATAGACCTCTACCCGCTCGTCGAGCGGCTCAAAGTGATAAATCTCCGACTCGGGATAAATGATAGGGTGGGTAACTAGCCCTTCCTTAGGATTTATTCGAAGAGCAATCACCTGATACGAATGACTACCTGGCGCGTAGACGTGCATGCCAAATTTCGGTGTCACGTCGAGGACAACCGAGAACCGATTACCGGGCGCAACGATGCGATCGGTCGGATAGGCTACAGCCTCAAGATGGTCGGTCGTCAGCCTTATCCCGTCGACCCCAGTGCCTCTGAGCGGATTGCCGAGTTTAACGGCGATACTCGACACGGTATTTCGCGGTTGATACCCTCGCTCGAAAAACCGCTCGAGGACCCGACCGTTGGAATCAAGAATGAACGTGCCCGGGTGTGGAATACCGTAAACACGACTTGCCGTCTCGACTGACTCGTTAAGAAGACCGTAACTTTTAATGACTGCCGAACCAACGTCCGATAGCATTGGAAATTCCAGTTCTTGGCGATCGACGTAGACTTGTTGTATCTCAACAGGGTCGTAAGTGATCACGGCCAACTCTAGTCCGGCCACTCGCAAGTCCTGATACCGACTTTGCAGCTCAACGAGCTGCGTCTTGCACCACGGTCACCAATCCGCCGAACGACTGAAGACTAGCATCAACCCTCGTGGCCCGTAGAGTGACTCGAGGGTGCGTGTTTCACCCCGATGGTCGATTAGCGTAAAATCCGGCACGGTTTCACCGACCTGCGGACCCAGTTCGCTTGGATCGAAGGCGTTAGACTGGGCCCATACCACTTTCGATAGACCTAGGCACCCGGTAAGAACCAGCGTTATCACCATCGTCCGATTCACGATTCTAGCGCTCTGAAACGTGCCCATTACTAGCTCAGCTATGTGAAAACACCTTTGGTCAAAACAGTTTGATCACATCAAACAAGCCATAAGCCTGTTGAGAAACGACCTCGGATTATAACGCAGGAGTTTTCCCACCCAAGTGAAACAAGTGTTCAATCTTCTGCGCCAAGGTATCAAGTTCGTGAGGACTAGCTACCGCCGCGACGTACCGGTCTGGGCGGACGAGCAGCACTTCACCGGTATGCTGCCGGACAACCTCGCGAAACCGGTCATCGAGGAGCCTCAGCCACGCACCACCCAATGGTCGTTGATCGGTCGAAAATAGATGGATTACGTTTACGCCTAACACTTGCCAATAGGCGTGGCGGAGCGTACTGGTTAAATCCAGACTAGAGCAATCCACCGCAATGAGTGCAAATCCGTAACCAAGATGGCTATCCAGGAGAGCCGTCGATCCAGTCGAGTCCTGCACATGAGGCTGCGGGATCATTCTACCCACCCAAGTGGGCGTCGAACGAGACGCATCGTGCACGACTAGTCCTTCCCCAATCCTTGCGCGTGGAATGTATTTCATCTCGGTGATATATCCACGGGTGGGCGGAACTCGCGAAAGAACCCAGAACAGCAGGTCCCGAAAAAATGCTAATACAGCGGATCGGGTGTTAACGATCCGACCAAGTAGCACTGAAATGTTGATCGTCGCTTGGGTGTGAGCTAAACGTTCGGTCTCGTAGGTATCAAGTGTCGCCATCGACGTGACACCCTGAAAAACGGCAACCAGCTTCCAGCAAAGATTCGATGCATCGCGGTGCCCAGAGTTCATCCCTGACGCACCGAAGGGCGGCATCAAATGGGCGGCATCACCTAGCAGAAATACGCGCCCCTTCCGCATCGTTCGAACACACAGTGCATGAAAGGTATATACCGCTCGCCGGCAGATCTCTAAATTATCAAAGTCCCGAAATGGAGCGAACAGTCGGCGGAGTGAGCGATCCTCTAGCATCGTCTCCGGGTCTTCACCCGGCAGCAGCATAAACTCAAATCGCCGACCGTGGAATGGCGCTGGAATACTGTCCGTTGGACGCTTAGGATTTACGAAATATTTCGAAAATGGACTCGTATCACTGTCATTGAGTACATCAACCACCACCCATGGCTGCTTGTATGAACGACCCTCCATCTGAATTCCTAATAGGTTTCGAACCAAACTCTTCCCACCATCACACCCGAGGACATAGTCAGCGCAGATTTCTTGTCGCACTCCGCTATCATTCAGAATCCCGGCGACCACCACTGCCCCTCGCTCATCCAAGTCAAGCAGGGTCTCTCCAAACTGAACCGTTACCGCCGCGAACCGCCTAGCGCCCCGAACCAGTATCCGTTCCAGTTCTGGTTGCCAAATGGCCGACCGGTTTCCATAGCCGTTCTTGGTGATAAAACCCCTGACTCGCGTGACGCAAAATCCAAAGCGAGAGAAGTAAGTAACGCCAGCCGCCGACACACAGTGCTCTGCGATTTCACCGGCGAGCCCAACCGTATCGAGTGTGCGAAAGAACTCGTCATCAATGTAGATCCCTTTCGGAATATCTGAAGTGGAACTATTTCGCTCAACGACGATCGTGCGAATTCCTGCTAGCCCAAGGATGTTGGCCGCGATGAGGCCGGTGGGCCCTGCACCGACGATGAGCACCTGAGTTACTTTTGAAGGCACGCTGTAATGACTAGCCGTTAGGGCGTTCAACGGTTGGGGTTGCTCGTGCCCACGCCATCCGGCGCGACACTATGGACGAACGCTGAGAATCCATCGATGAGCTTCTCGTTCTCCCTGTCTAAACCGACAGTAATCCGTAAATAATTATCGAGGCCATAGGCATCCAGCGGTCTGACAAGTATGTTGCGGCTAGTCAAAAACTCCATGGCTGAGCGAGCCAGACCGCTGGATGGCTCGCTCACTCGGCATGTGTTGAAATTCGTTGCGCTTGGCAGTGGCGGCATGCCTAAATCTCGCATTTGTTCAGCCACCCAGTCACGGGCCTTCGTGTTGTGCCCGATGACGGCCCGAAGGTGTGCCTCGTCCTGCAGAGCCGCCACACCCGCCGCCTGAGCTGCCCCACTCACCGGAAATGGTAGCCGCGCACGGTTAAAGGTCTCAATAACACGCTCCGGACCGTAGGCCCAGCCCACACGGACTCCGGCTAGACCATAGGCTTTGGAGAAGGTTCGTGTCATGACAACATTCTCGGCTCGTCCAACGATGGCTGCTCCGGAAGAATAGTCTGCGCTCTCAACGAATTCTGCGTAAGCTGAGTCGATGACAAGTAATACTGTACGTGGCAACCCGTCCCATAGCCGTTCCAATTCGCCAGTGGGTATGTAAGTACCGGTTGGATTATTCGGGTTGGCCAACAGCACCACTTTTGTTCGGTCGGTAACCGCCGCAAGAAGCGCGTCCACAGAGGTAGTGTGATTAATTTCCTTAGCCGACACTGGCGTGGCACCACACGAAATCGCACTCAACTTGAATCGGAGAAATCCATTTTCGCTAAAAACAACCTCATCACCAGGTCCAGCGTATAGAAGCGTTAACGCGTGCACGACTTGGTCGGAGCCATTGCCGCAAACGATCTGCGTTACCTCAAGCCCGTGCCACTCGGCCAGTGCCTGCCTGAGGTCGAGACAGCCAGTATCAGGATAGAGACGTAACGTCTCGGCGTACTCACGATACGCGCGTAATGCCTCTGGGCTCGGCCCGAGTGCGGATTCGTTCGATGACAGTTTAATTACCGGCTCTTTACCCGTACCCCGAGTAGCGCCAGGCACATAAAGTGGTAACGCCGCAATCTCAGGCCTAGGCTTCGGTCCTCTCATAGACCTCTCCCCTTAAACTCGCCATCGTTCTCGCGTAACTCGATCAAACACCTATTCCTTAGCTTGGTGCTTCAGAGCACCGTAAGCCGCACTATGAAAAGGTACATCTATCCCAAGCAGATTTCCAAGCCGCACAACCGTACCGCTGAGATGCTCAATCTCAAGTCGCCGACCAGCGCGTAAATCAAGCAACATCGACGGCACTGACTCAGCAGCCATCTCATCCACAATTGACAAGGAGCGTTCAACGATATCCGGCTCAAGCTTTACTCCGTGTGCACGTGCGACTGCAGCTGTTTCCCGCATGCCACGCTTGAGCATCGCCCGGTAATCCGGATCAACACGGAGTGGGCCTGTCGCTAAATCGGCAAGACAGGAGGCCGCACTCATCGCTGAAAATAAAACAAACTTATTCCACAGTGCAGCATCAATATCACCGGCGACCTGTGCATCCACTCCGCTGGATCGAAACACACTTGAGATTTCGGCGGATAACTCCTGTGCTAAATCGTCCCGACCGCCTATTCGTAAACGTGCGAGAGTACCCACATGCGTCACTTTGCCAGGCTCAGTGAGCATCGTATTGCCATAAACCACCGCACCGAGCAGATGACCTCGGGTTAATAACGGCGTCAAGCGATCGACCACATCCACGCCGTTCTGAGGACATAACACAGCAGTGTCATCATGCAGGAGTGGCGTGAGGGAGGTAGCAACGGCCTCCAAATCGTAGGCCTTGATGCACAACAAAACAACATCTACAGGACCAATAGTCTCAGGGCGGTCTGTTATTTTGAGGTCGTGGAGAGAAACGTCGCCCAGTGCACTCTTGATCGAGAGTCCTTGTGCGAGTAGCGCCTGAAGACTCCTCCCGCGCGCGAGGAACGATACATCACAATGACCAGCGGCCAAGCGACCACCGTAGTAGCCTCCGACACCCCCGACGCCCACGACAGCGAACTTCATGGCGCTAAAGCTAGGCGTCCGGTGCCAATTTTCGCTTCAGTTCCGCTTCAAACTCTTCACGCGGCATGAAGCCAGGATCATCCTTGATCGCTTCTAGCGTGGTCTTCAAAATGTCTTCGTCGGGGATTTCCAGGTTTAGTTCATCGCCGTGCGGCTGCGGGACATGCCAAGGTGAGTCGAGATATACCTCGATACGGTTGCCTTCTGGATCACGAAAATAGATTGACCATGCGTTTCCATGGTTAATCCCAATGAAATCGCTGACGCCTTCCGCTTGGACACGGCGATTCATCTCACGCAATTCTTCAAGCGACGCCACCTCAAAGGACATTTGGTTAATGACGCTGTAATCAGCGTCCGCCGGACGTCCAGTCGCCAACACAAATTGATGGTGAGCATCTGGACGGCTACTCAGAAATACGAGGTCGATGGGAAATCTGAATGCTTTACCACGGTCTGTAACAACCAGTCCCATAACGCGCGTGTAGAAATCCTCCATGCGAGGCAAGTCTTGGACGTGGATCCCCATATGGCTCAAGATCGGCCGCACCGGTGGTTTCAAGGAAGTCATTTATGGTGCTCGCTCGATGTCGTGCACAAGTGTCCCAACCTTCTCAACCACAATTTCAACAACATCGCCAACCTTCATAAAGACGGGTGGATTCCGCTTAAAACCAACACCGCCAGGCGTTCCAGTGACAATCACGTCACCCGGTTCAAGCGTGGTCCACGTCGAGCAATACTCAATCAACTCAGCAACCGAAAACACCATGTCTCTCGTATTACCCTGCTGCATCACATTACCGTTCAAGCGAGTTGACAAATCCAGGACCTGTGGGTCTGGAATCTCATCGGCAGTCACCAACCACGGCCCGAATCCCCCAGTGAAGTTAAAGTTCTTTCCGGCGGTAATCTGTCGGGTATGACGCTGCCAGTCTCGCACACTGCCATCGAGGTAACACGAATAGCCAGCAACGTGCTGCAAGGCTGAAGCTGCCGAAATCGCGTGGCCGCCTTTACCGATGATCGCAGCGAGCTCGCACTCGAAATCGAGATTATCAGACACCTTCGGCATGATCACAGGCTGCCGATGACCAACCTGAGATGCTGCTACACGTATAAACCATGCGGGATTCGCAGTCTTATCTCGACCAGTTTCAGCAATGTGATCGTCGTAGTTCAGCGCAACAGCCAAGATTTTGTCTGGATTAGGAATAACTGGAAGAAACGAGATATCTGAAAGCGAGTAATCCCCGGTCTGCCCTTCTATCGCAAGCCGAACCTCGTCAAGCGCATTCAACCTCAATACATCTCTTATCGTTCGATGCGTCTTCGGTAGACGTGTTTGTAGATCAACCACTGAATCGCCAACCACGGCGCCATAACTCTCTCGATCAGCCATACGATACGAAACCAGCTTCATCCTAAAATTCTCCTAACTCGAATCAACACCATCTCGACCACCGCATCTCAGGCAGCCCATACCCGCTCCATTGTATACGCTGTGTTACCGTGTTCGCCTTGGCAGTGACCGTTCGGAGGCCTACCCTAGCGAAGACCGTCTTCGCCGATGACTTCAGACGAAGCGAGGCCGCCGATTCGAGCATGAATTCTGGAACCCGTTGACATCGCGAGAGCGTAGAGAATTTCGTCAGCGCGAGGGCCGTCGTGAACACCGACTTCAATAGAACTCATGTGACTCCGAACGTAGGCCGCTTGTACATGGCCAAGCGGAATCATCAACCGGGCACCGATCGAACCAAGCGCTTTAGACGAGGGCACAACGGCCTTCGTCCCCCCCAACACTTCGCGCATGCCCCAGCCACCGGGCTCATGCCAAAGCGCTCCGTGCTCAAGCTCGCCATTGGCGCCGACAATGGCACCTTTACCATAGGCCTCAACGGCTGATGCCTCAATGGCCAGCGCGGCGACAAGGTCCATTGCTAACTGTTTGCCGAGTGGCTTCAATTCGGCCATTATCGGTAGGAGATTTGGCTCAAAATGTCCGGCAAAGGGATTCTTTATTATCGCGGCGACCGTGCCCACTCGAAGCGGCGGTGTCACTACCGGTCCACCCTCATGTCGAATTGTCTCCACCGTCACAATCGTTTTCCGAATGTTAATCATGGCTATTTCATCTCCTCGAATCCAGCCGATGCATCGGCATAAGGTGGAACGTCATCTCGGAGCTAGCATATCCCCCTTGCGCCGAAAACATTGGCTGGCTAAATCTGGGGTGCTTCTAGTCGTCATAATACCGCTCGTCCTCTCCAGCACCTTATTCGCAACCGAACTTCTGATTAATACTTTTTGGCCTCCGGCGCATCTTATGCGGCAGGAAGTCTTCAACCGCTGGATATCGGACGTGGCGAGGGTGACTGAAGGACGCGTCACTGGTCGGTTTCCCACGAGTACCTTGGCTCCTCCCTCTCGTCAATGGCACATGGTCACCTCCGGAATCGCGGACGTTGGCATCGTCTTTAATGGCTTTGAGCGTAACCGTCTCCATCTGTCGACCGTTGCAGAGTTACCATTCGGTACACCCAGCGCGGAAGCAGCCTCGGTTGCTCTCTGGCGCACCTATAAGCGCTACTTCGAAAAAGCTGAAGAATACTCTGGAGTCAAGCTGCTAGGGCTAATGACTCATTCGGGCGGCGACCTCTACAGTCTCCGAACAGCGATACAACATGTGTCCGACCTAGAAGGACTTAAGATTCGAACAACAGACGGCAGCTCATCTGACGCAATAGAGACGCTCGGTGGAGTTGCGGTACCTTCATCGGGCATCGGTGCATACCAACTCGTGTCCCGAGGCATCGTGGATGGTCTCATCATGCCGACTGGAGATATGCGCACCTTCAATATGCTGCAGTACACTGATTACGCTGTGACTATACCGGGCAAGATTTACAACGGCAGTTTTTCACTTTTCATGAATCTCGAAACGTGGAACTCGTTGTCCAGAACTGACCAGCAGGCCATCCTCAGTGTTTCGGGGGAAACTTTCGCGCATCACGCGCGCGCATGGGACGAATCAGACCGACTAGCCATCGAAGAGATGGAGCATCGTGGTATCGAACGATCCATCGCGAGCGAGCCCTTCCTGGACGAACTTCGGGCCAGGCTAGCATTCATAGACGACACGTGGATTCGTGAAGCGGACCGTCGTGGAGTCAACGGTCGTGCAGCACTCGATTATTTCCGGACTGAAGCACGTCGGATAGCAACCTCCCTTGAAACCCTAGAATGATGGCGATGAAAGCATCCATGAAACAGATTAACTCCGACTCAGGGTTGGACCGAGTCCTTCTCGGCATCGCTGCGTTTGTAATGTTTATGATGATGTCGCTTACCTTCATCGACGTGCTAGGACGGTATCTCCTGCGCTCGCCCATCCCCGGTGCATTCGAACTGATTCAATTCTTGATGCCGTTTCTGATTTTTACGATGCTTCCTGTGATCTCGAAAGAGGATGGCCATATTACGGTGACCGTATTAGATAGCTTCGTACCAACATACATGCAGTGGGCACAGAAATTATTCATCCAGGCTGGAAGCATGGCCGCAATCGCATTAGTCGGCTGGTGTCTCTGGCATCAGGGGCAGAGCTTGAACGAGGGACGATACGTTAGTGGCTATCTCGAATGGCCGATCGGACCGGTTGCTTATGGCATGTCTCTCCTCTGCTTCGTAACTTTCATCATCCAGTCAACAAAGCTCTCGCGTCATCTCCGGTCAAATGGCTGAATCACTGATCGGATTGGCTGCAGTTCTCTTACTCGCAGTGGCCCGTCTCCCACTGGGTTTTACCATGGCAATTGTTGGCACGGGAGGATTCGCCATTCTCCGAGGACCAACTGCCGCCTTGGAAACTGTCGGGCAACTCGTCCTTGATTTCTCTATGAGTTATACGTTCGCAGTCCTACCGATGTTTGTACTGATGGGGGCCTTCGTCCACCGCTCAAATCTTTCCGAAGACCTCTACGATACATCCCACGCATGGCTCGGCCACTTCCGCGGTGGCTTGTCAATGGCTACGGTTGCGGCTTCGGCTGGTTTTAGCGCCGTGTGTGGAAGCTCGGTCGCAACGGCAGCGACAATGGGTCGCGTCGCACTCCCAGCAATGCGTCGTTTTGGATATGCTCCTGGCCTTGCCGCTGGCACTATCGCAGCCGGTGGCACGCTCGGCATCCTCATTCCACCAAGTATGAGTCTGGTGGTTTACGGTTTCTTGACACAGCAAGATATCGGACGGCTATTTATTGCTGGCCTTGCTCCGGGTGTCCTGACCGTCCTTATGTATTTTTTGGTCGTGGCGGCAGTAACACGACTGCGACCTGAACTCGGACCACGAGGACCACGAACGGCCTGGGTGGATCGCTTCCGTCTATTNAGACGNGTCTCCGGCGTACTNGNGTTGTTCTNNCTAGTACTGGGAGGCATCTACTTCGGGGTGTTCACTCCAAACGAGGCAGGTGGCGTTGGCGCTGTCGGCGCCTGCTGCGCAGCCCTCGCGCGCCGCCGTTTGACATGGCACGCTTTCGTCTCTTCATTAACTGAAGCCGCTCGNACNACCAGTATGGTGTTTAGCGTCGCGTTTGGNGCGATTATCCTGTCAAACTTCATCAATGTCGCCGGACTNCCAGAAAGCATCTCGGCTAGCATTGTGGCGCTCGAACTACCTAGTCTCGGAGTGATTATTGCGATTTGCCTTGTGTATATGGTCCTTGGCTGTGTATTCGATGGACTAGCCCTCCTCTTTCTTACAGTCCCTGTATTTGCGCCGATTGTTGCTTCGCTCGGCTACGATCTCATATGGTTCGGAGTTGTTGTGATCATCGTGTCGGAGATTGCGTTGATCACNCCACCTGTTGGAATGAATGTGTTTGTTATCAAATCAATGAATCCAGAATTACCACTTCGAACTATCTTCATGGGAATAGTGCCGTTCCTTATAGCAGACGTTACACGCCTAGCGATCGTGATCCTTGTTCCCGGAGTTGTGCTGTATCTGCCAAGCCTGATGCTATGACTAAGCTTCCCATTACGAGGACCGTGCACTGATCATGACTAGAAACATTCTGCTCATTATGTGCGACCAGCTGCGAGCGGATTACCTCTCGTGCGAGGGACATCCGACACTCCAAACGCCTAATATCGACAAGTTGGCTGCACGGGGCGTGCGTTTCACGCAGGCATACATACAAGCGCCAATCTGCGGTCCATCGCGGACGTCTTTCTANACCGGCCGCTATATGTCGAGCCACGGTTCCACCTGGAATTGGGTGCCAATGCCAGTTGGGGAGCGCACGTTAGGTGATTTTCTTCGTCCACACGGATACCGCGTGGCTGTTACAGGAAAAACGCATGTAGCGCCCGACATTGAGGGTATGCGTCGTCTCGGAATCGACCCAGCTTCAAAGACAGGAAGCTTAGTTGCTCAGGGTGGCTTCGAACCGTTCGCGCGCCACGATGGAGTACACGCCACGCCGAAATCTTCAGCCCACTTAGCTTATAACGATTTCTTACGCGCCCACGGATACAACAGTGAAAATCCATGGCAGGACTACGCCAACTCGGTAACGCGGGCAGACGGATCGATTGGCAGTGGTTGGTATCTAAGAAACGCAGGCTACCCATCCCGGGTTAAAGATGAGCATTCGGAGACGGCGTTCATCACAGACCGAGCAATCGACTTCATCCGACAACAGGGAAACCAACCGTGGTGCCTACACCTTTCCTACATCAAGCCCCATTGGCCCTACGTTGCATCAGAGCCGTACCAGCGTATGTTCGATGGAGACGATTGCCTCTCCGCCCACCGAGTTGAAACTGAACGAGATGATCCNCATCCGGTATACCAGGCGTTCATGAACAACGAAGTGTCTCAGGCATTTAGTCGTGACGAAGTTCGGCGTACCGTCGTCCCCACCTATATGGGNCTAGTTAAACAGATTGATGACCATCTGGGACGCCTGTTCACTTTCCTTGAATCAGAGCNCCGNATGGCCGATACGTTGGTCGTCTTNACAAGCGACCACGGCGATTATCTCGGAGACCATTTNCTNGGAGAGAAGGAGCTGTTNCACGATTGCGTGACCAGAATCCCTCTGATCTTGTACGACCCTGACCAANCCGCTGACCCTACTCGCGGTTCAGTCAACGACACACTCATCGAGGCTATCGATCTTCTCCCTACATTTCTGGAAGCGTGCGCGCTAGAACCAGTGGACCACATTCTTGAAGGTGAGTCGCTCATCCCGCTGGTGCGAGGCCTTGAATGCACCAGGTGCCACGAGGATGTGTTTAGCGAATTAGATTATGCCTACTACGACACACGTCGAGCACTCGGACTTGAACCAAGTGAAGCTCGCAGTTACATGATTCGGACTCGTGAATGGAAGTACATCGACCATCGACATTTCCGTCCACAACTATTCGACCTCAAAAATGACCCNGGTGAACTTATCGACTTGGGCAACGACAGCGGCCGAGCGAAGATACTCCAAGATTTGTCTAACCGATTACTTCTAAGGTTACAAAACCTTAAGCGGCGGGTGACCGAAAGCGACGCAACGGTTGATGCCCGAACCGATGCGGTTGCTGACATCGGAATCTACATTGGTCGCTGGTAATACATCTTTCAGTTGCAACATCAATTTCTCAGAAAGGACCGTTTAATGAACAACGGAACTCCTCGCATGGGCACCTTGGCGGTCTGGGCAGGGGAAGAGAACCCGACCTCTGGCGCAGGCACCCAAGTGCCAATTGTCCGAAGCGTCGCGTTCGGATATCACGATGTCAGCGAATGGGAAGCAGTTGGGCGCGGCCAGGCGACAGGCGACATCTATAGCCGAAACACGAATCCGACTGTGCGCGCCTTCGAACAAAAGATTCAATCTCTGGAAAACGCCGAGGCAGCGACCAGCTTTGCCAGTGGTATGGCGGCAATTAGTAACACACTCTCCACGTTCCTAACCCCAGGCGATCGCATCGTATCGACCCGCGACACCTACGGCGGCACAAATAAGCTCTTCCTTGAATTTCTTCCGCGTCAAGGAGTCAAGGTGGAGCTCTGCCCCACCGAGGACGCCGCTGTGGAGACTGCCCTCACTAAAGGGTGCCAGGTTCTGTATTTGGAAACTCCAACTAATCCAACGCTTAAGGTGCTGGATTTAACGCGTCTCCTCAAGGCGGGCCAGAAAGCTGGTGCTCTGACCATCGTGGATAACACCTTTGCCACACCGATTAACCAACAACCACTCGAGCTAGGCGCTGACCTTGTCGTCCACAGCGCTACCAAATACCTCGGNGGGCACGCTGACGCACTNGGNGGANCCGTGTGCGGTNCGAAAGATTTAGTTTCACGCATCTACCATTATCGTGAAATTACTGGTGCTGCCCTCGACCCTACCGCCGCTTATCTGTTGCTTCGNGGAATGAAGACGTTGCACCTCCGTATCGAGCGGCAGACTGAATCGGCAATGGTGATTGCGCGGCACCTCTCATCCAACCCGGCGATTGCCAAAGTCCACTACCCAGGACTTGAAGAAGACCCCGGACACCTAGTAGCAAAACGCCAAATGCGAGGATTCGGCGGCATTGTGAGCTTTGAGCTGGTCGGGGGCACTAACGCAATGCGCCAATTCCTACCCCGTCTTCGATATGCTCACCGGGCCGCTAACCTCGGGTCAGTCGAGACCGTTGCCGGTCCTCCATCTGCAACCAGCCATGTGGAGTTGACGCCGGAAGAACGATTGGCTGCAGGTATTCCGGAAGGGTTGGTTCGTTATTCAGTNGGCATCGAAGACCCGNCGGACCTCATGGNAGATCTTGACCAAGCGCTCGCACCGTAAGGTCCTGNGTGCCTAACTGAAAACGAAAGACTGCCACTGAAACCGCCATTTCAAACTCATCCACAAAATGCATGAAGATCGGGATCACTNATCCATTGAGCGCATCAATCCCAGTGTAATCCCCAAAAAACACCGTAGGATTAGAGGCGAATGGAGCGAGATCGATCGGGTAGTTGACGAACGTCCGTCCCCCATCTACGCTGCGAGCAAGAGTCAATTGAGTCAGTGTTCCGTCTAGAGCCCGTCGATCGTAAAACACAACATTCACCGAACCATCAAATGAATCGACGGCCATCCAAGTAAACATCTGTGCTGCNCCGTTCCCAATTGTGTCGTCATTCACACGCACCGGATTCGTCCACGACACGCCACCATCGGACGATGAGATCAGGAACACGTCAGGGTCACCATGTCGTTCATCGATCCAATTGACATACAGGGCACCTCGGGACGGGCCCTCACTGTGATCCACGCCNGTCACTGGCATCCCGTTGTGCCGGGCCAAACCTTCCACCTCAATATCCCACCCACCCGGTGTCTCTTGAATGATCCGGTCATCACCCCAAGTCCAGCCGCCNTCGTCAGACCGATCAAAGAAAAGATGGGCGGCCCCACCCCACACTAGAAAGACCTCACCATTAATTCCAACAGCGGGCACAGCCCCNTCAAGAGTGTCATCACTATCGAGGGCATCGCCGCCGATATCCGAAACTCTTACAGGAGCTGNGAACGAACGGCCGCGATCGAGAGAATGGCTAACAAAGATGTGTGAGNGGTCACCNGGNTCGCGGCTNCCGTAAACGTCGAAACGGGTCCACGCAAGGTAAACAGTGTCACGGTGTCTGGATTCTCGACCGCGATCGACGACCAGGTATGGCTTGTCCTCAAACGGCGTGATCGAATTTCTGTGCTCAANTACCGGNACTGGATCGGACCAGGACACTCCACTATCGCTGGAAGTCGTCACAAAAATACCGTTGGTCGGCGCTTCAGGGCGTTTCTCGCGGAGCCCACTGAACGAAATGTAAGAATGATGCGCCGTGCCGTCAGCGGCTATCACAATCGCATCGTCTCCCTGCGTGCGCGCCTCGTGATTACGGACCGGATGCGTTCGCCAAGTTACACCNCCATCATTGCTTACATATTCGAAATTCGTTGAGCGCCCAGTCTCAGGGTCAGCTGCTCTGGAGACGGCAATAATCGTGTCCGGATCGANCGGATTGATAGCTATGGATACCTCATTAGGGTTTCGGGCATTAAGTTCGGTTACCCGTATTACCTGATGGGTCTGGGCTATCACCTCCGCCCCGCACAGTAGAAGTCCAATTCCGCAGCTAACGCCAATTTGGCCCATCCTGCCNCCAATTCACGAACTAATTGATCTTATGCGTTTCCTNCTGATCGAACCAGCCGAACAGCGAACCAGTTACGCTATAATCCATCTCCTTTCTGCCCTGTTCGGTGGCCGTGCTGGCCGCTATTGGAGGTCCCGATGGTTCGTCGAACCGCATGTCAATTCTTCGCCACTATCGTCCTGCTCGTCCTGCCATTTACGGTCGTGGAGACCCTAGCCGACACAGCGAGGCTTGAAGTGCCTACCTACGCACTCGTTAACGCCCGCATCGTGCCGGTAAGTGCGCGACCGATCCAATCCGGGACGCTTTTACTTCGTGATGGCAAGATCGCTGCGATTGGGCAAAGTGTGGACCCTCCGCCCGATGCCATTGTAATAGACGCCAGCGGTTGGACCCTCTACCCGGGCTTTATCGACGCTCACTCAGCGCTTGGGATGCCAGCTCCACCAGTCCTACCGCAGAACAATGCCGAGCGCGCAAGAATCATCCAGGCTCGTCGGCGCGCTGGTGGGGTGACACCGGGCCTAACGCCGCAACTAACCGCGCTCTCGGTCTACGAGCCTGATCAAGTCGCCCTGCACGAAGCGAGAAACACGGGTATCACAGCTGCTGCCATCGTCCCAACCTTCGGGGTCTTTAAGGGACAAAGCGCCATCATCACGTTGCGCGAAGGTCCACTAACCGATCAGGTCGTTCGTGGCAATTGGGCTCAGCACTTGGGATTCCAACGCCTGCGGGGNGAATATCCGGGCACTCTCATGGGAGTCATGGCGTCGGTTCGGCAACACTATCTTGACGCGGAGTGGTACGGTAATGCTTGGAATCGTTACCGTAGTCAACCGATAACGACCGACCGCCCAAGCTATAACGACACCCTTCAATCACTGCAATCTTCGGTCGCCAGCGCACAGCCAGTTGTCTTCACTGCCTGGACCGAAAATGAAATTTTACGTGCGCTGAGGCTAGCTGACGAACTCAGCCTCAACGTAATCATCAGTGGCGCAGTTGAAGGCTGGCGTGTCACCGACGCACTGAGGGCAGCCGACCGTCCAGTCTTAGTATCGCTTGACCTTAGACCCCGGCAAGGTCCGGTTGGATTTGGTGGTGGCACGGGGACTGACCCGATCGAAAATCCAACTTCCGAAGACCTCGATGACGCCAAGGCAAACGCGGGCCGGCTCTACTCTGCTGGAGTAACGGTGGCCTTCACAGCCGCTGGATTGGATCACTCGGCAAATTATCTCGAGAACTTCCGGGCCGCTGTCGATGCTGGGATGTCTCAAGATGGAGCGCTCCGGGCACTGACAATTACACCCGCTGAGATCCTAGGCGTAGACGGGGCATTGGGTTCTCTTGACGTTGGNAAAGCNGCTAACGTCGTCGCCATCGAAGGCNACCTCTTCGACGAACACGCCCGTGTCGCAGCAGTCTGGGTCGATGGCACACGGTATGACGGTGACCTGGAGATGGAGACTCGTCAAAACCCCGACTCCAATGACGACGAAACTGGGAATGCTGTAGAAGACATAAAGAGCCGTGCCGAATTTGAGCGACGTGCCCCAATCGGACCACTCGGAGGTGAAGTCCCAGTGACGGCGGTGCGCCACGGAACAATCCTGACCGCTGTGAACGACACCATCTCCCGCGGTACGGTCCTGATTGAAGACGGCAAGATAACTGCTGTCGGTCCCGATGCTCAGGTCTCAGTACCTGATGGAGCAAGAGAGATTGACGCAACCGGCATGTGGGTCACTCCAGGACTCCTTGATGCGCATTCGCACATGTCGATCGAGGGGGGCGGCAACGAAGGAGCGGACTCCGTCACCCCTGAAGTTCGCATCATCGACGTAATCAATCATCGGGACGAGTCGATCTTTCGTGCACTGGCAGGTGGTGTCACTACAATCAACGTCCTGCATGGCTCGGCAAATGTTGTTGGCGGTCAGAACGCCATTCTGAAGTTGCGGTGGGGNAAATCAGCTNANGAACTGCTGTTTGACNACGTGACCAGNGGCGTAAANTTCGCTCTTGGCGAGAACCCGAAGCGATCACGGACATCCACTCCNGGCGTCGATCGANGATACCCCGGCACTAGGATGGGCGTGGAGTTCATGCTNCGGAAGAGCTTTGCGGACGCACGNGAATACCAGACCGAATGGGATGAGTATGAGGCAGCCCGATCGCGCGGTNCTGANGTCCTCGCCCCGCGGCGGGACCTCAGGNTCGAAGCGCTTTCGGACATCATGGCAGGGAAGATTCTCGTGCACGCNCATTCCTATCGNGCTGATGANATCTTGATGCTNTTGCGAGTCGCNGAGGACTTCGGTTTTCNGATTGCCTCTCTCCAGCATGTGCTNGAAGGNTATAAAGTCGCCGATGAAATCGCGACCCATGGTGCCGGCGCCTCTACATTTACTGACTTCTGGGGCTACAAGATGGAGGCGTGGGACGCCATTCCCTACAACATGTCCATCATGTATGAACGGGGTGTAACCGTATCGGTTAACTCCGACTCCGACGAGCGTGTACGTCGGATGTATGTAGAGGCCGCGAAGGCCGTCAAATACGGTGGTGTTCCGGAGCAAGAAGCGCTCAAGATGATCACCCTTAACGCCGCTAACCACTTTGGGATCGACGACCGGGTCGGCTCAATCGAGGTTGGTAAAGATGGCGATCTTGCCATTTTTACGGCCCACCCATTCTCAGGAAACACCCGCGTCCAGTACACGATCATCGATGGTCAGGTCTACTTCGACCGCGACCAAGTAGAAACTACTGAGGATGCGCTGGCAGAGCCAGGACTCGACACGGCCGAGATCAGCGGTGAGGGCGACATCCAACAGAACGTTGAAGACACGAATGATCGAATCGCTGAATGGACGCCGCCAACGCTTCCGCCAGCGGTACGTGCTGAACTAATGCCTGCCAGTTACGGAGACGTGGCCGAACCGATGCTGACAGCCGATACGATTCCGATCGCCATCGTCGGTGGACGGATCCTCACAATGACGGGTGCACCAATTGAGCGCGGGACCATCGTCGTCCAAGGTGGCCGGATTACGGCGGTAGGTGAGGAAGTGCAGGTCCCGGACAACGCGCAAGTCATCGACGCCACGGGCATGACGGTCACACCAGGCATGATTAACGCTGGCACTGTGATTGGGCTTTCCGAGATCGGCTCGATCGCGGCAACGAATGATACGTCGGAGATTGAGGAGATCAACAGTCATATCAAGGCCTCGGTGGCAATTCACCCTGATTCCGAGATGATTCCGATAGCCCGCGCCAACGGTGTGACGACGGCGATCGCGGCCCCACAGGGTGGCCTCATCCAAGGTCAGAGCGCGCTCATCGACATGGCTGGGTGGACATCGCCTGAGGTCGTTGCGCGCAGCCCACTCGCCATGCACATCGACTTTCCCGAGCGAGAAGGGGGCGGTGGCGGACCCGGCGGTGGAGAACGGAGCCAAGAACGGGTCGACGCACAACTGAAGACGCTCGCTGACTGGATGCACCGAGCCCGTGCTCATACCACCGCACTCGCGGCCGGAACAGTCAAGCCAACTGAGCAGACCTACACGCTTGACGCACTCGTCCCGGTCGTTTTGGCTGAGCTCCCCGTGGTGCTTGATGTGTCGAGCAAGGAAGGAATACTAGCAGCGCTCGCCTTCGCAGAAAGTTTCCAACTCAAAGCAATTATCGCTAGCACCAGAGATGTGTGGAAGGTGGTAGACGAAATTGCCGAAGCAGGCGTTTCGGTGATTCTTGGGCCGATTCAGGCACAACCAGCCGATGGCGACCCCTATGATGCGGTCTTTGTTGCAGCGAAGCTCCTGCACGAGTCCGGTGTGCCGTTCGCATTTCGGACTGGCGGGGCTAGCGCAGCTCGGAACCTCCCTGACCATGCCGCGCTCAGCGTCGCCTTTGGCTTACCGAGGGACGTAGCTTGGCACGCACTAACCCGGGGTGCTGCAGACCTTCTTGGCGTTGGAGACCTGTATGGGTCAGTTGAGGAAGGCATGATTGCGAATCTCGTGGTGTCCGAAGGCGACCTGCTCGATATACCGGCGCAGGTGAAGCATGTTCTGATTCGTGGACAAGAGGTCAGTTTAGGCACACACCATACGCGTCTGTGGGAACAATACAGTGCAAGACCGCGGCCGAGATAGCGGTGTGTCTTTCAACCGTCAAACGCTACCTATCACCAGACTTCTCTTGGGATCCCCTAGGGCGCTCTGCGACCACGGTAAGGTCGAGCAAGTAAGGACAGGTGTGACATGCAGCTATTCCGAATTGTAACTATCTGCCTACTCGTCCTCTTGGGACTCCCAAAGGCCCCAGCCGAAGCGCAGGAGGCACGTCGACGGTGGGAACGAATGAATCAGATTCGGACGGAGAAGTTCGACCAAATACTGCCTGAGGCCATGCGTGAAAATGGTATCGACATGTGGATCACCATGATCCGCGAGGCAAACTACGGCACACTCTACCTTGACTTCGGACAAGGATACACGGGCAATACCGGTTATTACATCTTTACCGATCGAGGTGGTGACCGTATCGAGCGTGCGGCACTTGGCATTAGTGGTTACCGCATCCGCGAGTCTGGCGCGTACGACCTGTTTCAACCAGCCGAAGACCTAGCAGACTTTGTTCGAGAACGTGACCCTCAGCGTATTGGCATCAACACTTCGCGGACAATCGGTCCAGTCGATAACCTAACCTATACCGGCCATCAGCAGCTTGTTGAAACACTTGGAGAACCCTACGCGTCGCGATTGGTCTCAGGCGAAAAGCTCGTCTCGGATTTCCGATCGCGCCGGACAACGACCGAAATCGCAGCGTTCGCAGAAGCTGGTGAGATCTCCCGTGAAATTGCCGAACGAGCCTTCTCAAATGAAGTGATTACACCTGACGTTACTATGTTGGAAGACGTCGCCTGGTGGATGATGGACCAGCTACTCGCTCGTGGTCTCGACACCTCATTTGGCATGCCTTCGGTGTACATCACCGG
This sequence comes from Acidobacteriota bacterium, assembly GCA_002714165.1. GTDB lineage: Bacteria > Acidobacteriota > Vicinamibacteria > Vicinamibacterales > UBA823 > UBA11600. Next base: position 90,131 of record PAWT01000024.1, read on the forward strand.
CCCAGACGGCATCGAGTCGACCTCAAATGATCGAATCATCCGCAGGGGCGACCTACTAATGATCGATTGGGGCATCGGCTTCCTGAACATGTATACCGACATGAAGCGGATCGCTTACGTGCTGAGACAGGGTGAAGCTGAGGTGCCTCCAAGTTTCCAGCGGGCATTCGACAAGGGACGTGAAGCACGGACCATCGTCACCAACACTATCCGTTCTGGTATTGCTGCCGCCCAAGCCGAGCAGGAGGTCTACGATGCGCTGACCAGCGCTGGATTCGCCCGAATCGGTTTTAATGAACCAACCAGTAACCCAGAGGTCACCGATGTGGTTATCGGCTCTCATTCAGTCGGAAACTCGGGACATGGTATCGGCCCCTCCATCGCCTTCTTTAACCCTGTGCGAATTGAATACACCCTGCGGCCAACTAATTTGCTCTCAATTGAACTGTTCGCCTATACAGCTGTGCCAGAATGGAACAACAAGAAGGTCAGAATTCCACTCGAGGACGACGCTGTGCTGACAACCCGCGGTATCGAATGGCTGTATCCGGTGAACAGTAGAATCTTATTGATTCGTTAGGCTCAGCTTAATCGTCTGTGTGGGTAGTTTTTAGTCTTCCGGTCTGCACCTCCCCTTCAGCGCAGTTCTTGGCTGAACCTGAACATTTCTCCAATTTGGCTCACCGGCTTGCTTTTTGAGTTCATTTTATTTACTATACCGTATAGTAAATAAATAGAAAGTTGTGCAGGAGGCATAGGCCAATGATTCCATCTACAGAAACAGTAACTAGAACCAAGCCAGGACGGCCGGTCGATCCCAGCATCAGAAATGCCATCCTAGAAGCGACGTTGCAACTATTAGCCGAGGAAGGCTATACACGCATGTCGATGGATGCCGTTGCAAAAAAAGCGGGGGTCACGAAGCCAACAGTATATCGGCGGTGGAAAACCAAGGAGAAATTGGCAATGGCTGCAATTGAGCAGTTGCTCGGAGATGAGGCGCCCCCCCACCCCCATCCGGCACCCTCAGCTCTTCGATCAATCCTCGGCACTCTACAAAAAACACTCTTCAGGCCTGACGGAATGCCTATCATTGGCGCCGTCATGGTCGAACAGCGCCACACGCGAGACCTAATTAACCACTTCAGGGAGAGGGTCGTCCAACCACGCCGAATGATGTTGCAGGAAGTACTCAAACACGCCGAAAAACGTGGAGACCTCCGCCCCAAGGCAGACATCGATGCAGCCGTCAACATGCTCATCGGTTCGTTTTACGCCCATTATCTAACTGACGAAAAGATCCCAGTAACGTGGGCTCGTCGGATCGTCGATACTGTGTGGAAGGGAATCGCAGCAACCGACGGGGAGCCTGAGATTCGCAAACACTGACGTGGAGTCCCCAGGTCAAGCTATTAAAATACCGTGCGCCCCACACCGGTAACCGGTGTATTCTGTCCGCTCCTATGGACATCTGACAAGGGTTTCATCGGTAGTCGTGCTCGGCATAACGACACACACTTGAGGGGAAAGTTTCAGATGAATAAGTCTAAATCGACGTTGGGCCTGGCAATCATTGCTGCGATCTTCCTCATTCCGTCATCCACAGCAGCACAAGAACCCGTTTACTGGGACGTCGTCGATAACATTCGATCCGAAGGGTTTGACAACTCTCACGTGATGGAGAGCGCGGGCTATCTGGCCGATGTCATCGGCCCACGTTTCACCGGTTCTCCAAACATGCGCCAAGCACAAGAATGGGCCTTGGCCCGCATGACCGAATTCGGTCTCTCCAGCGTCGAGAAGGAAGCTTGGGGTGAGGAGACCGTGGGTTGGGAGATTCAACGGGTGTCGGTGCACATGACCGCGCCCGATTACCAGATGGTGATCGCCTACCCGTTCGCCTTGACTCCCGGTACGAGTGGGCCCATCGTGACGAATGCCGTTATCGCAACCATCCGGACCTCTGAAGATTTCGACCGGTATCGGGGTCAGCTCGACGGAGCTGTCGTGCTATCCACACCACCGATGCCAATGGGTCCACGTTTCACACAAGACGCGTTCCGGCACGACGAGGAATCGCTAGGCGTCTTTGAAACCGAGGGAATTGACCTCCTGATTCGCCGCCATGCTAGAGGCCAGCTCGAGCAATCGAACTTTCAACGGGAGGAAATCTCTGCTGACGAGGTTGAAGACTTCTACAAGGCTGAAGGAGTGGCCGTGGTGCTGACGGCGAGCATCGGAAGTGACGGCACTGTGTATGCAACCGGACATCCGACGACACGGAACAGACGAACCCGCGCAGGGATCCAGAGCGCGCTACCGACACTCGCCGTTGCGACGGAACACTATAACCGTATCTACCGGATTCTCGAGCGTGGTATCCCAGTCACAATGGACGTCGACGTTCGCATCGGGTTCGATGAATCAGACCCAGCGGGCTACAACATCATCGGGGAAATTCCAGGAACTGACCTAGCCGATGAAGTCGTGATGATCGGCGCGCACATAGATTCCTGGCACACCGGCACCGGCGCGACAGACAACGCGAGTGGTGTGTCCGTTGTGCTCGAGGCAATGCGTATTCTCAAGGCTGTCGGCGCTCAGCCGCGGCGCACGATTCGCGTGGCGCTCTGGAGCCAGGAAGAGCTTGGCCACAGGGGTTCTCGGGGCTACATACGACACCACTTCGGAGAAGACGGTGTCTACACACCCGACTACGATAAGTTCTCCGTCTATTTCAACATGGATAACGGCACGGGCCAGTTCCGTGGCGTCCACACTCAGGGCAACGCCCAAGCGACACCGATCCTCCAAGCCTGGATGACCCCATTTCATGACCTACAGGTGAAGACGATCTCTCTCTTCAGTAACACGGGAACAGATCATCTGTCGTATAACAGGGTGGGACTACCCGGGTTCCAGTTCATCCAAGACCGGATCGACTACCGAGCAAGAACTCACCACTTCAACATGGACGTCTACGATAGGCTCCTTCCACGCGACCTGATGATCAACTCGGTGGTCATGGCGAGCTTCGCGTATCACGCCGCGATGAGAGAGGGAACGTTCCCGCGGCCCCGTACCAACTAAACGGCCGACTGAGCGCTTGGCCGATTAGATGAACTCGTGACGAGGTCTGTCGAGGTGAGTCTGTGTACTAAAACTTCTATGTTGGCAGCGTCAGCTCGTGCTAAACCGATAAACTCAGACAGAGCGAGGTGGCCTTAAACCCTTTCGCGACGGGGTTTAGACTTCCCCTCTAGGCTCGCCACACCGGTCCGCTTCACGAATTGGCAATTCGGTGGTTGCCTCGTCAGATTTCGGCTATGATGGCCGCACGTAGGACCCATTTCTCCAAATTCGAAGGAGTTCGACAATGACCGCGCACGCACGACGAGACGGTGATGGAATTAGCCGACGAAATTTTGCTCGCCTCTTGGCCGCAGGTGGCTCAGCCGCCCTTCTCGGCAAAACGGGTTTTGCATTTGAACGGCCAGCGCCACTCCCCCAGACCCCAACCTCGCCCGATGAAGCTTTCTGGCGATCCGTGCGCGAGCAGTTCCCAATGCCAATGAATGTCAGTGTTATGAATGCGGCTAACCTCTGTCCATCCTCGCTGCCAGCTCTTGAGGCAATGTACGAAAACACCAAAGATGTTGACGGCAATCCATCGTTCCAGAACCGTGCCAAAATGGGAGAGGGTAAGGTTAATACGCGTAAAATCCTTGCCGATTACCTACACACAACGCCCGAACAGATCGTCATAACCCGCAACACAAGCGAGGGCAATAACTTTGTTTCGAGCGGCGTTGAGTTAACAGCGAACGACGAGGTCATCATCTTCAACCATAACCATCCCAGCAACAACGTGGCCTGGAAGGAAAAGGCGAAACGCTACGGCTTTACGGTAACCGAGCTCGAAGTTGTAAATCCTCATCCGGGGCCTGATTACTACATTGACCTCGTTCGCCGCTCGATCACGGCGCGCACCAAACTCCTGTCGTTCACACATCAGACAAATACGGTGGGCGATCTTTTCCCAGCAAAAGAACTTTGTCAGTTGGCCCACGAGCATGGCGTTCTGGTTCTCGTAGACGGCGCTCAAAGCTTTGGACTAATGGACGTCAACCTCAGCGACATGCAGCCAGATTTCTACACGGGTAGCGCACACAAGTGGCCGTGTGGTCCAAAAGAAACAGGCGTCCTCTTTATCAACAATCGGGCACACGACAAGATCTGGCCAAGTATTCACAGTGCCGGACGAGGTGACGTCGGCATCTCGAGGACTTTCGAAAGTCTTGGCCAGCGCGACGAACCAGCAATCATCGCTTTCGGTGAGGCACTAAAATTCCAGCAGCAGATCGGCATGAAGACGATCCAAGCCCGTTCCCAGGAATTGGCTCAGTCACTGATGGAACAGCTTAAGACAATCGAAGGCGTGACCTTAACAACAAGTCAGGATCCGACACTGTCACAGGCTGTCGTGGTCTTCGAAGCCTCCGGTATCGATGCAAGGAAACTGTACAACGCGCTTTACGACAACGAGAAGATAGGCACCGCGGGTCGCGCTAACGGCTTACGAATTTCGCCGCACTTCTATAATCTCCATTCTGAGATCGACCGTACCGTTGCGGCAATAAAGCATTACATGACGACTGGTGTGTAGGGAATCGCTTTCAACTGAAGCCTAACAGATACTGGGTCTGACAACCCTGGCACTGCCCTTTCTGAAGGTTCACCCCCTCAGAGGGTCCTACGGTGGGCGTGGGCGCCTCTCCTCGGCTCTCTGCGGTGAACACTACGTACCGTTCGGCTGCAGACGCTGGCTCGATACAAACTAACGCAGTGCCGGCAAGTGCGAGATAGCTGATGAGAAGGATCGGGAATATTGCACCGTGAACCATCATGCCTAAGACACTAACGATCACTGACAATCGCACCGGGAAGCAATATGAGATTCCCATTGAGCACGGCGCGATCCGTGCCATGGACCTGCGTCAAATCAAGACAGACGCTGACGATTTTGGTCTTAAGACATACGACCCGGCGTTGATGAACACTGCTAACTGTGTAAGTCGCATTACCGATATTGACGGTGATCGTGGCGTGTTACTTTACCGCGGCTACCCAATTGAACAATTGGCGGAGAATAGCGATTTTCTCGAAACCGCCTACTTGCTACTTTCCGGCGAGCTCCCAACCACGGCGCAACTTAATAAGTGGAAGACTAACGTCACGCTCCATTCAATGCTTCACGAAAACGTCAAGAAGTTTATGGAAGGCTTCCGCTACGATGCTCACCCGATGGGCATCTTCCTGAGTACGGTTGGCGCCCTTTCAACCTTCTATCCAGACGCTAAGGACATTTTCAACGAGCAGTCGCGCCTCACTCAAACAGTCCGCCTCATCGCAAAGGTACCCAGCATAGCAGCCTATGCTTTTAGACATAGTCAAGGCTTGCCCTATATTCCCCCTGATAACGAACTCAGTTTCACTGGGAACTTTCTAAATATGCTGTTCCGCATGGCCGAACTGAAGTATCAACCGAATCCAGTGCTAGAGCGCGCCCTCGACGTTTTATTCATCCTGCACGCCGATCATGAACAAAACTGCAGTACGACCGCTATGCGGACAATTGGCAGTTCGCATTCCGATCCGTACTCAGCATTAACCGGTGCAGCTGCAGCCCTCTACGGCCCACTCCATGGAGGCGCAAATGAAGCAGTGCTAAAGATGCTATCGGAGATCGGTACCGTTGATAACGTACCAAAGATAATCAAGAGCGTGAAGAGCGGAGAGCGGAAATTAATGGGGTTCGGTCACCGGGTCTATAAATCGTACGACCCACGTGCCAAAATCATTAAGCAGACTGCCGATTCTGTCTTCTCCGTAACAAAACAGAACCCAAGACTTGATATCGCACTTGAGCTCGAACGAATTGCACTGCAAGATGACTATTTCATCAAACGTCGTTTGTACCCGAACGTTGATTTTTACTCAGGCCTGATCTACGAAGCCATGGGCTTCCAGCCGGCTATGTTCCCGGTACTATTCGCTATCCCAAGAACTGTCGGCTGGATCGCTCAGTGGGAGGAAATGCTGCTCGACACCGAACAAAAGATTTCGCGACCTAGACAGCTCTACGTTGGCGCGACACAACGCGATTATGTAAAGCGGGAAAACCGTTCCTAGCTCGGTCGGTGGTCAGCGTGGCAAACGGAAACTGAGGCCCATTCCGACAAACACATCCTCAGTTTGTCCAACGAGACCCCTCCCGATGTATATGTCGAGTTGGACAATATCCGTTAGTAAAAACGTGAGACCGCTGTCCACTGCAATAAACCCTTCACTGGTCACCGTGTTACCCGTTTGCTTCTCATTCCCGAAGAATTCGAAGAACGAACTTAGGCGATCGGTTAGCCCTAGGCCGAGCGCCACCGAGTACAACGTAAGCTGATCGCGCTCGGGGTTACCAGTGGATGATTCCCACTTCGCTCCAACGTTGTAACCGAGCGACAGTTTCGGAGACAGTTCGTGAGCGAATGCTACAAGAAACGAGGGGTCGATACCATTACTGGAATACTTGTCGCCCCCGGTCGGGAGCGATAATCCCCCAAGCAGTGCCATCTCTGGCCGCCAGCCATCAGCACGCTCGATAAGATTGACCTTGGCACCTAGGTGACCGTCACCCAGCCCTAGGCTTCCCTCTTTCCCGACTACACCAGCGTGGCCAATACGAAGTTCCGTACGGCTACCAAGACCAATGCGGAGTAAAGTCCCTGGCACTTCATAACCGTTCACTTCACCATCACGAGCAAGAAAGTATCCCGTCTCCACCTGCAGGAGACCTCGTGCAACAACTGTCGCCGACTCGGTCTGGTCCGGACGGTCGGTAGTCAGCTCCGGCGATTGGGCAATTGCGGGCTCACTGCCGACTGCTAGAAATATCAAGAAGGGTAACAGTCGCACGTTCTTACTGACGGGCACGAATCTCATGTGATACACGTGCTAGCTTAAGTAGTAGGATTTCCATTTCAGTCTCATAAGTGTGTCTAGCTAATTGCCCTACCTGCGCCTTCAGCACCCCAACCTCAAGCTCTAAAATTCTTCGTTGGTCGAGAAGGCCAGCTAGCCTCTGATCTGATATTTGGTCTGTCTCCACCGAACGGTCAAGAAATACGCGCCTCGCCAAAGTACCGTCGAGTCCTGGCTCGCCAGCTACCTTGCCGACGCCATCACCAGTGTCATCGAGGATTGGACGTTCTGTCGACACACGACCCTGCTGCTCATACCACCGCTCTACGCCGCTACTGGCCCGCGTGAAGGCCTCCCATATCGACACCCGTCCATCTTTATCGAAATCGCTAGTTTCAGTTTTGAACGCCTCGACGAAGAAAGCAGCGAAATGCGTCTCGTAGCGCTGCTCAGGACTGTTAGTGGCAGTGATGACAATTCGTCGTTCACCAGTCAGGTGCTCTAAAAACGGAAAGCTGGAAGATGTCGTATTCGTAAAAATGAGCCGACCCGGCAGAGGTTCCAGAAGGCTGCGCCATTCGGCCGCATCGAGGTCTGGGCCGACAAGATTAAATTTGGCATCGATACCATCGAAGGTGCCGTGGCCAATGAGTACGACGAGTAACGTAGCATCATCGCTGAGACGCCGAGCCAGGGTTCTCGTTACCTGACGGACACCTTCCTGAGAAGCGCGCCCCACCCGAGGCCCAGGGATTTCAGCTAGAACGAACAAATCTTCTTCTTGAAAATGTAAATCGCTACGTAGAGAAGATACAAGCGTACCACGCCAACGATCGTACCGTTCTGCGTACGGCGATCCTCCGGACGCGCCAGAGACAATCAGCGCAAACCTTTGTTGCGCCGACGTAAACACTCCAGCGCTGACAATAAAAAGCACTGAAATCAGGAGGCGTCTACACCACCAACTCATCGCATTCCCCATTGTCGTCGCAGAAGCCATTCGACCGACGGTAGGAATACCAGAAGCAGAAATACCCAAACATTGTTCCAGAGATCAAGTCGAACCAACGTTGCCGAAACTGTCGCACGCTCCCGTAACTGCCTAGGTAATTCGCCCAGCGCTTCAACAGGCACAACGGCACCTCCTGTTCGCCCAGCCAGCCTCGCCAGCGCTTCGCTATTCATGCGTGGGTCATTTAACTCACGATCACTGCCACCAACAAGGACCCGGGTCTCCACGTTTCCAAGACTTGACGATTCTTGGTCAGCCCGCACGTCAATGCGATAAACACCGGATTGTGCCGGTGTGAACTTTGCCGTGTACCGCCCTGCCAAAGCGTCGGTCAAGCTAGGTCGTATCTCCTGGATATCACCAGCCGGCCCAGTCACGTGCACTGTTATCGACGCATTAGAGACGGTCTCATAAGTCGAGTCGCGACTCGAAATCTCCAAATGCACGACCTCACCAGCAACGCGGCCTCCCTCCGTCGAGACGGTTACTGGACCGGGCGCGATCTCTGAGAGCCAGCGGACCGTCTGTTTCCAGAACGTATCGTAGGTATCGTCGTCTGAGGGAAGAAGCATTTTCCACCGCCACGATGCTTCTCCAGTAAACACCATAGTCCGCCCACGACCATACCGCTGCACAGCGATCAGAGGGTATAAGCCGCCACCGGCGCCGACCGTGTGTGCGAGTACCGATGCCCCGGGTTTCGGGTCGCCGAGTGCGGCAACTCCAGCCAGCGGGGGCACCGCATCCCACCTGGCTTGATTGATGTCAGTAGTCATTCCTAAACGCATGAGGCCGTGATTCGCGCCGGCGGCGGTCAAGCTCACGGTGTTAGGCTCACGGACCGCGCCTTGAGCAATTGTCGTGGTGCGACCGGCCAAGTACAAAGGAAGAATTGTCTCAATTGGAGTGCTCGCCAGGCCACGACCTACAAATGCCTGCGCTCCAAACACTAGTAAACCGCCTCCCCGCTTCGACACAAAATCAACCGTCATGTTGAGCTGGTCTGGCGAAAAAAATTCCGCAGGAGTGTTTGCCAAAACGATCGCATCGTAGAAGAAGAGCGCGGAACGATTCTGAGGATAACCTGTCGAGAGCGCGAGCGTCCGATCGGTATCCCCCTGGATGTAAAATGTGTTCTGTCCTCGGTCGTTAGCACCCTTCAGCACGACCGAATCTAACTCAATCCCTTCGTCCTGTAGCCAAGCCCGCTTAAGGAAACTGTGGTCATAACCGGGGGCGCCTTCAACCAATAACACCCGCCGCAGTCGACCTGACGGTGGCACAAGCACACGCATGGCATTGTTGTCCGGGGTCAACTCAGACGGGTCGACAGGCACCTCAACTGTGTAGCGCGTCGCAACGTCTGATTTCGGAGATACACGGAACACGATTGGTAAAGGCGCACCTGATTCGGCTGGGGTCACCCAATCCAGTTGGACTAACCGCCCATTTTCCAGAAGCCTGACCTCGATTGGCTCCTTGCCGAATCCATGACTGACAACGGACGCGCTCAAATCGATAACAGAGTTGGCCAGGTTAGCTGGCCCGACCGTCACATCCAGTACCTCACGGTCTCGTTCGATAACCGCCCGACCGACACCGACAGCAAACACTGGAAAAGCACCGGCACCCGACACCTCGACTGACTCGCTGCCTGTCTCTCCGCCATCGGAAACGACAATCACACCAGCAACGGTTCGCCCACGGTAGCGCTCACGAACACCACGTAAAGCACCCTGAAGATCACTTTGGCGAGCGTCAGCTCGAAGATTAGTCGGTTCGACCGAGCTGAGTAGTTCACCAAAGCCTAGCAGGTCTACATCAAAGACTTCGCCAATACTTGGTAGCAGAACCTCCTCAACCAATCGTGACGCCTCGTCGATCCGACGGTGGCCGTCATCATTAGCATCCTTCAAGCGCATACTGCGTGAAACATCAACGAGAATCGGTACGATTGCATCGAGACGATCGGTAGACGGCTCAAGTAGAACGGGACGTTGCAAGATCAAGATCAATAGGAGTAGCACTGATAGCCGGAGTGACATCAATACCGACCGAAATCCAATCGATACCGGCACGAGCGGTCTCCAGTAGGCACGAAACGTCACCCCAACCGCACCAATTACCAGTATCGCAATCAGCCACCAAGGCATCAACGCATCAAAAACCATCGTCACTCCTGGTTACCACACGAGCTATCGCCGTCGCTCCGCTACGGCCAACGCTTCGTAATACGCCTCTACCAACGCACGATAAGTCTCAGGAACCGATTCATCGGCACCACTACTCAAGCGTCCCCGGAGTTCCTCAACCGACAGCAGTCCCGACCGGCTTGCCTCAAGCCGTTCGAGAGCTTCAGCCACGTCCCGCCTAAGCTCATCCCACCGCGTAAAATCCTGCTTAAAGGCCTCGGTACCGGGTGCGGACCTGGTGTACTGGCCGCTCAGACCATTAACTCGACTGGCCAATGAAGGATTTTCGCGTCGAAGCTCACCAAGGAGGTCCTCCGCACGTCTTAATTCACGGTCGTATGCTTCACCCAGTTGCGCTAAGCTGCCAGACTCGTCTTCGACGTTCGATTCTACATTGGTTGCTGAAGGCGCAAGGTCACCTGCCTCACCCAATCTCTCCAGAGCTTCAATTTGACGTTCGAGAACCCCTAAACGTTCCCGTAATGCTCGCGTCCGGTCCAGTTCCTCCGAAAGCCGCCGGGCTTCATCGCTGAGACCTCCAGGCACTAACTCAAGCCGTTCAGCCACCTGCGTCAGCGTATCCCTAAGGACATCCTCTGACTCAGTCAGACTACGACGTTCGTCCTCTGAAATTCCGTCTGACGTTCCANAAGCGCTTCGTAAGGTGTCAGCAGATTCACGGAGGCGANGAGCTAGGCGNTCTTCTTCGACCNTGCCAGNCACCTCTTCTAGCGTCCNTCGACCCTCTGGATCATTGTCGAGCCTNCGGGCAAGTACGCCGGTGGCCTCATGAAGAAGGTCGACCCGATCGGCCATCTGAGCCTGCTCCTCAGCGAGGCGTGTTCCCGTGTCNCGANTCGCCTGACCAACTTCGAGCTGGTCCACTTCGCGAGCGATAACCGTTTGGGCGTCAGCAAGGTCCCTCGCTTCTGACTGTAGTTCAGCTACAGCCCTTTGGCGCTCTTCAGGATTGAGATACCGCAACTCCTGTTCAAGCGCACTGAGTCGACCTAGGGCCTGTCGCCCACGCTCACTTGCACCGCTGAGGTCCCCACGTCGAAGTTCGCCAGCTGCAGCGCGCATCGCTTCAGAGACTTCCCGCATCCGCTCCCCATCCAGTTGGGTTGTCGGTCGTACCGCCTGGNTAGAGGCCTGACCACCGGAAGTTTGTTGGATGCCTTCGCCTAACNGGTCAAGCATNCGAGTTAGCCGCTCNGCTTCGTCCCTCAGCTCGGTTTGTTCTCTGGTNAGNCGCTCGAGNNGCTCTTGAAATTCTCGAGAGTCCACTTCAGGACCTTGACGTTCAAGAGCCTGCTTCCGGCGATTGAGATCCGATTGCCGGCCGGCCAATTCNCTGACCTCATCAAGCGCTTCACTTTCAGNGTTGTCTGGCTGGCCAGNCGATGAGCGCGTTTCGTAGTTCGTCTGTTGCTGACGACGCAACTCCTGGTCAAACAACGCTGAGAGGTCTTGGCCTGGTCTTCCCGAGCCACCACCTACCGCCGCCTGCCGCCGGGAAACTTCCCGTTGCCGAATTTCGGCCTGAGCACGCAGCAGATGGTTCAGTGCCGCCATCTCATGGGGAATAGCCTCATCAGTCTCAATATTTTCCAGCGCCGTCTTCGCGAAACCCATGGNGCGAACTGCAAGATCCAACGGTGCTCCATCACGCGTTCCACTTGATGCCACTTCACCCTGCCGTCGTCCTGGGCCAAATTCCTCAAGAGCTTGTTCCGTGCGCACCTTGAGTTCACCCTGAGCACGGGCCACCGTACGGACCTCGTTCTCGACACTAAGATCCTCAACCTGTCTATCGAGTTTCCAGGTAGCCACCACGATCGCACGTTGAGCAGCCGTCAAATCAGCAAGACCTGTACCACCATCACCNCCTTGTGACTGACTCTGCGCTTCAACAAATTCCTGTTCAAATGGCGTAACGTCAAGAAAGTAGATGTCACTACGCGCTTCGGTGNATGCCTTCGCTCGATTCACATCCAGCGCGCGCGCGTAATAAGTAACAAAGTCACCAGGCGCAACACCAAGATCCTCAATGTATAACGTATGGATTCCAATCCTTGTCGTCAGATCAGTCGACCCTGGAAGTGGCACGGCCTGGTCTTCATCGCCCCTAACTGCATAGACGATCTCAAAGCGTTCGAGACCATAATCATCATCGGCACGGGCTTCGATGGTCACCTCCTCCAGTGGCGTAACCGAGCGGTCCCCATCTGGCCTGAGAATCCTGACGATGGGAGGAAGATCAGCGATCGCGCGAATAAAGTACTGGTCCTCGCTCAAATTACTGAGACCCTGATTGTCGGAAAGGGTCACCCGATAAGCATCATCCGCCGAAACCTCGAAGCTTCCAGTCAACGTCGTGTCGTCCCTGAGCGCCAACGGGATGAGAGACCCGTCCGAAAGCACCATTGCGCCATCCTCAATCGGTTTGTCCGCGTAGACAGTGAGCGTTACCGCCGTACCAACTGGTGCATACACATCTCCGCTGTCGATCTCTATACGCCGCTCGAGCCGAGTAAATAGTGGATAGGCGTATTCGACGTCAATCCGATCAATATGGGGCACCGTGAGTGCCGTCACGTTGTACTCATCCGACCGTGCACTAGCTGCACTCACCCGATAACGAAAACTCTCACTGACCGAGGTAAACTCGAACTGGAAACTTCCGTCGTCAGCCCGCATCTCAATGTCCTGCCATTCATCACCTGACTCAACTTGTAACACCGGATGAATTAGGCGAGATGTAACCGTGACCCCTTCCACCTGCGCGNGCACCTCCAGCGATCCACCCGCCATCACACGGGCATCACCTGGCGAGACGCTGATTCGGACAGTCTCAGGAAACGCATACAGACTTGCCGCATCAACAGCTCGTAGAGCCGGTGTCAGTGCCAAGCTGAGCGCGGTCACGAGGACGATACCGCCGGCCACGCTAAGGCCAATTGCACGTCTGATCTGCGTGCTCGAGACCACACGGTCAAGTTGCACAGTCTGAACCTGATTCGATGCATCAGTAATCACCATCGACTGAACCGCAGATCTCACGGTACGACTACCGAGTTCAACTGCACTNGCTAGCCGGTCCTCAAATTCCGGCACTTGCTCTTCAATAAATCTTGCCACTTGTCGTGGGGACGGGGTTTTACGAAGCGGCCACCATATTAAGAGAGCTTGGCCGATCGCTACGACTGCCGCCGTCAGCGCTAATGCAATGAGCGATAGGCCCGTCGGCAGCCAGAAGGTATCCACCATGACTGCAACTAGCACGATCACGCCGACACTACCAAAGACCCTAGCGCTACCACGCAACACGGCAAGCGTGACCCAGCGTCGNCTGACCTTGGCAANNAACGTCCAGAGTGGNTNGTCTTGACNCNGCATGCCCCNTATCCCGTCCGNCGNCCCAGAAGACTCTCAGCAGCGAGTGCCANAATCATCAGNCCGAGNGNNTAACGCCAGTANCCGCCGTCCCGTTCCCGTTCATCNATNGCGTNNTCAGTTNTTGNATTNATCGTNNTGCCNACCTTTGCTNCCTCGGNNTTGAACTCGGCAACTGACATACTCGTCATATCAGATTCTGCCCGATCGACGTTGATGGCCACCCGTTGCGAGTCAGCTAACTCAATAAATCCTGGACGACTAACACTCTCCCATGGACCGTCGCCAACGACCAACTCACGCGGTTCATTCCGATCGCCACTAAGGTGCCTTATTGTCTCGTGCACGAACGGTACGAACATCGGATGACGCGGAAAATCGTTCCACGCACTTTCGAAGTCCGAACCGAATACAAGTAGTCGTCCAAGTTCGAGGTCATGTTCCGTTAGCGCAGCCGTCCCATCACTGAAGTGCGCAAGCACGCTACCGTCTGTGCTTGAATCCAGTCTCCGAGTCCGCACATACCTAGCCTGCGCTAGGTTTCCCAGTTTCTGTCCAAACGCTTGAAAGATCGGGTGCCTTCCATCAGCCGGTACAAATCTTCGGTCCACCGAGCCTGTGTCATCATTTTCCGGTACGGAAGGGCCCACACCACCAAATCCCGAAAGCATGAGCGGTTCTATATCGGGACCGGCAACAATAAGTACTCCGCCTCCCGCGCGCGTAAATCTCTCCAGTCCAGAAAGTCCCCGGCGGTCCAGTCCACGAGTAGTCAACAGCAGGACCACGGCTGGCGGAACATCTGCCTCTGACAGACTCGACGAAAGCATCGCTGCCGAGGTCTGCACAATCTCAAATCTTTTCGCAACATCTCCAACCTGAAGGGCCTGGTCCAGATAGAACGCCTCAACCGATGAGTCTCCAGACTCTGTGACCAAAAGAATCCCAAGTGGCCTCGGCGGGGAAAGCATTAAGTAACGAGCATCGTCCGCTTCGTAGCCGGTAGCATCATTTATGATGACGCTAGCCTCACCACGTTCCGGCAGGACAACAGGGAAAACAACCTCGGTGCTACCTCTCATAGGTACCGTGACCACCGCCCGATCTACCTCGGCCCCATCGACAAGTAATCTGGCAGTTGCCACTTGGCCCATCGGACCACCGTTGACCACGATAGCCCTCGTGTTAGAAGGGCCACCCTGAATCTCAGTCACAGCCAAATTGCCCATTGGGGGCTGAATTGTTACAACGTCGAGTGGAATCCGATCGGGTAATACACCATGATCACCAGACACCCAGCCACTACGTTGAAGATCTGTGACAATGACAATCTTTCCGGTCTTGTCTCCGATGACCTGGGCTGCCCTATCGAGCGCAAGGCGATACCGGGTGGCGCCCCATCCGGTCGAAAGCTGAGCGATGGCTGCAAGCGCCTCCTGACGGTCAAGCGACGGTTCAGACACTAGAACCGCACCTTCATCAAAAGCCACAACTGCTACTTCTCGGGAAGAATTTTCCGCAAGTACGGCGTTAACCGCTAATTCGCGGGCACGATCAAACCGGCCTTGACCGGACATGCTGAACGATCGATCAACCGCCAGAACGGTCAGGCCCCCAGTAACGCCGACCAACGTACTAGCGAGATAGGGCCGCGCAAACGCCACAGCCAGCAAAACTAGAGCCGTCACCCGCAGAGCCAACAAGAGCCACTCACGCAACATCCGTCGATTTGTTTGTTCAACCGGTGTCTTTTTAATCAGAAAGACTGCAGAAAAATCTCGGCGCACTGCTGGAGTTCGCTTCAACAGGTGCAGTAGGACCGGAATGGCGGCCGCGGCCAGTCCAAGAAGAAACGCCGGAATAAGAAACGATACACCAAACATCTAGTTTCACTGATGGCCGTCTTCTACTGACGGCGGCTGCGTGTCGACAAATAACTCATGAGTGCGAAATCCAGTGACTTGGATGTATCCACAAGTTGGTAATCAATCCCGACTAGACCCAGTTCGCGTTTGTAATGAGACACAAGCGATTCAATCTCACCTAAATAGTGGTCACGTACTTCGAGCGGAGCTGCCATCACCTCCTCTGACGTCTCCATATCGCGAAAACGCGTTAGCCGATCATATGGAAACGTAAGTTCATCATGATCCAAGAGATGAAAAACAACGATGTCTGCACCACGGAAACGAAGATGCTTTAAACCTTGAATTGTCTTTGCTGGATCGTCAAGCAGGTCAGAAAGCAAAACAACAACTCCACGTTTAACTAATGAGTCAGCCAATTGGTGAAGTGGCTTCGCCACGTTAGAGCGGGTACCCAGAGATAACTGGTTTAGCGCTAGCAGCACTGACCTTAGATGCCCAGGACGAGCGCTCGGTGGTAGGTGGGTAACGATATTGTCGTCGAACGCAATAAATCCTACCGCATCACGTTGACGATTCATCAAGTAGGCAAGCGATGCTGTTAAATACGAACCGTACGCTAGTTTAGTAACATCTCGGGATCCGTAACCCATCGAGCCGCTGACGTCGAGTAGAAGGTGACACTCTACGTTGGTTTCCTCGTCGAATTTCTTAACGTAGTAACGATCGCTTCGGGCATAAACCTTCCAGTCAATCGTCGATAGATCGTCACCTGGTAGGTACTGTCGGTATTCTGCAAATTCAACGCTGAAACCTTTAAATGGACTTCTGTGTAACCCTGACAAGAATCCTTCGACAACGGTCCGTGCCCGCAATTCCATGGAGCCAATACGAGCAACGACGGATGGATCAAGAAAGCGAACCTCACCTCCCGTCACCTTCATCGGCATGTTACATCTCACTCCGAGGCGGCGGAACCGCCTCAAGAAGTTGAGTCACCAACTTATCGGAATCGACATCCTCAGACTCAGCGTAGAAGTTCGTGATTATCCGATGGCGAAGGATCGGCGGTGCTAACGCCGCAACATCACCAACGGAAACATTGAACCGCCCGTGCATAAGTGCACGAGCCTTTCCTCCGAGAATCAACGACTGCGAGGCACGTAAGCCGGCCCCCCATTTCACCCACTGTTGAATAAAGTCAAGGTTCGCGCGTCGGCCTGGGCGGGAGGCATCCACCAAACGGACTGCATAGCGTGCTATCTCTTCAGAGACATACACTTGTCGGATTAATTTCTGAAAATCGGTAATGTCAGAGCCGCGCAAAACACACGAGGCCGGCTCTCGGCTGGTTCCAGTCGTTTCCGTAACAACACGTACCTCTTGGTCCTCCGAAAGATAGGTCATTACGATGTTAAACATAAATCGATCAAGTTGCGCTTCAGGTAATGGATATGTACCTTCCAACTCAATCGGGTTTTGGGTGGCCAAAACAAAGAAGGGTTGGTCGAGTTGATAGGTCCGACCCGCTGCCGTAACCTGGTGTTCTTGCATCGCCTCAAGTAGGGCCGCCTGCGTCTTTGGCGGTGTTCGATTAATTTCGTCGGCCAGAATGATTTGTGAAAATATCGGGCCTTTAACGAAACGCAATGTCCGATGCCCGCTTTCCTCGTCAAGAATCTCGGTTCCAGTAATGTCGGCTGGCATCAAGTCAGGTGTGAACTGGATCCTTCCAAAGGTCAAATCCAAGATATCTGCCAAAGTCTTAATCATTAAGGTTTTCGCTAGTCCCGGAACGCCAGTGATCAGACAGTGTCCACCCGTAAAGAGTGCAATTAACACCTGATCGATGCACTCGTCTTGACCGACAATCACCTTCCGTAGTTCAGCGAGGATCTGCTTACGACCATGCCTAACGCGCTCTGCTAATTCGGTTGCAGTGGTCTCCGATATTGTTTCCATGCGCCGTTTGTCACTCCCGCTATCAATGGGTCAATACGTAGATGATCTCATTGATCATCATTCGATACGACTGTCCCGTGTACTTGATGTAACCCGGATACTCTTCAGCGTTCGACCACTCCCAGCCGTCCCCCATATCAGTATTCCAGTTGATAAGGACCATTGGGCGGCCCTCATCATCAAGCACAGCACGTAACCGTGGCACAAAGCCGCCCTTTTCCCACGTTCGGCCACTAAAAAAAGCACCTAACCCTGGAATCTGGGGATAGGAATCAATCTTGTAGAAACAGCTAAAAATCGGATGATCTGGCTCAAGATCGACAATGTCATACCCGGGTAGCACCTTTGAAATCTGCGCGACAAAGTGGTCCCATTCAATCGGCCCATGGAAATCATCGAACGTGATGGTTCCACCACGCAGTAAAAACTCGCGTAACCTCGTAACCTCATCCGCTCCCAATTGGAGATTGCCAGGCTCCACAAAATAGAGCCACGGATATTCCCAGATCCGTTCTTCGTCCAGTGTTACAACAATCGGATCATTCACCTTGATAGAGGTGAGCCGTGAAAGGCGGCGAGAGAGGTTTTGCTCGGCTGCCGGTGCGTCGATAGCCCACGGCTCGTTCCAATACTGACGAAACCTAGCCTCGTTCATTGTTATTGAGGTATATCGAACGCGTACAAACGTCCATTCCAAACCGGCGAATCGGTTGCCCGAAACTATTGAAATTTGTTCATGTACACGCGCAGCGAGCGGCTGT
This sequence comes from Acidobacteriota bacterium, assembly GCA_002714165.1. Lineage (GTDB taxonomy): Bacteria > Acidobacteriota > Vicinamibacteria > Vicinamibacterales > UBA823 > UBA11600. Next base: position 108,294 of record PAWT01000024.1, read on the forward strand.
GCGATCACCGCGAGAGCTGCCAGCACTCCCACCGCGAAAACTGTCCGCACTGCGCAACTCTGCATCTCCGCACTACGTGCTCGCTTCATACTTACGGCAGCTCCCCCACTGTACGGAGCAGCAATTCCTGACCTCGTTCATACGAAGGAGCGATCTCAAGTGCAGCCAGCGCATGTTGTTTCGCCTCGCCTATTTTGCCAGCTAGTATCAGACTTTCAGCCAAATCACAATGAGCAACCACGACATCCACTGGACCTGCAGCTAATGCCACACGAAACTCTTGGACCGCTTTCTCTATCTCACCACTGTCCAGCGCCAGCCGACCAAGTGCAGCATGCGGCACTACGTCAAACGGATCAATCGCGATGATACGCTCGTAAGCCACTTGCTGATACTCTCGGTGTCCCGTTTCCTCAGCTAGCGCCGCCAACTGCCTGGCCGATTGGAGGTCTTGGTGATCATACGCCAGCAGGCCTACCAGTTGGGTCATCGCGCGATCACGCTGACCTTGTTTAATCGCGATCTCGGCCAGTAATGCACGTGGGCTGTTGGCTCCAGTCGCGACAGTTACAAGTGTCAACGCATGCTCTAACACATCAACCGCAGCATCGAGCTCGCCCGCTGAGTAGAGAGCATGGCCATAGGTCACCTGAATGGCATAACTAGCAGGATAGGACCTCGCCAATGCGCCGAGCATGTCGAGTTGTGTGCCCGCCTCTGGGAGCGGCCCAGACACAGGCTGCTGTAATGCTCGCTGTAAGCTGCCGAACCGCTCCTCAAGAGCAATATCAAAGCTTTCTTGTAAAGCGTCAAAATCGGTTCCAGCTACCTGCTCAAGTAATGCCTCGGTATCAAATCCTTCTGCATAGCCACGTAGCATCTCAGGCAACATATTCTCACCATACAAATCGACGAGATGTTCAACTACGAGAGACGCTTGATAGTAGGCTAGGACAATCGTTTCCGGTTTCGTGAATCCGGTATTCAGTTGTCGTAACGGTAACGTCTCACCACTTTCAAGCGCTTGCGCAAAAGTCAATTCCATATTACGACCCCAAGCAGGATTCGCTAGCCCTTCTTCGTAGACTGAAATACCTTCAGTCAGCCAGCGCGGCACACGGTTACGAGACATCTGCAAGGTAATAACGTGTGCCATCTCGTGCCACAGAGTCGCTTGCCAGTTAAAGGTGCCGGGGGGGCGGGCGCGCGGTGAATCCATCGTAACAACCCGTCCGAAGCAAGCCCCGAGCGCACCGATCATTCCAGGAAGCCCCAAATTACGTACAGCGAAATCATCGTGACGAGGAAATACTTCAATCAGAATTGGCCCGTTTATCTCAACACCGTAACGGCCGCCAAGCGTCTCAAGCGCCTGAGAAGCGAGAGACACAACGTAATCACCCAGTATGGGGGACTCGCTTGGATGAAGACGGACAACTAAATCACCCTTTCGAATCGTCTCAAACTCGTCTACCGCATCCAACATTTGTAGCAAGTTGAAAGTAACGATATTGAAAGGATCGGTTTCGAACGATTGATCGAGCTGCTCCCGAGCACCCACCTCATCGCCCGTGCGAAGCAAATGCATACCCAATTCAGCCTGAGCGAGCGGGCTGCCAGGCGATAAATCCAGCGACTTCTGAACTAATGCAACCGCTTCGTCAAACCGGTAATGACTCGCCGCCTGAGCCCCTGTCACACGGTAGACCTCGCCGTAATGAGGATTCAGCGCAAGAACACCAGCGACTTCAGTTTCAAAATCTGTAATCCGGTCTTCGATATAAGCAATGGCAGCACGTAGAGACCGCGCTTCAAAACTATTCGCGTTAATGCTGAGCGCTTGCTTAATCATCAAAGCCGCGTCGTCGTAACGCCGTTCCTGAAGAGCTAACTCGGCTAGGAGTAGGTGGGCCGCCTCCGACGACTCGTCCAGTTCAATTGCACGGCGGGCCATTTCGGCTGCATCAGATGGATTTTCACTCACCAACGTGCGTCCGAGTCCAATATGTGCAGGTACCCACTCAGGGTCAGCGGTCAGGGCCGTTCGAAATGAGCGAACCGCATCTTCGATGTTATATTTTTCTAGAAACAATTCGCCCCAAGCAGTATTGATAGCTGGGTCTTGGGGGGCTACCGCTGCGGCGCGCCTATAAAAATCATTCGCCTCACGGAACCGGCCAAGAGCACGTGCGGCTTCGGCTACCCGAAGTAATTCCACATCGACCCGACGCCTTGCCCCTGTGTTTATGATCGGAGCTAGAGTATCTAAAGCCTCAGCAGGCCGACCAAGGCGCGTCAGCAGGAGCCCAAGTTCAAGAGCCGCTTCGCCAGTCGAATCGATCCTAATTGCAGGAAGGAAAAGCCGCTCCGCTTCAGCGTAGTTTCCCTGTCTCGCAGCAATCAGGCCGAACACTGCGGCCGCCGTGGAATCGTTTGAGCCACGAGCAATTGCGAGACGTCGTGCCTCCGCAACATCACCTAGTGCCAGTGCACGCCTAGCAGCACGTAGAAAATCGTGCCGTTCGGACACTTCACTAACTGCAACTGGTTGTACGCCTGAGCTTTGTGTTGATGCGCTAAGCGGACTACCCAACCAGACTGCAGTTATGCAGTTAAGGACGGAGAGGAGCACTCGAAACGGCCGCGACGCCCCGCCACGGCGCAACCCTTGATCCAGCAGAACCATGCTACGAATGGCACGATTATACCCCCGAGTTTGAGTCAGCCCTAGTGGCACTCACCTTCGTACTCGCAGTAATCCTGGCTAATTCGACAAAGCAGAACAGGAGAGGAACTTATCTAGAAAAATGCAACCGACTGATGGGATGGAATCTCAAAGCGATTACGGCAGCGTGTACAGACAACATAATCATCGACGCGCACCATATAGTCTCGCAATTTCCCAAACAATGCCCGGTCACGCTCGTCAGCGCCACGAGGTGGACGTTCTTTCTTTACGCGCCTAATCCAGCGAATCTTATACTCTCCACGATGACGACACTTAGGACAGCCATAAGTTGTAGGCTTTAGTTCCTGATTTTCGTTAAAGAATTCCCGTTCGTTAAGCGCCATCTCGGGACCGTGACCCTGTTACAGAATTTGAACCTGTTGCAATGGCGAACCGTCGTGACGCTAGTCAATCCTTGACGAACATCACGAGCGACCAAATACGAGGGAAGTTGACCTTCTCAACCGATACAGGACAAAGCCCTGCTTGCACCAGCAACGCTCGAAGATCAAGATCAGCCTTGAAACCCAGGTGGACCGTAAGCGGAGACAATATCCGTTCGATCCGAGCGAGAAACTTCCGTTCGCTGAGAAAATGGTTCAAAACAATGATCCGCCCTCCCTTCCGGCACACGCGATACATTTCCTGCACCACTGATACCGGATCAGACACGACGCTAATCACGTAAGGAGCATAAACTAGATCGAACGATTCATCAGGGAACTGAAGTTTTGTGGCATCCATTTGCTTTAGACGTACGTTCCGCACCCCGTGCCGTTCTAGCCGACGTTGCGCACCCTCAAGCATTGACACGGACAGGTCGATTCCTGTGACCTTGCAATCGTCGGGGTACAGCACCGCATTTATCCCAGTACCAACCCCAACCTCAAGCACCTCGTCACCCGCCTGGATGGCCAAACGCTTGATAGCCTTTAAGCGACCAGGGTGCAGTGCTGGACCAAACATCACATCAACGATTGGCCATTTACCCAAGTAGACCGACGAAATCCGTTCGTAGACCTTATGAACGAAGCTGGTTTCTACAGACACCGTCGAAAGCGCCCGCGTACCCACATCGGACGACACCATAATGTCATTGTCCGATACCGATTCTTGGTCAAACAGAGATACCAAAACCCTCCCTCACCTCGGCACGCGCTCTATGCGTGCGAACGAACCACGACTATATCTTGGCGGTGAATACAGAGCAAGGCAACTGCCAAGCGACGATAGTTCCCGATCGCCTCCTCCCATAGATAGTCTCCTGGCCTTGTGGCGCTCTTCAGTCAAGTTCGTAAAGGCCGCAACTTTCTTCTGAACCATATTCGTCATAACTTATTCACAAATAAGATCTTTGGTCCAA
>PAWT01000025.1 GCA_002714165.1 Acidobacteriota bacterium
TAGTTGAGTAGCACGTATAGTACGGTAACCACGCCGGTCCCAAAGAGTAACGCTCGCGGCAACGTACGGCTTGGTTGGTCAATCTCACCGATGACGTAGATCGCCGCGTTCCAACCGGTGTAGGCGTAGGACACGAAGATGAGCGCTACCGCAAAGGCCGGTCCGGTCATGACGCCGAGAACCCCTACCTGCGGCACTAGCGACAACTCCTGCGCACGGTCGACAGTGAAGGCAGCGACGATAAATCCCAAGATGAGACACACCTTCAGACCGGTCAGCACGTTTTGGAACAGGGCGCCAACCCGGAGGCTCGACGCGTGGATCAGTGTGAAAGTAAGCACCGCCCCAGCGGCTAGATGTTTTGCGGGCAGGCCAGGAATGAACGCGTCGGTGTACGACGCCAGGGCCATAGCAGCTAAAGCCGAGGGCCCGGCAAACCCAACTGTCGCCGAGACCCATCCGGCCAAAAACCCCAACGCTGGCGTGTAGACCCGACGGAGGATGTGATATTCACCGCCTGAGCGTGGTAGTGCTGCTCCCAGCTCGCCGTAGCTGAGCGCGCCACATAGTGCGACCACCCCACCAACGAGCCACAGCATCATGATGGCGAACGGTGACCGGATGTCGGCAACCTGAAACCCGAGCGTCGTGAAAACGCCAGTGCCGACCATCGCCGCAATAACGAACGCCGTGGCCGTCGTTAGACCGAGCGGTTTGCTCCCACCGTTTCCTACATTAGTCATCGTAATGAAAGAAGGGCTCGACGGATCGACACACCCTTCGACCGTTTACCGTTGACGCAGCTTCGCGGGTCTTCTCTGCAGCAAAAGCTTGGTGCCATTTCAATTGTCACAGAATTCTTAATAGGCCACCGCCATACCATCCTTATGGTGGCTGGAACCACCAATCATGGCTCCGGTCGTGCGATCAAAGACGATGCCCTGTCCCCCTCCAACGCCGCCAATGTCCGTGCGGAGTCTCAGTTCGTGACCCATAGTCTCAAGCTGGGCACGGACATGCGGGGCAATGCCCGGCTCAACGGTCACGGTCATTCCACGATTGTGGTTAACCCGAGGCACTTCAAGTGCCTGCTGCATGTTCATCCCGAACTCGACGATGTTTAGGAACACCTGCACGTGCTGCTGCGGCTGAACTGAGCCACCCATTACACCGAAGCTCATAAAGAACTCGCCGTCCTTAAAGGCCATCGCGGGGATGATCGTGTGGAACGGGCGCTTGTGTGGCGCCACCACGTTGACATGCTCTTCCTCTAACGAGAACAATGCCGCGCGGTTCTGCAGCGTGATTCCAGTGTCTGGCACTACCAGTCCAGAGCCGAACGACGCGAAGATACTGTAGATGAACGAAACAGCGTTGTGGTCTTCATCCATCACCGTCAGGTAGACAGTGTCGCCCCGTTCGGGTAGACCGGATTCATTCAACTCCTGTGCATGTTCCGGGTCAATGCGTTCAAATTGTGATTTGCCGTAACGCTTAGAAGTCAGGACATCGACTGGCAACTCATTCGCATCAGGGTCACCCACCCACTGGGCAAGGTCGGCGTATGCGAGCTTCTTAGCTTCAATCAGATGATGAAGGTAGTCAGCTGTGTTGTGGCCGAGCCCTCTCATGTCAACATTCTCGAGAGTATTCACCATCTCAAGCGCGGCAATGCCCTGACCGTTGGGCGGAAGTTCGTAGAGTGTGTACTCCTTATAGTCGGTCGACAGTGGCTCCACCCAGGTCGAGGCGTGCTCCTCAAAATCCTGCATGGTGAGAAATCCGTGCTTACTGTCGGAATAGGCCACGATCGCCTCAGCAATCGGTCCACGATAGAACGCATCACGGCCGCCCTCGGCGATCATTCGCAGCGTCTTAGCTAGCCCAGGATTAACGAAGAGGTCACCGATCTGTGGCGCCTTTCCGTCAACCAACCACGTGGCAGCCGCAGGCGGTTCGCGCAGTAACTTGCGCTCACTACCCGCCCAAGCTTCACCGATCCGCTCGGTGACGTGGAAGCCGTGCTCGGCGTAGTAAATAGCCGGCTTGAGCACCTCGGCCATCGCCATCGTGCCGTACTCCTCGAGTAAGGTGAACCAGCCAGCCACCGCGCCCGGTACCGAAACCGAATAAATGCCTCCGATGCGATCCATGCTCTGCTCATCGAGCCGCATTTTGAGATCGTCGAGTGTCATACCGTATGCCGAACGGCCGCTTCCATTGAGTCCGACAAGCTTTTTTTCAGACTCTAAATAGACCATAGCGAACATGTCGCCGCCGAGCGCCGTGCTGTGCGGTTCGACCACCGTCAGCACAGCTGCCGTAGCGACAGCCGCATCGATGGCGTTTCCACCCTTCTTGAGAATATCGAGACCAGCCAGCGCGGCGAGNGGCTGGCTCGTGGCCACAACACCACGNTGGCCGATCGTTGGTGAGCGCTTCGTATCGAATGGGAATGNNGAACCCGACTCCTGCGCTNCGAGCGCGCTNCCCATCATCACGACAAANNCNNCNGCCAGGGNCATGNCGAATATNCTCTGGTGCATTAGNTTGACTCCTTCTNAAAGATTAATCAGGCTCCNCTCCNTTACGGTTNCGGTGTTCCAANNAAGACCGGNGGGACCCCTTGNNCTGCCANNGTTTCGTTNAGCGACCTGACATCCTCGANCGCTNNACGCACCNCGACNANCGTATCCCGCATNCGCGTTTCGAGCACTTCTTGCACTTCNCGCTGCTGGTCGTTTGGCGGGAAATCGTANGTGGCCACATTCCTGATGAGGTATCCGATCCGGCCAGACAACATCGTCGGCCANCGGATTTGATCTTGCCCGGTGCCTGTCCGCTTCANCTGAATCAACTTTTCCTCNGCCGNNATNAGGGTACCGTCCACTTCCTCGNTNGCTTCAATGAGTGAGTCNCGGCCTNCGGGGGCATCNGCCAGNACCGNCTGTAGGTCATAAAGNTGCCGNCGGANCCANTCCAGTTGGTTGATGGCNGCNGTCACCTNTTCGTGNTCGTCACGTAGTTGATACANCANCGCGGTTTGNTNNGCGANGTCGTCCTCGCTTCCCTCNGAATTCGGGTCTTTCAAAACCTGAAGCTGCNGNNGCTGTTCACGGNCGNCNAGNNCCAGAACAACNGTGTAGGCTCCCGGTGGTTCAAGAACAGTGATTTCACCACCACCCGACCGCCANCGCTCNTCGCCCAGGTCCAACCACTCNCCGTAGATNGGCTTCGTCCGCAGCTTGATCTCTGCTGACGGTTCACTTCGGAGNTCCCACCAAACTCGGTTGATCCCCTCGTGCGTNGTTCCATCGAGGNTNCGNACAGTTTCACCGCGGTNGTTTTCGATCCNNATGCTCACGTCACCGTGANCATCNGACCCGAGCCAGTAGTTGANCGAGGCNCCNTACGGCGGGTTCTCACCGTCAGACGGATCGTTCGGCATCGCCTGTGGTGACGTAANGTTATGCAGGCGATAGGTCGGGCGCGGNTCAAATAAGTGCNCCTCNGAGTTAGCCACCTCCGGTGTGAGTTGTTGCAAGGGGGACAGGTCNTCAAGAATCCAGAACCCCCGTCCGTAGGTGCCGACGACCAGGTCGTTGAAGTGTTCCTGGATGACAAGCCCGTAGTTCGGCGCGGCTGGCATGTTCGTCTGCAGCGGCTGCCACTGATCNCCGTCNTTGAACGAAACATAGACGGCGTTCTCAGTNCCCAAGTACACCAAGCCCGGACGCACCGGGTCTTCCTGAATGCTTCGTGCNAAGCTGAGNACNCTGTCGGAAATGCCATCNGTGATCTTCGTCCANGATTCACCNTANTCGTTAGTACGGTAGACGTACGGNGCAAANTTGCCCACCTGGTGGAACTCAACTGCGAGATACGCCTTGCCAGCATCCCACTTCGATGCATCAATGCCNCGAACAACACCAAGCTCCGGCAAGTCGGGAATGTTCGCCGTGACATTTTGCCAGTTGAGACCATTGTCACGACTGACATGCACGAGCCCGTCGTTCGACCCGGCGTAGAACACTCCAGGCTGCGCCGGCGACTCATCGAAGGCATAGACAACACAGCAGTACTCAACACCGATATTGTCAGGCGTGAGACCTCCAGACAGTCCCTGCTTGCTTTTATCATTCGTCGTTAAATCAGGGCTAATAACCTCCCAACTCTGCCCATCGTTCACCGTCCGATGCACATGCTGGCTGGTTACGTAGATTGTGTCGTGGTCGTGGGGCGAGATGAGCAGCGGAAAGGTCCACTGGAATCGGTAACGCAGTGTCTCAGCCGGCCATCCAATCGTGCTCTCTGGCCACACCTCNACCTGCCTNAATTGTCGNGTGCGCTCGTCGAACCTAACGACGATCCCACCAACCGCACCGGAACCGGACGCCGATGACCAAATGATGTCCGGCTCCACCGGATCTGGGGTTGCAAAACCGCTCTCCCCTCCACCCACTGAGTGCCACATGCCACGCGGAATGCGGCTACCACCAAAGCCCCCAGTTCGACTGTTGCTCGGCCCACGAAAGGATGGTCCGTCCTGCCGATTACCGTAGACGTTGTAGGGCACTTTCGTATCGGTCGTCACGTGGTACATCTGAGCAATCGGCAGATTCACCCGNAGCCAAGTCGCACCTCGGTTCTCTGAAATAGCGAGACCACCGTCATTACCGATGATCATCCGGTCGCCGTTGGTCGGATCGATCCAAATGTCGTGTTGATCACCGCCCGGTCGCCGCCGGCCATTTTGAACAATGCCAGTCTGCCCTCCGTCAATCGACTTTACGAGCGGCGCAGTTAGGAAATACGCTTCGTCAGGNTCGTCTGGGGCGACGGCGCAGTTGTTGTANTAGGCGGTGCGACCACCGAAATTCTGATCGTAGGTCACAAGTTGCCAGGTCTTGGCTCCATCATCCGAGCGCCACAATTCACCGTTATCGGTCTCCTCGCCATTTAGTGGCACCCCATCACCAGTCTCAATAAGCGCATAGATTCGGTTGGAGTCGGCCGGCGTCAGACAGACATCAACTTTGCCGATGGTTCGGAGAGGTAAACCATTGCCCTCAAGTTTTCTCCAGGTATCACCNGCATCGCGTGACACGAACAGTCCGCTACCAGGCCCGCCGCTTTCGCGACCCCAGGTGTTAATGATTACGTGCCACATCCCTGCATACAGGATTCTGGGGTTGTTTGGATCCATCTCAACACTTGAGGCACCAGTATTCTCATCTACAAAAAGGACGTGCTCCCANGTCTCACCGCCATCCATAGTCCGATACACCCCGCGCTCAGGTTGCGANGCGTGCGCGTGGCCCAGAGCCCCGACATAGACNATGTTGGGGTTCGNTGGATGAATAAGAACGCGAGAAATCCGACCGGTTGCGCCGAGCCCCATGTTGCTCCANGTGCTACCGCCGTCGGTTGACTTCCACACTCCATCACCGATCGTCACATTCGACCTGATGTGTGGTTCGCCAGTACCAACCCAGACGATTTCAGGGTCGGAGGCCGCAACCGCCAGGGCGCCAATCGAGTGGGATGGGTGGTCGTCAAACACCGGTTCCCAGAACAGACCACCATCTACNGTCTTCCACACGCCACCTGACGCGGCACCAACGTAATAGATATGTGGGTTGCCCGAAACCCCGGCCACTGAAGCAATTCGGTTTCCGACCGGTCCGATATGCCGGTAGCGTAGCCCNTCATAATGATCGGGTGATATATCCTGNCCCGTCGAGGTTCCGGCAAAAATAAAAATAGGTGCAAGCGTCACTAGGCAGGCAAAAACGCGCGTCCGCATCCGTTCGGCCAACTTCGTCATTGGGACCCCCTCTAGAAACATCCCCGTACCGCGGTAACTACATCTTACGCTTAGCGCCGATCGGTTACGAATAAATAGGCACCCGACCTGACCTCCACCCCCACATCATCTTTAGCTGAATCAGATACAAGCAAGATAGAATCCCAGCNGGAATGTGCGAGNCCGATNCCATGTCAGCGAGCTTGACCAAAAGGTCCTGCATTGCGAGGAAATACGCTACGGCGNTGGTGATTGCACTCCTAGTGCTCGGTGCGCCCGGAACGCTCTTCCTTTATGGCAATGAGCAGGCCGACCGCGCACGCGTTGAGCAGTACTTGGAGCACCTGAGAACTGTGTTGCCGGAAGCTGATCATTTCGTTAGTAAAGACGGAGAATATCCACACTTCCGCGGGTACACCCNCGGCACGGGCNACGACGTTGGNACACTAGTTGGCCTAGCCTATCTCAACAGTGATGTCGGACATGTTATTACGGGATACGCAAGTGAGATCGTCGTCATGGTCGGGCTTCGACCAGTCGGCACCATAACCGCAGTCACGGTCGTTACTCATAACGAACCCTACGGCTATCGGTCAATCGATCTAGCGCGTTTCAGAGATCAGTTCCCTAACCGCCGATACCGCGAACGGCTACGGGTCGGCGACGACGTTGATGGCATCTCGGGTGCAACGATTACGGTAAGCGCCGCCACATCCGCCATCCGGCGATCAACGCGNCGAATGTTTCGTGAATTCGTCAAGGAACAATTAGAGGCGCAACCGTGACCGTTACCAAGTTCGTCGCAGCCTGCGCGATGGCCAGTTGCCTGAGCTTTGTACCGGTCCGCGCGGAACCACCATCCCAAGCCATTGAGACCGGTCAGCCCACCCTCTCTCTCGAAGACCTCGACGCATTGTTGGAGGAAGATGAAATCGAAGAGTCGGTGGCCTCGCTTAACTCGAGCGAGGTCGCGGACATTATCGGTATCGTGGTCGTGCTCGGTTTTGCGTTCTTCAGCTTTGCAAGGAAGAGTGTCGCCCTCAAATACATCTCGTTTGCTATGTCGATTGCATATCTTGGTTTTTACAAATCAAACCTCGTCTCGATCGTTAACATTTTCGCGATTCTTCAGGGCAATCTTCCTGGGTTTAGGCATAGCATCCCGTGGTACCTGCTTATCGGCTTCACGGTGGTATCGACCGTGCTCTGGGGGCGGCTCTACTGCGGGCGGATTTGCGCATTCGGGGCACTCACCCAAGTGCTTGATCGCCTTCTGCCGTCGCGGCTTCGCATCGATCCTCCAGCGTGGCTCGACCGACGGCTGGCTTACCTCAAGTACGGCATCCTCGGCGGGGTGTTGGTTTACTTCCTCGGCACAGGTGATTTCCTCATCTATCGGTATGTCGAGCCGTTCTGGATGTTCACGCTGAATGGCAACGTGGTTATGTGGACGCTTGTCGCTATTCTTCTAATAGCCACGGTTTTCGTCCGTAATCTTTATTGTCGGTATCTGTGCTCAGTCGGCGCAGCGCTTGGCCTCATTTCGAACCTCACCGTGTTTCGGATTAAGCGTTGGGGTGAATGTCAGAACTGTAAGATCTGCGAGAAAGCCTGTGAGTGGGGCGCAATCGACGGACCAAAAATCTCAGTTGCCGAGTGTGTCCGCTGCGACGACTGCGAACGTATCTACCACGACCAGAAGAAGTGTGTGCACTGGATCGTGCTACAAAAGAAACCGCGAGCCCAGATAATAGCCTCCTCCTAACCCAAGCAGTATGGCGGAACCTGGTCGGAAACGTTGGTCTTCGCGCGGGTCGTTCATACTCGCTACCACGGGCGCGGCGGTCGGCTTAGGGAACGTCTGGCGGTTCCCATTTCTCGCTGGTGAAAACGGCGGTGCGGCGTTCGTCTTGGTTTACCTCGCCTTCGCCTTTCTCATCGGAGTCCCTGTGATCACGGCCGAATTGGCATTGGGACGCATGGGGCACCGGAGTCCCATTGGTTCGGCCAAGGCGATCATCCGAGAACAGGGCGCCCACGCAGGGTGGCAGATAATCGGTGTCGTTAGTTTATTGGTTCCTTTTCTCGGCTTTACCTACTACAGCATCGTCGCCGGCTGGTCCCTGTACTACACCGTCGAGGCCGTACGGAATACTTTCAATAGTATGGGCGCTGCCGATTCGCAGCGTCTGTTTCAAGACCTAGCGGCCTCACCGTGGCTCACCGTGTTCCTGCAAGGCGTCGTGATCGGACTCACCGCTGTGGTCGTCGGNAGTGGTCTCCATCGCGGCATCGAGCGTGCCACGAAGGTCATGATGCCCAGCCTCGTATGCATCATGCTGATCATGATCGTTTACAACGTCTTCGCGGCCGATGTCACCGCTGCCTTAGCTTTTCTGTTCACACCCGACTTCTCGCAACTCACTGGCACGTCGCTGCTGCTCGCGCTCGGTCAGGCATTCTTCTCAGTCGGCGTGGGTGTTGGCTTTATGATGACCTATGGTGCTTATCTGCCCAGAGAAGTCTCGGTTCCCCACGCGGCGTTCGTGATTGGTGCAGTCGATACAACCATCGCACTACTGGCCGGCCTTGTGATCTTTCCAATTGTCTTTGCCTCAAATCTGAATCCCGCTGAGGGTCCAGGACTCGTGTTCGTCACGATGCCAGTTGCTTTCGGCAGCATGGGCCTAGGACATGCACTCGGTGTACTGTTCTTCCTGCTACTGTCACTCGCAGCCTACACAACGACGCTCGGCATGCTTGAGCCGATCGTGTCGTATCTGGAGGAACGATGGCAGACTTCACGGCGAACACTGGCTATTGTGGCCGGCAGTTCAATTTGGGTAGTCGGCTTCCTCCCCGCGTTGTCTGACAACGTGTTGGCAGATATTAGACCGTTCAGCTTCATCGGCGCGATGGCGGAAATGTCGTTCTTTGAAGTGTTCGATTTTGTAACAGCGTCGGTCTTGCTACCAATTAACGCGCTGCTGATTGCACTATTCTCGGGATGGGTTATCGCGGGAAACGCGTTTCGGCGGGAGTTAGCAATGAAACACGACGTTTTCTTTACGGTCTGGCAGATACTAATGCGTTACGTCGCGCCGGCNGCTGTTCTTGTAATCTTAATCTCTGGTTTCATCGNATAGCCCAGCTTAATGGGNCCACGCAGCCGCNNTACCTAAGCTCCTCCGTTGTCTTCTGACTCAGGCAGTCGATACGCGAGTAACTCTCCAGCGTAGGTGCCACCGCCCACAGCGACAACGATGTACTGCACACCGTCAATACTGTAGGTCATCGGAGATCCGGTCTGTGAAGATGGCATAAACACTGCGTCAATCTCCTGACCGGTCATTTTGTCGTAGGCTCGAAGCCGCGCGCCCTCGCGCTCGTCAGCTGAAGTAAACACCCCGCCGTCACCTGCAATGACAAGCGTCTTGGTTACGAGCGTCCCAACCCGTCCGACACGACCAGTGCGCGGGATGTCAAAATCCTGAAGCGCCGGATGGTCACGTACACGGTCTGCCGTCTCGCCGTGTGCGACTTGCCAGAGAATCTCTCCAACATTGAGATCAATCGCCGTGATCCGTCCCCACGGCGGTTTCACCAACGGCAGACCAGAGACACTCAACGCTGCCCGTGCAGCATTGACGCCCGTTGGACGGCCGCGAATGAAATCCATATCCGATCGCTCGGGATTGTTGACAAGACCGAGCGTCGCGACCTGTGTCTTTGAATAGATGTAGAAAATCCCGGTTTCCGGGTCTAAAGCACCGCCTGGCCAATTGGGCCCGCCGGTAGACGATGGAATCATCAGGGTTCCGTAGGTGCCGTCAGCTGTCGCAACCGATGGAGGGGTGTAAAGAGGTCCGAGACGGAATCGTGAGGCAACTTCGAGCGCCTCGGCTCGGAGCGCAGGTGTGAAGTCAATTAAATCGTTTGGGCCAATCCCCTGACGGTCGAAAGGAGGTGGCTTCGTCGGATAGGGCTGAGTCGGCGCCAGCACTTCGCCAGGCACGTCCGAGGGAGGAACCGGACGCTCTTCAATTGGCCAGACCGGTTCCCCTGTTACACGATCGAAGACAAACAGAAAACCTTGCTTCGTCGGCTGAACGATCGCCTTTATGGCACGACCGTCAACTGTGATGTCAGCAAGGATAGGCGCACATGGNAGGTCNAANTCCCAGACATCGTGATGTACAGTCTGGTAGTGCCACACGCGNTCTCCGGTCTCAAGATCGACCGCTACCAAACTATCACCGAAGAGATTGTCACCCAGCCGGTGCCCACCGTAGTAATCACCTGTCGGCATCTCAAGCGGCAGATAAGCTAAGCCTAGGTCAAGGTCAACGGTTACTTGCCCCCACAGGCCCGTATTACCAGTGTAGCGCCAGGACTCATTTAACCAAGTCTCGTGACCGTACTCGCCTGGCTGCGGGATCGTATGAAAGATCCACTTCCGCTCCCCAGTGCGGACGTCGTAGCCGCGTACATATCCCTTGACGTTCTCCCGGCTGACCGGCGCGCCGCCTACCGAGTGCGCAGCGCCAATGATGATCGTATTGCCAGCAACAACCGGAGCCGCGTGTAAGCCAACCTCGCCCGTGACAGGATCAATCTCCTGGTCAAGGTCTCGCTTTAAATCAACGATGCCGTCCAAACCAAAGTTCGGAACTTGGTCACCGGTTGACGCATCGAGCGCAACAAGATGGTACCCAGGCGTGACATAGAGGATCCGACCCGCTGCACCATCGTCCCAGAAAGCGAGCCCGCGTCCCGACAGCNGACGAGGAGCCTGCTGACCTCGTTCGCCCTCGTCAAGGCGNTGCATCCACAGCAGTTCCCCNGTCCTCGCATCCAGCGCAGCAAGCGCTCGACGTGAACCCGCGGTTGTGTAAATCACGCCACCCACCATGAGCGGAGTGACTTGGTAGTTCGACTCCGGCCGAGGGCCGAAGCTGTCGGTCTGGAAGGTCCACGCTAGTTCCAAGTCACCAAAGTTTTGAGCGGTGATCTGATCAAGTGACGAATAGCGGGTACTTGCGAGGTTGCCGCCGTAGGTGCGCCATTCAGTGTCAGGAATCACCGTCTGTGCACTTAGTGACACAGCCGCACAGAACAGAACGCTGAAGAGTAAAAGGCTGACGTTGTTACGCGAATACTGTGACACGTGCTAACCCTCCCCTGACAACTGAACCACAGCGACCCCATCCCATAGACCGCAACACGACAGGTTTGGCGTCGTCATCAAAGACAAGAATTATAGCTGGGAACGAGGGTGCCTCATCGGATTAGGCTTTCAGAAAGCATTCTCGGCTGGAACGTCCCTTTTGTCAGTTAGTTCTGGCGACAGAGGCTCGGTCTTTAAGCTCCCCCGCCTGCCGCCTAAGTAGCTGCGGTCACGGACCCTAGCGAAACATTGTCTTCTATCCCTTGTCATCTTGGGAGATGCAGTCGTAGACTGCCACGGTAGCTTGGTTGGCGTGAACATCATTTTCTTTTCCTCATCATTACCATCAAGGGGAGTGGCATGCGGATTACGCTCTTATTGCTATCAGTCTTCACCGCTTTGATGCCGGCGCTCGTCGAAGCGCAGCCCGTCGTGACCGTTGAAGACTACACTCGTGCCGAAAGCTTTCTGAGTGGTCAGACTGACTCACTCGTTTCGGGCGTTATGACGAGTCCGGCCTGGCTGACGAGCGACAGGCTCGTCTACCAGAATCGGATTCCAGAGGGTCGGGAATTCGTGATGGCCGACCCTGCGGAGGGCGTGCGGGCGCGCGCCTTCGACCATGCCAACATGGCAGCGGCACTCTCGGCTGCAGTCAATACGGGTTACAGTGCTTTCAACTTACCTGCTCAAGCGAGATTTTCAGATGACGGTGCGTCAATCACGTTTGGCCACCAAGAGCNNCAGTACNCCTGCATCATNGAGACCTATGCCTGCCACGAGGTAGCGCNNCTAGATGCGCAGAACTTACGGAACGCTGTTGTTGCCCCCGATGGACAGAAAGCTGTATTTATCCGAGAGCATAATCTCTGGATGCGTGACTTGACCTCTGGCAGAGAGACACAGCTCACGACTGATGGTATTGAACATTACGGCTACGCAACCAACAANGCGGGNTGGGTCCGACGCGACCAACCAGTGGTCCTNTGGTCGCCAGACTCTGAGAAAATTGCNACCTTCCAACATGACGGCCGNTTCGTCGGTGAGATGTACCTTGTNTCCACCCANGTCGGGCATTCCGAACTAGAAGCCTGGAAGTATCCGTTGCCCGGNGATGAACACATNTTCATGATGNGGCGCGTTGTTATTNATGTGGANGAAGCTCGCGTGGTGGACCTGCTGGNNCCACCCGACCCCCACNGGTCCACGATCTCCGATCACGTGGCTAGNCGTAACGGCCAGTGGCTCGATGTGGAGTGGAGTGACGACTCATCACTGCTTGCGTTCGTTTCTTCGTCACGGAACCACAAAGAAGCCAGACTCAAGCTCGCCGACCCTGAGACTGGTGAAGNNCGAAATGTTTTAACAGAGACGGTTGAAACGTTCTTCGAGTCTGGGAGAGGANGAATTAACTGGCANGCACTACCCGAAACAAATGAAGCGATCTGGTTTTCTCAACGAGATAATTGGGGACATCTCTACCTGTATGACCTGGAAACTGGTGACCTTAAACATCAGATCACGACCGGCGACTGGACCGTCTTACAACTGCTTCGGATCGATAAGGCGAACCGCACCCTGTACTTTATGGGTGCCGGGCGTGAGCCTGGCGACCCTTATTTCCACTACCTCTACCGTATTGGGATGGATGGCACAAACCTCGAACTTCTGACGCCCGAACCAGCACACCACACCATCACCCTTTCGGTAACGGGCGCNTATTTCGTCGATAACTATTCGACCCCAACNGTTCCGGCAATCACGATTCTCCGGNCCGCTGATGGTGAACATCTGTTGACNGTCGAGGAGATGGACATCTCCCGTCTCGAAGAAGCCGGCTGGCAACCGCCGATTCCATTTACAGTCAAGGCGCGNGAT
Source organism: Acidobacteriota bacterium (assembly GCA_002714165.1). GTDB lineage: Bacteria > Acidobacteriota > Vicinamibacteria > Vicinamibacterales > UBA823 > UBA11600. The sequence goes on from PAWT01000025.1 coordinate 12,852, forward strand.
AACGTNACTGACCTTTACGGTCTGATGTACCAGCCAACGAATCTCAACACGGCAGGCTCGTACCCNNTTGTGAATTATCTCTACCCAGGTCCACAGACAGGTAGCGTCGGCAGCCGTTCCTTCCGGCCCTCGCGGAGTGATAAGCAGGCNCTGGCTGAGCTTGGATTCATCGTTGTNGAAGTGGACGCNATGGGCTCACCNGGTCGGTCAAAGTCTTTCCACGACACCTACTACGGCAACNTGGGTGATAACGGCCTGCCGGATCAAATCGCCATGATCAAAGAGTTGGCAAGACGACACGCGTGGATGGACCTCGAACGCGTGGGCATCTGGGGACACTCGGGGGGAGGCTACGCCTCGACTGGTGCGATTTTGCGCTACCCGGACTTCTACAAGGTAGCGGTCTCAGGCGCCGGNAATCACGACAACCGGAACTACGAGGACGATTGGGGGGAGAAATGGCAAGGNCTCCTCGAAACGAACCCCGACGGTACGACGAACTACGATNACCAAGCGAATCANCTCCTTGCCGAAAACNTAACAGGGAAATTGTTACTAGGGCACGGNACGATGGATAGCAACGTGCCGCCATCGAACACGCTGCTTTTAGTGGANGCCCTTATCGCAGCCAACAAGGACTTCGATCTCGTAATGTTCCCNAACCGGCGCCATGGTTTCGGCCGTGAACCNTACTGGATGNGGCGNCGNTGGGACTACTTCGTANGNCATCTACTTGGAGCTGAGCCACCCAAGGGGTACAAGCTTGGCACCGTGGCCGGACGATAATACTTTGGTAGGAACAGGCGTCTCTGGTCTTAAGGAGAATTTTGTGGACCGAACTTTGATCAGAATCTTGGTGTTCTTAAGCGTAATAGTCTGGGCCACCTCCGTTGCTGCACAGGAAGATGGGGACTACTGGCCGGAATGGCGCGGTCCGTGGGCGACTGGTGTGTCCACGAATGCTAATCCCCCTCTAAAATGGAGCGAGACAGAGAATNTTCGCTGGAAGATTGACATTCCCGGNCGCGGTTCGTCCTCACCGATCGTTTGGAAAGACCGCATCTTTCTACTTACCGCAGTACCACTTGGTATCGCAGGGGAGGCCTCCCACGCGCCTCGCGGTGGATATGAGCCCAGGGACACGCACCAGTTCATGGTGCTAGCGATCAACCGGAGCGATGGTCAGATCCTCTGGGAACGGGTGGCGCGTGAAGGTCAGCCGCATGAAGCAACGCACGGCGAAAACGGCAGTTGGGCCTCCAGCTCAGCAGTGACTAACGGCGAGCTTGTCTTTGCGTCATTTGAGTCGCAGGGTGTTTATGCCTACGACCTCAATGGCAATCTCGTCTGGGAAAACGACCTCGGCAACAAAACCATGCGGAACCAGTTCGGTGAGGGAACCACTCCTACTGTACATAGCAACCGCCTGTTCGTGGTCTGGGATCACCAAGGTCAGTCATTCATCGTCGCTCTCGATACACAAACTGGTAAAGAGGTGTGGCGTACAAACCGCGACGAGATCGATTCATGGGCCACGCCGCTAGTGGTTGAACACGACGGACGTAAGCAGGTTGTTGTTAATGGCATGAACCGGCTACGTAGCTACGACTTCGAGTCCGGTGAGGTCATCTGGCATGCCGAGGGCCTCACCATGAACCCAATTCCGTCGCCGGTCGGTGCCGACGGTCTCGTGATCGTTACAGCCGGTTATCGGGGCAACGACCTGAAGGCCATCGACCTGGGCGTGGCTCAGGGCGACATCACGGACACCGCAGCAATCGTCTGGACGCTAGACCGGGATACACCGCATGTCCCGTCGCCACTACTCTACGGTAATTTCTTCTATTTGCTGAAGTGCAACAGCGGTATTTTGTCAGTGTTCAATGCCAAGACTGGTGAGCCACACTACCAACTCCAGCGGCTCA
>PAWT01000026.1 GCA_002714165.1 Acidobacteriota bacterium
ACTACAGAAGCACCGAGTCGAGTGACAGTGTGAGCCAGTACATTGAGGCGACCCCGATTAAAGTCTCCCGCCACTAGAGTTCCCTGATTTGCCATGGCCGAAGCTAGAGCGAGGGTCTTACCTCCTGGTGCAGCACATGCGTCCAGAATGGACATGCCAGGTTCTGCTTGAACAAGTGGAGGAATAAGTTGGGAGGCTTCGGCTTGGACGAAAAAGTCGTGACTTGAGGTCAAATCGGGTAAAAACTGTTTACCAGACGAGATACTAAAGCCTTCACGCCCGTAGTGTAGAGGCTCAGCGACAATGTGGTCCTTGCGAAACTGTGACAGCAGGGCTGCAGATGTTGTGCGTAAAGTGTTAACTCGAAGCGTTAGACTAGCGGGCTCGTTGTTGAACTTGGTCCATGCGAGTGTTCCTGAATAGCCATAGCGGGTTAACCAACGCTCAACTAGCCAGGCTGGGTGGGAATGGCTAATGCTAATAAATTGAAGCGCTCTCTGTTGGAGATGGTTTGGCCAGTCTGAAAATTGCACTTCAGAAACAGCCGCGAGATCCGACTCCTTCGGTTCCTCGGGTAAAGGGAGATTAGGTAGTGCTCTTAGGAGTGCTCTCAGTACAGCGTTTGTTAGTCCTGCTGCACGGCTGGGGCCTTCGGTTCGTGTGATGTTTACTGCGTCGTTGACGACAGCTGACGGAGGAACGCGGTCAAGGTGCAGTAGTTGATAAATGCTTATCCGAAGCACATCACGCACAACAGGGTCGAGTTTTAATAGAGGGCGATCAGCAAAGTGTACGATCAGATAATCCAGCGCATTAAGCCACCGAAGGGTTCCGGTCACGATTTCATTGAGCAAAGCCCGATCCCGTCGATCTGGCACATCGGTTCTGACACTGTAAAGTGAATCTGGAAGGGCGACGGAGCGCTGGACCACTGCCCGGAGTGCTCGAAAGGCGGCCATTCGGGCTGGAGCGATCATGTTTTTGTTGGGGATTCAAAAACCGAACCAGGGGTTACTGGATGGCCAGCCAAAAAAGACTGAATCTCCATAACGCGACGTCCAGACGGTTGAATCTCTAGGATTTCGAGTGTAGTTTTTCCACCGGCGGCAACAACGAGCCGACTGCCACCAGTTTCAAGAATCTCCCCAGGTCGTCCTTTTGAAGGGTGTGCTATCACTGCTGTGCGGTAAATAGCGTAGCGAATCCCCCCAAGATATGTGAAGGCTTGGGGCCATGGATGCATTGCACGAACTTGGTTATGGATCGTGGGGGCATCACTATTCCAATCGATGCGACCATCATTCTTCGTGAGGCGAGGTGCATAGGTTACAACCGTGTTGTCTTGTGGCGCTTCGACCAAGTTTCCGCTCATAATGTTACTTAGGTTGTCCCTTAGGAGGGAGGCTCCTAGATGGGCAAGGGCGCTTGCAAGGTCTGAGGCTGTGTCAGTGGGGCGAATCGACTGTTGTGCTTGAGCAAGAATTGGACCGGAATCAAGCTTGGAGTCCATCCTTATCAGGGTAACCCCCGTGACCTGATTTCCATCGAGCACGGCGCGTTGAATCGGAGCTGCGCCACGATAGGCGGGTAGCAGGGAAGCGTGTAAATTAACGAAGCCACATGTTGGGATTTCAAGTAGGTTGTCGGGAACCAGCTTGCCATAGGCCACAACGACCCCTAGTTCCAGCTGGAGGGCTCGCATTTGATTTAGAAAGACTGAGTCGTTGAGAGCCTCTGGCGCTAGGACTGGAATATGTTTTCTTAGAGCTAGAATCTTTATTGGGGACGCTGAGGGTCGTTGACCTCTACCACGCGGACGATCAGGTTGGGTGATCACGGTAACGACCTCGCACGGAGATTCTATGAGGGCGCTGAGTGTCGGAACCGCAAACTCTGGTGTACCAAAGAAGGCGATTCTCACCATTTTCTGTTTCGCCTAAGTTTGGCGATTCGACGGATGATTAACTCTCGCTTAATCCCACGTAGACGATCAACAAAGAGGGTGCCGTTTAGATGATCCATTTCGTGTTGAAAAGCACGTGCAAGAAGGCCCTCGCCTTCGATCTTTTGAGGCCTACCATTCCGATCTAGCCCAGATACAACGACCTGCTTTCGCCGCTCCACAACCGCACTGAACCCGGGAAGGCTCAGACAGCCCTCTTCCTCAGTTATTGATGCGTCATCGTTACATGTCTCAAAACTTGGATTAACCATTGCAATTAGTTCCGTTGGTGTTTCTCCCACTGAGATGTCGATAACAAAGACCCGCAATCCTACTCCCACCTGGGGAGCCGCCAAGCCGACACCTGGGGCAGCGTACATAGTTTTAATCATGTCGTCGATTAAAGTTTGTATTTCCTCGGTAACCGCCTTTACAGGAGCCGCTGGCGCATGAAGTCCTGAATCACCGTACTTAAGGATCGGGCGAATCATAGAAACCCTTACGGCTTGGTGTGGCTAGCCCGCTCGATTGCTAGAGGAGTTATTAAGCCGAGACCGGCTGAGCGTGGTGGAAGCGGATAGATGACGAGTAACNTCGTTTATGGAATCGCCTCCAAACTTCTCGAGAAAAGCATCAGCGANGACCAAGGAAATCATCGCTTCAGCTACAACCGAAGCAGCCGGAACGGCGCACACATCGCTTCGTTCCACCGTCGCTGGAGCCTCGGTCATAGTAGAGATGTCTACAGAGCGAAGCGGTTTCATAAGAGTTGAAATCGGCTTCATATATCCCGAAACACGAAGATCCTCGCCATTTGTCACACCGCCTTCGAGTCCACCCGCATTGTTCGTTGGGCGGACGACGCCGTATTTGCTGCCATCATTTTCTATAGGCTGACTTGGCAAAACGATTTCGTCGTGTACTTGGGATCCAGGCAGTGCGGACACGCCTGGTCCAAGACCTATTCCCACAGCTTTGATGGCAGGTATAGACATGACGGCTTGGGCCAAACGTCCATCAAGTTTCCGATCCCACTGGACATAGCTTCCGAGTCCAAGTGGGAGACCGTGAAGAATTACCTCGAACTTACCACCGACCGTGTCACCAGCTTCGCGAGCAGTATCAATCGCGGCGACCATCGCTGTTTCGGCTTCCTGATCTACGCAACGAAGGACTGCGTCCTCCGGTATTTCACGTACCCTGTCAAACGGGACCATGGTTTCGGAGATCTCAATTCCAGCGATACCAGTGACGTGACTTACGATCTCAATATTGAATAGCTCCAGTAGCTGTCGAGCAACCGCACCCGCCGCAACCCGTGCGGCCGTTTCGCGTGCACTAGCACGCTCCAGGACGTCTCGAATATCAGTTCGGTCATATTTAATGGTTCCCGCAAGATCGGCATGGCCAGGACGAGGACGCGAGACCGGGGGTTTACGTTCGCCCTTTGTCGACTCGAGTTCCGTTGCGCTGACCTGCATCGTCCTTTCCCAATTGGGCCAGTCCTTGTTGTTAACAAGAAGCGCGATCGGGCCGCCGATTGTTTGACCGTCGCGTACGCCGGATAAGATTTCAGCCTGATCTGACTCAATCTTCATTCGTTGGCCGCGACCATAACCCTTCTGGCGTCGGCGCATTTGATGTGTGATGGCGTCAAAGTTAATCGCCAGGCCGGCGGGAATTCCTTCAAGTATTGCCACGAGTCCTCGACCGTGCGATTCGCCTGCTGTAAGAAAACGTAACATCCAGCTTATATTGTACACGAAGCATTTAGAGCCATTTCAAATGAGGAAGGATGCCATTAACCACAGTTCCATTGAACGCGACTTTGGGAAACCTTCCGCGATATATGGAAAATAGGAGAAGGAGTGGGTATTGATATTACAGAACCTGTTTTGCGATCAATTAACCAAACATCAGGTTCACGATTGCAACGGCAGCGAGGATTCCTGCGATGTCAGCTAGTAAGCATACTGGGAGTGCGTGTCGGGTTCTAACGATTCCAATTGCACCAAAGTAGACCGCGAGGGTGTAAAAGGTGGTTTCAGTGCTACCTTGGAAGGTGCTTACCATATAGCCGATAAGTGAATCTGGTCCGTGGGTGTTCATGGCTTCGGCCATCACGCCGAAGGCGCCAGAGCCAGTAAGTGGGCGGAGGACTGCCATGGGTAGAGCTTCGGCAGGCATGCCGATTAGACTAGTAAAGGGAGTTAATAACAAGGCAAGCAATTCGATACCCCCCGCGGCTCGAAGCATCCCAATCGCTACGAGGATGGCAACGAGATAAGGGATTATCCGAAGCGCTACGTCGAAACCTTGCTTCGCGCCTGCGACGAGTGATTCGTAAACTCGCACTCCACGTTGCCATCCATATAGAGTCAATCCGGCAACAAGAGCGGGTAGCATCCAAAACGAAAGGGTGCTGCGCACAAGTGTTACGAAATCAGCGTGCGGGCTAAGCTCCTGATTAGGCGAGAAGAGGTTCCAGCTGTTCGAATTCAGATATCGTACGAGGAATACGGAGAAGACAAACCAGAAAAGCCACACGGCCCAGCGTCGAAGGGAATTTGACTCAGTTTGTNCTTTNGCTGTAACCGGTTTTTCTCTAATGGATGGAGTTGCTGAGGTAATTGTCTGTGGTTCGGTGTTCCGGTAGCGAGGNAGTTTGCAGATTAGGGTCGCAGCCAGAATNCCGACCAAGGTTGCGGTTCCGCTGGCAATCCATGTTGGAAAAAGAATGCCAGCTGCATCATTAGAGCCAAGGGATGCGCGGAGTCCAATTACCCCAGTGGGTAGTATGGCTAGGCCGGCGGTGTTAATGGCGAGAAAAAGAACCATTGCATTACTAGCTGTTCCCTTCTCACTATTTAGAGTATCGAGTTGTTCCATCGCACGGATGCCGAATGGAGTTGCTGCGTTACCGAGTCCCAGCATGTTTGCGGATATATTGAGAATCATTGCGCTCATGGCGGGATGGTCAGCGGGNATTCCAGGAAAGAGGCGTTTCATTATGGGTCCAAGGGCGCTGGCCAAGCGACGCATAAGGCCCCCGTCTTCTGCTATTCGCATTAAACCCAAAAAGAATGCCATTACCCCGATAAGGCCGATCGCAAGCGTTACGGCGTCTCGAGCTGACTCGATAAGGGCCTGAGTCACGGCTTCCATTCTTCCGGTGGCGGCGGCCAGAAGAACAGAAGTAACGACGACAACAACGAACAGTCCATTCAGCATTTAGAATGTTCCAGATTGGGCCCTTAGCGTTCAAGATTAGCCAGAGTCTCGGATGAGCTTGAGGTGTTGTTCATGGCATCCGTGGCTCGTATCACTAGGCGTTCAGGTGTCTGATCGCTTGATGAAAACACCTCGAAGCTCTCGAGACGTGAATCGGCTATTCCGTCAATCGGATAAACCACTTCCCACAGATTTTCGTCGAAGGAAAACTCAACACGTTCGATAATCGATTGATCATCCTGTACCGTGAACGAGATCGAAGTTCCACTCGACTCGATCTGCGCCGGATTAATGTTGATGCGAGGAGAGGTATTGTCGATATCAAAGACGCTGGTAGCCCTGCGTCCGGTAAGGGTTGTTTGGGGAGAGTTCGATGGAGCGTCTGAAGCTTCGACCATTGCAAGGTACCGGCCATCTGGAACAGATACGGTATCCCAAACAAAAATTGGATCAGTTAGGCCGGCTATCAAGAGGGTCCATGCACTAGTGTCTTCCGCACGATAGTGAACTGAATATTCAAGCCGATCGTTGTCGGTATCCTCAGTTGTCCAGCCAAAAGTTTGCAAGCCCTTACGGTAGACGCGTCGACCTAGAGTCGGTTGTCCAGGTTGCGTTCTCGCCTCAGACTCTATGCGAATAGGGAGCGTATTATTTCTGGAGGTGGGTTCAAAACCGGCGAGGTCAATTTCTGTGCCCGCAAAGGTTTCCTGAAAAGCTGTTCCAGCCGGGTGCTGGGTGATCGATGTAACCATTGGAGCAACATTTCGGGGAAGGTAAGAGGCTGTGACTGACGTTAGAACCGGTGTAGCGGCGCCTCGTTTCAGCACTGCCCGCCATTGCAAGTAGCGGGCTTTTGGACTGGTAATTACTTGACCACTGGCAAAGTTATAGCTTTCGGACCAATCGCTCCACATTTCGTCTGGGTCGTCAGTGTTACCTGATCTAGTGGATAACTTGACCTGACTTCCCGATGGCTCGGTAGAGGTCCAGCGGATGGTGCCCCAAGTGGCGATGGTTCTGGCNTCGCGCACGTCAGAGAAGTAAGTCCCTTCCGCAGACAATGAATCGGACAACGCGAACAGTTTTCCCGGATTGGCCGTTGCAAAGTGGAGCCGCCCTCCAGGTGCGTAAGCCATTGCTGTTATTTGACCGGCGGCAACACGGGTGACTAGGGTAGAGGTTACGGGCTCGCCGACTAGGCGATAGAGCCGTCCGTTTGGTCCAGTTCCAACGATTAGGACGTCCGCGTCATCGATAAGAAGGTCGTAGGGTACGTCCCTTGGCGATTGCCAGATCACGTCCCAAACGCCATCTGGTTTTACTCGNAGGACAGCTCCTCCGTCAGTCGGTGTTGCTCGGAAGCCAGTAGTGGTATCAGNAACCTCCACCTGAACAACTGCCGTTGCCTGCATAGACCTTGAATCTGGTATTGATTGGGCAGTGCTCGGTTCGCCACGAACGCCAGCCAAATAGACTGTTCCATCCTTGGCTACCCGTAGGGAGCGGAGTTCGGTAAAATCTGAATCAAGGAGGACGAAACCCCTGCGATCGCTGTCGATCCGAAGCAGGCGCCCNGGTGACTCTGTGCCAGCAAGAAGTCGACCCTGGGAATCAAAAGCAAGTGACAGCACGTTAGTGGTGTGTGTGTTATAAAACGGCGCCGTTGTACCGTCCTTCTCGATTCGGTAGATGACTCCTTGGGTTCCTGTTGCTACATAAAGGGCGTCATCTGGCCCTAGGACCATTGACCAAATGTAGGTCTCCTCAAGGTCGACTAATGTAGTCGATTGACCGTTAGCCTNGACTTCATACACCTTTCCATTCGGACTAGTGCCAACATAAAGTCCTCCTTCGGGTCGGCGAGCCAATGCGTGGACCTCAGACTCAATGGCATCAAAAACAATTGCCGAGTTTCCATCGGCGCCTATTTCGTAGACGCGGCCCTCGTCCCCGGTTGCAATCCAGAATCCATCAGAACCGTTCGACACTACTGACCAAACAAAAGGTGCTGGCGATTCGTGGATAAGACTTGTTTCAGGTGAGAGGGAAAGTTGACCAGATTCATTGACCGACAACTGTTCCAGCTCGCCCTGTAATAGTTCCGACTGGGTTGAAACGTGCCAGAAGGTCGGGGAAGCAGCTACGAGCAAGCCGCCTATGGGAAGTAGAACGAAAAGNGNGGCGAAGGCCCTTCTAAATAGCGGGGAACGNTATCTATAGAAAAATTGCATGATTATTGTGAGTCGAGATTGAGAGTAAGTATGCGAAAACCAGAGACCGCCTCTTGGGTGTCCACTTCCCATTCGCCAAGGCTAGCCTGTTGTAGCGACATAACAGCCCCCCGACTTCGGTCAGCCTGATATACCGCAAGCGCCGAGGCTGGTAGGGCTGCGAGTGGTTCTCCGGCAAGAAGGACTCCAGGGTGGGCACCGAGGAGGCGCACATAGAGACGGTTATTACGATAGGTATTGTTTAAAGCCCGGATTAGTTGATTAAGGTTTCTGGGTTGGGTTGCACCTATTGTGCCTTGCTGCTCAATCTGGGCCAGGTCCACGCCACTTGCTACAAGAAGGGATACTGTGGCTGGTGCGTTGGCAGGAATTCGAAGCGGCAGGCTATGGGTTTCTTCTACACCGCGGTGAGTCCGAGTAACAATCCTAAGGGTNGTNTCTAGGNNTGGGCGTATACGANNGGTATCNAGCCAGACNCGNTCAATGGTNGNAGTGCTGGTTTCCTCNGAGGACACNATCTCAAGGCTAAGACTGTTNAGNGNGATNGGTCCAAANNTGTTTTGAANAAGGAAAGTAATTGGTGTNAATACNGACGTNGCGGCTGCAAGCGATGGNGCGATTCCTGAAAACACATCATTAAACGTGAGNGGCGTATGATTTTGAAAAGTTGCNGNACCNGACACNGTAAACGTNGCAGCCCCGNCANNACGCTCGTAGGCNCGTAGTGTGTTAAGAACGGTAACAAAGGTCAAGAGTGGCGTAAGGACCTGATCGTCAACAATGTTGAAGTGAAGGTCTTGGGTGGGCCGGCTACTATCAATCGGCCTCAGAGTAATGTCGACCGGAATTCGTCGAGGCGTTGTGCCAAGTGTCCCAGCAATGCCAGTTAGGCGGTCTTGTTGGAACGTTCCTATTGCCTCGCCGACGGTCGCAATCTTACTCGATGACATCAGGCTAGGTAGAAGAGTGTGAACGTGCGCTCGGTTCATTAAAAATTCTACGGGGCCAAGATTCTGGAACTGATGGCCGAACGCATATACACGGTCTTTGTCTATCATTGTTACCGTGCCGGTGCCGGCTAATGTCAGGTCACCATCGATCAGCGTGACACTAACAGCGTCGCCCGGCCGAAGCGGAGTGCTTGATAAAGAGGTGTTCGCTTCCTGTCCACCGCCAAGCACTGGTGTCATTCCTGTGCCTTGAAGGGCTGAGCTAAGTAGCCCAGTTACATGAGAGTCAAAGCCACTCATATTTAGCGGAGTGCCAATGGGACGAAGCATGGTAGTTGCATGCCGAACTGAGGAGAGTGCCCGGTCCGGTAGTGCTGCGTCTCCAGGCTGCAGGCTGTAGGGTGATATTCGATGTAGAGTCCCGCGAAATACTTCCATCAGCTGTTCTGGTGACATCGGCAGGTGAAGAGCCACGGGGTTCATAGGGGCGCGGGGTGTTGGGAACGCTACGGCGTCAACCATTTCCTTAATCGGGGTTATTCCGGCAATGGCTTCGGTCGTGAAGGAGCCTAGCGCGTAGGAGACTGCGCCAATCAACTGTCCCCCTATGTAGACGGGGCTTCCGCTCATTCCCTGAATAACGCCAGTATCACTTAGCGGTCCACCTGAAAGCCGCGCTAGGATTAAGTTACGCTTTGGTCCATTGATGTTATGCAGAATGCCTAGGATGTGAGCCTCGAATTCCTCGGGCTCAGTGCCTTCAAAGACTGTCATTCCAACGCCGATCATGCCAGGNCGCACCTCTTCTAGGGCCATAACCGTCTGGCCGGAGNCGACTGAGGCGGAGGNAATGAACAGGATTAGACTGCTGACGATAAAAGTTTTCATAGTGAGTAANGNAGGCTTCAGAATNCTNACAANGACCCCTTATAGCCAAGNAAATGATTGACAGTCAAGGAGAAAAGGTTAGCTTTNGGANNATANGANGCGNTTTNCTCGAANNAATTGACAGCCCATAATCCCTTTTATATCATTNATTTAGCTCGTTTACTGNAATCGATTTNAAAAGGGGNGTTCGGGTTCTCCGGTGTTCAATGTTAGACTNAGGTTTCCGAGTATGTCTGACAAAAAGGTTGGTTCTGTCTCCGCGCTTAGTTGGTTCTGGTTTATCTATTTTAGCAGCCTGTCTGAGGAGGCGGCCGTGTAAGGCTAATTGCCACACAGTTACTAATTTAGGAGAACCCCTAAGCCTCTTCAGCCCTATTGGTTGAAGGGGTTTTTTTGTTGGTATTTAGATTTAGATCCGAATTCATATGGCTCAATCACAAGTATGCGTGACCGTAAGGGCAACCACGACCGATCAGCTTAGACAGCGCCGAGATGCTGCAGTTGAAGCGGACCTTGTTGAGTTACGAGTCGATGGGGTCGAAGACCTGGATGTCTCAGGTGTCCTGAAGGGGCGTTCGAAACCAGCCATTGTGACTTGTCGAACGGTACAGGACGGTGGGAGTTTTGATGGCGGAGAGGAAGCTCAACGGCGCATCATCGCTGAAGCCCTCAAATGTGGGGCCGAATATGTCGATATTGAATGGAATGGATCGCCAGACCCAAGGATTACCAAACATNGGTCTCGAATTGTTTTATCCAGTCACGATTTCTCTGGGCGACCTAGTGATCTCGCTGATCGCTATTCTGCGATGCGGGCAACAGGGGTCGCTGTTGTCAAACTCGCTGTGAAAGCTAAATCTTTAATGGATCTTGTGCCGNTGGCTGATTTGGGATGCCGGGCGANGCGTGACGGTGAGCAAGNCGTCATAATCGGAATGGGAGGACCTGGGNTAGCTTCNCGTATTTTAGCTGATCGTTTCGGTGCATGCTGGAGTTATGCAGGTGATGCTGCTCCAGGNCAAGTTGACCCGGACCGGCTGATTCGGGAGTTTAGGTTTCGCGAGTTGTCGGATTCGACCGAAGTGTATGGAGTNTTAGGNAANCCAGTCATGCATTCCCTTTCACCGGCNATGCACAATGCTGGATTTAGGGCCATCTCAAAGGATGCAGTCTATCTTCCTTTAGAAGCCGCCGATGTTGATGATTTTTTTAGTTTTGCTGACGCCTTCAGAATCTCGGGAGTAAGCGTTACCGCACCCTTTAAGGAAGAAGTACATAGTCGCGTGAGAGAAAGCGATCCGATAGGTAAACGTATCGGCGCGGTTAACACGTTACAAAGGGTACAAAACAATTGGAGGGCCATGAATTGTGATGTGGATGGATTTCTTGAACCACTCTTATCTCGCTTCACTATTGATGGATGGCGGGCCACGGTCATCGGTGCAGGAGGAGCAGCAAAGGCAGCAAGCGTAGGACTGGTTGAGTCTGGGGTCCTAACGAAGATTTGCGCTCGGCGACAGGAAAAAGCCGAGGAGGCTGCGAGAGTAAGTGGAGCAACGGTAGGAGTTTTTCCTGTCGAACCAAATTCCTGGGATCTTCTTGTGAATGCTACGCCTGTTGGCATGACTCCTCAAGTTAACGAGTCGCCTTTACCGGCTTCCTCGCTGGATGGTCGGTTGGTTTATGACCTTGTGTATAACCCCAGTCGCACGTTGCTCCTAAAGGAAGCTGCGAAACGGGGTTGTAGAACACTTGGAGGGTTGGAGATGCTCGTCGCGCAGGCGAAACGGCAATTCGAGTGGTGGACAGGAGTCCAGGTGCCGAATTCAGTTTTTGAGACCGCTGCAAAAAATGGCTTAACCTCGACCGTGGAGTGAATGACATGAAGCAGACCTCATTTGAAGAATTTAGATCGCTGGCTACGAAAGGAAATTTCGTCCCAGTGTACAAAGAGATTTTAGCTGACCTACTGACGCCAGTTTCTGCCTTCCTGAAGGTCGCGGAGCATTCGGACTATTCATTTCTTTTGGAGAGCGTAGAGGGTGGTGAACAGGTTGGACGCTATTCGTTTCTTGGTAAGGATCCGTTTTTGGTACTCCGAGGTCGTGCGGGTGGTTCCACTGTTGAAAAGGCTGGAGTTATTAGTGAGTCCGACCAGCCGTTCATTGAAGCCTTAAGAGGGGTGATGAAGGAGTATCACTCGCCTGTCGTCGACGACCTTCCCCGTTTCACTGGTGGAGCGGTTGGCTATCTTGGCTACGATTCAGTGCGTTGGTTTGAGCCGAAACTTGCGAGGTCATGGTCGGATGGGCCAGAGCCTGACAGGGAAGCAGAAGATGATGCGGTGTTCATGCTTTTCGATACGGTGCTGGCTTTCGATCACGTAAAACATCGGATTTTGATTATCGCGAATGCACGAGTTGTAAGTGAAGAACCGTTGGAATCGTTGTATCAATTTGCCTGTGCGAAGATTCGATTCCTTGANNTGGAGTTGGAGCGCACTCTTTCGCGTCCTCAATCNCAGAGCGTAAAACCAAATATTGTNACNTCAAATATCTCTCAGNAAGGTTTTGAGGATGCGGTCTTGCGTGCCAAGGCNTACATATCAGACGGGGACATTTTTCAGGTNGTCCTGTCTCAGCGATTTGAAACCAAGCTAGACGTGGATGCCTTTTCGGTTTATCGATCACTTCGCCATGTTAACCCGTCACCTTACATGTATTTCATTCGTTTGGGAGACACGGCAATTGCTGGTTCCTCCCCAGAGATGCTTGTTCGAGTCGANGGTGACAGGGTGGAGACTCATCCAATCGCTGGGACGAGGCCTCGTGGTGGGAGTGAAGAGGAGGATGAACGCCTTGCCTACGAGCTAAAACACGATGAAAAGGAGCGAGCTGANCACGTCATGCTTGTCGACTTAGGACGCAATGACATCGGAAAGGTTTGTGAGTACGGCACGGTATTGGTTTCGCAGTTCATGCAAGTAGAACGTTATTCCCATGTGATGCATCTTTGCTCGAAAGTAGAGGGGAAGCTGAATGAGGAGGTCGATAGTCTCGATGCATTGGTTGCTTGCTTTCCTGCGGGCACTGTTTCTGGAGCACCAAAAATTCGCGCGATGGAGATCATCGCGCAGCTGGAGCCAACTCGGCGGGGNATTTACGCCGGGGCAATAGGCTATCTTGATTTTGCAGGCAATTTGGATTGTTGCATTGGAATACGAACCGTCACGATTCATGGGAATTCCGCTGTGGTGCAAGCGGGGGCAGGCATCGTTGCCGATTCTGAGCCCTCTTCGGAATATGAGGAAACCCTGGCGAAGGCTCGTGCAATGCTACGCGCCATTGAAATGGCGGAAGGNGCGGAGTAGGTATGGTCTTGGTTCTGGATAACTATGATTCGTTTACCTACAACCTCGTGCAGTATTTGGGTGAACTAGGTGCTCAACCCGTGGTGCGAAGGAATGATGAGCTGACGGTGGAACAGGTGGAAGCTATGAAGCCAAGCCGAATTGTCATTTCGCCAGGGCCGGGGAGGCCCGAGCACGCAGGGATTTCGGTTGAGCTGATTAGGCGTCTTTCCCCTCAGATACCGGTGCTGGGTGTGTGTCTAGGTCATCAAGCGATTGGGGTAGCCTTTGGCGCTCGGGTGACAAAGAGTCCGAGGATTAGGCACGGTAAATGTTCGAACATCGATCACGACGGTCAAGGGGTCTTCAAGGACCTTGGGGAAGGTTTTGTTGCTACTCGGTATCACTCCTTAATGGTGACGAGAGATGGCCTTCCGGGGGAGTTGAAGGTTGGTGCGTGGGCAACAGACGACAATGCCATCATGGGTCTCAGGCATGAACACTTGCCAGCCCATGGAGTACAGTTTCATCCTGAGTCGATTTTGACCGAAGTAGGTAGTCGTCTAATACAGACCTTCTTGGAGATGTAATGTTCTCAAGTCTATTGAATAAGCTTTTGAAGCATCATGACTTGTCGGAGGAAGAAGCAGCTGAAGCAATGGCAGAGATTATGGCTGGGAAGGCTGCGGCCGCGCAAATTGGCGCGCTATTGGTTGGTCTTGCGATGAAAGGAGAACGGCCTAATGAGATAGTTGGCTTGGCTAGAACCATGCGTGCGAATGCAATTCAACTGACCAAACCACGGTCTAACGTGTTCGACACCTGTGGGACCGGAGGAGACCAATCAAACACCTTTAACGTGTCATCGGTTGCGGCACTTGTTCTTGCTGGCTGCGAGGTAACCGTAGCTAAACACGGCAACCGCTCGGTATCTAGTCGATGTGGCAGTGCGGATTTGTTTGAAGCCTTAGGAGTGAACGTGGCCGCATCACCCTTACAAGTTGAGCGCTGTCTAGATGGCGCAGGAATCGCTTTTTTCTTCGCTCCGACGTTCCATCCGTCTATGAAACATGCAGGCCCGACACGAAAGGATCTCGGTGTCCGCACAGCGTTTAATTTATTGGGTCCACTTACGAATCCGGCTGGTGCGACTCGTCAGTTAGTTGGAGTTCCTCGGCCAGAGCATACCGAACTAGTTGCGAGGGCGTTTGCGTCACTTGGTTCTGAACACGCCTGGGTGGTGCACGGGGCTGATGGTCTGGATGAAATTTCCACTACCGGTTATACGAAGGTCTCTGAATGTCGCAATGGAGTGGTCAATACATTTTATGTGCATCCAGCAGAGCATGGTATTTCACGTGCGGATATGGCCGAGTTAAAGGGGGGGAGTGCTGATGACAATGCTGCGATTGCTCTTTCAGTGCTAAAGGGTGTGAAGGGGGCGCCGCGTGATGTGGTAGTGCTGAATGCCGGAGCGGCACTGCTTGTTGCTGGGCGGGTCAAGAACCTTCGAGCTGGAGTCACGCAGGCAAGTGAATCTCTTGACTCAGGTTCGGCAATTCGAAAACTGGAAATGATGGTTAAGCTCTCCCATCAATCTGTCGAGGGGTAGTTTGGATGATTAGCCAGGGTGGCCGGTTCACAGAAGGTGTTAAAGCTACGGCGGATCTTTTGGACACCATTGTTGCGGCCACGCGTGTAACGGTCTCGGAACGACGATTAAGGATACCTGAACGAATATTGAAAGAGGAAGCTTTGAACCGGGCACCAAACGGAATCGGATTTCAGGTTGCAATATCAAAACCAGGTGAACTTAATATTATTGCGGAATGTAAACGTCGATCCCCATTAAAAGGAGTGCTTCGTAAAGACTACGATGCTCCTAGTTTAGCTAAAGACTACGAAAGAGGCGGTGCAGCGGCCATTTCCGTGTTAACCGAACCGGCCTTTTTTGATGGGTGCATGGACCATCTTCGCTTAGTACGGGAGGCCGTGACACTGCCGCTTCTCCGTAAAGATTTCGTGGTTACTGACTATCAGCTATTGGAGGCGCACGCGGCCGGAGCTGACGCGGTGTTACTGATAGTTGCAGCTTTAGATCGCCAAACTCTTGGACAGTTAATCTCGAAGGCTAATGACGCATCTTTGGCTGTGATTGTTGAAGTGCATGACGAAGAGGAATTAGAGATAGCAGTCGACGTTGGTGCACGGATTATCGGTGTCAATAATAGAAACTTAAGGACCCTTGAAGTGGTAGTGGAGACGAGCGAGAGGTTGGTCGGGAAGATACCAAAGGACGTGATTGCGATAGCCGAGAGTGGTCTAAAGACACACCAAGANCTCCTGACGCTGAATGCGAAGGGATTTCANGGCTTCCTAATTGGGGAGACGCTCGCTTNATCNNCGAATCCAGGAAAAACATTGGAGACGATGCGTGCCCAGTGANANTGGTCCTGTCCGAGTTAAGGTGTGCGGTATCACCAATGTCAATGATGGTGTTCGCGCAGCAANTCTTGGTGCTTCGGCNCTAGGGTTCATCTTTTGGCCGCACAGTCCTAGATACGTCTCTCCTGACCGTGCGGCATCAGTGGTTGAAGCGACAGGGCCGATGACCTCTGCCGTTGGAGTGTTTGTCGATGAAGAAGTGGTTCGAATTCATGAGACTGTAGCTGCTGCAAAACTCGATGTGGTGCAATTACATGGAGATGAGCCCTACGAAATGTTGAGGACTCTTAGGGTCAGAACCATTCGAGCAGTAGCGTTGGGTGCGTTGGCGCCAGAAGTGCCAATCGACCTGATACCGCCTAATGTAACGGTTTTACTGGATGCCCATGATCCGATTGGACGGGGCGGAAGCGGTCAACAGGTTGATTGGACCGAAGCTGCGCGATGGGCTCGAGNGCGGCGGGTGATATTGTCCGGGGGCTTAAGACCAGACAATGTGACTGCTGCGATTGAAAAGGTTCGACCTTATGGCGTTGACGTTTCTTCAGGTGTCGAGGCAGAGCCTGGTCGCAAGGATGCGAGGAAACTGGAGGCTTTTTTTGATGCCGTTGCGGCTGCACAGGTATAGGTAGTATCGATGACTGATCCATCTTTAATCTCAGTGCCCGTGTTCGGAGAAAGTGACCCTGATGATCGCGGTTACTACGGTCGTTTTGGCGGNAGATATGTTCCTGAAACCCTTGTAGCCCCTCTTGAGGATTTAGAGCTGGCGTATCGTGAGGCAAGGTCCGACCAGGACTTCGTGCGGGAAGTGCAGCGACTGTTAATTGATTATGTAGGTCGTCCAACCCCAATGGCAGCAGCCGAACGTTTAAGCGCGTCAATTGGCGGGGCGTTAATTATTTTGAAGCGGGAAGACCTTGCGCATACCGGAGCTCACAAGATTAACAATGCACTTGGTCAAGCTCTCCTTGCTGTTCGTATGGGTAAACGGCGCGTGGTCGCAGAGACTGGGGCAGGGCAGCATGGAGTGGCGACAGCGACAGCGTGTGCCCTGCTGGGCCTAGAGTGCACCGTGTATATGGGTAGCGAGGACATGTCTCGCCAAGCTCTAAATGTTGTTCGGATGGAGTTGCTCGGGGCAACTGTGCGCAAGGTAGAGNCNGGTAGCCGAACGTTGAAAGACGCAATCAGTGAAGCTATGCGCGATTGGGTCAGCAACGTTAATGATACTTACTACCTGNTGGGGTCAGTGCTTGGACCACATCCGTATCCTTTGATGGTGCGCGAATTTCAGTCTGTGATCGGCAGCGAATCTCGTGTGCAGTTTATGCGGATGTATNAAGCCCTTCCNGATGTTGTCGTAGCCTGNGTTGGTGGTGGAAGCAACGCAATCGGNATGTTTGATGGNTTCGTAAAGGANCAGNANGTNCGNTTGGTTGGNGTTGAGGCTGGTGGCGTNGGCATGGTTGANGGGGGTCATGCGGCNCGGTTCGCNGCNGGCNCAGTNGGNGTGCTTCAGGGCACGCGAAGTTTCATACTTCAGGATGTTTACGGCAATATTGATTTAACACATTCGATTGCCCCAGGGCTTGATTATGCTGCGGTCGGGCCAGAGCATTCCTATCTTCGGGATATGGGAAGGGCAGAGTACACCCATGTTAGTGATGAGCAGGCCTTAGGCGCCTTTCAAGAATTGAGCAGACTTGAAGGCATCATGCCAGCTTTGGAATCAGCACATGCGGTGGCACACGCGATTGAGTTATCACGTAGTCTGAAGCCGTCTGAGCGGATCCTTGTCAATCTTTCTGGGCGTGGAGACAAGGATGTGAACAGCGTTGCTGCGAGCCTGGACTCGGCCAATGAGCCAAGGTCTGGGCGGTAGGCGCCTAATGAACCATGTCTAATATTGACGAAACCTTCGCTCGCTTACGGAGGAAAGGCCAAACTGGACTGGTGACCTTCGTGACTGCCGGCGATCCAAATCTTGAGAGGAGTGAGTCGATCCTCTTGGCGCTCGATGATGCCGGGTCTGATGTCTTGGAAATCGGCGTTCCCTTTTCGGATCCATTAGCCGACGGGCCGGTCATTCAGAGGGCGTCAGAGAGAGCGCTACGCTCAGATACGACCCTGGCTAGCACCTTGGGCATGGTGGGTCGTGTACGTTCGAAGCTTAAAGCGCCAGTAGTGATTTTCAGTTACTTTAATTTAATCCTCGCTTTAGGGGTTGAGGAGTTTGCAGCCAGGGCTTCTAATGCTGGCGTCGACGGTGTTCTTGCCCTAGATCTCCCGATTGAAGAGGCTGGCGAATTTCGTGCGACCATGCTGGAGGCGGGGATTGATACGATCTTTTTGTTAAGTCCCACAACGACGGAAGAACGGATTTCTAAGGCAGCAGAACTTGGCCAAGGTTTCCTATATGGAATTTCACGATTAGGAGTAACGGGAGTCCGCGATCGGGTAGCCGATGGGGCAGAGAGTATGACTAAGCGAATCCGAGCTTTGACGGACATGCCGTTAGCGCTTGGCTTTGGCGTATCAACGCCTGAGCATGTGACTACGATTGGGCGTATAGCCGACGCTGCAGTAGTTGGAAGTGGGCTTGTTTCCGTAATCGAGAATACGGCGGAAGAGTCCTTGATCGAAGCTAAGGTTACTGAGTACATCAGGTGGCTCAAGTCGGGCCAGTTGGCAGGCTGATCGATGTCATGAATGAGAAGACAGAGTCCCAGTTGGCCGCTCTTAGGGATCGGATTGACGAGCTGGACCGTATGTTGGTCGAGGTTTTGAGTGAGCGGGCTTATTGCGCCTTGGAAATTGGAAAGATTAAGCGGTCAAGCGGGCTGGCTGTTTACCAGCCCGAGAGGGAAGTCGCTGTTCTTCAACATGCGAGCTCTATCAATGAAGGCCCTTTTGATAGTGAAGCGCTGGAAAGATTGTTTAAGCGAAT
The DNA here is from genome assembly GCA_002714165.1 of Acidobacteriota bacterium. Classification (GTDB taxonomy): domain Bacteria; phylum Acidobacteriota; class Vicinamibacteria; order Vicinamibacterales; family UBA823; genus UBA11600. Next base: position 17,987 of record PAWT01000026.1, read on the forward strand.
CATTGATGAGACACGAGGGCTTGAAGGTAATGGCGAGCCAGTCGATTTTGAGAAAGGCAAGGGGAGTCCAAAATGATGATTGTTATGCAGGAGCAGGCCACTGAGGAGCAGATCGAGGAGGTGACACAATCTCTTGCAAAATTAGGATTTGACGTTCATCGGTCAACGGGCGCCTTGCGGACTGTGCTTGGAGCCATTGGTGGCAATCGTACCTTTGATCAACGTTTAGTTGAAGTAATGGATGGTGTCTCTGAAGTGCATCGAATCACGGAGCCTTACAAACTTGCGAGTAGAACGTTTAAGCCCGAGCGGACCGTGGTCCAAGTTGGTGATTTACGCATCGGAGGCGACGAAGTTATTGTGATGGCTGGTCCTTGTTCGGCTGAGACCGAGGAGCAGGTTGGAGAAACAGCGGCTGCCGTAAAGAAGGCTGGAGCGAGTGTGCTGCGGGGCGGGGCATTTAAGCCGCGGAGTTCACCGTATAGTTTTCAGGGACTAGGTGAGGATGGATTAAAGATGTTACGTGGGGCGGCTGATGATCAGCAAATGAAACTGGTGTCAGAAGTTATGGATATTAGTCAGATTGAGCTAGTGGGTAAGTACTCTGACATTCTCCAGGTCGGCGCCAGGAACATGCAGAACTATACTTTATTGCGAGAATTAGGTCGGACGAAGAAGCCTATTTTATTGAAGCGAGGCATTTCCGCCACGATCGAGGAGTGGCTTCTGTCTGCGGAATATATATTAGCTGGTGGAAACTCAGACGTTATCTTGTGCGAAAGAGGTATTCGGACATTTGAAACTTACACGCGGAACACTATGGATATCTCAGCTATACCGGTTGTGCACAAGCTGAGCCATCTTCCAATAGTGGCCGATCCAAGTCACGGGATTGGCATTCGAGACAAGGTAGCACCGATGGCGAGAGCCTCGCTTGCGGCTGGGGCTGACGCTTTGATTATTGAGGTTCATTGCAATCCTGATCAAGCAATGAGCGATGGTGCGCAATCGTTGTATCCCGATCAATTCGATCGATTAATGGGGGAATTGAGAATTATTGCACCGGCCATTGGCCGCAGCATCTGTCGTGAGTCGCTTCACGGCAAAGCCTTGCTTCGATAAGACCATTAAAATCTTAGGATGACGGAAAGAAAATCTCTGCCAATGCTTCCAGACGGTGTTGGTAAAGAGTGTGTGTTTGAGAAGGTTGGGATTTTCGGCCTCGGATTGATCGGAGGGTCGATCGCCTTGGCCGCGAGGGAGAACTGGCCAGCCAGCTTGGTCATCGGGGTGGATGACAAAAGCGTGCTGGAGCAGGCGATGCAACTGTACGCCATCGATGTTGCAGCGTCTGAACCAGGCATCCTTGGCGAAGCGGACCTTGTTATATTAGCAGCGCCCATCGGACAGAATCTTAAGCTGTTGGAAGAGGTGTCGCAGCACGTGTCAGGGCATGCTGTTATCACGGATGTCGGTGGCACAAAACGGACGACCGTTAAGGCAGCTCGCAAACTACCTGCGCGGCTTGAGTTTGTAGGAGGTAACCCTCTTGCTGGTGCCCCAAGACAGGGAATTAGGCACGCTAGGCCGGATCTGTTTAATGGTCGACCGTGGATTTTGACTTCTGAGGATTCCAGTGAAAGTGTGGCTCTTAGCAGACTCAGTCAATTTGTTGAGGGGCTAGGGGCTAAGCCGAAGGTTATGGATACTGAAGAACACGATCGACTGGTAGCGACACTAAGCCAGCTTCCACAGTTGACCGCTAGCGCGTTAATGCATGTGCTCGGAACTCGATTGGGCCAAGAGCAGCTGGCCTTATCAGGTCGGAGTGTGCTTGACGCGACGAAGTTGGCCTCAAGCTCATTTGATTTGTGGCGAGATATTTGCGCTACGAATGCAGATGAAATTGAGAGCGCCCTTGACGATCTCATTGCGGTGCTTCAAATGTTACGCCGTGACTTGGAGACCGGCGATCGACTTGCCGAGATCTTTTTATCAGCAAACCAATGGCGAGAGGTTCTCCGTTCTTCTGCGGAGCGGACAGACCGATAGATGGTTCGGGAAATAGAAGATAGTGGCATGGTTGTCCTACGTGAGGCATTCGATACGATACTGCAACATGCGGAATCTGAGAGTCCATGTGAGTGTTGTGGTTTATTACTAGGCAGGAACGGGAAGATCGAGTCGGCTTTCCCGGCTCGGAACGACAGTCAAGATCCTTCACGTTACAGGGTGAATCCTGAAGATCATTTTTCGGCGATCCACTCCGCAAGAGCGCTGGATAGCCAGGTGGTTGGTGTTTATCATTCACATCCAAATTCTAAGGCTGCGCCATCCGCCACTGACATCGCTGAGGCGAACTACCCAGACTATCTTTACGTAATTGTATCCCTGCGATCGGATTCATTTACTGATGGCGAGGCTGGTATTATGGGCGGCTTTTGGATACGAGATGGTTCTGTGACTAGTGTCGATTTACGAATTGAGTAATTCACCTGGTAGATGCGATCTCATTCGAAGAGATGCTGGGAATAAGGAAGAGTTTTGGTGCTACGTCTTATGATTAGGGGATGTTTACGATGACAGATCAGTCGACCATGACCACTTCTTCGGGTCCAATCTCGGATTTGGAGGTTGACTTACTTGTGCTGCCAACCTGGGTAGGTGATGATCTGTCAGATTATCCTAGCCTTGTTGACGCTTCCGGCGGTGCTCTTCAGAATGCTCGAACGAGAGGAGAGTGGAGCGGCAAAGTATACACATCGTGCCTTGTAGACCTCAACCTTTCGGGGTGGCGTGCCAGTCGGCTGTTGTTGATTGGTGCTGGTGACGGTGTAGCTTCGACTGCACTGGTTCGCCGATTGGCAACAGCAGCAACACTGGCTGGGCGTAGTCGGCGGGTGTCGAGCTTGGCATTCTGCCTTCGCGGTCAGCTGGGTAAAGCCGAGGCTGCTCAGGCTGCTGCTGAAGGTCTAACGCTGGGGGAGTTCGATGGCGGCACTTATAAAACGGAAGGTGATAAACATACGATTCAGGACTTTATTGTTAACTCCGGTCAGGGGATAGATGGCGAGTTCGGGAGTGCGGTTAAGCGTGGCCGTCTTTTGGGCGAGTGCAGCAATGAAGCTAGGGCATTAGCCAATGAGCCTGGGAATTCCTTAACGCCAACGATTTTTGCGGAACGAGCACATTCTTTGGCTGAGGGGACGAACCTCGAGGTCGAGGTGCTTGGACCAACGGAGATGGAGAAACTTGGGTTAGGCATGCTACTGGGGGTGGCGCGTGGCAGTGCAGAATCCCCGAGGTTGATTGTTCTGCATCATAGACCTAAGGGTGCCCCTAAGGCTCCAGTTCTAGGTCTAGTTGGAAAGGGTATTACGTTCGATAGTGGAGGAATATCGCTTAAGCCTGCAGAGTCAATGGAGCGAATGAAGGATGATATGGCCGGGGGCGCTGCGGTATTGTGTGCAATGCGTGCAATCGATCAACTGAATGTCCCCATTCATGTTATTGGTATAGTTCCAGCTTCAGAAAATCTTCCGGGGGGACGTGCCATCAAGCCTGGTGACGTTTTAAAGAGCGCTGCTGGGAAAACGGTTGAGATTATCAACACCGATGCTGAGGGCCGGTTGGTACTAGGTGACGCACTATGGTACGCAAAACGTTGCGGGGCAACACATTTGGTGGATGTTGCGACTCTGACAGGGGGTTGCATTGTAGCCCTTGGCACGATCACGTCGGGTCTATTTGGTTCACCCGGCGTGTGGGTTGATGCCGTAAAGCGAGCCGCAGAGGTTGCGGGTGATCAAGTTTGGGAACTTCCCGTTTTTGATGAGTACAAACGGCAAATAGATAGTGAGATTGCTGATATAAAGAATGCGGCTGGTCGAGAGGCATCAGCCATCACGGCGGCGATGTTTCTTAAAGTGTTTGCTGGTGANACTCCTTGGGCTCATCTGGATATTGCAGGCACGGCTTGGATCGATGAGGCTCGACCATATCAAGCGAAAGGGCCTTCGGGTGTGGCTGTAAGGACTTTGGTTGAGTTGGCTTGTGCCAGCGAGACTTGGGCCTCAGACTAGGTTACGAAGACCGATTGAGGCTACTTATGTGGATTCAGCCTACGACTCCAATAATTGTGAGGGTGCCAGAGGGGCCCACTCCACAGACCTCGGTTGCGGATGTTCTCTTGCATTCTATCGGNCTGGTAGGCGTCTTCGTTCTGGCCGCATTAGTAGCCGGTGTTGTGATCGGTGGCGTGCTCTTTCGGTTGCGGAAGCAGAGCTTCAATCTTTCGAAGCCAAGCATGCAGCGTTTAGATCTCTAATCAATCTTCGGTGTTAAGGTCGAGCNGCTACCTGCACGTTCTTAAGAGTGTCCTGGTAATTTTGGACGGCGTCGAACAGGGCTTTGGCAATCTGTTGTCGGTAAGCGTCCTGCGTAAGTAGTCTTGCTTCTTCGGGGTTGCTAAGGAAAGAGATTTCCGCAAGAACACTCGGCATATGGGCGCCGATAAGAACAACGAAGGGTGCCTGTTTTACTCCGAGATTTCGTAATTCAGGATTGAGTGCTCGTAAGTTCTGTTCGAGGGCGCCCTGAACCATTTCAGCAAATTCGCGCGATTCGTCCAGCTTGGCGTTAAGGGTGATGGTCTGCACGAGATCCTGGAGTCGTGCCATGGTGCTGACCGAAGAGGCATTTTCCCTAGCTGCCAACGCTTCGGCTTCGTGATTGAGCGCGAAGTTTAGAACGTAGGTTTCGATACCCCTTGCCTTAGGATTTGTACTCGCATTGGCATGGATTGAGAGAAAGAGATCGGCGCTGTGCTGATTGGCGATTGCGGTCCGGTCCTGAAGAGAAACAAACTTATTAGTTTCACGGGTGAGAACGACCTCGGTTGATCCCTGCACTGCTAGTAGGGTCTTAAGCCTTAGAGCTATGTCAAGGACAAGGTCGGCCTCGGTCGTGTCGGCGCTTCGAGTTCCTGGGTCATGCCCGCCATGACCGGGGTCGATGACCACCCGGTTAACCCCAAGGCCGAGTTGTCGGGAAAGAGAAAAGTCTCCGTTGGCATTTACAGCGGGCGTGAGGGGTTCAGAGCGTTTTCTTACTATGACCGCAGGAACTGGCGCTTCAGGACCGCGAATGGTGTTAACTACGATTCGATAAGGATTATAAAGAGTAAAGTGGTTGTAATCTTCAACATTGTATAGGTCGAGCACGACGCGAGTTGTTTCGTTAGGATGTCGACCGAGTCGAATTTTTCTGACGATGTCATCACTAAAAGACAGCGTGGTATCGATTAAGTGCTTTGAGGCTCGAGTGCCGCCTAAATCGAAATAGACGCGGTCTGGGTTTGTTAGGCGCTCGTGACGGAACTTCACCTCGGCATTTAGCGAGATTGTTACGCGGACACCGCGATCGGTCAGGGTGCGCTCGATTCCTGTTAGAAGCGTGGGATTGAGGCGAGCATCTGCAATGGAGGCAAATCTGCCCAATTGTTCGTCGATGCTGGCAATCAAGGTGCTGCCAGGGTATTCATTCCGAAGCATACGTAGAAGCCACTCGCCTTCTTCTCGGTCGGCAGGTTCAGCATAATGTTCAAATGCCAGAAGAGCGATGCCGGAGGCTTGCCAGAATGCATTCTCACTGTAAGGGCTGCGAGGATATTCTCGANCGATCTCTTTGTAGCGTTGAATCAGGATACGCAGCTCCTCCAGGTTTGGAGGTTGAGGGCGAATTGAGCTTCGAAGAACCTGTTCACGGTTGAGAGCGCCTTCGTAGAGTTTGTAGGCAGGATCAGACGATGCCACAGTTGTTGAGGCAAAAAAGAGTGCCGCTGCCACAGCAAGGCATGTAAGGCACGATTTAAATGGTGTCGCGGGCAACGTCATTTAGTGTTCAAATATAGGACTGATTAACAAGCCTTCTCACTGACACTATCTGAGCTGGGAATCAACCTCGTCAAAGTAGTCCTTGCCGACCAAAACGTCTCGAGCCTTGCCTCCACCTCCAGATGAAACCAGACCCTCGGCCTCCATCATGTCAATCAACCTAGCGGCTCGGCTAAAACCGACACGAAGTTTTCTCTGCAGGTACGAAATAGAGGCTTGACCCGTTGAAACAACGATTCGTGCAGCTTGATCGTACAGTTCATCGCGCTCCAACTGGGGCCCCTCGGGTTTTTCCTCTGATGTAATTTGATCGTTGTAAATCGGAGACGCTTGTTTTCGAAGAAAGCTCGCCACCCGAGCGTTCTCTTGTTCAGAAATATAAGGACCGTGCAGACGGATTGCTCTGGATGAGGCTGGAGGGAGGTAGAGCATGTCACCGGCTCCGAGTAATTGCTCCGCCCCGTTGGTGTCCAGAATCGTGCGTGAATCAGTTTTCGACGAGACGCGAAATGAGATTCGCGCTGGAAGGTTCGCTTTAATCAGTCCGGTAATGACATCTACGGATGGGCGCTGGGTGGCCAAAATCAAATGGATACCGACTGCGCGGGCCATTTGCGCCAGGCGGGCAATCGACTCTTCCACTTCGTTGCTTGCCACCATCATTAGGTCTGCCAGCTCATCAATTACGACTACGATATAAGGAAGCTCCTTTAGCGGTTCTTCAGAATCAGCATCCTCCTGGTCCTTCGGGGTTAGCTCGGACGCGGTCTGCCTGACATTGCGATTAAATTGGTCAATATTTCGAACCCCGTGCGCTGCCAACAGCTTGTACCGTTCCTCCATTTCACGAACGGCCCATCGGAGGGCATTGGATGCCAGCTTCGGATCAACGACGACTGGCGTCAAAAGGTGTGGGATGCCTTCGTACATACCGAGTTCAAGGCGCTTTGGATCGATCATGATCATGCGGACTTCGCTCGGTGATGCACGGTAGAGAATGCTGGTAATCATGGAGTTGATAGCTACCGATTTACCAGCTCCGGTTGAGCCAGCTATCAGCAGGTGAGGCATTGAGGCCAGATCCGTAATGAACGGTTTACCGTGAATTGTTTTACCGAGTGTGAGACTAAGTTTTGATTTCGAACTCTGATAAATTTCTGACTCAAGGAGTTCTCTTAAAGAAATGATCTCTCGTGTCTGATTTGGGATCTGAATCCCAACAGTTGACTTTCCAGGAATCCGATCTATGAGTACCGATTCTGCTTGCATTGCTAGGCAGAGGTCCTCAGAGAGACTGGTGATCTTGCTGTATTTCACACCTGCGTCTGGCTTAAATTCATAAGTTGTCACGACTGGTCCAGGGTGAATTTGAACGACTTCACCCTCGACGTTAAATTCACGGCACTTGTCTCCCAACAGCGAGGCGCGCTCCATGAGCTCCCGCTCATCAATCTTGTGTTCATTTTGGGAGGCGTCAAGGAGGGCCGCCGGTGGATGTGAGTACTCTCCGTTGCGCGGTTCCGCATTCCTTGGCGGAGGTTTTAGGACTACGTGGTCTTCGGGCTCGGTCAAAGGACGTTGAATATGTGGCGCAGAAGGCTCCTCAAAATCAACATTCCCATCCTGTTCAACAGGTTTAGACTTCTTGGCTTTCTTTTTTGGTGGTGCCGGCGCCAGATCGTCCGCTCTGGGGTCGATTTTGCCTAGTAAAGATTCTTCCTGCTTGGAAACAGCGTTTCGACGCTTCTGAGTGCGCTGGTACCTGGCCACCCTTTCAGCGATGTGTAGTCGCAGGGACTGAAGGCCGGTAATAGCGAGATGCGATAGCTTTGAAAAAGCGCGGCCGAATGAGAACTGTGTTGAGAGAATAACCGCCAAGAAAATTAGAGTTAGGATAAATATAATTGAGCCGGTCTTGTTAAGTCCCTGCACCAAAGATTGGGCCAGCCAGCTACCTGCCAAGCCTCCAGGCTGGATTGCGGTGTTCGAAACGTCAGTTGGTCCGCTGCCAAGGCTGAGCAGGGAGGCTATGCAGAGAATAAAAATGAAGGCTCCCACGAGCTTCGTATAACCAGCATCGACAGTTTCGCACCAGAAGGAGTGCCATCCAATTTTGACCAAGAGAACTGGAATAAGATACGANGCGTAGCCTAAGACCTGATAGGAAATTTCGGCTAGAAAGGCCCCGACTGGTCCGACGAAGTTTTGAATTCCTTCAGGGCCGGCTGTTTTAAACCACCAAACGGGATCTGCAGCATCGTAACTGGTCAGTGCGATGAGCCAAATTAGGGCTCCTGCAAAGGAAGCGACGCCTAGAAATTCGTTCATCCGTTGGGAAACCCAAGAGGTAGCCATTAGATCTCCACACTGGCGCGATCGCAGTCGATTTCACGAAGATCGCTATTTTTTCTAATTAACATCAATATTTCTCCCGTTTTCCTCCGCCTAGCTACCGCTAATTCCCTCATATCGATATATCGGCAGAATGCAGCTGGGTCTGACCAGTTAAAAAGCCTTAATTCCACTGGCCTGGTGGGGTCTAAAACGTAACCCTGACGGGGCTAACCAGGGTCTCGCTCTCCTTTTGGGCAGGGAGATCCTGGAATCGGCTCTGGCGTAGGGCTGCCGTTTATCTGGCACCACCGCACCCAAACACTCCCAAGGGCGAAGTGACACCCACTTAGTGTTGTGTGCGAAAAAAAAGTCAGGCTGCTGGTCGGGCCTGTAGGCGGGCTGTTAGGGAAAGGACTATAGCACAATCTAATCTACAAACTTGCTCAGTTCAGAGGCAATCCTTGCAAATTCAGCCAGTTGGAGGGTTTCTGGCCGTCTCGTTCCATCAATTTTAGCCATACCCAGGATGCCGCTGATTTCAGCCCCACACTTGCTAACGATGGGCAGTAGAGCATTTGAAAGCATTTTGCGTCGGTGTTGGAACACTTGTCTCACAATCCTCTCGAAAAGCTCAAAATTTTGAATCTCAAGGTCTGTCGAACGAAAGCGTATTCTTACCAGCGCTGAGTGGACTTTCGGAGGCGGTCGAAACGCGCCCGGGGGCAAGACAAGTTGTCTAGAAATCTGAGCATGCACTGCGGCCATAACGGCCAAGGGGCCGTAAGCCTTGCTGCCGGGTTTGGCGATCAACCGGTCTGCAACTTCAGATTGAAGCATTAAAGTGGCGTCCTCNAAGAGTTGNTTGGANCGTTGGATACGGAAGACNTTAAATAGTAATGGTGAAGAAATATTGAANGGCAAGTTTCCGACTAGGCGAATAGNCGACTGNGAATATTTCTNCNGAGTTCTNAGANNTAGTTGNTTGAGATCTGTTTCTAANACGTCCCCTTCNACAATNGTTATCTGTGGATTCTGNTGACTCCNAATATTGCTTGCTANGTTCCGATCGATCTCTATGGCGACCACGTGGGTAGANTTGGCCGCAAGNCTGTAAGTAAGCNCNCCTCTGCCTGGTCCNACNTCNATNAAACAATCGGANGACTTTGGCNNGATNGCGGCGATNAGTTTTGGTGTCCAGGTATTTTCTAGGAAGTGTTGACCAAATCGCTTTCGAATCGGAGAGAAGGAGTTTGTGGTGGCCTCACGCTGACTATGCGCCTGTGGTTCCTTATTCATAGGCTGCCTGTGTATAGCAANGGGGGATAAGCCAGTCCGTTCTGCACGTTGGTGTCGCGGTGCGGGTCGTTCGGGGTGTCAGTTAAGCGGGGAAAAGGCCAACTTTCTATGTTTTAGTGCACTGGGCTTTTGGCATTTTCAGAACTTTGCGTCACAGTCTGCTCACCAAGCGCTCGGACGTGCTCTTGTAGCGTTGTTATCAGGTTGGGCACGAACTGCATGGGTAGCACAATCTTGGCTCGCACGGGCGCCCGCACCACCCGGTCGCTCTTGGCTTCCTCGACGTCCTTTTGGGACAATGGCATNACTTCGCAAAATGTAAGCGTCACATCAAAGGGCGTATGGGCAATTGCGCAGAAGTTTGCGTAGGTTCGTTGGTGTGCGCCAGACTCTTCGTCTGGAATTATGGTGAAGTTAATTTCTTGNTTTTGTGGGCTCATTAGTCTTCCTTGGCCTGCGTTGAATCTCAGGCCTAGATGGTCCTTTAAATGGATTAATACCTTCGCATGATACCTACCACTACTCCCTGAATTCTTAGATCAGCCGCTCTAATGACAATCGGTTCCATTTTTCTATTTGCTGGTTGGAGGCGAACGCTATCATTCTCTCGAAACAGCNTTTTGAGGGTAACCTCNGCATTATTAAGTAAGGCTATTACCATCTCGCCATTTTCGGCTGTCTTTCGGTCCTCCACGACTACATAATCGCCATCTCGAATTTGCTCATCGATCATCGAGTCGCCCCGCACCCGCAGAACGTAAGCACGGTTGTTACCAATTAGCATTTCGGGGACAGCGATTGATTCGAGCGTGGCAACGGCTTCGATTGGCTCGCCAGCGGCCACGTATCCCATGAGGTCCAATTCCCTTGATTGGGCTCCGTGTTTGGTTGGAATGATTTCGACCGACCGACTCTTGTTCCAGCTTCGGCGAATGAAACCTTTACCTTCAAGGTTGGTTAGGTGTTTGTGAACCGTGGCGAGGGATGACAGTCCGAAGCGTTGCCCGATCTCTTCAAGGCTCGGCGCGTATCCNTGTTGCTGAATAAAGTCAGCNAGGTAATTCAGTATCTCCCGCTGTCGTTTGGTTAGCGGTTGCACCTAATCTCCCAACATTAATAGAGGCATGTCATTCGTGCGTCCAAAGCCAGGTAATACTCTATGCAAAGAAAAGGCGAATATCAAGCTAGACACCGTAGCCGGTAACCGGATTTCATCTGGTAGCATCATTCTCGTGAAGCTTTCGGTAAGGCCGCTGGNATCCAGNGGTCGGCGATTTGACGTTGTTGGCCTTGGCCTTAACAGCGTCGATCTTGTGGCAGAGATNACTGGTCCNCTAAACCCTAATGCTAAATATCCAGCTCGGGGAATTTACCGTAATGCGGGTGGACAAACGGCGACTGCCTTGGCGGCATGTGCAAAGTTGGAGTGGAGAGCACGGTATATAGGTCATTTTGGTGATGACGAAAATGGCTCCTTTAGTGAATCAACCTTGATTACTGCAGGAGTTGATGTTTCAGCGTGTCGGACCGTTCCAGACACAACTAATCAGTTCGCATTAATTATTGTTGATCAGCGAAACGGTGACCGAACGATAGTGTTCCAAAGAGACCCGTCCCTGAGAATGCGGCCAGAAGATGTCAGTCTGAAATCGGTAACTTCAGGTCGGGTACTCCTTGTTGATTGCGCTGAAACAGAAGCAGCGACGAGGGCAGTTCGATTTGCCCGCAAGGCAGGGATTCCTACCGTAATCGANGTGGAGAGGGTACGGCCGAATATCGACTCTCTTTTGTCCGAGGTCGATGTAATTATTGCCGCGCAGGAGTTTCCGTCGGCCTACACCGGNTACCCTGATCTGGGACGGGCAGTNCAACAACTTTACAAACGTTTTAAGGCCAGTATGGTTGTGGCAACCCTTGGGGATCAGGGAAGTCTTGCCGTGGTCGAAGGTCGCGAGGTTGCCACTTCAGGCTTNAAAGTTAAGGTGGTTGATACGACGGGAGCGGGTGACGCTTTCCGTGGAGGTTTTATCTCTGCCTGGCTGGCCTCTGACGGNAGNGGAGATGTCACTGAGTTATTGACGTATGCCAACGCGGTTGCCGCCCTCAATTGCCGTGGTCTAGGGGCACGCGGTGGTCTTCCAACCAGGTCAGAAGTTCAGAAGCTTTTAGCCGCAGTGCCGTGATTATCCGACACTGAAGGCCGTGCTACACTTTCGATCGAAGTCGCTGGTGTGAGAACTTTAATGATGCAGAATGTTTTTCGGTTGGCGACCGTCCTGTTTCTGGTGGCCTTTGCAATCTCGATCAAGGGGTCTGTTTTGTCTTATGCGATTCAGGATAGAGACGAGAACCTAACGGCGTCGATGGTGGCCAAGATTGCCTCCGTCGCGGCATACGGCATGGCTCCTCAAGAGGAACCGGGTGCTCGGAGAACACGAGTTTCGGCCGCTGAGCTAAATGCATTTCTGAATTCGTCAGTGGTAGTTTTGCCNGAAGCGTTAGCTCGACCTCGATTTACTTTGACAGGCGAGGGCACGTTGTTGGCTGAAGCTGTCGTTGACCTTGATAGGGTTGGCGAGCGACCGAACACCGGTCCTTTTGACCCGCTCAGTCTTCTGTCCGGACAGCTTCCAGTTAAGGCTGCCGCAGTGATTGATTCAGCGGATGGCCTTGCGAGGGTTAATATTGACTATGTGGAGATTGGAGGCATTCGTATCCCTCACGGCCTGGCTAGAGAATTGATTGCTGGGTACACAGGGTCAGTAGATCGACCCGAGGGCATTGATGTTGATTTGGAGTATTCTCTGCCTCATCGTATTTTGGCAATTCATGTTCGTCCAGGCGAAGCCGTTATCATTCAGTAATTGAGCGTAGCGATAAGTCCTTTGGGTCACCGCTGGGTTCGTTGCGAGAATAAATGGCAATGAGTCTCGACACCTACCTCGAAACGCCCCTGCAATATTTAAAGGGNGTTGGTCCACGTCGGGCCGAGGAGTTTGCTCAGGCGCAACTCCTGACAGTTGACGATCTCCTTCACCGATTTCCAATTCGATACGAAGACCGAAGCTGTTTTGAGTCCATAGGTGATCTTAAAACTGGGATGACGGTGTCGGTTCTGGGTGAAGTCGTTCGCACGGCTTTACGATCAACTCGTCGACGTGGCTTCACGATATTTGAAGTTCAACTTGCTGACGCTAGTGGCACTATCCGAGTGAGTTTTCTGAACCAACCGTTTCTTNAGGAGGTCTTCAAGGCGGGACAGCGGGCCATTCTTTTCGGAACCGTAGAAGTTCGAAGAGGAGGAGGGCTGCAATTTACCAATCCTGAGTATGAAATATTTGGCAATGTTTCCGAAGAAGTTGAGTTGCATGGGGTAATACAATCCGATGCTTCTGTCATTGGCGAGAGGCGTATTCATACTGGTCGCATCGTGCCGGTCTATGAGCGGGTTGGAGCAGTGACAACTAAGTTGCTAAGACGGATCGTGTTTGATGCGCTCCAGCGTCTACCGAAGATGGTGGAGGATCCCTTGCCAGAACAGCTTCGGCGGAAAATGGGTCTTCCTGATACCCATGCGGCATTTATAGGAATCCATTTTCCTGAAAAGAATACCGAGCTTTCCTTGCTGAACAGTTTTCGATCTCCTGCTCAACAGAGGATGATCTTTGAGGAATTCTTTATTTTTCAAGNGGGTCTTAGATTGCGTAGGCGAGCTCGCGAGGTTGAGCGTAAGCCCGTAGTGCCTTTAGTTGACAACCGGGTTCGTAATGCAGCAATTCAGGTATTACCCTTCAAGCTAACGCAGGGACAGAAGGAGGCGCTGAGACANATCGTTGATGATATGTGTAGGCCTGTGCCAATGAACCGCCTNTTGCAGGGNGATGTTGGCGCGGGNAAAACNATCGTAGCGNTNATTGCAGCGCTTGTNGCNATGGAGAATGGCCTTCAGGTTGCTTTGATGGCGCCAACTGAAATTCTNGCTGCTCAACATTTTAGAACCCTTTCNCAGTACTTGGGNNCAAGTCGATTTGATGTNGTTAGGTTGTCCGGAGGCATGACTGCATCTTCGCGNAGCCAGACGATACAAGCGCTCGCTGGTGGGGATGCTCACTTGGTGGTCGGGACGCATGCCTTGTTGCAGGATCCGATTGTATTTAGGAAATTGGGCCTTGTGATCATCGACGAACAACACCGTTTTGGGGTAGGCCAACGGGCTCAGCTTCGGGACAAAGGGTGGCGTCCTGACGTTCTGGTTATGACTGCAACTCCGATTCCTCGAACCCTGGCGATGACCAGCTATGGCGATCTTGACATATCAACCATAAGGGATTTGCCTCCAGGACGGCGGCCAGTCAAAACAACCGCAAGATCAGAGAGATGTCGAGACGAAGTGTACCGCTTGATTCAGGAAGAAGTTAAGGCTGGGCGCCAAGCTTACGTAGTGTGTCCGTTAGTGGAGGAGTCAGACAAAGTTGACCTCAAGGCAGCCAAGGAGACTTTTGATTACCTAGCCACGTCGGTGTTTCCTAATCATCGCGTGGGCCTGGTTCACGGCAAGCTGAGGGAGGGCGAAAAAGATAGAGTGATGCTCGGCTTCGTAGCAAGGGAGTATGACATCCTCGTCTCGACTACCGTTATAGAGATTGGCGTAGATGTTCCCAATGCTACTGTCATGATGGTCGAACAGTCTGAACGATTTGGTTTAGCGCAGTTACATCAACTCCGGGGTCGAGTTGGCCGAGGGAAATCCGCGTCACATTGCATCCTTATGTATGGGTCTAGCGTCAGCGATCTAGGCAAAGAGCGATTAAGGGCGGTCACGGAAAGCGCAGATGGGTTCTTTCTTGCAGAAAAAGACCTTGAGCTACGTGGTCCCGGGGATGCGTTTGGTACCCGCCAGTCTGGTATGCCTATGTTTCGGATGGGTGATTTACTTCGAGATCGAGAGTTGATGGAAAATGCCAGCGTAGAGGCCGAGCGTTGGTTAACATCGGAGCATAACAGCAAGGGTTTAATTAGTTTCGTAGAGGCAACTTGGGAGAAGCGTTTTAGGTTGGGCGGTGTTGGGTGATTAGGGTTCTCGGGTAACTCGATCGCTTCTGGGTTTGATATGCGTGTTATTGGTGGCGCTCTTAAGGGCCGACGGCTAGATACCCCAAAATGGCCAGGTCTCCGTCCTACGTCGGATAGGCTAAGAGAGACCTTGTTTGATGTCCTCGGTGATCGAGTAGATAGCGTTCAGTTTATTGATGGGTTTGCTGGAACTGGCGCAGTTGGCATTGAGGCGCTCAGTCGAGGAGCTGCCCACGTGACGTTCGTGGAAACGGATCCACGTGCTGTGCGACTAATTAAAACCAACCTTCGTCACTGTGCTCTAAAGGCTCGTTATACTATCGTGCATGTACCAATGCAGAGGGCCTGGAGGAAAATGGCGGTTGTTCCATCTGACATCATATTTCTGGATCCTCCTTATGGATATGCCGATCTCGAGACTGTTTTGGTCGGAGCTGCCGGACAATTAACTGAGGACGGGTTCGTGGTGTTAGAGCATGCCGCTCGGCGAAAGATAGACGAGAGTGTTGATGGCTTAATGCGAAGACGTGTTGTCTGTGCTGGAGACAGCGCTTTGAGTTTCTATGATTTGAAAGTGTGAATGGATTAATTCTAGTAGGTGAATGGTTAGAGGTGGTTATGGTTGGTGCGAGTGATGGAAAACGCGTTGCTGTGTATCCCGGGTCTTTCGATCCGTTAACGAATGGTCACGTCGACATCATTCTTCGCGGCGCTCGATTATTTGACCGCATAATTGTGGCTTTGCTCGAGAACGCTGATAAATCACCCATGTTCACCGTTGGGGAGCGACTTGAAATTGCCAAGAAAGTGTTTGCTCCCCATCAAAATGTTGATGTCGACACTTTCGACGGACTGCTCGTAGATTATGTGAGGCTTCAGGGAGCGAATGTAATCGTGAGGGGTCTTCGGGCAATCTCTGATTTTGAATTTGAACTACAGATGGCCCTTATGAATCGACGCTTAAATCCAGACGTCGAAACAGTCTTTATGATGCCAGCGGAGCAGTACACGTACGTAAGCTCTCGACTTGTGAAAGAAGTATTTGGACTTGGCGGCTCAATAACTGGATTAGTGCCCGAGACGGTTGAGACTCAATTACGACGGAAGCAGAAATCCGGGTAAGAGGGTAGACGTTTACTGCGGTAATAGGCGGTGGAAGAGCGGAGCGTGGCAGTGGATATGTTGGCCGATCGGATGAAGCGGATTTCCTCTTCGCCTACGCTGAAAGTTGGCTTAGAGGCGGCACGACTTCGTCGTACCGGTGCGGACGTGGTTGATTTTGGTGCCGGTGAGCCTGACTTTTCCACGCCTCCAAGTGCAAAGGCTGAGGCTAAGGCTGCGATTGATGCAGACTTCACGAAATATACGGCGAACGCTGGAATAGATGAGCTGAAAGAAGCAATTGCTAATCGGTATCATTCTGCTTACGGGGTTGATTATTCGCCAGGGCAGGTGATTGTAACTGCCGGGGGAAAGCAGGCTCTCTACAATACCGCGATGGCGTTGTTTGGTCCGGGTGATGAGGTTGTAACCCATTCACCGGGATGGCCATCAATCCCCGAGCAAATACGGTTGGCTGACGCAGCTCCTGTAATCGTGAGGACTGATGCTGAAGACGGTTTCCGAGTCAAGCCGCAAGCCATTCTGTCCGCACTCACTGCCCGCACGCGGGGAATTATCATTAACTCACCAGGGAATCCAACGGGTGCGGTGATATCAGAAGGTGACCTAGCGCTGATCGCTGACGAGGCAAAGGCTCGAGGGATTTGGGTCGTACTAGACTTATGTTACGAGCGTCTTATTTATGAATCAGTTGCGCACAATCTACCCATGGTCCTATGGAGTCGGATGCCCGAGTTGTCAATAGTTACAGGTTCTATGTCGAAGGCTTATGCGATGACTGGTTGGCGCTGTGGCTGGGTAATTGGGCCGAAGCAGGTTATTGCAGCATGTGGCGCCATTCAAAGTCACGCAACCTCGAATGTCTGCTCGATCACGCAGCGAGCGGCGCTCGGTGCACTTGAGGGTCCGCAGGGATGTGTTGACGAGATGCTTGAGGAATATCGATCTCGACGAGATCGTGTCATGGATTGGCTCCAGAGCGACTCGCGAATTCAACTGGTAAGGCCAGCCGGAGCCTTCTATCTTTTTCCAGACATCTCGGAACTTCTGTTAGATTGCAAGATTCCAACCTCAGTAGACTTTGCTCAGAAATTGCTCACCGAAGCGCACGTTGCAGTAACCCCAGGCGAGGCATTTGATGCGCCTGGATTTCTACGTATTTCCTACGCCACCTCGATTGAGCGATTGCGTGAAGGGGTTGATAGGATTCATAAATTCATACGTAGCTTCGGTCCGGCACCTGGGACTGCCTGACTTGTCGGTTTGGGATTTCGCCTGGGTTTTGTGTGGAAGACCCCCTCTTCCTAGAGAAGCATGTTGAAAGCAGAGTTTATTCATAAGGTTGAAGAGGCTGTTGGGCTGAAAGGCTGCGGTACCGGCCAAGAGGCTCTTGAACTTTACAGCGCTGACGCCTCGAGGTGTGAAGGAAAGGCTGAACTTGTGGTCTTTCCTGACACTACGGAACAGATTTCCACCATTGCCGCGTTATGCAATCACCATCGGGTGCCGCTAACGGTCAGAGGGGCTGGTACGGGTTATACGGGAGGTGCTGTGCCGTCGCAGGGTGGCATCCTGTTAACCATGGAGCGTTTTAGTCGCATCATTGAAATTGATCAAGTTAACCTCCTGGCTATAGTCGAGCCGAACGTCGTAACCGGAGATCTCCAGAAGGTTGTTGAGTCGATAGGATTATTTTATCCGCCGGATCCGGCCAGTTTGAATCGCTGCGCTATTGGAGGAAATATTGCGGAATGCGCAGGCGGTCCAAGAGCGTTTAAATATGGAACCACTAAACGTTACGTTCTTGGCCTAGAGGCTGTTTTGGCAACTGGAGAAGTTATTCACACCGGCGGCAAGACAGTGAAGAATGTAGTCGGGTACGACCTGACCCAAACCTTGATTGGATCGGAAGGCACGTTGGCCATTGTGACTAAGGCCATACTTCGCCTGATACCTCTTCCTCCATGTCGTGAAACAGTTCAAGCGACGTTTAGGCATATTGACGATGCGGTTGGGGCAATGATCGAACTGGTCAAGGCCCGTGTTATTCCGTCTGCGTTAGAGCTTATTGACTTGGAATCACTCGAAGCCGTTGCTCGCTACTTAGACGATCGAACTCTGGCGCCAGCGGGCACGGCAGCGATGCTTTTACTAGAGGTGGATGGGTTACCGGAGACAGTGCGAGAGGAGGCAGCCAGGGTTGAGGATGCTTGTCGGCGGGTTGGTGCGGAGACCGTCCGACGTGCGGCCGATGTCGAGACCCGGGATGAATTGTGGCGGGTACGCCGAGAGCTGTCGCCGGCCCTTAAGGTGATTGCAGGGCTTAAACTAAATCATGATGTTGTGGTTCCTAAATCTAAGGTGCCTGACCTGTTTAAGGTGGTGGAGCAGCTTCGAATCAATTTTGATCTAACGATTGCATGTTTTGGTCACGTAGGGGATGGCAATATACACGTCAACATCATGGTCGATCCAAATGACCTTCACGCTGTTTCCCGGGCAGCCGATGCGGAGCTTCAATTGTTTAAAGAGGTCGTTCGTCTAGAAGGTGTGATTAGTGGCGAACACGGCATCGGCTTGTCAAAGCGGCCGTTTATGAAGCTAGGCTTATCATCTGCCGAACTAGCCTTAATGAGTCGACTCAAGAGAGCGTTTGATCCAAACGGTATCTTGAACCCTGGAAAAATCTTTCCTGACTGCTCGCAAGACGATTCAGCAAGCATTGGATAACGCGGACCTCGACCTGCCTGGCTTGGCNGGCGGATAATACTGTTGGCTGGGGCAGTGCCTGGCTAACGGTTCGTTATCACTAAGACGTTCTGTAGAATATTTTCAGGATCTGGTTGGAGAAGATCGCGTATACGCAGGCCGGCTCTATCGATGTAAGCAATTTGGTCGATTGGTNGNCNCAGTTGCTGTACGCGTGGCCTCAGCCCTGCCCAATCTCTTTCNGGAAGTATGCATAGGACCGGCGTTGTTGTCTCCAGAAAAGCGATGACTTGTTCGCTGGTGAACAGTTCGTGGCGTGGATGCCCAGAATAGAAGACTTGGTTCCGCCCGAATGCGCGATAGGTGCCGAGCCGATATTCACCCTGCCAATGTTTCGAAATGACGGCACTTACCTGCTCAACGGGTGCTGGGCGATAAGTTGAAAACAGCTGCGTGTGAAGAACCAGCAGGGTCACAGCGCTAGCAGCTGTGATAGTAGGTATTACCCGATTCAGGGAAACGAAGATTGGCGAAATGGCGACCGCCGTTCCGGCGCCAATCAGGGTGAGCCCTGGAAGCCAGGGATAGGTCGCCCCAAGAAGCTCAAGTATCGGAGAAACTCGAAAAAACAGGACGCCAAGGGCCAACCAAAAAGTGGCAACNAGCGCCACGGATGCGCGCATCAATAGCGTGGGCTGTGCTNTGAGTTGCCTTTGAATACTCCTAGCAAGAAGGATGGCCAATGGTGCAAGGGCGGGAAGAATGTAGCGTGGCTGCTTGCCAACAGANAGAGTGTAGAAGAGCAATGGAGCAGCTGCCCAGACAACAAGCCGCAGGCTAGTCGGCGATGGGAGTGTTCTGGCTTTGAGTGCTTTGATGAGGTCGGGTATCCACAGAATCGTGAATGGTGTCCAAGGCNCCAAGCCGCCGGCAAGCACTGGAAGGTAAAACCATAGTGGCCGCGTTTGATTAAATTCTTCTGTTGTNAACCTAGNAATATTCTCGCCGACAAAGAAATGAAGAAGGTAGGAAGGGCCGTGCTGATAAGCCATGACCAGGAACCATGGCGAGGCCAATACGAGAAATAGTAGGATGGCTATTATCGGCAAGATTGGNCTAAGACCGATGGAGCGTCCAGGGCCAAGACTGACGACGCCTGGGTTGGCGTGTTTCCAATAAGCCAACGGTAAAGCAACAAGTAAAGGTAAAACGATTCCGATTGGACCCTTTGTAAGACAAGCGAGTGCTGCCGAGGCCGCAGCGGCTAGGAGCCACGTCAGACGGTGCGAATCGGAATTAACGGTCTTTCGATTTCCAGCATCGATCGGGTTACATGACAATGCTCGTAATAATGACCAGGTTGCGAAAACAATAAGCANCGTTACGGGTAGGTCGGGAAGAGCTTGCCATGCGATCNNAGAAGTGCCGAANGTTGTGGCTACTATGGAACCAGCGAGAAATCCAGTGGAGGCGTTGTACCATCGCCGACCTATTGTGAAGGTTAGTAGGACTAGTAAAAGNCCCGCAAATGCTGATGGAAAGCGAGCGGCGGTCTCATTGACGCCAGTGAGTAAATAGCCTGCTCCGATGAGCCAGTACATCAGGACGGGCTTTTGAAATCGTACAGTGTCGTTGTAATGGGGAGTTAACCAATCACCGGTCATCGCCATTTGACGGGCAGCTTCGGCATAATATGCCTCATCCGAGTCCGCAATGGCGCCATTACCGAGGCCGAGAAAGAACGTGATAGCGCAGAGCACCACGAGCCAGCGTAGGGGCGTCTGCACGGNTGGATTGTAACCCAGCTAGGAAGCGTAAAGATGGGATCGCCGGCCTGTTAGTCGCGTCTTTACTAATAGTTGACAGCCCGAAGCCTCTTTCGTATACTCAAATCTCGTCGGGCGTTGCCCGCGTTGCGAATAGTCAGACTGCGGAACTTCCTGTTTCGCCNTTTACAACCCACACCCCTTACAACCTCTACTTACGGTTAGCGTCTTTATGACAACAGAAAAAAAGCGCNCTTCAGTGCGNGCANCCAGCGATCAGGCGAACGGCCAAAATTCAACAGCGGTTACGTCTCCTAAGTCGGTNCCTAAGTCGGTCCCTAAGTCGGTCCCTAAGTCGGNNCCNAAGTCGNACTCCGAAGTCGAACTCCCGAAAACAGGGAAATACCTTAAACATTAGCGAACTTAAGGAAATGAGTATCCAGAAGCTCACTCAGGTTGCCAAGGACCTGAGTGTTACTGGTGCGACTGGCATGCGGAAACAGGAGCTCATTTTTCAGATTCTGAAAGCACAGACGGAACAGAGTGGCTTCATTTTCTCTGAGGGTGTGCTTGAGGTATTGCCTGATGGATATGGTTTTCTCCGCGCGCCTGACTACAACTACCTTCCAGGACCTGACGACATTTATGTTTCTCCGTCGCAAATACGTAAGTTTGATTTGCAGACTGGGGACACGGTGTCTGGGCAAATCCGNCCACCGAAGGAGGGAGANCGTTATTTNGCCTTGATTAAGGTTGAGGCCGTGAACTTCGAGGCGCCTGATCAGGCAAGAAACAAGTTATTTTTTGAAAATCTAACACCTCTTTATCCCGAAGAGCGGGTGAAACTCGAAACCGGAGGTGACAATTTGTCAGCTCGGGTCATGGACCTCATGACCCCAATAGGCAAGGGGCAACGTGGGTTGATCGTAGCCTCACCGCGTACGGGCAAGACGATGCTGCTGCAGAANATCGCCCAATCAGTTTCTGCAAATCANCCNGAAGTCTATTTAATAGTGTTGNTAATTGACGANCGNCCTGAAGAAGTGACAGATATGCAGCGGTCCGTAGATGGNGAGGTNATTTCATCAACATTTGATGAGCCAGCGCAGAGGCATGTNCAGGTTGCNGAGATGGTGATAGANAAGGCTAANCGCCTAGTAGAGCATAAGAAGGANGTGCTCATTGTTCTCGATTCAATTACNCGGCTCGCNCGNGCNTANAACACCGTAATACCNCCCTCCGGGAAAGTNCTTTCTGGCGGNTTNGATTCGAATGCANTGCAGAAACCGAANCGGTTNTTTGGTGCCGCCAGAAATATTGAGGAAGGTGGCTCTTTGACGATCATGGCAACTGCATTGGTTGATACTGGCTCGAGAATGGACGACGTGATTTTTGAAGAATTTAAGGGCACCGGTAACATGGAGATTCATCTTGATCGGAAATTAGTCGANAAACGTGTCTTCCCTGCGATTGACATACAAAAGAGTGGCACTCGAAAGGAAGAATTACTAATTGATAAGGATGATCTCAACAGGGTATGGGTGCTTCGTAAGGTTCTAGCGCCTCTTTCTCCGGTTGAGGCGATGGAGCTTCTGTTGGACAAGATGGGCAAGGCGAAGTCGAACGCCGACTTTCTTTCGGCGATGCAAAAGATGGGATAGATCGGATACCGATGGCCGGAACGATAACGATTAAAGTTCGACGGAATGGCCCCTATCGNGTAGATGGCGAAGGGGTGACGATTATCGATTGGCAGGGGCAGAAATATGCCGCCGGGGACGGTAACGTTGTTCTCTGCCGGTGCGGCGCTTCAGCCAATAAGCCGTTTTGTGACGGAGCCCATTCGCGAATTGGATTTGCGCCAGATCCNNCTACTGAAGATAGCTCGACTTAGTTCAGATAAGGATCGAATAAGGGGCCATTAGGAAGGCTCCTCTGGTGTATTAGAACCCGCGAGTTTAGCTAATGCCTCGTAATGAGCGCGTTCCTTGTCGTTAAGCTGAGTTGGCAACAGAAGCTCGACGGTCGCGTAGAGAGCGCCGCGATCCTCTGGTTTTCGCACTCCCGACATACCCTGTCCTTTTAAGCGGAACACCTGCCCAGGTTGGGTTCCCGGTGGAATTTTTAGATTGAGGGTTATCCCCTCAACGTTTTGCACGGGAACAGCTCCTCCTAGAATAGCTGTTGTGAGTGGAACAGTAACCGAGGTATGAAGGTCGCGGCCTTTTCGGCGAAACTTCGGATGCGGGATAATTCGAACTCTTAGTAACATTTCTCCCGAAGCAGTGGATCTGACTTCTGGGCCATAAGGGATTCGAATTCGAGAGCGGTCGCTTACACCAGGTGGAATTCGGACGCTGACCATCCTAGTTTTATTGCCACTAAGAATCGAGATGCGGCGCTCTACGCCCAGAAAAGCTTCCTCGAGGGATAAGTCGATTGTCTGATCCACCACTTTTGTTTCTCTTCGACGAGGACCGCGGGAGCGGGGTTGGCCGGGAGCTCCTCCAAAAAAGGCGTTAAAGAAATCCGAGAATGGGCTTCCGCCATCGGCTCCTAGATTGGGACCTCTAGTGGCATCACCAAAATCAATTGTCCACCCACCGCCACCACCACCAAAGGGCATTCTTCCGCCGAATGGGTCCTGATGGGAAGTGCCGGGCGATCCTGGTTGCTCATACATTTTCCAGTTAGCTCCCAGCTCGTTGTATTTCCTTCGGGTTTCAGGGTTCCCCAACACCTCATAAGCCTCGGTAATGTTTTTAAAGTGCGATTCAGCTTTTGCATTTCCGGGGTTCACGTCCGGATGATGTTTCCGGGCGAGCCTGCGGTAGGCCTGCTTGATCTCCTTATCAGTGGTGTTCTTGCTCACTCCGAGTGTGTCGTAATAGTCCTTAAACTTCATTGGCCGGATGATGCCCTGATGAGTTGACAGGAGACTGAATTAATCAAATCATTTACCAAAGGATTCGTTCATTGCGAATATCAGGACAATTAGTGATTGATATAGACTTTGGTTGGAACGAATCTATCTCTTGATACTACGTGGGTCAAGATCGGGCGGTAGCTACTCTCTCGAATACTGGAGGTTGTAAACGCAGCTCTGGTAGATCCTTCTAACTTTTAACCCAGCATGGACTTTTAACATTGACGAATCGAGAAACCTTTTCCTCTCGGTGGGGGCTACTCCTGGCCGGTCTCGGCCTAGCGGTTGGGACTGGCAACTTGTGGCGTTTTCCTCGCATTGCTGCAGAAAACGGTGGCGCTGCATTCCTGATTCCTTGGATACTTTTTCTTTTCATCTGGTCTCTTCCGTTAATGATTGCGGAATTCGGCATTGGCCGAGGCGCCAGAAGAGGCGTCGTGGGCTCTTTTGCAACTTTAATTGGTCCGCGATTTGCGTGGATGGGTGGTTTTATTGCCGTTACAACCACCATGATTATGTTCTATTACACGGTGGTAACTGGNTGGACACTAAAGTATTTTGTTCTGACACTGACCGGAGGTATCCAAGAGGTATCACCTGGTGGTTACTGGGAGATCTATAGCACGTCAGTGTGGCAGCCTATTTTTTTTCATTTGGTGGCTGTTGGAATCGGAGCCTTCATTATTCAACGAGGAGTGGTCGCAGGCATCGAACGTGCGAATCGAATATTGATTCCGATTCTTTTCGTGTTGCTGTGTGTTGCGGTTGTTCGATCAGTTACGCTTCCAGGAGCTGAACGCGGTTTAGAGTTCCTGTTTAATCCTGATCTGTCAGCACTGAAAAGTTACAAAACGTGGCTTGAAGCGCTAACTCAGTCGGCCTGGTCCACTGGGGCAGGCTGGGGAATGATTCTGACTTACGCAACCTATATGCGTCGCAAAGATGACCTNGTGTTAAATGCAACGACCATAGGATTTGGCGACAATTCCGCCTCGCTCTTGGCTGGCATGGCAATAGTNCCGACTACGTTTGCGTTGTTGTCGAATNNAGAAGCTCTAGAGGTCATGGCATCAGGCAATGAAGGTTTNACCTTTATTTGGATTCCACANCTGTTNAACCAAGTGCCTGGNGGAACNATCCTTCTACCGCTATTCTTTCTAGCACTCTTCTGTGCCGCATTATCTTCTCTCATTGCCATGATAGAAATGGCAACTCGAATNTTAATGGATGCAGGCATCAATCGACGGCGTGCGGTACGGCTCGTGGCGAGCGCGATCGCGATCTGTGGAATCCCGTCTGCCGTAAGTATGACTTTTTTTGCAAACCAGGATTGGGTGTGGGGGGTTGCCCTCATGATCAGTGGACTATTTGTTTCGATTTTGGCGACAATATATGGACAAGAAAAGTTTCGCAACAAGTTNGTGAACGTGCCGGGTAACGATTTNAATCTTGGTAAGGTTTATAGCTGGATCCTNAAATATTTGNTTCCNGCTGAGTTCANGGCGATGTTTGGGTGGTGGATGTACCAGGCGGCAACGGTTGATGGATGGTGGGACCCGACGAATGCACTAAGCGTAGGAACCTGTCTCCTCCAGTGGGGCATGGCCTTATCGGTTCTGATCTATTTCAATAAGCAAATCGCAGAACGTAGTTTGCATGAAGAGAAGGGTCAATTATGAGTTACGACACCTGGATAATGATGGTTATCGTGCTCATCGTGAACTGGGGCGGCTTTGTAGCGATGCTCGCCTATGGTATTCGTCAGGAGTCTCGAAAGGAGAAGTTGGAATCTCTTTCAGGGCGGGACCGTCATTGAGGTGGGAACTGNCCTCGGGATGACGTATTCTAGGANTTNTGTCAATATATTCGATACGGTCTTTTATTGGGGTGGATGGGTTCTTCGAAGGAGGGTGATGTGGGTTATCCAGAGTTCATGATTGCGCCGATGCGNGAAGAGTTGGTACGGTTAGGCGTAAAAGAGCTACGNACTGCCGCTGAGGTNGACAACGTCGTTAAAGATNCCAAGGGTACTGTGATGGTGGTAGTGAACTCTGTCTGTGGTTGTGCAGCCGGGCGGGCTCGGCCAGGGGTAGCTTTAGCACTTCAGCATGCGACAACGCCTGATGTTACTGCCACGGTGTTTGCGGGGGCGGACATTGAGGCCACCGAAAAGGCTCGGTCCCTCTTCGTTGGATATCCCCCTTCATCTCCGGCGATAGGACTGCTCAAGGATGGTCACCTGGTCTACATGATGGAACGACATCAAATTGAGGGTCAGGAGGCTCCAGCTATCGCCAGGCAGTTAATCGGTGCATTTGAGGAGCACTGCTCGACAGTTGAAGTCGCTAGTTGAGTCGGTTGCGGTTGGTTTTCTAACGGGCGGTGGATGCATGCCGCCCGTTCTTATTGTACCAGTGGCTATTTAGAGCATGGACTGGTAACGGGTAGCGGGGTAGCGTGAGCGTAGCGGTTAGACGTGCTTGCAACAACTTCTGTCATCATATCCAGAAAGTTCAGTTCGTCGTTAACCGCAGCTGCCCGCGCTACTGGCAGTCCGATTTGCTCACAGACCCTTACTGCCTCTAGGTCAAGATCGTAAAGCACCTCGATGTGATCGACAACAAAGCCGATAGGGCAGAGGACCGCGGCTTTAAGCCCAGAAGCATGTTGGTCGCGAAGATGGTCGANCACATCTGGTCCCAGCCATGGGTCGGCAGGATTACCGCTACGGCTTTGGTATACAAGTGACCAGTTGGGGTGGTTAAGTGTTTGGGCTACCCGATCGCAGGATTCCCTGAGCTGATCTTCGTAGCGGCAATTGTTTGCCATCGACACCGGAATACTGTGGGCAGTGAAGACTATTTGAGACGTCTGNTGCAGATTGTTCGGCAGGGCAAGGATTGCCAAATCTATTTGGTTCGCAAGAGCCTTGATGAAGCCTGGATGGGTATGCCACGAGGCTACATAGGTAATCGCTACGTCGGCTTCTCCGCTATTGATAATCGANTGTCTCGCCTCGTTCACGTTATTCCGATATTGCTCGCAACTAGAGAACGACCCGTGTGGCGCCATAATGAACCCGATTGCTCGACGTATTCCTGTTCTGGACATTTCAAGCAGAGTGTCTTTGAGATAGGGATTCCAATTTCGCATGCCAACATAGACAGGAAGCTTTAAACCCTTACGGGTGAGACGATCAGAAAGACCGGTTGCCTGTTTTTGGGTTAACTCCGTAATTGGTGACACTCCGTCGAATAGCTCATAGTGTTTCGCCACAGCCTCAATTCGGCTTGCAGGCACATTTCGACCCCGCAAGACATTAGCCAGGAAAGGACGAATGTCGGTCATCCCTTGGGGACCACCAAATGCAATTAGTAGTACGGCCTGAAATGGAGAGTGGGTACTTGAAATCATAAGTGCGTAAATTTAATTCTACCTTAGGAAAATCTGGATGTGGGCCACTGGGAGAGTACGGGTCACCTGTTCCACGTGCTATACTCGCCCGTTTTTATGTCTCGAATACTTGTGACGAATGATGATGGCATTCGATCCGACGGTCTAGAAACTCTTGCTGTCGCACTTGAAGAGTTGGGCGATGTGGTAGCGGTTGCACCTTTACTCGAGTCTAGTGCGATTAGTCACTCATTAACTCTTCGAAGGCCGTTACGATTGGAACGCATTGCACCACAAAGGTTTGCTGTTGACGGCACACCGGCCGATTGTATAAACGTGGCTATAGCGAAGGTTCTCGGGGAGCTGCCGGATGTAGTGGTCTCCGGAATCAATAGGGGTGCTAACGTCGGTGATGACGTTTTCTATTCGGGCACGATTGCTGGGGCAATGGAGGCAGCACTGCTTGGGATTCCTAGTTTGGCAATATCCTTGGAGCGCACGGCAAGCCCATTCGATTTCTCTCAAGCTTGCTCAGTGGCCGTGAACCTTACCAAATCAGTGCTTGGTGAATCATTGCCTGAGCGCACAGTTCTTAACGTGAATGTTCCCGAGAGGCCTGCGAAAGGTGTTCGAGTAACCGTTCAGGGGCGCCGAAATCCAGTTTCATCCTTAGCCGATCGCCTTGACCCTCGAAAGGAGCCATATTTTTGGATTCAACAGGGCAAGGCGCGTTGGGAGGAGATGGAACATTCTGACCACCATGCATTAACTGATGGCTGGATATCGATAACGCCACTTCAGGCAGACCTAACTAATCATGCGGCCCTGGGTCTCATAGCTGACTTGTCTCGTACTCGATCGACTGAGGTAGAATAGGCGGCCAAACGGTCGGGGCGTGGCTCAGCCTGGTAGAGCACTCGGTTCGGGATCGAGGGGTCGGAGGTTCAAATCCTCTCGCCCCGACCACTTTCCATAGTAGGCGGAACTTTAGGACGTCAATCGCGCCATCGTAACCCGAGATTACCACCTACTAATGCGCAGCTCTTTCGTGCCCTCTTAGTAACTTGCGGTTGGTATTCTTGGTTTTACGTAACGATCGTACCAGGCCAAGTAACGTTCATAGCGATCTTGCTGATAGGTTGGACGGCGAATGCCGTGGCTTTGATCGGGATAGATAACTAGTTCGGTTTCCCTCCCGAGCCGTCGAAGCGCCTGGTATAGCTGCTCTGAATTTAACGCTGGAACATTCCAGTCAACTTCACCATTCATGACAAGAGTAGGTGTCGTGATGTCGTCAACTCTGAAAAAAGGCGATAGATGAACCCAAAGATCTAGGTTGCGCCATGGCAGGCCAAGTTCTGCTTCCCACTGACGTTGATAATGGTCAGTTCCGTAATTCGATAAGTAGTTGACTTCACTCGCGCCAGTTATTGCTGCTCGAAATCGGTTCGTCTTGGTTATGACGTGGTTCGTCAATATGCCGCCGTAGCTCCAGCCTCCAATTCCAAGTCTATTGGGGTCGGCTATATTGTTCTCAACCAGATGATCGACGGCTGCAATTACGTCATCAAAATCCTTGTTGCCCCAGTCAGCCCAGATAGCCCGCGAAAAATCAAATCCATAGCCGGACGATCCCCTCGGGTTTGCTGCGACAACGGCGTATCCATGAGCTGCAAAAAGCTGCCATTCGAAGCGAAAGGCTGTCGAGTATTGGCTCACTGGTCCGCCATGAATTCTTAGCAGTGTTGGTAATTCGGTGCCTTCGGGTTCCCCTGGCGGCCGGGTAAGAAACGCTCCCACCGGAGTGCCATCAGCGCTTACCGCTGTGAACCGTTCTACTGGTGCCAGTTTGATAGTGGCAAGATGTTTATCATTCACTTGGCTTATTCGGGTTAGTCCGCCTAGGTCGACTCGTGAAATCTCGCCTGGATAGTGTGGTTGGCTCTCCAGAATGACAATGTTGCCATTCTTGTCGAGGTCGAAACTTGACAGAGTTCTTTCCCCGGCCACCACGCGTTCAACGGCTCCACCACTAATTGGGATTTTTGCTAGGTGCCGATTACCCTCGTCCTCGAGTAGGTAAAGAACATATTCGCCATCGGGTGTCACTCGAGGAGATGAGCCGTTACGATCCAGTTCCGCACCTAGATGGATTGGGCTTCCTCCCGCGACAGGAATTACTGCGACATACCGAGGGGCATACCAAATGTCAGATGGACTTCCACCGGCAACGTAGGTAATGAATGTGCCATCAGGGCTAAAGGAAGGGGAGCCGTCGCTGCCCTCAGAAGTTGTAAGCTTTCGAATCGTTGCTTCCGATCGTGGCTTGGTTAAGAAGATGTCGGTATTCGCATTGGAGTCGGGTTCCTCGGTCCGATTACTGACGAAGGCGAGAAGAGAGCCATCGGGAGACCAGGCTGGCGAGGAATCATCATAGGGCCCGTCGGTGACTTGCTCGGTATTCTTTGAGGTTACATCGAAAACATGAAGGTGACGGTGGCGATTAGTCAGGTAGCCCTGTCCGTCCCGTTTAAATTGCAGTCGTGTGATGACTATTGGCTCTCTGACGTCTGAATCATTCGCGTCATTTGGATCCGCATCCGATGCAATTATGGCGAGCTTGGATGCATCGGGAGACCAGGTGAAACTCGAAACGCTTCCATCGTAATTCGTGAGCCTGATCGCCTCTCCGCCACGGCGGTCAAGGAGCCATACCTGTGAGCCATTTCCTTCTCTTGATGACAGAAAGGCGAGATATCGCCCGTCCGAACTCCACCGAGGACTTGATTCCGAACCTTCTGTGGAGGTGAGGCGGACGGCCTCAGCCGCAGGATCTGTCAGTGACGACATATAGATGTCCACATCGCGACGATCGGCGTCAATATCCAAGTCGGAAACTGTGTAAGCAACCCACGCTCCGTTGGGACTAATCGATGGTGCGCCGACGGTACGTAGTTCAAAGAGGTCGGCAATCTCTAAAGGCCGACGATTCTGTCCAAATATTGGACTGGCTAGTGCCAGACTAATTACCAAGGTGTAAAGTGATCGTGCCATCGTGTTCATAGGCGCCTTTCGTGCCGTAAAGAGGACATCGAGATGCGAACTTCAATGCATTGTAGGCGATTCCGCCTTGCTTGACACAAAACTGCCGGCGCTAGAGGATCGGGTTACCTGTGGACAGAGAGCCGACCTGAGGTGTCCAAGATTGTTATGAGCTTAAATGATGAGAAGCTGAGCCGAAGTCACAGATTTGAGCGATTTAGCCGAAGAACCGAATGGCCGATGGCCATTCTGGCAATCAGCCTTGTTCCAATTCTTATCATTGAGAACGAAGCGGTCGACCCGACCGTGCTAAACATCGCACTTTTATTGAATTGGATAATTTGGCTTGCATTCTGTGCAGAGTACGTTGCCAAGCTTGTCTTGGCTCCCCAACGACTCAAATTCATTCGTGTCGCATGGTTTGACCTTGCCATTATTCTGCTGTCTCCGCCGTTTCTTCCAGCGCTTTTTGAGGGCACCCGTACGTTACGACTTCTTCGAGTGCTTCGTCTCCTTCGCGTTCTGGCAGTGGCTGGTCTCGGACTTCGACTCTTGCGGAAGCTTCTCGGTCGGCATCAATTCCATTATCTTGGGACGATTGCCCTCGGCCTCGTGGCTCTATGCGGGGTGGGTGTCTATTTTCTTGAGAGAAACGAAAACCCCTCGATTGATACGTTTGGGGACGCACTGTGGTGGGCAATCGTAACAGCTACTACCGTCGGATACGGTGATGTTTCTCCCGTGACGTCATGGGGGCGGGTCATTGCTGTCATATTAATGATGGCAGGAATTGGGATTATTGGTGCGTTTACCGCTACGGTAGCGAGCCTCTTTCTCGAGGATGATGGCTCGAAGGAACAAGCGAAGATCGATCATCGTCTGGAGATAATTGAGACTAAATTAGATCGTTTAATGGTGGAGATTAGTAAGAATAGTTCTAGGCAGCCCTGAGTTGTAGCTTTGGGTTATTTGAGGTGTAGCGCTCATGAAGTCAACGCGTGTGTCACGCCGATACGTAATTCGCGGAAGGGTTCAAGGTGTCGGATTTCGTATTTATGTACAAATGGTTGCGCAGAGAGAGGGCTTGGATGGACAGGTGGTTAACCGAAGCGATGGAAGTGTTGAGGCCATAGTCGTCGGTGGCACCGAGGCCATCAAAAGTTTCGAGCAGTCCCTCCGCGAGGGTCCACCAAATGCAAGGATTGAGGGTGTCGAGATAACAGACAGCGCGCCGACAGGACTTGGTTCAGGTTTCTCAATTCTGCCATGACACACACAGAATGGCGCCTACGCGTTCCAATGAAACCATTCAACTGTCTCTGCTAGACTAATCAAGCCTGGGGAATGCGCGTGTAGCTCAGATGGATAGAGCAACCGCCTCCTAAGCGGTAGGTCCCCGGTTCGAATCCGGGCACGCGCGCCAGTTGTTACTACAGCGCTCACCGGTAATTCATGGGCATGGCTAGGTATAATAGTCGGACATCGGTTTAAGTTTATTCAAGGGACAGGAATCCATGAAGCGATCTGAGCGGCACCATTTAAAAGAGAACGCGCTGGCGGCGAAGATTCTGAGTTCCCAGATGCTCCTTGAAAGCCGGAAGCGAGAATTAATAATCCTTGGATCGCTAGTAATCCTTCTCGCTATTGGAAGTGGTATTTATGTTTCCTATCAACGGGCTGAACAGGCCAAGGGATCGGATCTACTTGCGGATGCGTTAACTACTGCTTCTGCGCCAGTAATTCCACCGCCTCCACCGCCGGATCCGTCTGATCCAACTTCGATTGCTCCTGCAGCAGCCTTTCAGCCAGGAAGCTTTACTTCTGAGAATCGAAGAGCAGAATCGGCTTTGGAGAAGTTCATGCTAACAGCTGAAACTTATCCCGAGAGTTCGGCTGGGATAACAGCTAGTTATCACGCAGCAAGCATCCTTGCCGATTTTGGGCGACGAGATGAAGCGGAGCTGCAATATGAGAGGGTGGTGGATGTTGCGGGAGGAAGTATATACGGACGGATGGCACGTCTTGGTCTGGCCGAAACGAAAATGTATTCGGGCAATGTAGAGGCGGCAATCCAACTGTTCGAGGAAGAGGTCACTTCGGCGGACTCTCAGATCCCTCTGGACGGCTTATTGATGCAATTAGGCCGCGCCTACCTTCTTGCCAATCGTTCCATGGAAGCCAAGGAAAGTTTTGCGCGTATCGTTGACGAGTTTCCGAGTTCTAGCTATGGATTGGTTGCCCAGGCTGAATTGGATAGGTTTGAAATATCTGAAGAAAGTTAGGGTTCGCCGAGGCGATAAGTCAGCAATTTGTAGACGAGTTTTGCGCAGAGAAAATTTGGATGCGCAAGTCCAGATATTGGGCACAGTTCCACGACATCGCAAGCAATAACCTCGCGCTTTCGAAAAGTTAACCGTAAAATCTGGATTAGTTCGGTCCAAGATAAGCCACCAGGCTCGGGCGTGCCCACGGCAGGCATCACTGCTGGATTAAGTCCATCGCAATCAATAGAGATGTAAACCCTCCGTCGAAGTGTGCTGACAATATCTTCGACCCAGTTGGCTTGATCTCGCATTTTCACGTCGTAGAAGATCGTTGTGGGAAGGGAATCGGCGATCATGGCCTCTTCGGTTGAAAGGCTGCGAATGCCAACTTGGGTGCAGGGTGCGTAATCTAGCGATCGGCGCATCGCACAAGCATGGCTATTGGGGTTACCAAGATACGAATCTCGTAAATCAGCATGGGCGTCTATCTGAAGGATCGATAGGTCGTCGTAATGGGCAGCAGCAGCAGCGACCAGCGGTGGGGTAATTGAATGTTCGCCTCCGAGGGTTACCAGGAACTTATTGAGACTGATGATGGTCTTGGCGACCCGATTGATTTCGGCCAAGGCCTCGACTTGGTCGGAATATGGCAGTTCCATCTCTGGAAGGGTGCAGATGCCTTGGGCGTGCACATCGATTCCAAGTTCTTCGTCCCATAATTCAAGCTGGGCTGAAGCGCGAAGAATTTCACTTGGCCCTAATCGGGTTCCGGAAAGATAAGAGACGGTTCGTTCCAAGGGGGCCGGAAGGACCACGGTAGGAGCGTCCGTAAACGTCGCTTGGGGACAGTCGTCGCCACCGAATGGCAGGCTATCACCATGCGGATACTGGAATGGCCAACTCACCTCTGTTCCTCGAAGCGGTTACTAGGAAGGAGGTCGCCATCCACTGAGATTCTGGGGCCATTGAGATTAAAGACCGAGAATCGGCGGTGTTTTAAAACGTCCGGCATACTCGTGGAGAGGGCAGTCGCAAGGAGTGGCAATGCGATGGTGGCATCTGCGTTAACAGTAACTTGGTCGGCGTCGGTAGCGACCTTGCCCCAACTGCGGGCCTCGTCAAGGGTGGACCCTGAAGCTCCGCCAAAGTGTGGAACGTCAGCAACAATCTGGAGAGCATAGCTGTGACCGCCTATTCCGGCACTGTAGAACTCAGCCTGCACACTGGCCTGATTAATAAAGTTCTTTGGGGTCCCTCCGCCAAGTACTATCGATGCTGTTCGACGTTTGCGAATAACGAGATTTGCCGATTCGATTATGTCGCCGATCACATCGACTTGACCTGTTCCTGCTGTTGAGTGTCTACCTTGCGACAGGCCCATGCCGATGGAAGAATCAGCAATTGCGGGACAGAAGATAGGGACGTTCGCTCGATAGGCCGAAGTAAGAATTCCATCCCGTTTGGTTTCGTTCCATAAGTGTTCACCAAGCCTGTAAAGAAGCTCTCTACTGGTATATGGACGATTCTCTAGGCGTTCGGAAAAGGCTGCGATCCAGTTATCGTTGTCAATAAATTCGTCCTCGTCCATTAGGGTGTCGTAAACACGATCAATATGCGCGGCCTGTAGGGCTCGATCGTCCGTCTGGGGAGATCCTTGAAAGTGTTGGCGGCCCCGACACTCATGTAGGTCATGATAAAGGTTGGCTCCTGTTGAGACGACGCAGTCAACATATCGGTGTGCAATCAGATGCGCCAGAATCATTCTTAAACCACCGGCGCTGAGTGCACCCGCAACTCCGAGAAAGACCAGGCAATTATCTGCGAGCATCTTTCTCCACACCCTGTGCGCTGTGGCTAAATTTCTACCTTGAAAAGAAATTCCAGCCATGCGGTCGAGGATTTGTTCACCGGTTAAATTAGGCTCAACCAAAAATGGTTCGATTGGAGGGCCGAATAAGTCGCGTTTATCAGACATACGGCTTCATTCTAGGTCGCTAAGGTTGGGTCGGTCGAGCGCTACTATTCCTCTGACATGTCCCTCTTCAGTTCGGCTAACCAATCAAGAGCTTTTAAAGGAGTTAGCTGATCCAAGTCGAGCTTACGTAAACGTTGCCGAATTTGATCATCTGGTTGAGCGCCCTGAAAGAGACCGGGTTGTTCTTGGCTGGGAGCGTTGCTTCCGCTCATTGCGGGTCTGCCATCGCGAGTTAACTCGTCCCGTTCCAATCCATCCAAGATCTCTCGAGCTCTGCGAACCACCTTTTGAGGTAGTCCCGCCAAACGAGCCACCTGAATGCCGTAGCTGCGGTCTGAGCGACCGGGAACCACCTTGCGGAGAAAGACGAGGTTGTCGTTGTGCTCCCGAACGACAACGTGGAAATTTATTACTCCAGGTAAAGCTTCTGCGAGATCGGTTAACTCATGATAGTGAGTCGCGAATAAAGTATGGGGCCGCGCTGACTGATTGGTCGCTAAGTGTTCGGCGACCGCCCAGGCTATGCTGAGTCCGTCGAAGGTCGCCGTCCCGCGGCCGATCTCGTCTAGAAGGACGAGGCTTCGAGCGGTTGCCGTATGTAGAATATGTGCGGTCTCCTCCATTTCAACCATAAAGGTGGAGTGGCCACGAGCGATATTGTCGGACGCGCCAACTCTGGCGAACACCCGATCAACCAAAGGTAATTTTGCTTGGCGGGCAGGCACAAACGAACCTGTCTGCGCCAAGATTGTCAGCAGTGCAGCTTGGCGGAGATAGGTTGATTTACCACCCATATTTGGCCCGGTTAGGATTACGAGTTGGTGGCTCAACTTATTTAGCAATAGATCGTTTGGTACAAAACTTTCTGAGGTATACCGCTCGACAACGGGATGACGAACATCGTATGCCTCAAATTCATCCCCATTATGAATTTGTGGTTTTGTATATTCGTGGGTGACGGCAGCTTCCGCAAGAGCGGATAGGGTATCAAGACCGGCAATAGCTCTCGCCGTGTCTTGGATGCGAGGGATTTCCTGCGCTATTTGTTTCCGAAGAGCCTCGAATAAGACTATCTCTTCCTCCAGGATTCGCTCATCAGCGCCAAGAATAGAGTCTTCGCACTTCTTAAGCTCGGGAGTGACAAAGCGCTCGCCTCCCGCGACTGTCTGTTTGCGATGGTAATCATCCGGCACCGACTGTAGATGAGCCCTGGAGATCTCTATGTAGTAACCAAATATTCGATTGAATCGAATTTTCAAACTGGAAATTCCGGTACGGGTCCGTTCTGCCGCCTCCATTTCAGAGATTAATCGACGGCCGCCATTACTTATAGAGCGAAGGTCATCTAATTTAGAATTACTGCCGTCGCGAATGCAGCCTCCATCCCGAGCTTGAGCAGGAGGCTCTTCAGAGATAGTCTTTTCAATCAGGTCTCTTAAATCGCTCAGATCGTCGAGCTCGCTCAATAGGCTAAGGGTGAGAGGTGCGTGTAGGCCACTCAGAATCCCTCGAATCTTAGGAAGTAAAATGGCGGACTGTTGGAGTGCAAGTAAATCACGAGGCCCAGCGGTCGCTAGCGACACTCGTGCCACGAGGCGCTCTAGATCGACCACGCCTTTAAGGCCTTCTCGAAGCTTGCCACGGGTCACGGTATCGAAGGCGAATTCCTCAACGGCATCAAGACGATCTTGAATTCGTTCAATTGACAAGAGTGGCCTAACCAGCCAAGACCTGAGTTGGCGTCCTCCCATCGCTGTTACAGTCTGATCGATGGTTGAGAGTAAGCACCTTTCCGAAGACCCATCCGATGCAGCGATGATCTCGAGGTGTTGGAACGTCGTTGGATCNATAGCTAGATATTGGGAGTGTTCTCGAAGGCTAAGCTCTCGAAGGTGTGTCAGGTCACACTTTTGAGTGTCCTTAAGATAGCTTATGAGGCCGCCGGCCGCCGCGGTCGCAGCCAACCTTTCTTCGAGCCCGAATCCTTCAAGGTCCTGAACATTTAATTGAGAACACAATATGTCGCGTGCATGCTCGAGATTGAAGGTCCATGAATCAGTACGTGTAACTGGTGTTTTACCGATGTTATTAGGGAGCGCGGAGTCCTCCATGTCATCGGGAATTACTAATTCCCGAGGCTGGAGTACAGAAATTTCGTTGAGTACCTGTTGATGAGCTGCAGTGCCTTGATATTCAGCCACCTGAAACTCACCCGTTGAGAGGTCTACGAGAGCGACGCCGTATTGAGCGAGGTTCTTAATGGACTTTTTAGCGTTGTTCCCCTTCGAAACTATGGCCATTAAGAAGGCCGGTTTTCGTGAGTCTAGCTCGTCACCATCAATCAGGGTGCCGGGAGATACCACGCGTACGATTTCTCTCTTAACGAGACCTTTTCCTTTCTTTGCACTCTCCATCTGCTCGCAGATCGCCACCCGAAATCCTTTGTTGACGAGACGCGCAATGTAACCTTCGGCAGAGTGAAACGGAACTCCACACATCGGAATGGCTGCTCCATCTCCATCTTTCGCACGGGAGGTCAGCGTCAGGTCCAGGGCCCGCGCAGCTGTAAGTGCGTCTTCGTAAAACATTTCATAAAAATCACCCATTCGAAAAAACAGTACCGCATCGGAATACTGTTGCTTGGTATCCAAGTACTGTCTCATTACGGGCGTAACAGCCGACTTGGTTGGGTGGGAAGGCAAGGGCGGGTCTCGATAATGAGTGCATCCGAACACTTTAAGGATGCAAGGTGGCCACAGTATAGGTAGGGGTCAATCGGCAGTCAAGATGTTGAAGACATTGACTTTCTGGTGGCCGCGCACTCTACTAGAATCGTTTTACTAATGGAGAGAAAGCCAGGGTTCCCAGGCGTTGTATTAGCACTTGAGACAGCCACTCGCCCAGGCAGTGTCGCGGTGCTCCAACACGGGAAGGTTGTTGCTAGTAAATCTGGCACAACTGACCGAACTCGTGGTGAGCGGTTGCCAAGTGACATTATTGACGTCCTAGGAACCCTCGATCTCACTGTTGATGACGTTGAACGCTATGCAGTAGCCGTGGGCCCAGGATCGTTTACCGGTCTTAGGGTTGGAATTTCTACGATACAAGGATTGTCATTGGTTAAGTCCGTACCAATCGTTGGTGTATCAACCCTTGCAGCGCTAGTTGATGGGGCTCGTGATTCAATACTTGTTGGAGCCTGGCTCGACGGACAACGAAATCAGGTCTTTAGTGCCGGCTACCTTCGCCTTGAGGAAGTGAGTTGCAGTCCGCCAACAAGTGCAAGTATTGGGGGAGTGCCAACGATTATTACGGTGCCCGAAGGATTTCTAGAAATCGAACCGCATTCTGTTGGTACGCCACAAGAGGTGTCAATCTGTTGGCAGGAGAGGTTGGGCGAGAAGCCCTTGACTCTTGTGGGCGATGGCGCCCACCGATATGAAAGTGAAGCCAAGGATCTCTTAGGTTCAACGGTCAGAATTTTGCCGATTCAGGTGAACCTTGCAGAAAACGTTGGCCGATTGGCACTGACTGCCTCTGAGCGTCAATTGTTAGGGCCCCATGCGCTACGGCCCCTGTATATCCGAAGGCCGGATGTTGAGTTAGCGCGGAATCGCAGTCGAGGCTGACAGGAGCCATTAATGGTAGCTAACGTTGAGAGGGCGAGTTTGAGACGCGATATTGACGGCCTTGTTGAGTTGGAGACGTTGAGCTTTCAGAGGCCTTGGTCCCGTCAAATGCTTATTGATGAATTGAGCAAGGTAAGTGTTTCCGAGGCTTTCGTGGTTCGGATCAACCAAGACTCTTTAGTTGGATACTGTTCTTGGCGGTTAATTGAGGGAGAGTTGTACCTTAACAATCTAGCGATTCACCCTGAACACCGTCGACAAGGGTTGGCCCGTCTTCTGTTGATGCATCTGACACAGGATGCGACCAGTCGCGGAGTAAGGTCTATTATGTTGGAGGTGCGTTCATCAAACGCTGCTGCCCTTAAGTTGTATTGGCGAATGGGTTTTAAGCGTGTGGGCATGCGGCCGGATTACTATACAAATCCAGTTGAGGATGCAGTCCTTTTATCTAAAAGTTTGGCCCAAAACTGCTGAGTTTAGCGACTTCGACTCTTAATCTGCCGTAGGGACTCTTGAACCTCTGGAAGCCTTATGGTACCGTGCGCTCGTCCATTGTCCCGCCAACCAGTGCTCTTTGTTCTGAGAAGGAGTGGAGGATGTCGACAGACACCGAAATAAGAGATCGGCTGCTGTTGGATAATCTTGAATTTCAACAGTTGGCCGCCAACCACGATATGCTCGACACTCGCTTGGCAAAGCTTGGTAACCAACCCTATCTATCTGACAGCGAACAGGTTGAGGAAACCACCCTCAAGAAGCAAAAGCTGCATATTAAGGATCGTATGGAGCATATTCTCCGATGTANCCTCCGTCCACCTTTGCAAGACGTAGAAAGCTCNAGTAAATCCACAGCAGGTGGGTAGCTTCTACTCNACCTAAGCCTAGAATATATCTCGTGCCCATCGATCGATCGGGCGTACCGTTTATTGCTGCGACNGCTATTCCTNCNGTTGTTCTCGCNTGGCTGNATTTTTTGTGGTGGGCCATTCCTTTTGTCATACTCGGCGGATTCTTCCTGTTCTTTTTTCGGGATCCACGACGGCGTCCGCCAGGAACAAAGGGGGCGGTACTTGCCCCTGCGGATGGTCGGGTTTTGGTGGCGGGAGAGGTGGTCTCGACAGATCCACCAAANGGNTCTTGGTGGCAGGTGAGTATTTTTTTGTCGCCNGTNGATGTGCACATGAATCGAGTTCCGGTTGAAGGCGAGGTAATTCATATTCGGCGCCAAGCAGGGCGGTTTTTTGCGGCGTATAAAGGCGAAGCCAGTTCTAGTAACGCGCGAACTGAAGTGGCTTTTCGGCACAACGACGGGATGATAGTGTGTAGACAGATTGTTGGGGTGCTTGCTCGCAGGATCGTATGCCGTGTTAGGGTGGGTCAGAAGGTGCAGGCTGGAGATCGATTCGGTATTATGAAGTTTGGCTCACGTATTGATTTGTTTATACCAAGAACGGCCACCATCGCCGTCGTTCCCGGCCAGCGGGTGCGTGGNGGTGAGAGCGTCGTTGCTAGNTTAATGGGCNCAGAGAANCCCGANACCGGGTTCTAGGCATGGTAGTTCTNAGAGGCTTTCANGGNGATCAACGTGCTCGGCGGGGCATGTTCCTNCTNCCTAGCATGCTCACGGTTGCCAATCTCTTCTGTGGNTACGCTTGTCTGATTTATACCCTCAGAGGGGAGTTTGGCACNGCCGCTCCATTCATTGGNATTGCGCTTGTTCTCGACACTCTGGATGGGCGAATCGCTCGACTAATGAAAGCCACTAGTGCGTTTGGGGTCGAATTTGACTCNTTGGCGGATATTGTGTCCTTCGGTGTGGCCCCGGCGGTCTTAGTGTGTGCTTGGGGCCTAACGCCTTTTGGACAATTGGGCTGGGCCGCAGGCTTTTTGTATCTTGTGGCGGCGGGAACTCGATTAGCGCGTTTTAATATTCAGCGGGGAACGTTAGATAAGCGCTATTTTGTGGGAATGCCAAGCCCGGCAGCGGCCTGTGTGCTCGCGGCNACGGTGTTTGCTTTTCCGACTCCTTCGGTTGGTGCAATTGAGGCATTACCGATCTTCCTGGTAATACTAGTCCCTGCCTTTTTGATGATCACGACTTTGAGATTTCGTAGTTTTAAAGAGGTTAATCTCGGCCATCGGCGTTCGTACGTGCCGCTCATCGCCATTGCAGGNGTAATNGCGGTAATTAACGCGCACCCCCCATTCGTCTTAGCAGGGATGGCATACATCTATCTTGCCTCCGGACCGGTTGAAGATCTCCTTAGTCGAGTTGAGTGGCGTGGAAAATCTGCAGCCGACGAAGCTGGCGATGATAGTAGGAATACTGCGACGGGTGAGACNGCTAATCGCCCCCATTTCCATTAAGAGCAGACGAACGAGCCTTTTACGAGGATTTGTTCGGGAGGCCTAGTAGTTGACCGGGCGTCTTCGTTAGGGGCGCAAGAAGTACTTCGTCGTTTACCGANCCAACAACAATCCANCCGGAATCCCAAAAGATCTCTAAACCTCGNGTGAGGTCTTCGACTGACATCTGAATTCCGGGTAATAGGTTGAACGGTGCAAGTTGGCGTTCGGCGGGACCTCTACGCCCAGGGAGCGCGGTCAAGCCAGTAGTCAGTGGTGGCGTAAAGCGTAATCCTGGAGGGCGATCTAGCGATTCAAGATCCTTTGCGATCTCGAACATGCCTGGTAAGTTTGTCAAATCGACTGTTCCATTGCGGAGGGGCTCAATTAACCACTCGGGNACTTCATGATTGGCTTCTGTTAATGACGAGGTAGGGTGCATTCCTGGTATGTGTGGCTGCGGCGTTAAAGGTAAAGCCTTTGCCGAGATGTAACTATGCAACTCTCCAGCGCCCGTGAGAAGCACGAACTCCGCTTTTGACGCTCCTTCGGCTTGTAGGATGATCGGAGGGGCCGCAAGCTCAGTCGCTATTTCCAGCGCCTCGCCCATTTCAACGGTATTTGACTCATCAGAATCTACAGACTCCGCGGCTTTAGCATTCTCCTCGGTCAAGGTGCGCTCTTCTGATTCCTTAGCCATTAAAAGATCGGTCTCTTCGGGTTGAAATGGTGCCAGCATCGGGGTGCTTGAAAAGTCTCCAGCAGGTTCGCCAGTTTGAGAATAAATGAGATGGAGCGGAAGCGTTCGGCCTGAAANCATCAGTGCATCGCCAAACTGGACGAGGCCTCCCACTGGTCTAGTGGGAAGATCCTGCTTCCACAATTGAACGCCCGTTTTTCGTGCAAGAGCGCGTAATTGATTATCTAGTGAAACAAAATAAATAGTCTCCGAATCAACAACTGGCGCTCCAACTATGTCTCCACCCGTTCTCCAACGCCACTGGATTCGCCCGTCAGATTGATCGATCGCATANAGAAAATTATCAGTGGTGCCTACATAGAGTTGATCATAGGCGACGGTTATGGGTCCGGGCGCGCCCCCGAGTTGTCGCTCCCAGAGCACGGTTCCGTTCGACAGCTCTAAGGCCGAGATAGCCCCATTGGCTTGGGGGACATACAGATGACTACCGTCAACGGTGGGAGGAAGGACCNCGGCTGAGAGNTCCTGGGTCCAGATCGGACGTCCCGTGGATCGTGCATGTGCTGAGACGAGTCCGTTAACGAGTCCGATGATCAGCCATTCTGGATTCGAATATACCTCCGTAGAGACAGGCTCCGGAAGGTTGACATTCCACTTTTCGGCACCGGACACCGCCCATAGTGCACGGACTTTTTTATCGTTGACGACGAAGACGGTGTCTCCAGAGGGAGTTGGACGGAAATCGACCTGCTGTTCCACTGCCCATTGGACGGTTCCATCGAACCGGGACACGGCTACGAATTGATCGTTTCGTAACGGCACATAGAGATAGGTCCCGTCGCTCGCCGGGAGACCGGTAGGGGCCGCTGGTAGAGTGGTCTGCCAGTTGTACCCGACTGGAAAGATCGAGGGAGCAAGAATCTCTTCAGAGGAGGAATCCTGACCTGCAGCAGAGGCCACAAGAACNCCCATCAAGAGCGTGCTCACTGTAAATAACAGCCAATGCCTTAACCGGCGGCTCTTAGA
The DNA here is from genome assembly GCA_002714165.1 of Acidobacteriota bacterium. Taxonomy (GTDB): domain Bacteria; phylum Acidobacteriota; class Vicinamibacteria; order Vicinamibacterales; family UBA823; genus UBA11600. The sequence goes on from PAWT01000026.1 coordinate 59,482, forward strand.
CGAGCGCGATGACCCCAACAAAATCTGAAGCACCCCGTTATAATATCTCCGAATCGGTCGAAGAGTGCCCCAAGCTGGTTGTTTAATCGCGTGACACACCAAACACTGGTCGTCCTTGATTTCGGCTCTCAGTACACGCAGTTAATCGCGCGTCGGCTGCGTGAATTATCGGTGTATGCTGAGATTGTTCCATTCAACATATCCACAAACGATTTAGCTGCGCGTAATCCCGTCGGAATAATTCTGTCGGGCGGGCCTAGATCAATTTCTGACCCAGACGCTCCTAAGTGCGATCCGGAACTGTTTAAGATGGCCGTGCCGACTCTGGGTATTTGCTATGGCATGCAGGCGATGACGGATGCTCTCGGTGGCACGGTTCTTCCTGCACCGCAGCGAGAATACGGTAGCGCGGTGGTTCGGCCGGAGAATGAAAGGGTGATGTTTCGGGGCCTTCCGGACTCCGTTAAGGTCTGGGCAAGTCACGGAGACTTGGTAGCAANGGCACCCCCAGGATTCTCCATCACGGCTACTAGTAAAAATGCTCCGGTCGCCGCCATGGAGCACGCCGACCGTGGGTTATATGGTTTGCTGTTTCACCCTGAGGTCGTTCATACGGAACATGGTAGCGACATACTTGAAAACTTTGCGAGGGAGATTTGCGGTTGTGTAGGGGACTGGACCATGGCCTCATTTGTCCAGGAAACCATCGAGCATATTCAAGAGCAGGTAGGGGATTCACGGGTCTTGTGTGCGCTCAGTGGAGGNGTGGATTCTACGGTCGTAGCCCTNTTACTTCATCGNGCCATCGGTGACCGACTTACTTGCATATTTGTGGACAATGGCGTGTTACGTGCCGATGAAGCTGCCGAGGTGCGTCAGCGCTTTTCTGAGAAATTGGGNTTACCAGTNGCGTTTGCAGATGCATCCCAGNTGTTTTTGGAACGNCTCAAAGGCGTTACTGATCCTGAAGAGAAGCGGATGATCATTGGCAAGGCGTTCATTGAGGTGTTTGAAACAAAAGCTGCCGAACTCGGAGCGTTTAAGTTCCTGGCGCAGGGCACTCTTTATCCCGACGTAATCGAAAGCGTATCGGTTGTAGGGCCCTCAGTTCCAATCAAGAGCCACCACAACGTTGGGGGGCTACCAAAAGAAATGCAATTCTCCTTGATCGAACCGGTTCGTCAACTGTTTAAGGATGAGGTTAGGCAGGTGGGCCTTGAATTGGGTGTTGACGAAGCATTTGTGTGGAGACAGCCCTTTCCTGGCCCTGGATTGGCGGTGCGCATTCTTGGTGACGTAACTCCAGACCGATTAAAGTTATTACGTGAGGCTGACTCCATCGTCACGGAAGAGATTATTGAAGCTGGATGGTATCGGAAGGTATGGCAGTCGTTTCCGGTCCTCCTGCCGATTCAAAGCGTTGGGGTAATGGGCGACGAGCGGACTTACGAATATACCGTGGCGATCCGAGTAGTTCAGAGTCTTGATGGTATGACAGCGGACTGGGTGCCTTTACCCGCTGAGCTGTTGTCTAGAATGTCATCTCGAATTGTGAACGAGGTGAAGGGTATCAATCGGGTGGTCTACGACATTACCTCAAAGCCGCCATCAACGATTGAGTGGGAATAATTGCTAACTCTTTCAGAGTATGTTCTTAAAAGGAATGGAGTTCCGCATAAAGTTTCACTGAATTAGTTTTTTATGATGGAGCAGGACAACAAGAGGCGGAAGATATGCGCTGCTTAAGCAAATACAATTGGTTATTAATCCCGGGCTTATTGCTTTGCGTGTCAGCTTATGCCCAGTTGCCTCAACTACCCACAGATCCCTGGGCGGGGACGGATAAGCATTCGCTGGTAAGAACTGATCCTGCTGAGCTGGGTATCGATCGTCAATCATTCGAACCAGTGATTCGACTGGCAGAAGACAACAATTCAGATGCGCTGTTAATCCTTTATAACGGGCAAGTTGTCTTCGAGCAATACTGGAATGGTAAAGGTTCCGATGATGTGCAACAGATGTATAGTGCGACCAAGAGTCCGTTCAGTTTTCTCGTCGGTCGTGCGATACAGAAGGGATACATACAATCCCTGGATCAGAAAATCGTAGACCTTGTGCCAGAAGTTGCTGGCAGCGGCCGGGAATCACTCAGTTTCCGAAACATCATGGCAATGGAATCGGGCCTGGAACAATCCAGAGCCATGGATCAGGCTGATATCCAGGCCCAAAGAACGCAGCTGGAATCCGTCCTTGACCGATCCGTTACGGCTTCTGAATTTTCCTGGTATCACTACAACAACGCCGCTTACCGGGTATTATTCACAGCCCTCGAAAGAGCCAGTGAGAAGTCAATTCCGCAGTTAAGCAAGGAAGAGCTGTTCGAGCCACTTGGTATGGTTGGTGCCTATTGGATGGAGTTTCGACGCGAAGGTGAGCCAGCCGGCTATCAGAGTATTCGAATGCGTCCGCAGGATATGGCCAAGGTGGGCCAGGTAATTCTAAATGGAGGTGTGTGGGGAGGTGAGCAGTATTTGCCGAAATCGTTTATTGAACAACTTCTGATCTCTCCTGCTCCGGAGGCGAATCCATCCTATGGGTTATTCTGGCATCTGAATGGTGGGGACTTCTACCGCAGCTATGTTGAATCTGACAAAACGCAAGGTGAGTTG
>PAWT01000027.1 GCA_002714165.1 Acidobacteriota bacterium
ATTGCCCGGGCGCCTTCTCCTGAATCCATTCATGTTATGACCTCCAATTTGCCCGGTCTTTTACTTTATCCTGTACCGAGACCCCGCCGGCGGTGTGGGCGTCTGGCCAGCGTCCTAACTGCATTCTGGGTCGGCTTGGGTGCCAGTGCACAAGCGGGTCAGTCTCAGCCTGCTGCCACAGAGTCAGGAGTAGAGGCGTTACGTGTCTATCTTGACTGCGATCGTCGTAGTTGCGACCTTGATTATCTCAGGCAGGAAATCACCTTCGTCAATTACGTGCGCGATCGGCGCGATGCTCAGGTACATGTCCTCGTCACACGTGAGAGAACTGCTGCCGGCGGGCAGGCGTTCACGCTAGATTTCTTCGGTTTAGAGGATTTTCTTGGACAGGACGACCAGTTGATGTTCTTTACGACGCAAGACGATACTGATGATTCCGAGCGCAGAGGGTTCGCGCAGATATTTCAGATGGGTTTGATGCGCTATGCGGCCCGAACGCCACTCGCCGATCGAATTGAGATTTCGCACCGGGACTTATCCGGTACGAGGCAGGAACTCAGTGCGCAACCCGAGGATGATCCCTGGAACTTCTGGGTATTCCGGACTCGTTTTAATACCCAACTTCAAGGTCAGGACCTTGAGACAGCGAAAGAGTTCGGTGGGTCGCTCTCAGCAAACCGGACGACTGATGCTTGGAAGATCAACCTTGGGATAAACGTGGATTATGACGAGGATTCGTTCACTTTGAGCGACGGACGCAAGTTGACGGACGTCAGCCGGAACAACGCCTTCACAACACGGTTCATTAAGACAGTCGGCGAGCATATGGGGGTCGGGTTTGGCGGATCGGCAGTGACGACGACCTTTCGCAATCAGGACTTGACCTGGCGGGTCGCTCCGGCGTTTCAGTACAACTTCTTTCCGTACTCCGAGTCAACGCGGCGTGAGCTAACCGTGACGTATTCGGTTGGGTACAACAAGTTTGACTATACCGAGTTGACAATCTTCGACAAGCTTGAGGAAGCTCGTGCCAATCACAGTGCGCGTTTTTCACTGGATACAAACCAACCGTGGGGGGACGCGGGTCTGAGCTATGAGTTCTCCCAGTTTCTTGACGAACTGAGCCAGTCACGTCAGGTGCTCTTCGGCAACCTAGAGTATCGCTTGTTCCGCGGGTTCTTTCTTAACGTCTTTGGCACCCTGTCGCGTGTGCGCGATCAAATCTTCCTGAAGCGAGGAGGGGTGACGGATGAACAGATTCTTCTCCGCCGTCGAGCCCTAGCGACCGATTCCGAGTATCGCATCCGGATCGGCATTACCTACGCGTTCGGGTCTATCTATAACAATGTTGTAAATTCTAGGTTCGACGGGGCGAGTGGCGGGTTCATTCGAATGTTCTAATGCCCCGCCGGTCGTTATGTAACACGGTCGGCCGCGAGCTGTTCTAGCGCTTTTTCGAGAACTGGGTCGACATCCGGTAGAGCGGCGCCAAGAACGAAGGAAGGCTCGGCAACAGCCACGGACGGTTCCAGGCCTTCTCGATGTAGGGGCTCACCCGTGGCGGTCAGATACTTGGCCCAGTACAGCCATAGTCCAGTACCGTCGACTAACTTGATGAGACGTTGCTCGGCGACCCTGCCAAAGGTGCGTCCACCGATGAGATCAGCCCTGCCGTTGGTAGCGAGAGCCGACGCGAACAACTCAGCCGCACCCGATGTTCCAGCTCCAATGAGGATCACCGTGGGTAAGCCGATGCTGCCGTCCCCAGCTTGGGCAACCGTGAGATCTTGGGGTTCTCCTCGACGCTGGCGGATTGCCAAGGTTCCCGAGCCGACAAACAGACGCGCAGCTTCTAGCCCGTGAGTGAAGTTTCCATCCGCTGTGCCACGGAGATCAATGATGAGTTGACGGGCACCGGCCCCTGTAAGCGAGTCAACTTCTGAGACGATATCATCGGCAATCTCCCGATCGAACGCCATGAGACGGAGATAGCCGATGTCAGCCGCTGCAAGCCGGCTTCTGACGATTGACGAACCGACCGGAGTTCGTTCAAGCACAATCTCCTGGGGTTCCGCGGCGTTACCTCGAATCACAGTCAAAGTCACGGTTGAGCCAACCGCGCCTCTTAAGAGACGGCTCCCCTCAAAAATTGACATATTACGGGTGGATTCACCGTCGATGGCCCGGATGTAATCGCCCGGGCGTAGACCGGCGACCGCCGCCGTCGACTCGTCCCGCGCCGACAGCACTCTGAGGTAATACTGGCGGGTGAGTGTGATGCCGGTTTGCCCCTCGGGCAAAGGGGCACCACTCTCGAGTGCCGCAACGTCATCCTGCGTCAAAAAAGTGCTTTCGGCGTCGAGACCCTCGNCAAGTCCTCGCATAGCNCCAGTCATAACGCGNTCNATATCGACTTCNTCAACGTAGCTGTTGAGNATCAACGACACNACGTCTTCGAAAATCCGTAGTGGGCGATANCTATCTTCCTGNGCAGAGGTGCGGCNGACATANCCACCNAGGACCACGAACGCCAGTATTGGTGCTGACAACCATANCGCTAGAAGGCGTGTGCGACGACTCATCGTAAAACTCATTTTAGCGGATCAATCAGGNTATCGTCGATCCGCCTTTTGTAATGGCCATTGGACTTTGNCCTGTAATCCCTGTATCGAGAGGTCAGTGGACAGTGTGGCAATGCGCAGCTACGCTAGAAGGGTGAGACTGCTCGGGCTCGACTTCGGCAATAAACGCGTGGGTCTCGCGGTTAGTGACGCGTCGGGCACATTGGCGCGCCCTCTGCGGACGATCACCCGAACCAGTTCCCTCGACAACCTTATAAGGGTATTAGTGGATGAAATTCGTNATTTACAGACTGATACGGATGGGCTCGGTGGTGTCGTGATCGGGTTACCGAGGCATCTTGATGGCAGTGCAAGTGAGCAGACGGCCCGGGTCCGTGCGTTCGCCGATCGGTTACGAAGCGAAATTAATTTACCANTGACCTTTCAAGATGAGCGCCTGAGTAGTCGGGAAGCNGAGGCCCGNCTAGCTTTGCGTGAGCGCGATTGGCGCCTCCGCAAGAAGTCCATTGATGCCGCCGCCGCCGCGGTTATATTGCAGGACCACCTCGACCAAGTGAATTCTTGTGGCACGTTTAATGATTTGTGACTGAGGGCATGACTCTTCACCGAATAGCACTCGGCGGTCTAGTGGTTTTAGTGTTGGGAGTCGCTGTTGCCGGAGTGGCTACTATGCGGCTGGTAGCCCGTTGGGAAGCTCCTTATCGTGGATTTCCAACTGCTGAGGTGTACGTCCAGATTATGCCAGGTTCTGGTGCCCTAGCCATTGGCGGTCAGTTGGTTGAGGCTGGTGTGATCCAAGACGAATGGGCATTCCGATACGCCTTGTGGAAGACGAACTTGGGGCGGGAGCTGAAAGCGGGTGAGTACCGATTTGACNAGCCACTGTCNGTGTCTCAAGTCGTGAGCAAAATCGCACGCGGTGATGTGCATCTCCGACCTCTCATGTTTCCGGAGGGGCTAACCGTTCCGGCGATGGCGTCGATCTTTGGGAGGAGTGACTTTGGAACTGCCGAGGAATTTCTCGCAGCGAGTCAACGTTTCGAATTGATTGTCGCGCTCGACCCAGAGGCTTCTGACCTTGAAGGGTACCTATTTCCCGACACCTACTTATTGCCGCGCACAATTACGGCCGATCAACTAGTTGAGAGAATGGTCGTCCGTTTCAAGCAGGCGTTCGGTGAGCCACTATTACAACAGGCGGGCGAGGCAGGTCTCAGCATGCGGGAGGTAGTAACGTTGGCGTCTCTAATCGAGCGTGAAACCGCCCTAGCCGAGGAGCGCCCCGTAGTCAGTGCTGTCTACCTGAACCGGCTGAAGATCGGCATTGCGCTCCGATGTGACCCTACCGTGATCTATGCGCTTGAGCGCGCTGGTTTGTACGAAGGCAATCTCACGCGAGAGAATCTCACCTATGATTCCCCCTACAACACGTATCNCTATTCTGGTTTACCTCCTGGACCGATTGCCGCCCCAGGCCTGGCGTCACTTGAAGCGGCCGTGAAGCCGGCAGACGTGGGCTACCTGTATTTCGTTAGTAGAAACGATGGTTCGCATGTCTTTGCGTCTTCACTACGTGAACACAACCGCAACGTCCGGGAATACCAGATTCAATTTTTCCGTGAGCGGTAACCTCGATGTCGTTAGTCTAGTGGAGAGTCGCCTGGAGCGTAACCGTCAACGTTCGGCCCATTTAAGTTTTTCGCGAAGCACAGCGAAATAGCTTCGTGATGTCGCTCTGAACAGTTGTAGTGGCTGTTCTGATGACGCCACACTTACGATGTCGTCACACGCCAAAGGTANGCCGGACTGACCGTCAAACGAAACGATGATCTGATTATCGTCACAGTTCGAGATCGGCTGAATCCGGACGTCTGAGCTAGCCGGGACGATAATTGGACGGTTCGTAAGGGTGTGTGGCGCGATAGGTGTAATCACAAGCGCTTCTACGACTGGATGCACGATCGGTCCACCTGCTGCCAGGTTGTAAGCTGTCGACCCCGTTGGGCTAGCCACGATTAANCCGTCGGCCTTGAACTCAGCGACGAACTGTGAGCCGACCGACACCGANAGGTCGATGATTGGTGACGTAGCGTTNCTCGTGAGTGTCACGTCGTTCAGGGCNACGCGGTCGGTGATGANCTGCNCNTCCCGGCGTANCANTGCCCNTAGCATCCGCCTTTGATCGAGACTCACTGATCCATTGATCGCGTTTTCAAGTGCCGGGAACAACTCCGCAAGTGTGATCTCCGTGAGGAAGCCGAGGCTACCAAAGTTCACACCGAGTAGCGGGACATCTACGCCATGTTGCGCAATACGATCACCCATGGCGAGTAGGGTTCCGTCCCCACCTAGGACGAGAATCATGTCAACTGCAGCCGGCATCTCATCCCGGCTACAGGTAGTTACCTGATTAGTCAGACCAGACAACGTCGCAGTCTCGGTTTCGAAGACACCCGTCAAGCTTCTGGCATTAAGCCACTCGCTTAACTCGACCAGAGTGCCGGCAGCTTCCTGTAGCCCAGATTTAGCAACGACCCCGACGCGCTTAATTGCCTTTGTGTGATGGTGAACGGCAGTCATGCCGTGTCCTCATGATGGCGCAAGTGAAGGAAGAACTCGCGATTGCCCTCAGTGCCGGTAATCGGTGATTCGATTGTACCCACCACCTTCAATCCTACCCGATCCACCGTAGTGCTGACCCGCTTGATGGCACGTGCATGCACTGCTGGGTTCTTGACGAGACCTCCTTTGCCGATCTCTGAACGGTTAGCTTCGAATTGTGGCTTGACGAGTAGCAGGATGTTGCCACCCGGGCGTAAACGCGGAGGTAGCGCTGGGACAATTAATGTGAGCGAAATAAATGCGACATCGACCGTCACGAGATCGAAGTCTGTGAGACCCGGCGGCCAAGGCACAGCCTCGAGTGACCGAGCGTTGACGCGGTCGAGAACAGTGACCCGTGGGTCCTGACGAAGCGACCAGGCGAGCTGTCCGCGGCCAACGTCGAGGGCTACGACCCGCCGTGCTCCTGCACGGAGGAGAACGTCCGTAAAACCACCGGTCGAGGCGCCAATATCAAGCGCATCACGGTTGCTCGCTGATACGCCTAGCTGGGCGATCGCGTGAGCGAGTTTAATCCCACCCCGGCTGACATACGGATGATCTGGTTTGATTAATGTAATGTCGGCGTCGGTTGAAAGCATTGTGCCGGCTTTGGCCGCGACGCCGTTGTCCAGGCGGACCTGCCCGGCCAGAATCATAGAGCGTGCTCGTGTGCGAGAGGTAGCGAGGCCGCGGTCGACGAGAAGTGTATCCAGACGACGCTTCTGTTGTGCAGCAGTCATGTGACGACCGTTTCAGTTGATGCCATGGCCAGCGTGATGGGCCCGTACATTAGCGGGTTCGAGAAACCACCCAATCGACTATCTGCGTGAGCCGGCTTTCGAGGCCCGTCTCTCGCAATGCATCTCGTGCGCGGTTCGCTGCTTCAGCGGCGTGATTTCGAGATGCCTCCACACCATAGAGCGATGGGTAGGTTGGCTTTCCGGCTGCTGCATCTTTCCCGGCCGTCTTGCCAAGGTCAGGTGCTGCGCCCTCAACGTCAAGGATGTCGTCGACAATCTGGAACGCCAGACCCAAATTCTGTGCGTAAATGCGAATCGCGTTCACCGCCGCATCACTTCCCCCTGCGATAATCGCTCCGGAGACGGCCGCAGCTTTGATGAGTGCTCCTGTTTTCCGCTCGTGCATATCCAGAAGTGCATCAGCATCAAGTTGCGTGGTTGGACCACTGGCTAGCTGTTTGTTGAGACCGCTAGCCTCAAGGTCAATTGCTTGTCCGCCCACCATACCAGCGGCACCAGCAGCTTCGGCGACGGCCCCAATGGCTCGAAGGCGCCGTCCCATTGCTTCCGCGTCCTCGCGGCTTCCCGTCTTCGCCATGACGGTAAACGCTTCGGTCAAAAGGCCGTCGCCAGACAGGATGGCCAGACCATCACCAAAAATGACGTGCGCCGTCGGTCGACCACGACGTAATGTGTCGTTATCCATGGCCGGTAGGTCGTCGTGCACTAGTGAGTAGGTATGTATCAACTCGATAGCGCAAGCAAACGGCAATGCCAGTGCCCGTGAGGACCCCATAGCAGAAGTTGAGTCAATCGCATCTGCTGCTGCGAGCGTTAGGACCGGACGAAAGCGCTTACCACCTGCTGTGACGCTATAGTGCATCGCCTTAGCGATGGTGGATGGACATCCTGGAGCTGAGGGCAGTAAGGTTTCCAGGGCCTCGTCTATATCAGCCTTGCAGGCGGAAAAATATTCGGTGAGGTCTGAAAGTGGGGTCACTGGGCAGGCTCGTCCGCGTCTGAATCAGGAGTATTCAGCGAATCAGTCGCATCGCTTAACTCGCCTTGCTCGTTCAGCACCTCGATTTTTTTTTCGGCTTCCTCAAGCCGTTGATGACAAAACCGAGAGAGTTGAACGCCACGCTCGAATAGCTCGAGAGACTTGTCGAGCGACAAGTCGCCCTCTTCCAATGTGCTTACAATCGTTTCCAGCTCGCTAATGGCCGATTCGAAATCCTTAATCTTGGTCTTGCTACTCATACTTTACCCGTTCATTCTTTTGAAGTTCGTATCTCGGTAGATGCGGATGGTCGTTTCATGGTGATTACCTTACAACCCAATTCACCACGATGAAGAGTGACATGCACTGCGTCACCCTTTTCAACTAAGCTGGCGTCCGACACGATTCCGGAGCGGTCACTGTTCCAGCAAACAGCGTAGCCCCGACCCAAGACTCCTAGGGGGCTCAAGTTTTCAAGTCGGCCGGCAAGTGCCACAAGAGACTCCCGTCGCTCGGAGAGGTGGCGCGTTATTTCACGAGTAAGTCGCCCCTTTGAGAGGGTGAGCCGCGTGGTAATTGCACCCACGGTCCGCCGGAGGTCACGGCCTTCGAGACGCAAGCGGAGTTCGTGATAGCGCCGTTGGACGCGTCCAACAAATCTGCGCGTTGTACGCGAGAGGCCATACGAGAGATCGACGGCCCGACGACCCGTCAACGCAAGGCGGGTAGGCCACGCTGCCAAGCCTGGTCGCTGCTCAAGGGAGCGAACCCGCGCTTGCTTGGAATGAATTCTCATCGACGCCCCGTTGCGTAACCGCTCCCGCATCCGGTCAATTTGCGCGCGAAATTCATCCTTTCTGGTTACTACCAGTTCAGCTGCAGCAGACGGGGTAGGTGCTCTGAGATCAGCAGCAAAATCGGCAATGGTGAAATCGGTTTCGTGGCCTACTGCTGAAATGATAGGAACAGTCGACGCAACGATGGCACGCGCCACCACCTCTTCATTGAAGGCCCACAGATCTTCTATGGACCCTCCGCCCCGGCCGACGATAATGACGTCAACGCCGCTAAGTTCAGCAATTTGGTTCAGTGCTTGGGCGATGTCGTTACCCGCGCCTTCGCCTTGAACGTGTGCCGGGCGGATGACTAGGTGCACGTTAGGGTAGCGCCGACCCAGTATGTGGATGATGTCGCGTAACGCAGCGCCATCCATGGATGTAACGATGCCGATCTTTCGGGGTAATGTCGGCAGCGACTGTTTACTTGACGGGTCGAATAACCCCTCCAATTCAAGACGACGTTTCAGCTGCTCAAAAGCTAGTTGAAGCGCGCCGACACCGTGCGGTTCTATATGCTCGCAGACGACTTGGTATTCGCCCTTGGGTTCGTAGACGCTCAGGCGACCCCGCACAATCACGCGCATGCCATCATCAGGAGTAAAACGGAGGTGTCTCACTGCCGACCGAAACATGACTCCCTTTAGCTGTGCCCCAGCGTCCTTTAGCGTGAAATAGACATGTCCGGTACGCCAACGCCTGTAGTTTGACAATTCGCCATCGATCCAGATCTCGCCGTAGGTGGTTTCGAGTAATTCCCGAACCTCAGAAGTTAGTTCTGTGACTGTGAAAATACGGCGCGTTGTTGGTTTGGCTGGTGAGAGCGATGCCTTGCTCAATTGTATGTCACTAGTTGCATGGGCGTGATCGTCGAACGGAAGGTCAACAAGCTCTGCCATTTCAGGCTACCGGTTGTGCAGTGAGAGATTCAACATCCTGGAGGTTTAGGCTAAGTCTCGTAATGTTAATGGCTCGTCCCGTTGTGGAATCTGCTGTCACGACAACTGCATGCAGTCTTGGGTCACCAGAGGCTGTTTCGAATCGATTGGGCAGGCCATTAATAAATCGAGAGATTACGATGCTCTTTTCCACCCCGATGACTGAGTTGTGGGGTCCGGTCATTCCAACATCCGTAATGCAGGCTGTTCCACCCGGCAGTAGCCTGGCATCGGCAGTTTGTACGTGCGTGTGGGTTCCCACCACAGCCGTTACCTTACTGTCGAGGTACCAGCCCATCGCAATTTTCTCTGAGGTTGCCTCTGCGTGGAAGTCCACTAGAACGACTCGGGCGTGGTCATGTGCTAAACGAATTTGGTCCAGGATCACGCTAAAAGGATTGTCAATTGGCTGCATGAAGATCCGACCCATAACGTTGATCACGGCCACGGGTTCTCCGGCCGCCGTTGTAACTGTGCAGAGTCCGCTACCTGGGGTCCCAGCGGGGTAGTTGGCCGGTCGGATCAACCTGGGTTCAATTTCTATGTAGTCGAAGACTTCTTTCTTGTCCCAGATGTGGTTGCCTGAGGTCATTACGTCCACGCCGAGAGCGACCAGCGATTCTCCGATTTCCCGTGTGATACCGAAACCGCCAGCCGCATTCTCCACGTTGGCTATAACTAGGTCGATTTCATGCTGAGCGACGATCGCACGTAGGCCGCGCTTGACGATCTCACGCCCAGGTTTACCCACGATGTCCCCGATAAAGAGCAGCTTCATGAAGAATTACCTAACCCATTATAGCTTCGGTGCAACCGGGAGACTGTTGTCTGATGTGTCCACTTTATCCAAAAGCAAACAAATACGTTATCAGTCAGGATCAAGGTTGGCGGCTTGGAGCGGCCGATGCTGAATTTGGTCGAGAAGCCGAGGTGTTTGATGGAGAAATTGTGAACGCCTAGAGAGTGCCGACTGGAGTCCGTCAGTTTCGGTAATGGATGGCGCTACTGTGCGATTTCGGATACCCTGTTGGGTTATGGATGAGACACTTGAGGTTCCAGGGACTGAGGAGTCCGTCGTTGAGGCCGTTACCCCCGAACCACGGAAGATGCCAGAAATTCAGAGCCGTTTTCTCTATGTCGATGTATCAGCTAAACGCGCCAAGCAGCTTCGTCGTGGTGCGCTTCCGCGTTTAGCGCACCTTCGGCCGGATCCCGAAACGGGTGCGCGGGTTGATACAGATGCCAGATTGGAGCGGGTGGCGATGCAGGAAGTCAAGGAGGGGAGGGTCGTTTACGAAATGCCTGACGAGGTCGTTAAAGGAAAGGGCACGAAGTGAATTCCGCCGAGGTTATGGATCTGGTTATTGGGTCCCTGAAGGGTCTTGGCGCCACGACTGGGTTCTTACTTGTACTCTTCATTGGGTTCTGCGTTGTGCTAGGTTTTCCAAAATTGCGGCCGGGTAGTCGGAAGACCTTGGTNATNAGGAACNTCGCTGACTTGGATGGNANCTTCAAGTATCTTCCACCAGANGCNCCNCGTGGTCCCGCCGACCAGTTAAAAANNCCTGAACTTTTGGAGCAAGCGGACCGTAAGGACTGANNCTNCGCNCGGNTACGTCATCNGGGTTTTCTCTTATCANCNGTTGTCTTCTNANATGNTCGGTGNTTCTTTCCACCATCCGTTGTTTCGTTCATAGGCTCTGGCGANTTTGAGGAGCCCNCCNTCATCGAATGCTNGNCCCACGAGTTGAACGCCGACTGGTAACCGTTCTTGCGTAAAGCCAGCTGGAANNCTGATTGCTGGAAGNCCCGCGAGATTGGCACTTACCGTGAATATGTCGAGCAGNTACATCTGTAACGGATCTTTGATTTTCTCCCCAAGCGTGAACGCTGGGACTGGACTCGTTGGCATGATTACAGCGTCAACACTATCGAAAGCTTGCTCGTAATCGCGAAGGATCAGGGTCCGCACCTGTTGAGCTTTTAGGTAGTAAGCATCGTAATAACCGGCACTGAGTGCGTAGGTGCCGAGCATGATCCGACGTTTCACTTCTTCTCCAAATCCCTCGCTACGCGTTTGATCGTACATTGCCTGAAGAGTCGTCGATGTTGGGTCAAGCTCAGCACGGTGGGTATAGCGGACACCATCGTAACGGGCAAGATTTGAGCTNGCCTCGGCTGTGGCGAGAAGGTAGTAGACCGGAATCGCATACTGCGCGTGAGGAAGCGCGATGTCCGAGACTGTCGCTCCGGTTGATTGGAACACCTCCACCGCGGCGTTGAAGGCTTGGCTGACTTCGGGGTCGATGCCGGAGTCGAGCAGGGCGGATGGTACACCCAGTCGGACGCCTTGCAAATCTGCATCGAGGTTCTCAGTGTAGTGAGGGACCTGTTGAGGCGCCGTCGTCGCATCGCGGGGGTCGGGTCCGGCGATTACCTCAAGTAAAAGTGCCGCGTCACGCACAGTGAGTGTGAGAGGGCCAACCTGGTCTAGGGATGAGGCGAAAGCGAGTAGCCCGTACCGCGAGACCCGCCCGTAGGTCGGCTTGAGCCCGACCACGCCGCAAAGTGACGCTGGTTGCCGGATTGACCCACCAGTATCCGANCCGAGGGCACCAGGTACTAACCGAGCAGAGACGGCNGCGGCCGACCCGCCGCTTGACCCACCTGGGCTNCGGGTAAGGTCCCACGGGTTCTTCACAGGNCCAAAAGCTGAATTCTCATTAGAGGAACCCATGCCGAATTCGTCGCAATTCGTTTTACCGAGCACAATTGCCCCGGCCGCTTCAAGCCGCGAGACCGCCGTCGCATCGTAGGGCGGGACGAAATTTTTGAGAATGCGCGAGGAAGCGGTTGTTGGCACACCGCGTGTGCAGAGGTTGTCCTTTATAGCGATTGGTACGCCGAGAAGCGGGCGTGGGTCACCCGCTATTCTTGACCGGTCAATGGCTGCAGCACGTTCGAGTGCCTGCTCATGCGTTACGTTATTGAACGCGTGCAGCGAACCGTCTACTGCGGCGATCCGCTCAAGATATTCTGAACAGATATTCGTTGACGTTATCTCACCCGCGGCGATCGCATCACGTATCTCGACCAAGGTTTGAGCCGTTGCTGTCATTCGATGACCTTTGGAACCTTAAAGAAGCCTTCGTCGGGCGTGCCGTCAGGTGCATTGGCAAGGGCTTCATCTCGAGACAGTGACTCTTGGACTTCGTCAGTACGGAATGCTTCGTGTCGGGAGAGCACGTGCGTGGTAGGCGACGCGTTTGTCGTATCAATCGCCTGCAGAGTCTCAGCGTAGGTCAATATGTCCGCCAATTGTCGGGCAAATGTTTCTTTCTCTGCTTCGGATAGTTCCAAGTGGGCGAGGCTCGCGATTCTTTCGACGTCGCTCTTGGTTAGACGTGAGGACATGGAGGTCACTCCACCTACAACATGAACAGTCGTCGGAGAAACTGTAGGCCGATTAAGAGGGCCATCGGAGACAGGTCTAGGCCGCCCATAGATGGAAGTACGTTGCGGATTGGCCTGAGCACGGGTTCGGTCAGCGTGCTTACCAGTTGAACCACAGGGTGATTTGGTGGCAGCTCCGTCCACGACACGATGACCGCGCCCACGATAACCAACGAGTACAGATCCAAGATAGTTCCCAGCATCAAGACTTTTTAACCTCGCTGTCGGTGGCGTCAATAAATTGACGCAGGGTGTTCAGGTTCTTTAAGTCAGCCGGGTCCACTTCTGTGGGTTTACCGGGCTGTCGTTGTTCTTTTGGTGTTTCCAGTACCATCGGCAGGTGAGCCAATTGTGGATCTTTCAGTAGTCTCCCGAATGCCTCTAGCCCGACCCAGCCCTGGCCGATGTGTTCATGGCGGTCCCGACGGCTACCGCAAGGATGTTTTGAGTCGTTCAGGTGAATCAACTGCAACCTATCCAGTCCGACGAACGTTTCGAAGTCTTCGAAGGTTCGTGAGTAGCCGTCTGCCGTGGCAATGTTGTAGCCGGCTGCAAGAAGATGACAGGTATCGAGACAGACGCCGAGACGTTTCTTGGCGGACGTTCCGTTGATAATTGTCGCTAGGTGTTCGAATCGGTGCCCAAGGTTCGTACCCTGCCCAGCGGTGTGTTCCAAAAGGAGCTGCGTTCCTTTTTCCCGGGCTGCAAAGACTTCGTTGATGGCATCGGCGACGAGATGGAGACCGCTTTCTTCCGTGCCGGTTGTGTATGAGCCAGGATGCAGTACAACTCCCAATAGGCCGAGTGCATCTCCACGATCTAATTCGTCTGTCAGAGCGTTGATTGAGCGTTGCCGTAGCACAGGGTTAGGAGCTGCAAGGTTGATGAGATAACTCGCATGCGCGACGATCGGGTTAATGTCAAGGTCGTTAGCGGTCGTTCGAAATGCGGAGACCTCATCTGCAGGCAGTGGCCGCGCACGCCATTGACTTGCGGACTTGGTAAAGATCTGCAAGGTGTTGCAGTTAGCAGCCTGTGCCCGCTCTACGGCACGAGGCAGGCCACCTGCGATCGACATATGGGCACCAAGACGGGGCATGGTCGTTCGAGGAAGCTAATATACCATCAAGAATGAGGGCCATACGTATGATCAACAGTGTCACCCAGCATGGTGGCGACCACGGAGGTGCTGCCTGACCGTTCCGCCTAAGAATCCAGAGCTAATGTCCGTGTATTTGGTGCCTACCAGTAACGGACGATATGCGCTTTACTACGAAGCGAATGAGGTCGAGGCCGAGCAAGAGGATGAGCAGTCTCGCGGGTTTCTGCGTCGATGGTTCGAAGAGTTGCGTGCTCACGTTAGGGAGGCGGAACTTGAGATTGCCAGCGGCCGGGCACAGCCTGGACCCTCATCGGCGTCGTGGTTACACAGAGGCGCTAGGTGGCTTCGCCGACGTTTGTTTCGCTGGATGGCGGTTTTTGTCGCAGAGCAGCGATTATTGTGGCAGCTTCGTCAGCGAGCGACGGCACGATTATTACACCCTGATGACCTCGGGTCTGATAGGGCTCACGACGTAATGCGGCGACTCCTAAAACGCGACGGTGATCGTCATCTGTTCTGGCTGGTTTTGGATACCATCGGATGGGCGGTAACGGGCCCACTCTTTTTTTTCATTCCTGGGCCTAATCTGGTTGCCTATTACTTTGCTGTCCGCTGCTTCGGTCACTATTTCTCACTTCGTGGCGCGCGGCGAGGGCGCTCCAAAGTGCGATGGCAGGGCGTTGCATCGGCACCGCTTACCCGCCTGCGCAACATCTTGGAGCTCGATCCCACGAGTCGTAACCAGCGCATACACGAGGTATCACTGGCACTTGGTCTTGATGGGCTTCCGTGGTTTATTGAACGGAGGGTCCTGCGCTCTACCCGATAAGCGGCGAGAGCACGCGTGCTATACTGCCGGCGTCTCGGCTCAGTCTCTTCACGTTTTGCATTCATGTCCCCGCCTGTTGATAAGCCATCCATTCCTTGGATGGTGATGCGCGTGTTGTGCCTCGCAAGTCTCTGCTGTGCTTCACCGCTTTTCGCTCAGAATGGCGACCCTTCTGATGACGCTGGCGTCCGTGTTTTCACCGGCTACCGCTTTCATTTGAACGCCGTTGCTCTTCTCGACGATGACGAACGATTCAATTGGGATGCTGACTACGGTGGGGATATCGATGTAGTTGATTTTGGAGTTGGACGATTCATTTTCCTCGCGAACTTCGAAGCGATTCTCGGAGAACAGTTNCGGCGCTTCGATGTAAACCAAGGAAATTATATTCTCGACGGCACGATCACCTATCGTCTTGGGTCAACCGAGATTGGCGGCACGTTCCACCACATTTCACGTCATCTTAGCGATCGACGTAAGCGTTTTCCGATCGATTGGAACATGGTGGGCATGCAGGTGTGGCACCGCGTCGATATTGACAAAGTGCATCTTGATTTAGGAGCCCGCGCGTATGGGACAACTAAACGTTCGTTTGTTGACTATACGGGTGAATTTGGTGGCCATGCGCGTCTCCGATATCGGCTCAAGGAGCGTATCTCTCTGATCGCTTCTGCAGATGCTGTACATATGCGCACCGACACAAGTGTAGCTGGTCGTAGTGGGATTAGCGGAGGGTCGATTGAGGGAGGTTTACGTTTTAACCGTGATGCTGTCGCACTCGAACTATTCGTTGCCCTTGAGAAGCGCGTCGATGCTGCCCCGCTCGATCGACTGCCCCGAACGTGGGGCATGGCCGGCTTTCGCCTTCTTAGTCGGGACTAAGTTCTTGCACCTGCGAACGGAATCCAGGGTATGACTGTGCGATAATCGAACCAATAGTTATGAAGAGACGGTTGTCTACATGCGTCGCTGTTGTTGCGATCATCGGTGTCGGTGTCTTGACGGCGGCCACGCGGCCACCAAAGTTGCAGTATGAGATAACGACGTTGCCCAACGGGCTGACTGTCGTGCTTTCTGAGGACCATTCGACTCCGATTGTTCACGTGGAACTTTGGTATCACGTCGGCTCAAAGAACGAACAGCCTGGGCTAACCGGTTTTGCCCACCTATTTGAACACCTTATGTTTAATGGTTCGAAGAATGTTGAAGCTGAGCAGCACACGTCGATGGTTGCTAGTGTTGGCGGACGGAGCAACGCCTACACCACCGAAGACGCTACGGTTTTTTGGGAAACGGTACCTGCACACTACCTGCCGCTTGTGTTGTGGATGGAGGCCGACCGGATGGCGAGCCTCAAAGTGGATGAAGAAGCACTGGTCTCCGAACGTCAAATCGTTAAGGAAGAACGACGGATGCGTGTGGATAACCAACCGTTTGGCCGGTTATCGGAAATTATTTACGACCAGGCTTATTCCGTACATCCGTATAAACATTCAACCATTGGAAGCATGGCGGATCTCGAGGCGGCATCGATAGGGGATGTGCGAAGCTTTTATGAGACTTACTACGTGCCGAGTAATGCCACCCTTGTAGTTGTGGGTGATTTCGAATCTTCGGCAGCGCTTGATCTAGTGACGCAGTATTTTGGGCGGGTGCCAGCTGCTAAACAAGCCGTTCCCCGTGACATCCCCCAGGAGCCGCCGTGGGAGCACGAGCGCCGAGTAGTACTTGAGGAATCGTGGCCGCTAGCTGCCGTTGTGGTGGTGCATAAGATTCCGTTCGATGGCCATCCTGATTCCTATCCGCTTCACTTCGCGTCGAAGATTCTCTCGGATGGCCAGAGTTCGCGGATCTATCGGAGGCTTGTTTATGATGACCAACTCGCCTTGGCGGCGTTCGGCCAGGGTGAAATTGTCGAGGACCCGAGCCTATTTTATGCCGTTGCGTTGGTTCAACCCGGTCGTCCTTCGGCCGCAGCGGAGCGGGCGCTTCGGGAGGAGCTTGACTTACTCAAAACGGAGTTGGTTTCACCGCGAGAGTTAGAACGTGTTAAGAACCAGTTCGCTCGTGACTACATTCTCGGACGGACGTCGAATCAGCAAAAGGCGATGCATCTTGCGCATGCCGTGGTCATTCATGACGACATCACCACGGCTGATGGCGAGTTCGACATCTTTATGAACATTACAGCTGAGGACGTGCAACGCGTTGCACAGACCTATTTTACTGACGACAATCGCCTGATCCTCACGATCATGCCTCGGGAGGTNTTCCCCCCTGGAGGCGTCCATTGATAACGGTGAGTCNGGGCGCACGAGTGGTAAACAGGCTTGCTACGGGCGCCGCGTGTCTCTTGCTTCCGGTCACGGTCGTTGCACAGACTCCTACCGAGTGGCCGGTGGAATCCCCTCCGGCGCCGTTGGCGCAGACAGAAGTCCAGTTTCCCCCGTATGAGGTACGCACGCTCGACAATGGCATGCGCGTTGTGGTCGTCCTGCATCACGAACAACCTGTTGTGAGCGTCCGGCTTCTCGTGGGCGCCGGTACGGCGCATGAGCCGGCTGGTAAGTCGGGTTTAGCGAGTCTCCTCGGAGCGTTACTCGACCAGGGTACAACCAGTCGAACGGCGCAGGATATTGCCGAAACCATCGATACAATCGGTGGGTCAATAGGTGTGGGTGCAGGTAGCGACCTCACTTTCGTGAACGCAGTTGTCATGAACGACAGCTTCGATTTGGTGATGGAAATCGTGAGTGACCTTATCCGGCACCCGGCATTCGCTGTTGAGGAAATTGAGCGACAACGGCGACAAATTGTATCCGGGCTGCAGGTGGGTTTAGAGGATCCCGACTATCTGGCCAGTATTGTGTTTGATCGTCTTGTTTACGGATTCCATCCGTACGGTCGACCACAGTCGGGAACGCTCGAATCACTTCCGACGATTACCTCGGACGATCTCCATGCGTTTCACGAGACTTACTTCGCGCCGAACAACAGCATTCTGGCAATCGTCGGCGACCTCACCGCAGATACCGCTTTCAATACGACTGAGCGCATCTTCGGGGACTGGCCTCTGAAGCCAATCGAGCCTCTTCGGCTTAGCGAGCCACCGCCAGCGACGCGGCGGCTCATCGTGGTGGATAAACCAGGAGCGGTACAGACTGAGATTCGCATGGGTCACGTAGGAGTAGCACGGAAGCATCCTGATTACTTGCCTCTTGAGATGGCGATTCGGGTGCTCGGTGGGCAGGGAAGCAACCGACTGCACCGCGTGCTGCGGAGCGACCGCGGACTGACTTATGGTGCAGAAGCGTCCATGCATACCCTGCAGTTTATCGGTGATATCGAGGCGCAGACCGCTACGCGAACTGAGACGACGGCTGAGGCACTCGGCTTAATGATCGAGGAGTTCCNGCGGTTGCGGCAGGAGCGGATCGGTGTNCGTGAACTGTCTGGGGTTCAGGCTTANATGTCTGGNAGTTTCCCGTTGGAACTNGAAACCCCCGACGCCATCGCATTGCGAGTTTTAAATGTAGTGTTTTACGGTTTAGACCTTGGTGAATTGGCGACCTACCGGGAACGCGTCGGGGCTGTAACGGTGGATGACATCCAACGCGTGTCTCGAAAATTTCTGACACCGGACCGGCTGTCCATCGTGCTCGTCGGCGATGCGTCTGAGTTCATTGATGACTTAGCCATCGCCGGATTTACAGACATCGAGCGGGTACCGGTGACCGACCTTGACCTGTCATCGACCGAGTTGACCCGCAGTGGNTCGAGTTTATCGAGATAAGTCGACGTTCATCCTTGCGACTTNTCGCGCCTACTTTAGTGTCCGTATGATGCCAAGCGGCGTCCCACGGTGACACCTCACATGACCAAGATACTGATTTCGTGCGGCGAAGTGTCAGGCGATATCTATGCCGGTGCGCTGACGTCAGAGCTCGTCAAGCTCGATTCTCGAGTGCAGGTCTTTGGTCTTGGTGGCGATCAGATGGCAGCAGCTGGCGCCCGTCTTATCGGTCACTATCGTGGCTTAAGCGTAACGGGCTTGAGTGAGGCTCTAGCTGTTCTCCCGCGATCACTAGTGATGTATCGACGGCTGGTCGACACCATGAGGAAGCACCGACCGGATGTCCTAGTGACGGTCGATTTCCCGGACTTTAATTTCTGGTTGGCGGCGGCCGCTCGTCGGCTTGGGTTACCGGTCGTTTACTATGTGAGTCCCCAGGTTTGGGCTTGGCGTCGTGGACGGCTGCGGACGCTCAAGCAACTTGTGGATCGCATGCTTGTCATTTTTCGATTCGAGGAAGAGGTCTATCGCAATGCTGGTATTCCCGTCGAGTTCGTTGGCCACCCACTCGTCGACTTGGCGAAATCAAGAACAGCGAGAGCAACGTTACTTCTCGAGTTGGGTCTTGTGCCAACGGTGCCAACCGTTACTTTGCTACCTGGTAGTCGGCCTAATGAGGTGAGGCGCCTGTTNCCAATTTTGTTCGAGGCGGCCAGAATAACTGCGACACGCGTACCGGAAGTGCAGTTTATTCTTGCTCGAGCACCCAATCTCGAGGACTCGTTGTTCAGTTCGTTGATGCGTCGGCGTGAACCNTGGTGTCCAGCGGTCATTGAAGCACGGACTGACGATGCACTGTCGGCCGCTGACGTAGTTGCAACCGCTTCAGGCACAGCTACGGTTCAGGCGGCGATTCACGGTCGGCCNATGGTCATTGTTTACCGCGTATCGCCACTGACTTATGCAATCGGTCGACGATTCGTACGGGTGGATAATTACGGCATGGTAAATCTGATTGCTGGCGGACCGATTGTGCCCGAGTTGATTCAGGAGCGCTGCACAGCCAGCGCGGTCGCTGAAGAAATTGTTGGCTACCTCACCGATCACGATCGGATGAACCAAACGAAGGCATCGCTGCAGATTGTGCGGGAGCGCCTTGGTGGTTCGGGTGCGAGCCACCGTGCTGCACAAGCGGTGTTAAAGGTAGCGTCGGGGTCGAGACGATAGTAATGGTGGGAAGGAGGACGAGGCCAGCGTGAAGAACTCATTCGAAACGTTCGCTGACTTGACCATAAGTGGCCAGTCCAGTCGATATTGCAGTCTAGCTAAGCTCGAGCAAGCGGGATTTCCCTCTGTGTCCCATCTGCCATATTCACTCAAGATTCTCCTGGAGAATCTTTTGCGGCACGAGGACGGTAGAGCGGTGACTGGAGACGATATTGCNGCCCTCGCACAATGGGACCCAGCCGGTGGAGCAGTAGAAGACATTGCGTTCAGTCCGGCACGGGTGCTACTGCAGGACTTCACGGGGGTACCGGCAGTCGTCGATCTTGCCGCGATCCGTGACGGAGTAGCCAAGCTTGGCGGTGACCCAAGATGTGTTAATCCACTACAGCCGGTTGAGCTTGTGATCGATCACTCCGTCCAAGTCGATTATTTTGGACGACCCGATGCATTGTTATTGAATGCTGAGCTTGAATATCAGCGCAACCGTGAGCGATATGCATTCCTCCGATGGGGACAGAACACGTTCGGAAACTTCCAGGTCGTGCCGCCAGAAACCGGAATCGTACATCAGGTTAACTTGGAATACCTTGCGCGAGTCGTTTGTTGTGAAACGATTGACGGCCAGGTCGTCGCATTTCCAGACACACTTGTTGGTACGGACTCACACACCACAATGGTTAATGGGCTCGGTGTGATCGGGTGNGGTGTCGGCGGGATCGAAGCAGAGGCGGCGATGCTTGGGCAGCCGATATCAATGCTTACTCCAGAAGTTGTTGGGTTTCGCTTAACCAACAGGTTGAATGAAGGCATCACCGCAACGGACCTCGTGCTCACCATTACCGAGCGACTTCGCCAGCATGGAGTTGTAGGGAAGTTTGTTGAATTTTTCGGAACCGGTCTTGAGCATCTGACAATTGCCGATCGTGCAACGTTGGGTAACATGGCGCCTGAATACGGTGCAACGGTTGCGGTCTTCCCAATCGATGAAATGACACTGGACTACCTTCGGCTTACCGGGCGAGACAGTGAGCATGTAGCACTGGTCGAGGCATACGCCAAGGCGCAAGGCCTCTTTCGCGATCCGTCGAATCATCCTGAGTACACNACCACTCTTGAACTCGANCTTGCAACGGTAGAAGCTAGCNTGGCGGGCCCGAAGCGACCACAGGACCGGGTGGCCCTTAGCCAGGCAAAGACGGAGTTCGCAAANGNGCTCAGCGAGATTCGAGGGCAGTCCCNAACCCCGACTGGCGATGGACTAGAGGATGGGTCGGTCGTCGTTGCCGCGATCACGAGTTGCACAAACACCTCCAACCCCAGCGTGCTGATCGGGGCGGGGCTGCTTGCCAAGAAGGCCGTCGAACGTGGCTTGAAGGTTAAGCCATGGGTCAAAACAAGCCTTGCGCCTGGGTCGCAGGTGGTGACTGAGTACCTTAAGAAATCCGGCCTTCTAAAGTATTTAGAAGCCCTTGGATTCCATCTCGTGGGGTATGGGTGCACGACGTGCATCGGTAATTCCGGTCCCTTACCGAAGGAGGTATCGGATACCGTCACCGCGCGTGATTTGGTCGTGGCGTCTGTCTTGAGTGGAAACCGGAACTTCGAAGGGCGAATTCAGCAGCAAATACGGGCGAACTATCTAGCATCACCTCCACTAGTTGTTGCTTATGCGCTCGCTGGTCGAATGACCCTTGACTTGACTCGGGAAGCGCTTGGGCTGGGGTCCAACGGACAAGAGGTTTTCTTAAGTGACATCTGGCCGACCTCNCAGGAAATTCAGACGAGTATGANTGCTTCGGTCAAAGCCGAGATGTTCACAGAGAGTTACCGCTCGGTATTCGTCGGTGACAGTCGCTGGCAAGCCCTTCCGTCGCCTGAGGGCGATCAGTTTGCTTGGGACGCTGCGTCGACTTACATTCGGCACCCACCGTTTTTTGAAGATTTAATGCTCGAGCCCTCCCCACTTGAAGACATATGCGGGGCCCGAGTACTAGCTGTACTTGCTGACAGCGTAACGACCGATCACATCTCNCCGGCCGGTGCAATNNCNAGNGACAGNCCTGCCGGCCGATATTTGATCGAGCAGGGCGTACCGCCGTCCGAGTTCAATTCCTATGGTGCGCGNCGCGGCAACCACGAAGTCATGATGCGCGGGACTTTCGGTAACATTCGNCTTCGCAATCAACTGGCGCCTGGTACCGAAGGAGGGTGGACGCGATATCAACCCGACGATGAGCAGATGCCCATTTACGATGCTGCTGTTAAGTATCGTGAAGCTGGAACGCCGCTAGTCGTGCTGGCTGGGAAAGAGTATGGTTCGGGGTCGTCACGCGACTGGGCTGCCAAGGGTACACGATTGCTCGGCGTACGGGTGGTTCTTGCCGAGAGCTTTGAGCGGATTCATCGGAGCAACCTTGTCAATATGGGCGTACTCCCACTGGAGTTCAGTGAAGGTGGCGGGGTATTGTCTTTCGGCCTCACCGGAAACGAGAAGTTCGATTTTCTGGGCATCGTCAACCAACTCGCGCCACGTGGCCAAATCGACGTGCGTGTCCAGCGGGCCGGTGGTGAAGAATTGATATTTCCTGCCACTATTAGAATTGATACCCCTGACGAACTTGTAGCGTTCCAACACGGNGGNATTCTGCCATACGTCCTCCGTCAGATTGTTATGTCTCAGAGTCGCCCACAGACCGACAAGCACTAATGTCACCCTAATGATCACCGCCCCTGAAATAAAGGCACAGGCACTCGCACTGGGCTTCGATTTATGTGGAATCGCTCCGGTTGGGAGTCTGCCAGAGCTAGGCTTTCTCCGTGAATGGGTTGATCACGGATACGCTGGTGAGATGTCGTATATGACGCGGAGTGCCGACCGGCGCGCGGATGTCCGTGCGGTGCTGCCGTCGGCTAGGTCTGTCGTAATGCTAGCGACGGTTTATCATGTCGACCGTCCGTACTCGATTGAAAGAGGTAAACCGACCGAAGCAAGCATCGCGCGTTATGCCTGGGGTGATGACTATCACCAGGTTATAGGCGCACGCACTGACGCGTTGTGTCGATGGATGGCCGAACGGGCTGGAGCAGCGTTCCAGGGTAAGGCCTATGTTGATACAGGTCCGGTGCAGGAGCGTGTTTACGCACAACACGCCGGCCTTGGTTGGATCGGTAAAAACACCTGTCTCATTAACGCCGAGCAAGGCTCGTGGCTGTTCTTGTCGGAAGTCATTTGTAGTTTGGACCTACCACCCGATGAAGTTGCGTTGGACCAGTGCGGAAATTGCACTCTGTGCATTGAGGCGTGTCCCACCGAAGCCCTTCCAAGACCGTGGGTGCTTGATGCAACCAAGTGTCTATCCTATCTGACGATCGAGCTAAAAAACGGTGTGCCGGAGTCACAGCGTGACGACCTCACGAACCATGTGTTTGGATGTGATATCTGTCAGGATGTCTGTCCATGGAACAGTGCCCCGGCCAAGTCGGATGATGGAGCTTGGGCTCCACGCGCCATATTCGACAGGCCAAGTCTTACCGATCTCTGGACACGGTCGGATGCGGAGCTACGTGTGGCGATAAAGGGTTCTGCGCTGAAGCGAGCAGGTGTAAAACGGCTGCGCCGCAACCTTGCTGTCGCACTAGGTAACAGTGGCGACGTAAAAGCCCGGGACGCTCTTGACCAAACCATGAGCGGGGCCGAGACGGATAAGAGATCCTCAGTGCGTGATCCAGTAGTCGCTGAGCACGTGGACTGGGCGCAGCGAAAGCTGGCCCTGACGAGCCAAGGTTGATACGATTTTAGTCGTTGTCTCAGGGTAACGTTCCTCACGAGTAAACTTTCTGAGCAAGTAATGAAAGAATCTTGTTCGCGAGACCATTCGTTGGCGCCGACGCTTCTGTTGTCGATGCCGCAACTCCAGGACCCAAATTTTGAGCGCTCCGTCATTCTTCTCTGTGAGCACGGCACTGAGGGCGCGTTCGGACTGGTACTGAATCGTCCCACCGAGACCCCCGCCGCCGATGTTGTCGGACTAAACCTGAAACCAAGTGAGCACAATGCGCTTCGCTTGTGGACTGGTGGCCCGATTGAGCCACAGCGAGGCTGGATTCTACTTGGTGAAGGGCTAGACGCATCCGAGGCTGTGCGGGTGTGTAACGGTGTCTACCTATCGGCTTCGGTTGACTTATTGCGCCGGCTGCTCGAGGCAAAGGCTGATACGCCCGCTAGGTTACTGACGGGTTACGCTGGATGGGCCCCCGGACAGTTGGAAGCCGAGCTCGTGGCGTCATCGTGGCTCACGGTTGATGTCGATCCCGACCTTGTTTTCAGCAGTGACCCCCATCAGATGTGGGAACAAGCACTACATGGGCTCGGTGCGGATCCGTCAGCACTACAGATGGGCCATGGTGTGCACTGAAAGTGCCCAGACGCGTTTCAAAATTCTTTCCGACAGACGATTAACGACCGAGCCTGTCAGGCAAATCCGCCACGATATAAGCCATTACCGCGATGGCTGCCACATTTTGTGCCACTTCAGTTGGGTCGATCTTGTCCATAGTGTCGGCAGGGGTGTGGTGGATTGTGAAGTAGTTCGAACGGTCAACGTCGAGTGACATGCTCGGGATGTTGGCCGCCCGGACACTGGGACCGATGTCGGCGCCTCCACCGTTTGGACCGACCCGATGGGCGTCGATGCCGCGGAGGAGCGACGCAATCGCTCCAACTGTTTCGCGCCCACGGGGGTTGCCGGTGAACAGGAATCCTCTTGGTCGGGATACTCCTGAATCTGACTCCAGCATCATGATGTGATCGGCAAGCTGCTTGTCATAGCGATCACGATAGGCGGTGGCGCCGCGAAGTCCGTTCTCCTCGTTCGTCCAGAGTACTACACGTAGTGTCCGGCGTGGCCTCAGTCCTAGTTGTTTAATGATTCGCAGTGCCTCCCAAGTCACGATACAACCACCACCATCGTCGGTAGAGCCAGTACCAACGTCCCACGAATCGATGTGGCCACCGACGACGACTACCTCGTCAGGCTGCTCCCATCCGAGAATCTCCCCGACCACGTTTGCTGATTCGGCGTCGGGAAGAAGGTGAGCGTCCATTTCTAGGTGTACCCAGCCGGGCGTTCCCCGGTCCTGCATCCGCTGTAATAGTTCTGCATCTTCAACGGTGATTGCCGCGGCGGGGATACGTGGGTCTGTCTCAGTGTAGTTCACCGCACCAGTGTGTGGCGTCCGGGCTCCACGTGGTCCTACTGACCGAACGAGGCTGGCGACTGCTCCATGGCGAGCTGCNCGCCATGCACCAGTCGTCCGGTAGCGAACTGTTTGGGTATACGTCGTAAAGGGCACGTTGTACACCACGATTTTTCCGTGCGCGCGTGAGTCCAATTCGTCAAAACTACCAACGACGAATGTCTCCGCTTCGATGCCGCCAGGTGGTGTGCCGATGCTGCCTCCCAACCCAAGCATCACGAGCTCTTGTTCGGTTGGTCGAATTACCTTGGCGTGTTCTTGGCCACGCACCCAATGAGGCACCATGACGGGTTCTAGGTGCACGTTCTCCAGTCCGTCCGCACGCATCTCATTCGCTGCCCATTGGATTGCTTGCTCGAGCTGCGGGGAGCCACTGAGACGATGACCGAACAAGTCGCTCAATTCGGCGAGACGATCCCATGCGAACGTGTCAGCCATCGCTGCTCCGATGATTCGACTCGCGGGCTCACGATACGCATCGAGCCACGCTGGTTGGTCGGCTTGGCCGGTAGCAAGTGACGTCTTCCCTAGGCAGATAGAGACTAGCAACACGGCAACTATCAGTGCTCCTTTGGCATGGAACGAAGATCGTATTGGCACCTATCTGCTCCTTTGCATGAGACTCTGGATGAGGAAGTGCGTGGCTAGCCTTTGCTCCGTCGAACTGACGTGACGGCACCCATAAGATATTCCAGCTTTATTGGATCATCTGGTTCTAGGCCGCCCTCCATCGCTTCAGGACCAACGCGAGCAGTGTGCACCGTCCCATTTGGGTCATCGGAGTCCGAAAAGTACACATCCCACGAGATTTGGCCGTGAATACTAATCGGCTGTACACGTCTGAGAATAGCCTGCCGTGTTCTCTTCAACTTCATTGCCAAGATCATAACGCGCCTTTCAGCCCGCGAGTCCTACTTTCGTCGTTTCTTTCAAGTGAAGCAATTCGACAGCAAAAGAGAATTGAGGGCTATTACGTCACGACTTCATGGATTCCAGGTAGGTTGGGTTTCCGATGATGGTCTCGAACTGCGGGAAGGACGCGATATCATGGTCGGGTGAAGTGTTCCTTTGAGCAATGGGTGCTTGGATGAGTAGTGGTTCGTCTCGGCAAGAGTCAGTGCGCGGTGCTTGGTTTGAAGCCCGCGAACTGATTTGGACNTACCGGCATCGCCTCGCACTCGGTTTGACATTAATGTTGGTGAACCGGCTAGCCGGACTCGTTCTTCCAGCGTCATCGAAATATCTCATNGACGAGGTGATNGCAAATCANCGGGGCGAGTTNCTCCTAACGATCGCATTGGCGATNGGTGCGGCAGCGGTCGTCCAAGCCGTCACAACTTTTGCATTGTCTCAGGTACTTGGAGTTGCAGCGCAACGTGCAATAACGGAGATGCGAAAACGCGTGCAACGTCATGTGACCCGACTTCCGATCAATTTCTTCGATTCGACAAAGACAGGCGTTCTAATTTCCAGAATTATGACTGACGCGGAAGGCATCAGGAATCTGGTGGGAACCGGTCTCGTGCAACTGAGCGGTGGATTGATTACAGCTGTGATCGCGCTTGGTGTGCTGTTCTATCTGAGTTGGGAGTTGACGTCAGTCACCTTGCTGATTCTACTGGCNTTCAGTGGCACGATGGCCATGGCCTTTAAACGACTNCGTCCGATTTTTCGCGAGCGAGGAAAAATCAATGCCGACGTTACCGGCCGATTGAACGAAACATTGGGNGGCATTCGNATCGTCAAGGCCTATACCGTTGAACGACGGGAGCAGCGAGTCTTCGCGGTTGGTGTCCATCGTCTGCTTCGAAACGTGGCCAAAACGGTCACTGGAGTTTCAGCGATTGCTTCTGTTTCGATGTTGGTCATTGGGGCGATAGGCGTGCTTATGGTTCTCGTCGGCGGTCGAGCCATCCTGGCCGGAACCCTGACGCTCGGTGACTTTGTTGCTTACGTCTTTTTCACGGGTCTAATGGCGGCGCCGCTGGTTCAAATTGCTTCTATTGGTACGCAGATCACCGAGGCGTTTGCCGGTCTCGATAGAATTCGTGAGATCCGTCAAATGGCGACCGANGACCAGGAGGACGTGATGCGTCAGCCTCTACCCAAGGTGCACGGTGACGTCCATTGNGAGCATATATGGTTTGAGTACACGGAGGGAGTGCCNGTGCTTCGGGACGTGTCGTTTGAGGCTAAGGCTGGTACGACCACGGCCCTTGTGGGGTCCAGTGGGTCCGGCAAGAGCACGCTCATTAGTTTGGTAATGGCGTTCAATCGACCCAAGTCAGGGAGGGTTACCGTAGACGGCTTGGATTTGGCACTGCTGCGACTGCAGGATTATCGTAAGCACCTTGGTGTTGTCTTACAGGACAACTTCTTATTCGATGGCACCATAGCCGACAACATTCGGTTCGCTCGGTCCGATGCGTCCTTNGATGAGATNTGTGAAGTGAGCCGTATCGCACACTGCGACGAGTTCGTTAGCGAGTTCNAAAACGGTTATGACACGGTTGTCGGGGAGCGTGGCGTGAAACTCTCTGGTGGGCAACGGCAGCGAATTGCGATTGCCCGTGCGGTCTTGGCTGANCCGCGCATTCTCATCCTCGATGAGGCGACTTCTAGCCTCGATAGTGAGAGTGAAGGATTTATTCAAGATGGGCTACGCAGTCTTCGACANGGGCGCACAACNTTCGTCATAGCGCATCGNCTCTCTACGATCCAGAGCGCAGACCAGATTCTCGTGATCGAGGGTGGCGAGATCAGTGAGCGCGGAAGTCACGAACAACTGTTGGCGCTCGATGGTCGTTACCGGCAACTCTANGAGAANCAGTACAAACTCGAGAAGGATCGGTTTATTAATCCTGGTGAGGACTTCACGCCAGAACTGCCNACCTAACCTGCGNGTCGCCTAGTCGCGGTTCCACGGTGCTCTAAGTTGCGCCTACTACAAGTAAGACTGAGACTCAGTTTTAGGAGTAAATCTAGGCGTTGCGTCTGCGTCGCTGACTACCTATAGTGACCGAGTGCCAAATGTGGTCCGTCTGGTCACATTCGTGATGATGTTGACACCTGTCGGTGTAATTGCCCAAATCCCTTCCACGTCCCACGAGATGTACACCGCATGGTGCGCAAGTTGTCACGCGGAAAACGGTACTGGCCAAGTTGACGTGCCCACTGTAACGGCCGAGCCAATGGACTTTACTGATTGTTCAGTAACAACCTCGGAACCAGACGCCGATTGGGAGCTAGTGATCGCACAAGGCGGTCCTGTGGCCGGGCTGTCATCGCAAATGCCGGGATACGGCGATTCGCTGAGCGGAGGTCAAATACATGCGCTTATTAGCTACATTCGTACATTTTGTTCGGAGCCTGGTTGGCCGCTTGGCAATGTGAATTTCTCGAGGCCGATCTTTACGGAAAAGGCGTTTCCCGAGAATGAAGTAGTCATCTTGCCGTCAGTCTCGCACGGTGACGAAGAAAATGGCGGGCAGGGGGTAATTAAGGCAGTCTATGAACGTCGGTTCGGCACCCGGGGCCAGTTCGAAATTAGTGCGCCGTGGCGAATAAATGCCGTTGGCGGCCGCTCAACCGGTCTCAATGACGTCACGCTCGGAGCGAAGTATGTAATACATGCGAATTCAGCGTCGACACGAATTCTGAGTGGGGGCGTTGAGGTGAAAATACCCACTGGAACTAAAAACAAGGGTGATGGGGGTAACACAACGGCGTTAGAGCCGTATCTATTGGCCGGCTTTGCAGTCAGTGATTTTTCACTGCAGACCGAGTTGAAGATTGAGGTGCCGATGAGCGACGTGACCGAAGTGACCGAGGTGGTGTACAACGTCTATGGCGGGCGTGACCTTTCTGGACTCCCAAGCACTTGGTCAATCGGTATCGAGCTCAATGGAGTTGACGACAGGCTTGCGGTGACCCCGCAACTCCGCAAAGGGCTGACTAAAACCGGAGCGCTAGCCACGGCGTGGGGCGTGCGTATTCCTATCGTTAATCGACAACGTCAACACACCCAGTGGGTGGGGTACTTGTTATGGGAGTATCGAGATCCAGTTCGTGCTGCGCCTTGATGGCCGCGGTGTGTGGGGTTGCCCTTCTAAGCATCGGCTCAGCTCGGCTACTGAGCGCTCAAGATGGCGTCATTACCGGGCGGGTGATCACCATGGTGCCAGGCTCAACCGAACCGCTCGTGGTGACAACTAACGTTGGTGTTTGCGGTCAGACTGTTCCTGATGAATCGATTCTCGTTGATGCAACGGGCGGACTGGCGAATGCCGTTGTCGCGGTCGAAGGGCTCGCCGCTAGGCCTGAAACTTTACCGATCCTCGTGTCGAACGACGGATGCCGTTTTCAGCCTCGCGTGCAGGTTTCACATCCCGGTGGGGAAATAGAGCTGACCAGCGCGGACGATGTACTCCACACGAGTCATGCCTACGCCGAAGACGGCCGCTCGCTCTTTAATGTAGCGATCCCGATACCTGGGCTTACGATCACTCGCCAGTTAACGGCTCGAGGCCTAGTTCGGCTCGTTTGCGACACCCACACTTGGATGCGTGGATTCGTGATGGCATCGCTCGACCGCGCGGTTGTCTCAGCCGAGACCGGGTCTTTCCGCATTGAAGGCGTGTCACCCGGCACCTATAAATTGCGGGTTTGGCACGAAAAACTCCAGAGCACGATCCACACCGTCTCTGTGACTGCAGGCGGAGTCACGGAAGTTCTTATCGAAATGGAACTGCCTGGGAAAGTTAAGTCGTAACGTGACAGCAGATCCGAGCTGGGTTGAACATTATTGTGACGAGCGGGATGCGGCGTTTCTCTACCGTGCCCTTGCCGCCGTCGAGCTCGACGAGTCACGCCGGACATTGTTTGATCGGCTCGCCAAAGTCGAAGACCGACACGTCCAACGCTGGGAGGCTTTGTTCGCCGAACATTCGCAACCGATTCCACAGTATCGACTCTCCTGGCGAACGCGGATGCTCGCGTGGATGGCCAGGCGGTTTGGGGCAGACATGGTCTTGCCGCTACTTCTGGCCGAGGAAGGGCGCGAAGTTACTGCTTATCTTAGGCTGGCCCACGGGACTGCGGACTCACCGGTACACGATGCAGCGTTCCAGATCGCGACCGAGTCGGCCGAGCATGCACGAGAACTATCCGGCTTACTAGGAAGGGAGGGCGAGCCGTGGCACGCTGGTGGAGGCGGTGGATATCTCCGAAGTGTTGTCTACGGGTTTAACGATGGGCTGACTGCGAATTTTGGTCTTGTTGCCGGCGTGATCGGTGCGGGCGTTAGCCCAACCGTGGTGATTATCACCGGTGTTGCTGGCTCCATCGCGGATGCACTCTCGATGGGCGCGAGCGGTTACCTGGCCGCGAAGAGTGCGGCTGAGGTCCACGCTCACCAGATTGAGATGGAGCGCCAGGAACTGGAATTGATGCCTGAAGTTGAAGAAGAAGAGCTTGCACTTATCTATGAGGTAAAGGGGTTTACAGCCGAAAAGGCCAAAGAAACTGCCAAGGTCATGATGCGCGACCCGGTCAAAGCACTTGAAGTCAAGGTTCGCGAGGAATTGGAGTTAACCGAGGCTGAACTCACCCCGGCGATCGACGGTTGGGTGACTGGCAGTGCC
This sequence comes from Acidobacteriota bacterium, assembly GCA_002714165.1. Classification (GTDB taxonomy): domain Bacteria; phylum Acidobacteriota; class Vicinamibacteria; order Vicinamibacterales; family UBA823; genus UBA11600. The sequence continues at coordinate 30,003 of PAWT01000027.1, forward strand.
ACGGCAGTGGGCGCCTTGATACCAATAGCGCCGTTTCTCGTGCTGGATGTTGAGGTAGCCATCTGGGTGTCATTGTTCGTCAGCATGTCGGCACACTTTGCGATCGGTGCTGCTAGAAGTCTTTTCACTGGTCGAAGTGTTTGGGCGAGTGGGCGGGATATGTTTGTCGTGGGTTTCGGTGTAGCTGCGGTGGGTTATCTCGTCGGCGAGGCTATTACACGCATTTTATGATACGCGTGTGGATCAACCTTTGAGCTCTGGCCGCCAGCGTAACCCTACGTTCATAATCCGCTGCAACAGTGTTTCGTAGGACAAGCCTGCACGTTCTGCTGACTCCGCAAAATCCTCGCCGAAAGCTATCTGGGGGTTAGGGTTGGCCTCCAGGACATAGAAGCGTCCATCCCTCGCTAGCCGTAGGTCGATTCGTGCGTAGCCACTCAGTTCAAGTGTGCGATAGACTCGACGGCAGACGCGGTAGATACGCGTTGTCAGTTCTTCTGAAAGTCTTTTTGCAGCGCCAGCCTGAATCCCATGCTTCCGTTGGTACTTAGGGCTCCACTTGACTCGTTCGGTTGCGATCCGGTGCAGGTCGTCTGGCATCTTGGTGAACTTCAGTTCCCACACGGGAAAACACTGCAACCGCTGGTTACCCATGATCCCGACATAGAGTTCGCGCCCCTCAACGAACTGTTCGATGATTGCATCGGTGCCGAGGCTCTTGTGGATGAACTGTACGCGGTCGACAAGTTTGGCATCGTCGTGAACCACCGAGGCTTGCGAGATGCCTAATGAGGCGTCTTGCGTCAGGGATTTCACGATAAGGGGAAACTCCATTCGCTTCGGGCGTGTGACTGCTCGACTCATCCGACACACGGCAAAATCAGGCACCGGAATCCGGTGATACGCGAGGAGTTTTTTCGAAAGCGCTTTATCCCGTGATAGCAGAAGGCCTCTCGGATTACAGCCCGTGTAGGGCATCCGCAGGAGTTCTAGGTAAGCCACGAGATTCTGATCGAAGGACACAACTTCGTGAAACGCCTCAAGCAGGTTGAAGGCGATGTGTGGGTTGCCCTCAGTGATCGCCTGTCGGATACCAGTTAACTCATCTTTTACACCGAGTTGCTGGACGTCATGACCTAGGTCGGCCAATGTCGACAACACGTCGTACTCAGTTTTCCACGACACGGTGGCGAGATCGTGTCCGGAGGTATCTCTTGGCGGCACCATGTAGTCGTGCATTAANGCCAAAACNCGCAATTTTNTCATGATGCNAATGTGTGNCGAGCCTTGTGTAGAGAGTTCATTGTGAAAGTGACGACGATACTACTGAAAATCTTTAGCNGAGAGTGAACAGTTTTAGGTTGTTGTTCTCCTTTGGAAACGTGAGAGATGCATCGCGACCGCAAGTGCGACCACCGTCGCACCAGTGATGTCGGTCGCTGGACTAGGGTAGAAGAGCAAGAGGCCACCGCTAGTTGCGAATACGCGTTCGGCCCGGTTCGTTTCGGCAAACAGCCAACCGCCTAGTCCCATTGCTAGTGCCGCGATGCCAGTCATGGTGGTCAGCGTCGTTCGGACGACGTCTGGCCATGGTGCTTGAAGCAGAATGCCGAGGCCCTCTGGATTTAAGGTGAAGGTGAACGGNACGAGGAACGCCGGGAGTGTGTACTTCCAGGTCAACATCATTGTCCGGAANGGNTTACCACCTGTGATTGCTGCCGCCGCGAATGGTGATAGCGCCGTCGGCGGACTTACCTCTGACAGCACCGCATAATAGAAAATGAACATGTGGGCGGCCACCTCAGGGACCCCGACGAGCGTCAGCGCCGGAGCAACCATGACAGCGGCGATGATGTAGGACGCCGTCACCGGTACGGCAAGACCGAGTATCCAGACTGCGAGTGCAGCGTATACGACGGTAAAGAANANGCTGCCGCTGGCCAGNGCGACGATGATGCCAGCGATCTTCAACCCCAATCCAGTCAACGTAACAATGCCGACGATGATTCCGGCTGTGGCCGTGGTTGCGGCGACCGCAAGGACACCGCGCCCACCAGATTCGAGCGCNGCTATAAACCGAGCNGGTTTGAGCGCGTACTCAGCTTTGAGAAAACTGAGCACTACGGCCACAGCCATTGCCGAGAATACTGCCCGGAATGGAGTCATACCATTNACCAGCAGCACGACGATGACGATCAACGACACGAAGTGNTACCCGGATTGGTAAGTAATTGTTCCGAGTGTTGGAAGGTCGGCATCAACTGCACGTNTACCCATNCGTCGTGAATCTGCCTCAATCATCAGCAGAATGGAGAAGTAATAGAGCAGGGCTGGCACCGANGCCATCATGATGACCTGTAGATACGAGATNTTCAGAAACTCAGCGATCAAGAAAGCAGCCGCGCCCAACGTCGGCGGTGCCATGATTGCACCAATGCCAGACGCTGACAGGATGCCGGCACCAGCCTCTGGTGGGTAACCAGCGCGCCGGAGGAGTGGCCAAGCAACGGCACCCAACGTGACCGTTGTCGCCACACCACTACCAGACACGGTTCCGAGCAAGAATCCTGATAACACAACCGTCCGCCCGGGGCCGCCACTGGATCGNCCCATGGCAGCCATTGCCCAATTGATGAAGAACTGTCCCGCNCCGGAATAATGCAAAATGGCGCCGTAGATNGTGAACAACACGATATAGGTNGATGCGACGTCGAGTGGTACACCGAAGATCCCNTCNAGNGTCATATACAGNGTGCCGACGAGTCGATCGAGCGGNTATCCCCGATGGGCGATGAGGCTCAGCCCGACAAAACTGAGTAGNGGACCCAGATAGCCATAGGCCANAAACNCGAGCGCCGTGACCGGTAAGATCCATCCNACGGTTCGGCGGGTNGCTTCAAGTACCANGATGATNGTGANGGTCCCTAGTCCAACGTCGATCNCGTTAGGCGTAGCGGCTCGNTAAACGAACTGCTCAAANTCGANNANNGGCCAGGCNAGTGCCACGACGCTAGCNCCGAGGAGCATCCANTCNANTGCNGTAACNNGGGTNCGCGATCCCCGCGAGCTTGGGTAGAGGAGGAATGTTAGTAAGAGCACTGCTAGTAAGAAGNNGATGCGATAGATTTGNGGCTGGACNATNCCGATCACCCAGTACAAGGCGTAGGCAGAGAGCCCAACGGCTANGGNGACAGCCAGTTGGCCGGGCACGCCACGCAAGACGCGTGTCGACGACTCGGATTTAGGATCGATAGTGGTTGTCACAACGGATTACTACCGTGTGGCTTCCGGGATTGGATATCCACTTAGGGTTCGTCAGTGTTCGCCCAGACTTGTTGCTCTTCGTAATAGCGAATGGCACCTTCGTGAAACATCGTGGGTGAGCCGACTACAGCAGTATCCAGTGTGAGATTCTCGGCTTCCGCATGGATTGCCACTAATTCCGCCTGATGTTCAAAGAGTATGCGCGTGATCTCATAGGCTAAGTCAGTGGACATCGATTCGTGAACGGCGAGGATGTTAGCGACTCCGACAGCTGGCACGTCCATTTCCAAATCAGGGTAGACCGACCGTGGTAGAACCATCTCGTGGTATACCGTGTCACCATACTGCGCTCGCAAAACCGGCAGCACCTCATCGCTCGGTAATAGGCGGATCGTCATGCCAGGCGTCGTCGCCAGATCGAGAATGGCACCTGTTGGAAGCCCGCCGCTCCAAAAGAAAGCGTCAATCTTGCCATCCTTAATCGCATTCACGGACTGCGACGCACCGAGACTTTGCCGCGTTATGTCACTGTCAGGGTCGATACCCGAGGCTTGGAGTACGCGGAAGGCGATGATCTCGGTACCACTGCCTGGCGCACCGGTGGATATGACGTGACCATTCAGGTCGCTGATCCGCTCAATGTTCGTATCAGCCAATGTAACGATATGCGTGTAGTTGGGGTACAGCACTGCGAGTGATCGTGCTGGGACACGACCGAAGTCGGCAAACACACCTCGACCCGCTACGGCATCACTTAAAGAATCAGCGAGCGCGAACGCTATGTCGGCACTACGCTCACTTAAAAACTTCAGATTATCGACCGTACCCGCGGTTACCTCCGCCGTGGCTTCGACGCTATCGAGGTTATCGCTAATGACCTTGGCGATCCCGCCACCGTACGGGTAGTACACACCACCGGTACCACCGGTCGCCACTGAAAGCCAGGTCGTTTTACTAGCTTGTTGGGTCAGTTCTTGCAGGTTGCAACCGAGCGTAGTGATTGTGGCGAGGATGGCCACGCACAAGCTCATTCGCATTCCAAACCGTATGCCATGGAGCCGTTTCTGCCTAATCAATCTCTTCACAACGGTCCCATTCTACATGCTGTCTATCCTATGACTCCACGGCCCGAACGACTCGACATCCTACCCCTTGATTTTCGCCTGCGGTAGCATGGTCCTAACTTGGCTGGGCCAAGGTATTCCTTGGCCAGTGAACTTGAAGGGAAGACTTATGACGACTCAGTTTGATCGTCGCGCGTTCGTTAAATTGGGAGCGGCCGGACTCGGGACTGTAGTTGGCACCGTGAGTGCCTCCAAAGCGCAATCTCAAGACCCCGCACCTTCGTCACCGTTGGTTGTTCCCCCGATCGAGGAAGTCCGAGTGGGCTTCGTCGGCGTTGGACTGCAAGGGTCCTCGCATTGCCGGAACCTCCTTAGGATTGAGGGCGTTCGGCTCGTTGCGGTGTGCGACATCGTCGAGTCGGAAGTTTCTCGGGTGCAGGAGTGGGTTGTCCAAGCGGGTCAGCCGAGGCCGCGTGGATACGTGCGTGGGGAGCGGGACTTTGAACGGATGTGTCAGGAAGAGGAACTGGATTTGGTCTTCACGGCAACTCCGTGGCGTTGGCACGTACCGGTGTGTGTTGCTGCGATGACGAACGGTAAGCACGCTGCCACAGAGGTGCCCGCGGCTGTCACACTCGATGAGTGTTGGCAACTCGTGGAAACAGCCGAGCGTACCAAGAAGCACTGCGTGATGATGGAGAACGTGAACTACGGGCGTGCTGAGATGATGGTATTTAACATGGTGCGTCAAGGCGTGTTCGGTGAAATTATGCACGGCGAGTGCGGCTACCTGCATGATCTTCGTGAGGTAAAGTTCGAAAACGCACACGAGGGGCTCTGGCGGCGTGCGCATTCGGTCTCCAGAAATGGCAACCTCTATCCGACTCATGGACTTGGGCCAGTTGCTAATTGTATGGATATCAACCGTGGAGACCAGTTTGACTATCTTGTCTCAATGAGCAGTAACTCTCGGGGCCTTCAACAATATGCTAAGGCGCACTTCCCACCTGATGCACTGGAACGACGCGAGCGATACACGCTCGGTGACGTGAACG
>PAWT01000028.1 GCA_002714165.1 Acidobacteriota bacterium
GCCGTACAGGTCGAAGGTGGTCTAGACATACCCTTGGAGGACCTACTTGCGGCCGTACGTCGCGCCTACCTCCGCGGTNTNGCGATAGAGCGTAAGCAGGGCTATCANCACNCGGAATATACNTTGCCTGCCGAGGNCTTCGATAATCCGAACCCCAACGTTAANACNNCAGCCTTTCTTACTCGTGAGTTCTTTGCGGAACTCCAACANAAAGTCTGGGAGGTTTTTGAACCTGAGATGGCTACGCTATGAGCGTGACGGTCACCTTTCCAGCCCTCTTCGCCGAGCGCATTGGTGGTTCTGAAAGCGTTGAACTGGAAGGAGAGACCGTGGGAGCGGCNTTACTGGCTCTAACGGCTCGGCATGCCGAGTTAGAGTCGCTTGTGTGGCGTTCTGGTCCTGAGTTGAATCCGGTCATGGTTGTTTTCCTTAACGGNCNGCAGTTAAGTTCTGAGGAGTTGATGACACCGTTACATAGCGGCGATCAAATCCAAATTCTCTCGGCGCTAGAAGGCGGAGAGATGACAGGATGAGCAGACTTTTTTTCGAGGAGACTCCATGAGTGTGATCAGATGGTCGGTGGCTGTCTTGAGTGTGTTCAGCTTTACGGTCGGTGTCACGACGTCGGCTCAAGAGGTCGCGGAAATGATTCCGGCTCCTGACCGCGAAGACCAGGGTGCTGGACCTTTCGAACGGCTAATCATAAGGGGTGCCGTAGTGATCGATGGAGCCGGCGCGCCGCCGCAAGGCCCCATGGACCTTGTCATCGAAGGAAACAGGATTACGGAAATTCGTGGNGTGGGCACGCCAGGTGCACCAATTAATAATGCTCGTCGTCCGCAGAATGCGACAAGCGAGATCGATGCCCATGGAATGTATGTAATGCCAGGGTTCGTCGATCTGCATACGCACATCGGCGGTGTGCCCAAGGCTCCCGAAGCGGAGTACACCTTCAAGCTCTGGATGGGACATGGGGTAACGACCGTCCGGGATGCTGGTGGGGGTGCGCGTGACTGGGTTCTTCGAGAGCGTGACCGCAGTCGNAGTAATGAGATCGTTGCGCCTCGGATCGTGGCATACGGTCGTCCNGGAACAGGCGAGGGCTGGGATGGTGGTCCAATCCGATCCGCTGAAACAGCACGTGCGTGGGTGCGATGGGCTTCTGGGAAAGGTGTCGAAGGGCTTAAGTTAGGTTCCTACGATCCTCCGATTATGGCAGCCCTCATTGACGAAGCTGCGCAGCACGGTATGGGCACCATGGCGCATTTAGGCCAGAGCGGTGTGGGTCGAATGAATGCCATTGATGCGGCTCGATTAGGGTTGGGTACNGTCACCCACTACTACGGACTCTTCGAAGCNTTACTGAAGGACTACACGGTGCAGAACTGGCCATCCTCCCAGAACCAGAGTAACGAGCANGATCGCTTTGGTCAGGTGGCGCGCCTGTGGAATCAGGTCCACCCACGTGGTAGCGACGAATGGCAGGCACTCATCCGAGAGTTCATCGACTTAGGTACTACGCTGGATCCAACGATGACGATTTACGAAGCGGGACGCGATGTTATGAGGGCGCGCAACGCTGATTGGCATGATGACTACACGTTGCCGTCGCAGTGGGAATTCTTTGAACCCAGCCGGGTAAACCACGGGGCCTACTGGTATTACTGGACCACGCATGATGAGGTTGCCTGGAAGAATTTCTTTAGGGTGTGGATGTCCTTCTTAAATGACTTCAAGAACCAGGGTGGCCGCGTGACTACTGGCTCAGACTCAGGTTTTATCTACAAGCTTTACGGCTTTGGTTACATTCGTGAGTTCGAGTTGCTTCAAGAGGCTGGCTTCCATCCACTTGAAGTCATCCGTTCGGCCACGCTGAATGGTGCTGAGACGCTACACGAGCCAAAAGGTGTATCAATTGAGTATGGCCTCATTCGNCCAGGACTTCTCGCAGACCTCGTAATCGTTGATGAGAATCCACTGGAAAACTTTCAGGTGCTCTACGGTACNGGCGCAGAGCGCCTTAACGATGAGACGGGGTTAACCGAGCGCGTGGGCGGGGTGCGGTACACCATAAAGGATGGCATTGTCTACGATGCCAAAGAACTACTGGCTGATGTCCGGCGGATGGTGGAGCGGGCCAAACGGCAGCAAGCCAATCGCAACACGAGTGCCGAATCTTACTAACTACTGGTCTCGAACGCTTAACCCACCGGTCGCAGTTCTGATGTTTGTCGGACTGGCGGGGTTGACCTCAGGCTGTGCTGCACAAGAATCTGGGGGANGNGGGTCTTACGATGACGGCACGGGTGACCCAACTGCAACGTTTGTTGGTCGAGAGGTGTGTGCGTCGTGCCATGCAGATGAAACCGAGCTATGGGAAGACTCGCATCACGATTTATCAATGCAACCTGCGAGTGCTGAGACCATCCTTGGCGACTTTAGTGGTGTAACGATCACGCAGTTTGGCATCACGTCGACGTTTTTTGAGCGGAACAGTCAATTCATTGTGCAAACCGAGGGTCCGGATGGGATTCTCCAGGACTATCCGGTGGTCTATACGTTCGGGGTTGATCCACTTCAGCAATACCTCGTCGAGTTTCCCGGTGGCCGTCTCCAGGCGTTGAGCCTCGCGTGGGATTCGCGTNCNGCCGANGCTNGTGGCCAGCGATGGTTCCATCTNTACCCNNATGAACAGATCGCTCCAGACGACCCGTTACATTGGACCAGCCCGAATCAAAATTGGAACTACATGTGCGCAGAGTGTCACTCGACCAATATTGACAAGAACTTTCGCTTGGCCGAGAACCGCTATGAGACGACTTGGGCGGAGATCGATGTATCGTGCGANTCGTGCCATGGTCCTGCGTCGGCGCACGTTTCCTGGGCTCGGGCCCTGATTGATGGCGAGTTACGCACAGANATTCCATCAAGTGGGTTGACTCTTTCGTTGAAGGACAAACCACCCGCGGCGTGGGTGNTTGATATGGAAGCTGGCGTTGCAGAGCGGACGCCGCCCCGAGATTCCCGGATTGAAATTGAGACCTGTGCCAGATGTCATTCCCGCCGCTCAGCCCTGACGGACGAGTACGTTTACGGCCGTCCACTTATGGACTCGCACCGACCAGCCTTACTCGACAGCTCGCTGTACCATCCGGATGGGCAGGTCTTAGACGAGGTGTATGTCTACGGTTCGTTCCTCCAGAGCAAAATGTTCGCGGCCGGCGTCACCTGCAGTGACTGCCACGACCCTCACAGTCTCAAGGTTCGGGGNACTGGTAATGCGATTTGTGCCGGCTGCCATCTACCGGCNAAGTTCGATGTGCCCAGTCACCATTTTCATAAGGTGGACTCGCCTGGTGCTCGCTGTGTCGAGTGCCACATGCCAGCAACGCAATACATGGTCGTTGACCCGAGGCGTGATCACAGCATTCGCATTCCACGTCCTGATTTATCTATCTCGCTCGCNACGCCCAATGCCTGCAACATCTGCCACNCCGATCAGTCAAATCAGTGGTCCACCGATGCGATCGAAGGTTGGTATGGGCCCGACCATACGTCCGCNCCGCACTTCGGCACTGCGATTCATGCTGGTCGGCAAGGGTTGCCAGGTGCCGCCGAGGCTCTGCGCCGTCTAGCCGATAACCCTGTAATACCGCCTATCGTGCGGGCCACCGCGTTCTCTTTGCTGGAACGTAACTTCACTCCNGAGTCCCTGTTCGTGTCGCGGCGTGCGCTCACTGATCCTGACCCGCTTGTACGTGCNGCCGCAGTATCGACACTCGGANTGGTNCAGACTGANNCGAGGTCTGAGTTGGTCGTGCCGTTACTAACCGACCCGGTACGAGCGGTGAGACTTGAAGCTGCTCGTGTGCTGGCGGGCGTACCCCTTGATCGGTTATCAGATGGTCAGCGCGTTACCCTAACGCGTACTCTCGAAGAGTATCGAGTCTCACAATTAACGAATGCCGACCGGGCTGAAACCCATCTCAATCTTGGTGTGCTGGCTGTGCAACTCGGCCGCCATGATGATGCGGAGGGCGCCTATCGTACCGCACTCCGTATCGATTCNGGGTTCGTNGCCGCTCATTTGAACCTCGCTGATCTTTATCGACAGCAGGGCCGTGAGGCCGAAGGTGAGAANGTTTTACGTGATGCACTTGCGGTGACTGAGGAGCCCGCGCATGTGGAGCATTCACTCGGACTACTGCTCGTTCGCCAAGGACGACTACCAGAAGCTCTTCAAGCGTTGCGTTCGGCAGCTGAGCGTCGACCCGACCTAAGTCGATATGTGTATGTCTACGGCGTTGCACTGCAGTCAACCGGTAATGTGCTTGGTGCGCTTGAGGTGTTGTCGACAGCCCACGAACGGCATCCGGAAGACCGCGATCTGCTCATTGCGTTGATTACGATGCACCGAGATGCCGGTTCGCGTGAACTAGCATTGGAGTTTGCCCGGAAGTTTACGGAGACCTCTCCGCGAGATGCCGTGGCTCGGCAACTGCTCAACGAATTGGAAGGAGGGGTGAGATAGCTCAGAGCTACTGGTTGGTAGCAACGGTCGGAATGCGCAGCTGCTGACCGATATTAATGAGTGTCCGGCGTCCGAGTTCGTTAGCGGCCTGAATCGCACTGACCGTGGTGCCGTATCGTCGCGCGATCACTGCCAGATTTTCACCGCGTGTCACACGATGTATGACAGTTGTGGCGGTGGGCGCGACCGTGGCAGCATTGGTCGGAATGCGCAACTGCTGACCGATATTAATCAGTGTCCGACGGCCGAGTGCATTGGCAGCCTGTATTCCACTAACCGTGGTGCTGTATCGTCCCGCGATTACGCTGAGGTTCTCACCTGCTGCCACGCGGTGCACGAGGTAGGTCGGCTTAGGTGGCGCTTCCCTCACTCGTAGCACCATTCCAGTTCGAATCTCTTGGTTCCAGAGTTCATTATCCCTAATGATTCGCCATGGGTTGGACTTAAGGTCTGTTGAGATCGATTGAATCGTTTCCCCACGTCGCACGGTGTGCACCTTGTGCCGGGCGTTCCAGTCTGTCGGTAGACGCATCCGCAGGCTCACGGGTAGAGACTGTAATCGCCAGATGTCGTTCTCGTCCCGCATGGTGTTAACGTTCACCTCGAGAGCGAATGCAATGTTGAAGTAGTTGTCACCAATTCTACTCACNTATTCCAAGCCGTCATCGACCTCTTCCAGAACATCGTTGCGTTCNACGGTCGGATACACAATTAGTTGCCCGACGCGAAGTTGTCGGTTGGCTAAGAATGGATTGTGCATCCGAAGTTGAACGATTGGGATGTTTAACCGCTGCGAAAGTTGCCACCAATCGTCACCCTCCTTGACGGTTGTTAGCTGTAACTCCTTGGCATGATGGCGGATAGATGGCTCATGCGCTTTAAGAGTATTTCGAAAGTGTCCGACGCCGATGACGTATTGGAGGGTCTCGAGAGGCATCGGTCGTCGTCTAGCGATGCGGCCAGGCCCGGCGTTGTAAGCGGCCACAGCGTAATCTTCTCGATCAAACTGGTTAACCATCATGCTTAGATATTTCACACCAGCTTCAATGTTTGTATCGACGCGCAACGACCGAAAGGTAGCCGGCATGACCTGGAAATACCCTCTGGCACCTGGCCCTGATGAGAGTCCGCCATTCCCTCCTGACTCGTACAGGCAGACGGCGCGCGCGAGGTCATAGTGCAGGTCATAACGGTCCGTGTGTCTCCGAATCTCGTCTTCAATTTCCATGACCTTCCGGTACATACCAAGGAAGGATGGAGAGAATTGCTCGAGCGGCAGTACATCGTTGGTCGAAGTGTCCAGACTTGATGGGGGAATGGGGGATGATTGGATCGTAACTTGAGAAGCCCCTAGCGCTGACTGCAGAGTTAGGGTTGCAAAGACAACCAAGAAAACTAAGGGGGTTCGCATCAAAGTGCCTCCGCGCGGCCTCTACCGGTCGACGGCCGTCCGTATGATAGCAAAAATGCGCAACGAATCATCCCTTAACGCGTGTGCTATCCTTACCGGTTCTTTCGTGGGAACACATGCGGTGGTGCTACGCCGGTGGATTAGGTAACTATGCGAATCGGTCTTTTTGGTCAGGCACCTTTTGGTGCGGCAGTCTATGAGCGTTTGCGAGAACGAGGACATTCGATTGTCGGTGTCTACGGCCCGATGGAGAAAGCCAAACCTGATCCGCTCGCCGAGGCTGCTCGTCGCGATGGCGTTGCGCTGGTCCAGCCCAGGCGGTGGCAGCGGAAGGGGAATACTGACGAGGAAGCGTTTAAGGGGTATGCCGCGACTGAACCAGAACTAAACGTCATGGCATTTGTCACACAGATCATCCCAATGCGTATTCTCGACTATCCCTCTCATAAAACAATTCAATATCATCCGAGTCTGCTGCCGAAACACCGTGGTCGGAGTGCCATCAACCACGCACTACTCCAGGGTGATACTGAGACTGGGCTGACGATCTTCTGGGTTGACGAGGGAATTGACACAGGGCCGGTTTTGCTACAGAAACGCTTCCCGATTGAAGAGAACGACACTGTTAATAGCCTGTATCGTGAGCGGTTTTTTCCGCTCGGGGTTGATGCGTTGGCTGACGCGGTTGACTTGGTTGCGGCCGGTACGGCCCCTCGACTTGCTCAGGACGAAAGCGCGGCCACTTATGAAGGGCCTTGGGAGGGCGATGTGGCGCAGATTGACTGGGCCAAGCCCGCGCAATTCGTGCACAATTTCATTCGGGGTAGCTGTCGACAGCCAGGGGCCTGGACGACCGTTCTTGGTTCAACGGTAAGGCTGTATGACTCACGGCTGGTGGGGGAGGCCTCTGGAGTCCCAGGCACAGTAGCTGCTGTGGGCGAGGAGGGGGTTACGATCGCTTGTTCAGATGGTGCTGTCTGCGTACAGGACGCAATGCCAGACGGTGGTAGGCGTCGTCCAGCTCGCGAGTGGGCGGTTCAGGCGGACGTGTCCATCGGAACAACCTGCGGGTAGTACGCGCAGGCGGGCGTTCGATGAGCCATTAATTCGGCCTAGCCCGCACTGGCGTAATCGGCTCGATTTTCCACAATATGTTGGACCACTTGTATTACACGATCGACTTCGTCGGCCGTGTTGTAGAAGTGGGTCGAGACTCGACAGGCGAAGTCGTTTAGGCCACTCCCAGGTAAATAGATTCCTTCCCGGTCCATTAGCGCCTGTTGAATATTAGCCTTTGGCACGCCGTCGATGTAGAAGGTCGTTAGCCCGCCACTCATCTCAGCAGACCCCGACGTGCCCAAGCCCACCGCCGGAAGGTCCCTGAGTCCATCCTTCAGGCGCTTTGCCAACTGACGGATGCGGGTCTCAATGTTCGTCTTACCGATTGCGAGCTGGAAATCGAGGGCGTCGCCCATACCGAGTGCCGACGGTAGGTGGCGCTGGCCTGAGGACTCATACTTCCTCGCACCCTGTGCTGGTGTGCGCCGCCACATGTCACCCCACACCCTGTCTTGAATCTCACTGCTGAAGTAGGCCATGCCGGTGCCGCTACCGGCGAGGAGCCACTTCTGGCCAGCCGTCGTGAAATGGTCACAGCCCATGTCATGGAGGTTCAAATCGAGCATTCCAAGTGCGTGTGCACCATCNACTGATAGCAGCACATCATGCCGGTGNGCCATTTCCGCNAATCCTTTAATTGGCATTAATAGCCCGGTAACGAAGATCGGGTAGCTCACAACGAGGACGCGGGTCTCTGGACGGAGTGCCCGCTCGCAGATGTCAATTACCTCATCGACACTGTTAGGTGGGGCAGGAATATCGACCGTTCTGACGATGATGCCGTCCCGGTCCTCCCGTGCACGCCAAGGGCCATAGCCACCCGGGTGTTCGTGCGACGACATCAGCACTTCGTCCCCTCGTCTAAGGTCGAGACCACGGCTGAAAATCTTCATTCCCTCGGTTGTACTTCTGGTCATGACGATTTCGTCGGCGTTTGCACCGACGAATTTTGCGAGTTTCTCACGGACTGGTTCGACACGGTCCCATCCGCCGATCCGCGGATCGGCAGCGATATCAATTAGATAGCGTGTTTGGGCTTCAACGACTGACCTCGGGACTGGACCCATCGTACCGTTATTCATGTAGGTGATACTGTCGACGATATTGAACTCCTGGCGGACTTTCTCCCAGTAAGCGTCGTCGAGTCCTCCAGATGAATCGAGATGTTCACGCCAGGTCTGTGACTCAGATTCAGGGGGACTTAGGGAAAACGGCGCCCTTGAGTGAAGTGGGGTAGCTGATAGTCCAGCCGCAAGTGCTGTCATAGAGCCACACAAGAAATGACGTCGAGATACCCGGTCGATCGGCTGGAAATTAGCGTTCGAGTTACGTGCACTCATGATGCCCCCTAATATCAATCGTGAATAACTTCCCAATTCAGTGCATTATTTCCCAATAGTGTGAACAGGACGATTATAGGGCACTGGGCGGTGTCTGGCCTGACCCCTGATCATGCGGACTTGACCGACTAAATTGGTCGGGGATACCATGGGGGCACGTTGAACACGGCATCCTGCCCTAGTCGCACGGATGTTTGGCGGTTTCGTGGTGGTGTCCGGTCCTAATGGGCCGGTTTCATTGTGGAATCTGACGGCTGACAGTAGTGAGTGGCCAGCCCGTCGGCGTGCGGCCCTCTGAGCGGGACGGTTCACGATAGCGGGTCCGGGTATACATCCGGACGCTCGTGGAGCCGTCAGAAATTGAATTTACGTGAGCGAGACACCAAAGTACCCGGGTATCCGGATTACGACGAACGGCAATCAGCTGGTGGCCTACTACACAGAGGCTCGCCTGACTGACGGCGGTGTGTTCTTTCCGATCACGCCTTCGACCGAGATGGGTGAGCTCTACCAGCAGTACTATGCTGAGGGCAAGCTCAACGTGTTCGGCGGGTCTACGCTGGCCATAGAGGCGGAAGGCGAGCACGCTGCTCAGGGTGGTGCCACCGCCCTTGCGGTTACTGGCCGCCGGGTTGTGAATTTCACCTCAGGCCAAGGCATTGTTTACGCCAGCGAGCAGTATTACCACGCCCCGGGCAAGCTTTCGACGATGGTGGTGGAAGTGGCCGCGCGCGCGCTGACCAAACACGCGCTAAATGTGCATTGTGGCCATGACGATGTGTATGCGGTCCTTGATGTTGGCTGGACCATGATATTCGGGAAGGACGCCCAACAGGCGGCCGACCAGGCATTGATCCTGCGCAGAGTCTGCGAGTTGTCTCTCACGCCAGGGATGAACATTCAGGACGGCTTCTTGACGTCGCATTTGGAGCGGACCTTCTACATGCACGAGGCCGACTTGATCCGTGAGTATCTGGGTAATTCTGAAGATATTATCGAGTGTCCGACTGAAACGCAGCGTCTCTTGTTTGGCCCGACACGGCGTCGGGTGCCGCGGATGGTCGATTTGGAGAACCCGATTCTACTGGGTCCGGTGCAGAACCAGGAACACTTCATGCAGGGCGTCGTCGCCCGTCGGAACAACTTCGTGGAATCGATTCTTCCGATGCTTGAGGAAGCCTACGAAGAGTTTGGCAAGCTCACCGGTCGCTACTATGGTCTGATTTCTGGATATGAAACCGACGATGCCGAGACGGTGTACTTATCTCTCGGCTCGGCCGCCGAGAACGTTGAGGCAGCGGTTGACCTGCTGCGGTCTCGCGGCGAGAAGGTCGGGTCATTCCATCTCAATGTGCTACGACCGTTCCCCGAGGCGGCAGTTATCAATGCTTTGGTCGGCAGAAAGAACGTAATCATCCTTGAGCGGACCGACGAGGCCATGGCAGGCGATAACCCGCTGGCCCGNGATGTCCGGACTGCATTGGAGAAGGCGCTGGAAAATGGGCGACAGCCCACGCATCAGNAACTGCCAGCNATGTCAGTGGAGCAGATGCCGAGGNTTTTCCGTGGGGTCTATGGTCTCGGCTCTCGGGACTTCCGCCCTGAGGCGATTCTNGGCGCGTATGAGTACGCCACCGGTAGTCGNGCTCGAACTGACGGGAAAAGGGCAGAGGATGGTGAAACCTTCTTCGCGCTCGGCATCGATCATCCCTACGAGGTNAAGTCTGCCGAGACGCCGTCATTNCTGCCTNAAGGTGCAATCGCTGTGCGGCTCCATTCGGTCGGCGGCTGGGGAATGATCACAACCGGTAAGAACCTAGGGGAGATTNTCGGTGAACTTGGTCGTTACGNGGCTGAGCGAGAGAAATCCTATGANGAGTCTGGCCGTCTGAACGAGCTGGTTCATGTCAGTGCTAATCCGAAGTATGGCTCCGAGAAGAAGGGAGCCCCGACATCATATTTTCTAGTGGNGGCGCCAGAACGCATCCGCGTCAACTGCGACTTGCATCACGTTAACGTCGTGCTCTGTTGTGACCCGAGGGCTTTTACGCACATGAATCCGCTCGAAGGATTGGTGCCAGGTGGGGCCTTTGTTTGGGAGTCAGAGGAAACGGCTGAGCAGAGTTGGGAACGGATTCCGCCTCGTCAGCGTGAGTTCATCATCGACAACGACATCAAGGTGTACTTACTGCCTGGCTTTGAAATAGCTAGGAATGCTACAGACCGGCCAGATTTGCAGTTGCGAATGCAAGGCAACTCGTTTCTCGGCGCGTTCTTTGGTGTCTCGAGTTTCCTGAAGGATAACGGTATTGACACGGAACGTTTTGAGGCTGTCGTGCGTCGACAGTATGTCAAAAAGTTTGGTCGGCTTGGTGACGCTGTTGTCGATTCGAACATGGAAGTCATGACCAAGGGCTTTGGCCAGATTCGGCTGCTCGACCCGAGGGAGCAGGAAGCGCCTGACCGGTCAAGCATGCGCGGCAAGATGCTGCTGCCGATGGCTGACAACTACAAGTATAACGGTGGCGAAGCCTCGATGGAGCAGCCGTGCCGAGCGCCAGTCTTTGAGGTTGGATATTTCGATAATGAGTTCAGGGCCGGTAAGGGTTATGACCAACCGGCAACGGCGCTGGCGTCGGTTGGGATGATGGCTTCGGCGACTGGTGCGACCGCTTCGAAATATGTTGCGCGGCGCGAGACCCCGGTGTACATCGCGGAGAACTGTACTCAGTGCATGGAGTGCATCGTCGCATGTCCTGACACTGCGCTCCCGAACGCGGCTCATGATTTAAGTACCGTTCTGCGGTCAGGGATCATGAACTACATCTCTGAGCCCACCGAGCGTCGGGCGCTGCTTGACCAGCTACCTGTAATTGACAAGTCAGCCCGGGAGAAGATGCTCGAGATCGCGAAAGTCAAGGGAGATACGAAGTTTTCTGACGTTATCCGTGCTGAGTTTGACGCCATGAACGGCGCGATCTCGAAGAAAACCCGTACTGAGCTGTACGCCATCGTGGATAAGATGCCGGTCGCCTACAGCAAGGTGACCGCTATTTTCTCGTCCAAAGAAAAGAAGGCGGTTGGTGATGGTGGGGTTTTTATGATCGGGGTTTCCGACCTATGTAAGGGTTGTGCAGCCTGCGTGGAAGCGTGCGGTGATCACGATGCTCTTCGCATGATGCCGGAATCAGACGAGTTGAATGCCGAACATCTCAGCCAAATGGCCTTTCTCGACACGTTGCCTGATACGCCGCAACATTATCTGGGACTCTACGATAGCGATGATCCCCTCGATTCCAAGGAGGCGGCGCTTCGTAATCACCTAATGGTGCGGAAGAACTACGATGCTATGGTTTCCGGTGATGGTGCTTGTGCTGGCTGTGGCGAGAAGAGCGTCCTTCGCTCGGTGGCGTCGGTTACGGAGGCTTACATGCGTCCGCTCTTCCACGCTAAGGCTGATCGCCTTCGTGACAAGGCTGATCAACTCGTTAGTGCGGGGCTTGCAAAGTTGGCGGCGCTTGCTGAGCGAGACCCGGCTGATTACGGCCGGTTCCGTCGAGTCGTGGCTCACGCAGTCATGGGGCTCGGTGGCGAGAACGATGCTGACACCGAATCACGTCTTGAGAACCACGGTGAACTGTTGGACCAGGCGGTAATCGATGCACTCGTCGCGGTCATGCGTCAGGAAGCCTTTAATCATAAGGACTTGCAAACGCAGGAAGGGCGCTTGGACAATGGCATGTCGGTTATGGCAATGGGGGCGAGCACNGGCTGTAATACCGTTTACGGTTCNACTCCACCNAACAATCCNCATCCCTATCCGTGGATGAACTCNCTATTTCAGGATGGGCCGACAATNACNTGGCTNTTCGGTGAGAGTTTCATNATAGANCANGCACGTCGCTCGATTGTTCCTGAGCGTCTCGCGGACGCGCTGCTTAAGGGAGGCGTCGCTTGCTCTGAGCATGACTACTTCAACTACACGCACTTCACTGACGCTCTGATGACGCACAAAGAGATTACAGAATTGCCTAAGGCCTGGGCGATTGGTGGNGACGGTGCTATGGGTGATATCGGCTATCAGAATCTTTCNAAGGTTATCCTGCAGAATCGTCCGAACGTGAAAATGCTGATGCTNGANACCCANGTTTACTCGAACACNGGNGGCCAAAACTCGGATTCATCAGTGATGGCTGGTGGCTACGACATGAACCAGATGGGNGAGGCCACGCAAGGGAAACTCATCGAGAAAAAGAACGTGGCGGAGACCTTNACGNCCGGTCACGGCTCACCNTTTGTAGCCCAGGTNTCACTNGCGAACGCNCCAAAATTCTACCGAGCGCTACTCGACGGTCTGGATTANCGGGGCACGGCGTTCTATCAGTGCTTTACTACGTGTCAGCCGGAACACGGCGTAGCTGACGATATGTCGTTGGCNCAGGCGCAGCGNATNCGCGATTCACGCGGTATGCCAGAGTTCGTGTTTAATCCGATGCGTGGAGANACCTACAGTGANGCCCTTGAGTTAAAGGGGAATCCTTCGCCAAAGACTGACTGGTGGGAGGCGAGGAGTAAGGTGACAAAGCAGAAGTATCGGTTCACTGTGGCGCATTGGTGTGCCACGGAGGCGCGCTTCCGCCGTCATCTAAAGAAGGTGAAAGAGGTGGACCTGTCAAAACACATGCACCTTGACGAGATGCTACCGCGCATCACCTTTGACGATGTGGTCCAGCGTAGTTTCCTTAACCCTGAGCATCGGTCGTTCGTGCCTGACTTCGGGGTATACATAGAGACCGAGAAGGCAGGCAAGGTTGTATATCAGCTCTTGTCACGCCAAATGGTACTGTTTTGTGTGGAGCGGCGGAAGGCTTGGCGACTGTTACAGAGTAAGGCCGGGCTTGAGAACCGTGAGTATCAGGCTCAGCGCCAACTGCTGAAGAAGGTCGACGCTGGAGACATTCCACTCAGCGATTTTCTAGCGAGTTCAGCGGCGATGCTACGTGATGAGCTCGACGGAAAAGAATCCGGCGCGGCTAACGCTAAACCAGCATCTACCACCGTTTCGTCACGCGCCTAGCGGTGTGCGGGTCCGTTCTGAGCCATTCCTCTTACCGACATTGCTCGAATAAGTTTGGATGTAGTGACTGGTGTGCGATGTTGCCACTTAATATTGGCCGCGTAGGTTGCCGGTTACTGGTTCTTGATGCGATATAATGCCTGAGCGAGTCGCTGCCCGCCGATGATAGCGACTTCGATCAACCTCGGAACGAACAGAGACGCCTTCATGCCCAGAAACCTGGGTTCTTTACTACTCATAGTCGTATTGCTTGCCCCGGTGCTCTCGGGATGCTCGTTGAAGACGTATGCAATCAATATGGTTGGTGATGCGTTGGCGGAAGGCGATTCAGTTTACGAAACCGATGATGATATCGAGTTTGTTGGTGATGCGCTGCCCTTCGGTCTTAAGCTAACCGAAAGTCTTTTGAACGAGTCTCCCGATCACCGAGGGCTATTACTGACGGCTTGCCGTGGGTTTTCGCTCTATGCATACGCCTANGTNGATTATCCGTCTGAAGTAGCGATGGAGAGNGACATCGNCCTTGGGCGAACTATGCGAACTCGTGCACGACGGCTGTATCAACGGGCGCTCGNCTATTGTCTGCGTGGTCTTTCGCGTGATCATCGAGGATTCCGCAGCAGGCTGTCTACCGAACCCGAGGACGCCGTTGCTATGATCGCACCAGGGCATGAAGAGCGCGATCTGCCGCTGTTGTACTGGACGGCAGCCTCGCTNGGCCTTGCGATTGCAGCGTCACCTNGTTCTGCCGCGATGCTGGCGCGACTGCCGGAGGTGGAGGCTCTCCTGGAGCGTGCANTGGAGTTAGATGAAGGGTGGGACGAAGGAGCGCTCCATGAGTTCAAGGTCGTTGTTGCCGGCGCTGTTCCAGGGCAGCCTGACTATGAGGAGATCCGTCGTCACTACGACCGTGCACTGGAGTTGTCTAGCGGTCGGCGTGCCGGGTTACACATTGCCTATGCGGAAGCAGTCTCAGTGCCGACCCAGAATGCTGCCGAGTTCCGTGAGATGATGGAAGTTGCGCTTTCGGTCGATCCCGACGCTGATCCGGATAACCGGCTCGTAAACTTGGTTGCGCAGCGGCGGGCACGCTGGTTGCTCGACCGTATTGAGGATCTTTTTTTGGAGCCAGGNCCGTAACTTTGTTTTGAGGCATATTGATGAGAACTTTTCGCTCGATGCACTTTGTGGTTGGGGTGTTCGTTGCCATCGCGTTTCTTTCGATAGCCGTAGAGGCCCAGCGGGGCCTTCGGGTTCGAATCGGCACACTCGTGCCAGATGGCTCACTCTGGGACGAGACGATACATGTCATGGCTCAAGAGTGGTCCCGCATCTCTGATGGCGCGGTGCGTGTTCAGGTGTTTGCCGGAGGTGTGCTGGGCGACGAAATTGAGATGGTNCGTAAAGTGCGACAAGGTCAACTGCAGGCCGTGGCGCTTTCCTCGGTTGGCCTTTCACGGATCGACGAAAGTGTTGCGTGCTTACAGATTCCAATGTTGATTGAGTCGTACGAGGAACTCGACTACGTCCGTGAACGGATTGCGCCAACACTTGAGGAACGGATTGANGCTAAGGGATTTAAAGTTCTCAATTGGGCGGACGGTGGTTGGCTGCATGTGTTTAGTAAATCAGCTGCTCNTACACCGGATGACCTNAGNAGNATGAAGCTTTTTGTTTCAGCTGGNGATCCTGATTCTGAGAATCTCTACAAGGAGTTTGGATTTAATGCCATACCGCTTTCGCTTGTGGACCTCATCACGTCATTACAAACCGGAATGCTGGACGCCGTGCCCATCGTGCCTTTGTTTGCTCAAATACAGGAGTTATACAAGCTAACCCCCCATATGCTCGATGTGAAATTACTTCCTCTTGTTGGAGGCACGGTTATGAGTGCCAGCGCCTGGAATCGCCTGCCTGCTGAGCACCGGGAGGGTATGCTTGAGGCGTCACGGCGCGCCGGTGTTCAGTTACGTGACGAGATTCGTCAAATGGGTGATGATTCGGTCACTGAAATGGCTAAACGCGGACTTATCGTGAACACTCCTGACGTTTCGACGCTGAACGCTTGGCGCAATGAGAGTGAGCGTACCTACTCGAGCCTGCGCGGTGACTACTGTCCAGGTGATATCTTCGATGAGGTTCGCCGCCTTCGTGACGAATACCGTTCTGCCCAGTAGAAGGGCCCGCTAGCCGCAGCTTATGCAGCTGTCCAGACGGCCATCTTTCCACTTTCGCCTTGAGAATGCGGTTGCCATCGCCATCTTAGTGGCGATGACTGTNCTGCCGCTGATAGAAATTGCTAGCCGCATCATCATTGGCCGAGGTATTTCAGGATCGATTGTTGTTGTTCAGAACTTTACGCTTTGGATCACGCTTCTTGGTGCTGCGTTAGCCTCGCGGAGTGAGCGGCTGCTCGCGCTGTCTACGCAACATTTCTTACCCGTTCATACACAGAGGTTCGTAAAGATTTTTACCTCGGCGATTGCCGTTGCTGTGACGTCNACGCTCGTTGTGGCTAGCTTTGAGTTCGTGGACATNGAACGGGACTTTGGAGATGTGATTTCCTGGGATATCCCCATCTGGCTCGTGCTATCGGTCCTGCCCGTTGGTTTTGGTGCCATTACCGGGCGTTTAATCTGGCATGCGGCGTCGGACTGGCAGGGAAGGGCGGTTGCGTCGCTCGGCCTACTGATTCCGTTTCTTTTTACCTTGATGTCCGGTGTCGAGACNGTTGGCATCGTGCTACCGGCTACGCTCGTCATCATCCTTTCCACTGCGCTCGGGATGCCGATCTTTGCCGNGATTGGCGGTGCCGCGTTGGTCCTTTTCTGGGGTGACGNNACGCCGCTCACCGCCGTNCCAGGCGAGACCTACCGACTTACCGCCTCACCGATGCTACCGGCGATCCCGCTGTTTGCTCTAGCAGGTTACTTGTTAGCTGAAGGGAGTGCGGGTCAACGCCTGACTCGTCTCTTCACCGCGTGTGTCGGATGGATGCCGGGTGGCCTAGCGATAGTTNCCACTCTCGTGCTTGCCTTCTTTACGCCGCTTACCGGCGCGTCTGGTATCACGATTCTCTCGATGGGTGGGTTGTTGCTACCTGTGCTAGTCCGCGCAAAATATCCAGAACAAACATCTCTGGGCCTAGTGACGGTTTCAGGTTCTATCGGCTTGCTTTGGTTTCCAAGTCTTCCGGTCTTTCTCTATGCTTTCTACGCCAATCTTGACTANGCAAAACTCTTCGTAGGTGGACTCCTTCCTGGCGTCTTACTGGTCTTGGTGGTGGCCGGCTGGGCCGCGAGCCAGGGATGGTTGCGGGGTGTGACTCGAACCCCGTTCGTTCTACGCGAGGCGATTGCAGCGATGTGGGAAGCTAAGTGGGAACTACTGCTGCCACTCGTTGTGTTGGGTGGAATCGCTGGTGGCTTTACCACGCTCGTAGAAGCGGCGGCCTTAACGGTTCTCTACACATTCGTAGTGGAGTGCTTTATCCAGCGCGGTTTATCNGTAAGGCGTGATCTACCACGTATCTTTGTTGAATGNGCGACGCTTGTAGGCGGGTTCATGATCATTCTGAGCGTGGCGCTTGGATTCACAAACTTCCTGGTCATCGCACAGATTCCAATGATGGCACTTGAATGGGTGCAGACNCATATCGAGTCGCCANTGCTCTTTCTCCTTGCGTTGAACGGATTCCTGCTTTTGGTCGGTGCGCTGATGGATATCTATTCAGCGATCGTCATCGTGGTTCCTCTGATTGCTCCGATTGCAGCGGCCTACGGCATCGACCCGGTGCATCTCGCCATTATCTTTCTAGCAAATCTTGAGCTCGGCTATCTAACGCCGCCGATGGGGGCAAACCTCTTTCTGTCGTCATACAGGTTCGACAAGCCACTAACGACGGTCTACCGGTCAGCGCTTCCGTATATGTTTCTGCTGTTGGTGACGGTATTGTTCATCACNTANGTACCGGCACTAACACTTTGGCTTGTTGGNGTGGTGTTTGGGAGTGGCTAAGGAGAGGCGAGAGGACATTCAGTGCCTGTTGTAGCGCCTGCCACAGCTCGTCCGTTCTAACCGACAACCAACTTAGGTGGTCACGGTGTGATAACTAGGTGGAAGAACGCTCCACGGGTCTCGATGGGTCACTGCACCACTCGCTCCACGAGCCGGGGTAAAGCTTTCCACCGTCAAGGCCAGCCCGAGCGAGTGCTAGCAAGTTATGGCAGGCTGTGACGCCTGACCCGCAGTAAGACACGATCTTTTCTGGTGGCGTTGACCCCAGTAATGTCTTGAAGCGCCGCCTGAGCTCAGACGANTCGTGAAATGTGCCGTTTTCGCGAANGTTTGTCTGGCATGGATGGTTCAGGGCGCCTGGTATGTGACCCCCAATTGGGTCAAGGGTCTCGGTCGAGCCGTCAAATCGCTTGGCACTGCGTGCATCGAGAAGTGTCAATCTAGATTCGTCTAGGCTTGTAAGTANGGCCTGTGCGTCNAGTAAGAGGTCAGGGCGCCAGTTGGGAACAAAAGCCGTTGGCTTTCTCAATTCCATCCCAGAATGGGCTGGGAGCCCCTCATGTTGCCATTTTGCCCAGCCCCCATCGAGTACGGCGGCACGCTCGTGACCAGCGTAATGCAACATCCACCAGAGGCGGCTTGCGAACATACTGGTGCTTTGGTCGTAAGCCACCACTTGGTGCTCTGACGAGATTCCAAGTCTCCCGAAGGCGAGGCTCATTGCCTTTCGGTCGGGTAGCGGGTGTCGACCGTTGTGACCTGTCNTTGGTCCTGATAGGTCCTTGTCCAGATGCGCATAGCTTGCTCCCGGAATGTGGGCAGCCAGATAGGATTCCTCGCCCTCCTCAGTNTTGGTCAAATCAAAACGACAGTCGATAATCGTCCACAGTGGGTTGTCGAGATGCTCGGCGAGAAGAGCGGTCGAAACGATCAAAGGGTGGTCAATCGGCATGGTTCAGTAGAAATGACGATATCCANGATTTTATGCGAAAGTGCAGTANATGCCCATTACNNGTGNTAGCNGCGAGTATGCGTNGTTTTGTTACACACTGTGAACTCCATCACTTACAGGTAGAGCCTCTTGTGATGGCATGGCGCGATGCAGGTGGCGTCGCTACAATGTAATTTCTTTTCTATGCTTATTGAGCTTGCACAGAAGTTGCTTGATCGGCTCGGAATTCAGTTCATTCTCCTGCTGATTCTTGTTGGTTTCGTTTGCTCCGGCCNAATCGGCTGCAAACCAGTGCCGAATGCAGAGGACCNGNCGGTTGANGTATCTCACGCCGGGAAAGCNCAGGGATTGGCTATACGGGGCTTAGCACCTCCTGTGACCGGTGGATTTAACTCGGTCGTTATGTTCGAGCCGGAGTTGGCTAGGGACGTGCCAGTGCCGGCTGAGCCAACGACGATGGACCAATTTGGCCTGNCGTTTGACCCTGGNGTNCTCGTGGCTAGGGTCGGTCAGGTGGTTGCCTTCACAAATGGNGATGATGTTCTCCATAACGTACACGTAAGGNGTTCGGCTACGCTCAAGACCGTCTTTAACGTAGCCACNCCGATCACTGGCGAGTATCTGCATGTCTTCGATGCAGGAACCTATACTGTGTCGTGCGACGTACATCCGGCGATGGGCGCCTACATCGTGGCAACTGAGGCTCCCTATGCAGTGGTGGCTGACCGTGAGGGACGGTTTGAATTGTTGAATATCCCGGCTGGTCGTCACAAGGTACGCGTATGGAATATCGATGCTGGACGGCGCAGTGAGCGCGTAGTCGACATTGCAGGTACGGCAGTAATTGACCTGACGGCACCAGAGTGATGGTGTGTAGCTGGCGTCAGTTCTGATTCTGGCCGAGTCTGTAGGACGGTTTACCCGCTTATTTAAAGAACGAAGATAAAGCGAATATTAGATTTCCTGTTTGAAGCGGGCGAGGCTATACTGTTCTTACCCCTTTTTGTGTCTGTGGTTGCTAAGGCTGCCAAGCTCGGGCCTAGGGGGAAGGTATCTCGAAAGTTGTTTGTTTGCAGCTATTTAATGTATTTCATTTATTTTTTGAATACTGAGGACGTCGTTTTTTTATGACATTTCAGCCGAAGGACGGGACGGGTTTTCAGGCAATTGGACTGCACAACATTGCCAAGTGGCCTCAATGGGAGAGCATTGCTCCGGATGTGCGAGAGGCTGTAGAAGTCGTAGGTAATGTCCTGCCGTTTCGCACGAACCGCTACGTGCTGGATGAGCTAATTGACTGGTCCAGGGTTCCTGACGACCCAATTTTTCAGCTTGTGTTCCCTCAGCAAGGGATGCTTGAAGATTCCGAGTACCGTGAGGTGCAGTCGCTCCTCCGTGGGGGCGAAGGGGCCGAGGCAATGTCGTCGGCGGTTAACCGGATCCGNCTGAACCTCAATCCGCACCCTGCAGGTCAGCTTACGCATAATGTGCCGACCGTTGGTGGCGAGCGGGTGGAAGGTGTCCAGCACAAGTATCGGGAAACCGTGCTTTTCTTTCCATCACAGGGTCAGACCTGTCACGCCTATTGCACNTATTGCTTTCGCTGGGCACAGTTCGTCGGGCTTGAGGGTTTCAAGTTTCAGGCAAAGGAGACCGACCAACTGGTTGATTANCTGAANGCTCATACCGAGGTCTCTGATGTGCTTGTGACTGGTGGTGACCCGATGATTATGAAATCGTCGGTTTTGAGGCGCTACATAGAGCCTTTGTTATCACCCGAACTTGAGCACATTCAGAACATTCGAATTGGCACGAAGGCCGTAGCCTACTGGCCACAGCGGTTTGTGACTGACACGGATGCCGATGATTGTCTTCGGTTGTTTGAGGAGATCAATGCTGCCGGTCGTCAAGTCGCTATCATGGGGCACTACTCTCATCCGATTGAGCTTGAGCCTGAGATTGCACGCGAGGCGGTCAGGCGAATTCGTGATACAGGTACACAGATTCGAATGCAGGCGCCGCTCATCAGGCATGTAAACGATGACCCCCGTGTATGGTCAGAGCTTTGGCAAACCGGTGTGAAACTCGGCCTAATGCCCTATTACATGTTCGTCGAACGGGATACCGGCGCCAGGAAATACTTTGAGGTGCCGCTTGTGAAGGCTCACGAGATCTTCACGCAAGCGTACAGAACAGTCTCTGGATTAGCGCGGTCGGTACGAGGTCCGTCAATGTCAGCCTTCCCAGGTAAGGTCCGAGTGCTTGGGGTTTTGACGCCTCTTGATGTAATTGGTCAGCATGTGTATGAGACGCTCCGTCATAGTGTGGGCTTTGATCTACTGGGTGACCCAAACCAGAAGCTGCTTTTGTGCGATTTCATCCAAGCGAGAAATCCCGAGTGGGTGAATAGGCCATTTTTAGCAGAATTTGACGACGGCGCCGCTTGGTTCGATGATCTTCGTCCAGCCCTCGGCCAGAAACAATTTCCATTTGATATTGACGGCGGTAGTGACTTGAGCCGTCCGCTTACCTCATTGACGGAACTGCTGCACAACTAGGACACACCGGTGGCTAACGAGTGCGGCATAGCGCTACGTTATAGGTGCCTCTGATTGGTGTGTAAGTTCGAGCGGGCGTGACCCACCGATAAGCCCCTGGGCTATTGCCGTTTTCGCAAAATCAGCACAGTTGGTGTTGTGGAACTATGTGGTGCCGGAGGTGGGACTTGAACCCACACGGGGAGTGAACCCCACGGGATTTTGAATCCCGCGCGTCTGCCAGTTTCACCACTCCGGCCCTCGTTANTTAACCCATGGCACGTAACGGCGCGTAAAAATNGGGGCCGAGTATAGCACGCGGTTCCCTTATCAGGAGCGGNTGCTCCTTCTGTTAAGCGCGGGTGCATGANTANTTTAAGGACGATGCTCGCCGTCAAATTTCCACAGATAAATAGTTCGAGGGTTTCCCCGAGAATCATTGAAGGATTCGACTGCATCTGGCTGCCAATCGCCCATNTTGAAGGCGTGCGACACAATCCTGGCGCCGGCGGAAAGCTGGCTTGTCAAGATCGGTCGAAGTTTCATGTTTGATGAGGAAAGTAAGTAGAGTGTTACGACGCTTGCCTCGGAAACGTCAGTGGCCAAAGCGTCGCCGAGGATAAACGTCACTCGGTCAGCCACGCCTTCCCGTCGTGCGTTGGCGTTCGCTTCGGCGATGCGTTCAGGATCGATATCGACGCCGACGCCGCGGGCTCCATAGTCCCGCGCAGCTGAGATAGGGATACGGCCGTCACCACTACCCAGNTCGTAGACGACGTCATCAGGAGTTACTTCAGCAAGTTGGAGCATCCTATCGACGACCTCCCGAGGGGTCGGTACATAAGGGGCTAGACTCTGGCTGTCCTGAGCGGTTGTGGCTTTCCTTGATGCCGATAAAGGGTCACTGGGGCCGATCAAGGGTGTGTCCTGGCTAGCTATTGATGTTGTGAGTAGCATCGGGACCAGATTGAAGAATACTGCCAAGGTAGTTGCTCTTAAGGGCCAAGCAGTTAGGTTCTGATGAGTCGACCTCATAATCATCCTCCGCATCCGTGACCTTGATGCACTCCGGTTAATCCCACTTGTCCAAGTCTAATTCGTTTTGGCGCGTGTACATCGGTGTCGAGGTANGTTTCGGCGAAAAATGAAGTAATTCTGATAAGAGAATATAAGGCGAAACAATGCTTTTTTAGGTTACTTTTTATTGATTTTTGGCTATCGGTGTGTTANNATTCTNAGGCTTTGCAGGATNAAATAGCGGCAAACATACACTCGGGTGAGAAATCTAAGCTTGGGGGAGATGTGGTATTTGAGGTTGGAGATAAGGTCATTTACCCAAATCACGGACTTGGTGTAGTTGAGGCTATNGAAGATAAAACAATTATGGGAACCACCTGTGGCTTTTATCAGCTGCGGATGGTCTCAAGCGACACGACAGTTCTGGTGCCGGTNGGAAACATTGAGAGCGTTGGGCTCCGACGAGCCGTCTCCGATGATGAGATTGNCCGTCTCTATAGGCGGTTGGCAAACGGTAAGATCGATAACCATCAGAATTGGAAAGGTCGCTTCAAGGACAACTCTGACAAGATGCGGAGCGGCTCGATTGAAGATGCAATAGAAGTACTGAAGAATTTAACTTTTCTAAGTAAGTCGAAGAGCCTTTCTTTCCGCGAGAAGCGGATGCTGGATAAAGCGAAATTCTTCGTAGTTTCGGAGATTTCTGAAGTCTCACATGNACCTATGAAGAGCGTAGATGAACGTGTGGATAAGTCTCTTGAGCGCTGCTTTGCGAGTAAGGCTCGAGCGGAAGCTGCGGCGGCCTTGCGAGCCAAGAAGCCTACCAAGACTACCAAGACTACCAAGACTGTTAAGGCCTCGACACGGTCGAGTAGTCGACGAACATCAAGGGCGGTTCGTGCCTCTTAGCACAGGATTCTGAGAGGCACTGATTCATTGGCCTGATCCGGGACACCGGGTCAGGCCTTTTTTGTTCCTTGCTGAATACTTCGGATATCAGTAATGGCGCGGCTTATTGCCTGGGTCCGGTCGATTGCTACTTACGCCATGGTGGGTCTATGCGTTATTTTTGTTGGCCCTCTTGCATTGGTAATAGCGCTAACGACACGCCAGCGTAGCGTGCTTTATTGGGCTGGGTATGTCGGCGTTCGTTTAGCCTTATTTCTCACTGGGATCCGAATCCGAGTTGAGGGGCTTCAATATGTACGCTCAGATCGGCCAACCGTCTACTGCGCAAACCATGCAAGTAACGTCGAACCCCCGATTCTATTTGTGTTGTTCCGATCTCTTTTTCCAAGGCTCTACATCTTCTACAAAGCCGGGCTCCGTAAGACGCCAGTGCTTGGAATTGGCTTCGACATTATGGGCTTTGTAGGCATTCATCGCGAGGACCGTGAGAAAAGTGCCGCAGCGATAACTCAAGCGGCGACGAAGTTGCGGAACGGTGGATCGTTCGTGATCTTTCCGGAAGGTACCCGTAGTCGGACAAATGAGCTCCTGCCGTTTAAGAAAGGGGGATTTGTTCTGGCTTTGGAGGCTCAGGCTCCGGTTGTCCCAGTAGCAATTCTGGGTAGTCGTGCGGCGATGAAGCGCGGAAGTGCTTTGGTTTACCCCGCAACTGTTAGCGTTCGATTCGGAGCACCTATAGTTACGATAGGGCGAGATTATTCCCACCGCAATGAACTTATCCGAGAGGTTCGTNCTGAAATAGAGCGGCTACGGGCACTTGGTCCGGTGTGTTAGCGTTGCTGGTTTCTGGGTCGTCAACTTATAGAAGTAGGGTAGGGTTCCACGAAGAGCTGGTGCTCTTCATTCGGGAGNGGTGATTCGGGCGCCTACGGCATAAGGGATCCAATGCCCAGGTGGATTCTAGNAGCCTCGATGGCAGTAGAAGTGCTGTATTTTGGTTCGCTGTGCAGCCACCGTGGTCGGCTGCTATGATCAACAGATATCGACTGCACACCTTGACTGCGGCTTTTTGGTGGGCGAGTAATAATTTATCAGAGAAGCTATGTCGACCCAGATCTCAGAGGCCACGACGAATCGCTTGTCGGTCTATTTACGGTGTCTGAATAAGCTAGATGCGGAAGGCATACGGACCGTGTCGTCGAAGGTGCTCGCTGATCGGTTCGATTTGAACGCACCGCAAATTCGGAAAGACCTCGCGCATTTCGGTGAACTGGGGGTGCGAGGGGTCGGCTACTACGTAAAGGATTTGAAGCGGCAACTCCGCCAAATTCTAGGTCTTGATCTCCACCTGAAGGTTGCCATTATGGGTGCTGGCAATCTTGGTCTTGCGCTAGCCGACTATTCGGGGTTTAGGCTGGAGGGTTTCAAGATTGTAGCGCTTTTTGACAATCTTAACGAGAAGATTGGCCAGCAGTCGCGGGCGGGAGTGCCGATTTACGATATCAAGGACCTCCGAAGAATTGCCATGCGGGAGCAGATTGTCATCGCAGTGATTGCGGTGCCGTTTAGTTCGGCGCAGGAGGTGGTTGATAAGGTTGTGGCGGCTGGAATCAAAGCAATTTTGAATTTCTCGCCGGAAGCCCTACGCGCACCAGACAAAGTGAAGTTAAAGAATGTTGATCTGACAGTGTCGTTGGAGAGCCTATCGTTTTATTTGGCACGGGGGATGGGTGGCAATAGTGTCTAACGATAAACCGTCAGAGACCGCTCCAAGTCNANGTCGNCAATTGTCTCACGTGGACAGTCGTGGACAAGTGAACATGGTTGACGTTGGAGCGAAGGAGGTCACCAACCGCGAAGCGGTCGCGCGAGGATCAATTGCGATCGGTTCAATGGCACTAGAAGCAATCCGTGCTGGTAGCGTTGCCAAAGGTGATCCGCTACAGGCAGCACGGCTAGCTGGCATTATGGCAGCCAAACGGACATCGGATTTAATTCCACTCTGCCATCCCTTGCCGCTATCTCACGTCGATGTACAACTCGCACCGACTGCAGGTGGCTACGAAATCACAGCCACAGTTCGCACTGAGGCGCGCACGGGTGTCGAAATGGAGGCTTTGATGGCTGTAACTTCAGCAGCGCTGACTGTCTACGATATGGTTAAGGCAATCGATCGCGAGATGGTCATCGGTGAAATTCGTTTAATCGAGAAGACTGGTGGGCGTTCGGGTTCCTATCGGCGATCAGAATGAGCTGGCGGTAGGATACTAAAGCTCATTACTCCCTTGGGACTTAGTGGTCTGATGGATTCTGAAGTTAAGACGTTAGCTTCCTTACCGTTTCACATATCCGATCGACTTTCAAAGTCAGTCTTATTTCAGCGCTGTCGTGCTACTGGAGCTGATGACTTTTCCAGTCAAGAAATCTTTGATGAAATTCGTGTCATTAGCTTGGGTTTGAGTGCTCTCGGCGTCCAACCTGGTGACCGTGTTGCGCTTATCTCGGATACTCGCCCTGAGTGGGTCATCGCAGACCTCGCCATTCTTTCTGCCGGGGCGGTCACAGTGCCTCTCTATCCGACTCTTGCAAGCGAGCAGATATTTGAAATCCTTAACGATGCGCAGGTGCGGTTTGCCATTGTTGCGGGTGAGGCTGAGGCTGCCAAGGTTCGGAGTGTGTCGCAAACATTACCTCAGTTGGAAATCGTGGCGGTGATTGATCGCCAAAGCGATGAAGCTTCTCGTGATGAATCTTGTGAGATGGGATTGTGTGATGTCGCCGATCGTGGCCGGCGACGGTTGCTTACTGAGGAAGATCTTCCGCAGCGTTATCGTGAGACTGTAAATAGCGTTAGTCCAAACGACATTGCAACCATTATTTACACGTCTGGTACAACTGGGCGATCTAAGGGTGTAATGCTTACCCACGTAAACATCCTGTCAAATGTTCGGGCATCACGTCAGGTGATTTCGATGAAGTCTGACGACGTTGCGCTGTCGTTCTTGCCTTTGAGTCATTCGCTTGAGCGTACCGTGGTGTATGCATATCTCTGTGAGGGTGTCACGGTGGCATTTGCTGAGTCACTCGAAACAATCGCCCGTGATCTGCGGATGATCAAACCGACCATCATGACTGGTGTCCCGAGAGTCTACGAGAAGGTGCAGGCTAGGGTCCTCGAATCAGTGGCTCAGGCGCCAGCCATGCGCCGGAAAATCTTCGGGTGGGCGGTCAGTGNTGGCTGGAGCTGTGCTTCACGACAGTTCGCAAACCAGTCTGTGCCTTGGTATATACGGTTCCAAAACCTACTCGCTGACCGAATGGTTTTTCGAAAGATTCGTGCTCGCACTGGTGGCCGGCTTAGGTTAATTGTTTCAGGGGGAGCGCCATTAGGGATATCTACGGCTGAGTTTTTTTGCGCAATTGGAATGCCAATCGTTGAAGGCTATGGGTTAACGGAGACGGCTCCGGTATTGACTCTTAATCCACCGGAGGCTGTGCGGATTGGCACTGTTGGCAAGGCGATACCTGGGGTTGACCTTAAAGTCGCGCCAGACGGTGAGCTGCTAGCTCGTGGGCCGAACGTGATGCAGGGCTACTACGGGAAGCCTGATGCGACCGCTGAGGTGATTCGCGATGGTTGGTTTCACACAGGGGACATCGGCAATATCGACGACGATGGTTACGTGACTATTACTGACCGTAAGAAGGACATTCTTGTTACTTCCAATGGAAAGAACGTTGCGCCACAGCCAATTGAGGCACGTTTTAAAATGAGTCCACTCGTCGCTGAAGCGTTACTACTTGGCGATCGACGTCGTTTTATCGCCGTACTTTTAATTCCAGATCGAGCACAGCTTGAGGAACTCGTCCTCCGAGACGGAGCGAGTTTTATCCCGATTGAGGATCTTGTGGAACGGGCTGACGTCCAGTCGCTATACCAGGAAGTGGTAGACGAGGTGAACGTTACCCTGGCCGGATTTGAGCAGGTTAGGCGGTTTAAGCTTCTACCTGCCGAGTTCTCAATTGCGGGCGGTGAACTCACGCCGACAATGAAAGTGCGTCGTCGTGTGGTGGAAGAGCGCTGGAACAAAGTGATCGAGATGCTCTACGTGGAATCCCTAGGCGATTAAAATACTCGGGCGGTGGGGATTGGCCACCATCGAACCTGAACTTTACCGATGATGTATTTTTTCGGAACCATTCCCCAATGTCGGCTATCGGAGCTGTTGTTCCTGTGGTCGCCCATTACAAAGTAATAGCCTTGCGGCACNACCTGCTCCCCGTAGTCTTCGTAGCTNCTAAATCCTTGAGNTACGTAGTCGTCTCGTACAGGCACGTCGTTCACNAAGACGAGTCCGTTCTCAATNCGGAAAGTATCACCCTCTTCGGCNATGACTCGTTTTACGAATGACTTGTCGGGGTCGATCGGATAATAGAGCATGACGATGTCGCTACGTNGGGGCTCANCAAGTCGGTAGATGAGCTTATTGACGATNAGTCGNTCCTGATCGATCAGNGTNGGCGCCATACTTTGGCCTTCGACACGTGCCACTTGGAAACCGAANGTTACGATTAGNGTNGCGTAAACNGCTGCCGATGCCAAGGTTTTNAACCAGGTNACNACNTCTTGTATTANGCGNTTGANAAGCGNAGNAGNNTTNGNNCTGTGNGTAGNANGGTTGCTCGCNGCNTCNAATGAGGAAGAAGAGGGTTGNTCANGGNGGCTGTCTTCGCTGTTTTCGGAAGANGANTTAGANTCNGTCATNGTTANNCATCCGACCNGAGNTTCAGCNCCGTGGCAGNTAACNGCNGCANCTCGGAAAGACGNNTGGNNTCAATCCTGTNCCGGTCAACCGAAAAACTATACCGGTGCNCCGACAGGGTGTCAAACGTGTCATTNGACCAAAGATCTTATTTGTGAATAAGTTATNACGAATATGGTTCAGAANANAGTTGCGNNCTTTNCGAACTTGACTGANGANCNCNACAAGGCCNTNANATTATCTATGGGAGGAGGCGATCGGGAACTATCNTCGCTTGGCNGTTGCCTTGCTCTGTATTCACCGCCAAGATATAGTCGTGGTTCGTTCGCACGCATAGAGCGCGTGCCGAGGTGAGGGAGGGTTTTGGTATCTCTGTTTGACCAAGAATCGGTATCGGACAATGACATTATGGTGTCGTCCGATGTGGGTACGCGGGCGCTTTCGACGGTGTCTGTAGAAACCAGCTTCGTTCATAAGGTCTACGAACGGATTTCGTCGGTCTACTTGGGTAAATGGCCAATCGTTGATGTGATGTTTGGTCCAGCACTGCACCCTGGTCGCTTAAAGGCTATCAAGCGTTTGGCCATCCAGGCGGGTGACGAGGTGCTTGAGGTTGGGGTTGGTACTGGGATAAATGCGGTGCTGTACCCCGACGATTGCAAGGTCACAGGAATCGACCTGTCCGTGTCAATGCTTGAGGGTGCGCAACGTCGGCTAGAACGGCACGGGGTGCGGAACGTACGTCTAAAGCAAATGGATGCCACAAAACTTCAGTTCCCTGATGAATCGTTCGATCTAGTTTATGCTCCTTACGTGATTAGCGTCGTGTCTGATCCGGTATCAGTGGTGCAGGAAATGTATCGCGTGTGCCGGAAGGGAGGACGGATCATTGTTTTGAACCATTTTCTCAGCGAACGGAAGTTTCTCGCTCGGATCGAACGGATATTGTCTCCGCTTACGGTCCACCTGGGTTTCAAGGCTGATCTTGATCTTCGAGCGTTGCTGGTGCAAGCAGGGCTTTGTCCTGTATCGGTTGAGAAGGTCAACTTCCCTCGTATTTGGTCGCTCGTGATGTTCGTCAAGGATTGACTAGCGTCACGACGGTTCGCCATTGCAACAGGTTCAAATTCTGTAACAGGGTCACGGTCCCGAGATGGCGCTTAACGAACGGGAATTCTTTAACGAAAATCAGGAACTAAAGCCTACAACTTATGGCTGTCCTATGTGTCGTCATCGTGGAGAGTATAAGATTCGCTGGATTAGGCGCGTAAAGAAAGAACGTCCACCTCGTGGCGCTGACGAGCGTGACCGGGCATTGTTTGGGAAATTGCGAGACTATATGGTGCGCGTCGATGATTATGTTGTCTGTACACGCTGCCGTAATCGCTTTGAGATTCCATCCCATCAGTCGGTTGCATTTTTCTAGATAAGTTCCTCTCCTGTTCTGCTTTGTCGAATTAGCCAGGATTACTGCGAGTACGAAGGTGAGTGCCACTAGGGCTGACTCAAACTCGGGGGTATAATCGTGCCATTCGTAGCATGGTTCTGCTGGATCAAGGGTTGCGCCGTGGCGGGGCGTCGCGGCCGTCTCGAGCACTCCTCTTCGTCCTTACCTGCATAACTGCAGTCTGGTTGGGTAGTCCGCTTAGCGCATCAACACAAAGCTCAGGCGTACAACCAGTTGCAGTTAGTGAAGTGTCCGAACGGCACGATTTTCTACGTGCTGCTAAGCGTGCACTGGCACTGGGTGATGTTGCTGAGGCACGACGTCTCGCAATTGCTCGGGGCTCAAACGATTCCACGGCGGCCGCAGTGTTCGGTCTGATTGCTGCGAGGCAGGGGAACTACGCTGAAGCGGAGCGGCTTTTCCTTCCGGCAATTAGGATCGATTCGACTGGCGAAGCGGCTCTTGAACTTGGGCTCCTGCTGACGCGCCTTGGTCGGCCTGCTGAGGCTTTAGATACTCTAGCTCCGATCATAAACACAGGGGCAAGGCGTCGGGTCGATGTGGAATTACTTCGGGTAGCCGAAGCCGCACGTGCTCTTGGCCGGTTCCGTGAGGCGAATGATTTTTATAGGCGCGCCGCAGCGGTAGCTCCCCAAGACCCAGCTATCAATACTGCTTGGGGCGAATTGTTTCTAGAAAAATATAACATCGAAGATGCGGTTCGCTCATTTCGAACGGCCCTGACCGCTGACCCTGAGTGGGTACCTGCACATATTGGACTCGGACGCACGTTGGTGAGTGAAAATCCATCTGATGCAGCCGAAATGGCCCGCCGTGCAATTGAACTGGACGAGTCGTCGGAGGCGGCCCACCTACTCCTAGCCGAGTTAGCTCTTCAGGAACGGCGTTACGACGACGCGGCTTTGATGATTAAGCAAGCGCTCAGCATTAACGCGAATAGTTTTGAAGCGCGGTCTCTACGTGCTGCCATTGCTTATATCGAAGACCGGATTACAGATTTTGAAACTGAAGTCGCTGGTGTTCTTGCGCTCAATCCTCATTACGGCGAGGTCTACCGTGTGACAGGGGCTCAGGCGGCGAGTCATTACCGGTTTGACGAAGCGGTTGCATTAGTTCAGAAGTCGCTGGATTTATCGCCTGGCAGCCCGCTCGCTCAGGCTGAATTGGGTATGCATTTGCTTCGCACGGGCGATGAGGTGGGTGCTCGGGAGCAGCTCGATCAATCGTTCGAAACCGATCCTTTCAATATCGTTACTTTCAACTTGCTACAAATGTTGGATGCGTTAGACGAGTTTGAGACGATTCGAAAGGGTGATTTAGTTGTCCGTCTTCATCCAAGCGAGTCCCCCATACTGGGTGATTACGTTGTGTCTCTCGCTTCTCAGGCGCTTGAGACGCTTGGCGGCCGTTACGGTGTTGAGATAAACGGGCCAATTCTGATTGAAGTATTTCCTCGTCACGATGATTTCGCTGTACGTAATTTGGGGCTTCCTGGAATGATCGGTGCGCTCGGGGCTTGCTTCGGACGGGTTGTTACGATGGATTCACCGCGCGCCCGCCCCCCCGGCACCTTTAACTGGCAAGCGACTCTGTGGCACGAGATGGCACACGTTATTACCTTGCAGATGTCTCGTAACCGTGTGCCGCGCTGGCTGACTGAAGGTATTTCAGTCTACGAAGAAGGGCTGGCGAATCCTGCTTGGGGTCGCAATATGGA
>PAWT01000029.1 GCA_002714165.1 Acidobacteriota bacterium
AGGTGGCGGCAGTCAAGGCGCTAGACCCGCCACTGCCAGGTGTCGGATTTGAAAGGGAGCCTCTACGGCAGTATCCGAACGGTCGATTGCTCGCGCACGTCTTGGGTTGGGTCGGGACCGACAACATAGGTATAGAGGGTGTTGAAGCTACCTATGACGGGATCGTTCGAGGACAGGATGGCCAAACCCTCGATATGGTTGATGTGCGTGGGCGTGTCTTCAATTGGCAGCTGGAGCGTCCCTCCACGCCTGGCATCACGCTCGAACTAACGATCGACAGTCACCTCCAATACATTGCGGAGCGCGAATTGCGTGTCGCGGTTAACGAGCACAAAGCGGATGGCGGCACGGTCATCATTCTCGAATCCTCCACCGGCGACGTGCTGGCGCTCGCCAACGAACCTACCTTTGACCTGAATAAGAAAAAATTGGCACCGGAAAAGGGTCATCGGCGCAATCGCGCCACGCAAGATACTTACGAGCCTGGGTCAATATTCAAGCTGGTGCCTATTGCTGCGGCACTGGAGCAAGAGGTCGTTCAGTTGGACGACCAGTTCGATGTTAGTGCTGGGAGTATCAGTCGCGATAATTGGGGTGGGCACAAAATTGATGACTACACTCGTTACGACGGCAGCCTGTCGGTTATGGACATCGTCGTCAAATCGAGTAACGTCGGTGCTGTCCAGATCGCCGAGCACCTTGGGCCGGACATACTCTACGAATACGCGAAGCGATTTGGCTTCGGCCAGAGGGTGTCAACCGAGACTTCTGGTTTTATCCCTGGCGAGGGGGATGATGGACCCGAGAAGTGGACAGTCCCGACAGAGTTTCCTGGCGAAAGTGTCGGCTTACTGCATCCCCCTAAGGACTGGAAACCCGTTAACATCGCCTCGTTCTCCATCGGCTATTACCTCAGTGCGACTCCGCTCCAGCTAGCGACTGCGGTCAACGCTATTGCTAATGGTGGCGTGCTCGTTCGGCCCCGGCTGGTGCGAGCGACCCGGCAAAACGGTGACCGGGTCGAGTTGTTGCCTCACTCGACCCAGCGGGCCGTCACTCACACAACCGCCATGATACTGACGAACATCATGGAGGAAGTTGTCAAGCGAGGGACCGGAAGAAACGCTGCAATTCCTGGCTACACCGTGGCCGGAAAGACGGGAACCGCCAGGAAATACATTGGTGGGGCATACTCCGCGACGGAGCACAGAGCATCGTTTATTGGGTTTGTCCCGTCCCGCGACCCGGTTTTCACGATCTTGGTCCTGGTCGATTCCCCCGGCGTGGCGACAGACACGGGAGGGGCAGTCGCAGCTCCGGTCTTTAAGCGCATTGCCGAAATTGCCCTTCGGGACAGCGGTGTCTCTCCTACAACGGAGCCCGTTTCTCGAATCTTCGCCAGGCGCCGAGGTGATTCCTTGCCGGGTGTGCCGACCACGCCGTTGCCAGCTCCCGCATACGCCCCGGTCGCGGCTGTCGACTCTGAGTCACTTAGAATGCCCGACTTGTCCGGCATGGGTCTACGTAGAGCAACACGAACGCTTACGCAGCTAGGCTTATTTGTGAAGGTGCAGGGCGACGGGGTCGTCTTTGCTCAGCGGCCTAGTGCGGGTAGTGCTATCGAACGTGGTGAGGAAGGCGTGCTTCAGGGGACACGGCAGATGAGGGCCGTGGAATCCAGCGAGTCGCACCCATGACCCTAGGTGAACTGCTCTCACGGACGAGCACGCTGCTGGGCGAGGAGTTGACGACTGAGGACGGCCACGGAGATGTTCTAGCGCGCCCCGTTACATCTATCGCGTACGGCTCAAAGCAAATGTTACCTGGAGCTGTTTTCGTTGGGCTTCGTGGACAGCAATCTGATGGAACGACGTTCGCGGGTGAGGCCGAACAGCAGGGTGCGGTGTGCATCGTTTCAGCTTCACCGGCGACCCCAGGAATCAACCTGCCGTGGGTGCGCGTACAGGACGCCAGACAAGCGCTGGCGGCACTGTCCGTTGAGTTCTTTGGGCATCCGAGCCAGGAACTCCCGGTCATCGGCATCACAGGCACTAACGGGAAGACGACCACCGCGTGCTTGATTCAAAGCATTTTTGAATCAGCAGGTGTGCAGTGCGGCCGCATGGGGACGATCGGTCACCAGTTCGGCTCGACTCACCAGGTAGCATCACTGACCACACCTGAAGCTAGCGAAGTTCAGCAGATGCTCAGGGAGATGGTTGAAAACAGTATCGGTGCGTGTGTCATGGAGGTGTCATCACACGCACTCGCTCTGCACCGAGTAACTCACACCCGCTTTACGACGGCGGTTTTCACCAATCTCACGCGCGACCACTTGGATTTTCACGGAAATATGAATCGCTACTTTGAGGCGAAATGCAGGTTGTTTGAGTTACTACCACATGGGCAGCCGTCGATTCTTAACATCGACGATCCCCGCGGAGCCACCTTAGTGGATTCCGTTGAGCGACCGGTCACCTACGCCCTTCGGAGCGCAGCTGACGTGACCTGCAGCTCGGTCGAGGGGTCTCTAACAGGATTACGATTCGATGTGCGAACGCCACGAGGTGAAATACGGGTGCGATCAGCGCTTATCGGACAAGCGAACGTCTACAACATCCTTGCAGCAGTGGCCACAGCTGTGGCGCTCGATGTGTCGTTTAGTGCGATCGAAACGGGCATCGCGGCGGTGACGGCCGTGCCAGGTCGGTTCGAAATCGTGTCGGATGCGACCGATGAAGTCGCGGTAGTGATCGACTTTGCTCACACGGACGACGCACTGAGGTTGCTGTTGGAGTCCGCACGGCCATTGGTGCCAGGAAGATTAATTACGGTGTTCGGATGCGGTGGTGACCGTGACCGCTCCAAGCGTCCCCTTATGGGAGCCGTNGCGGCCCGCTTGAGCGATCTCGTGGTTGTGACCTCGGACAATCCGCGTTCAGAGGATCCGGCAGCGATTATTGAGGACACCGTTGCCGGCATAGAGACGGGGCCCGCCGGCCAACAGGGAGATCGCGCCTCTGTTCGGGATGTAGGACAGGAAACACCATTTGTGACAATTATCGATAGAGCTGCAGCTATTAGCCACGCCGTTGGGCAGGCGCGCAGAGGCGACGTTGTGATCATTGCGGGTAAGGGTCACGAAANTTATCAGGTTATCGCTGGTGAGACCGTGCCGTTCAACGATGCTGCCGTGGCTCGTGCAGCACTGACGAAGCGGCGGAGTAGTGCGCGCGTGTTGTGAAGGGACCCGTGCCGAAGCAGCCACCTTGGCAATTGACGGCAGAGGAGATCGCTAGTGTTGTCGGGGGGACGCTGGTTTCGGGTGAGCAAGATGAGCGGTTTGGGCCAGTCTCTATCGACACACGCACCCTAGCCGCTGGTGATTTATTTTTTGCGATTCGTGGCGAACGGTTTGATGGTCATGACTTTGTGACAGGAGCGCTCGATTGCGGAGCTCGAGGTGTGGTGGTGAGTGATCGCAGAGCGGTGCCGACTTCGGTGACCGCTGTCGTCATCATCGTACAGGACACTGTCGGAGCGTTGCAGGCTTTGGCTCAGCATGTCCGGAGTGGGTCGGGGGCGCGTGTCATCGCGATCACCGGTAGCACAGGTAAGACATCAACCAAAGAGATCGTGGCAGCGATGCTTCAGACCCGTTATCGAGTTGTTCGAAATCAGGGTAACNGGAATAACCATATTGGGCTTCCNCTATCNCTTTTGGCCNTNNTGGCNNGGCCGGAACTCGCCGTCGTGGAACTTGGCATGAACCACGTTGGCGAGATCGCACGTCTAGTAGCCATCGCAAAGCCTGACGTTCGGGTGTGGACTAATGTTGGGGACGCACATGTGGGGTTACTCGGCTCAGTCGAGAGGGTTGCCGACGCCAAGGCCGAGATCATGGAAGGGGCAACACCCGACAGTTTATTGATTGCGAATGCCGACGACGCGCATGTGATGTCGCGCGCTCGACAGTTTCCCGGACAGGTNGTCACGTTTGGAATTCACGCACCAGCTGATGTTAAGGCGGGCGATGTACGCGATCGGGGTCTTAGCGGTATTGAGGCCACCATCGCCACCAGCGAAGCATCGTTGCCGCTNCGNGTGCCGCTCCTTGGGCTCGGACAATTTGCGAATGTGNTAGCAGCGGTCACTGTCGCGTTACAGTTCCAGATNCCACTCCANACGATCNCGGCTGAGGCGAGCGCACTGAAACCGTTTGTGCATCGNGGCGAGGTGTTCAGGCTGCGGAACGGCATTGTCGTTGTCGATGACTCATACAATTCGAGTCCATCGGCTCTCACGGTTGCGCTGGAAATCTTGAACACTGAAAAGGCCGACGGCCGACGGGTGGCTGTGCTCGGCGAAATGCGTGAGTTGGGTTCGCGCGGTCGGGAACTCCACCGGCACAGCGGCCTCATGGTTGCCAAATGCGGACTTGATCTGTTGGTGTCAGTGGGTGGCCCGGATGCGGTCGCCTTAGCGGACGGTGCGGTCGACGGGGGCCTCGACTCGGCACAGGTTCACCACGTCACCACTAGCGACGAGGCCGGCCCGTTGACTGCGTCATTACTGCAGACGAGCGATCTCGTACTCGTCAAAGGTTCCCGTGGCGTGCAGACCGACCTAATCGTCGAGTATTTGAAATCGGAGCTGGCGTGATGCTGTATCACCTACTGTACCCGTTCCACACTGAGTTATCGGTTCTCAATGTGACGCGCTACATCACATTTCGGACCGCCATTGCGAGTCTCACCGCGTTGGCGATCAGTCTTCTGTTGGGTCCGTGGATGATCCGAAAACTCCGCGAGGCACAGATCGGCCAAATCATCCGAGCGGAAGGACCAGCAGCGCACCAGCCAAAGGCTGGTACGCCAACGATGGGTGGATTGTTAATCCTTACTGCAGCACTCACGCCGACATTACTGTGGGCCGACCTCACGAACCCGTACATCTGGATTGCTGTCCTATCGACGATTGCATTCGGTGCGGTTGGGTTTGTTGATGACTACCTCAAGATCAGCCGACAGTCGCATCATGGACTACGCCCTCGCTACAAGTTCGTGGCCCAGATTGCCATCGCCGTGGGGGTGGGCATGGCCCTACTGGCTTTGACCGACGAGGGTGTTTACAACACGAACTTAATCTTTCCGTTCTTTAAGGACTTCGTTCCTAACCTCGGCTGGTTGTATGTGCCGTTCGTTGTCCTGGTCCTTGTTGGCTCATCTAATGCTGTCAACCTTACTGATGGTCTAGACGGTTTAGCGATCGGCACCTTTACGGTGGCGGCAGCTGTGTTCACTGGGTTGGCCTATGTCACTGGCCATCGCGTGCTNGCNGAATATCTTCTGCTNGTTGGATTTNCACCNACNGCTGANTTNACGATNTTTTGCGGTTCACTGGTCGGGGCNAGCCTNGGNTTCCTCTGGTACAACTCTTATCCAGCCGACATATTCATGGGTGACGTCGGCTCCTTAGCGCTTGGCGGCGCGCTCGGTACCGTTGCCGTGTTGATCAAGCAAGAGCTTCTCCTGCCTCTGGTCGGCGGGATTTTTGTCCTCGAAGCGGCTTCAGTGATTATCCAGGTGGCCGTGTTTCGTATGACCGGACGTCGAGTCTTTAAGATGGCGCCGCTCCATCATCACTTTGAACTCAGTGGATGGAGTGAACCGAAGATCATCGGACGGTCTCTCATCGTAGCGGTGATATTTGCGCTGTTTACCCTAACGACACTGAAGCTTCGTTAGGCGAGATACACATGGTTGAAATGGTGCAGTCAGAAGCCAACACGGAGTTCACGGTTGAGGGGCGCCGAGTAATCGTTGTCGGCGCCGCACGTAGCGGATTAGCGGCGGCTGAGCTCCTCTCTGAGCGAGGCGCCGAAGTTGTGGTAACGGACATATGCACCACGGTGAACCAGGAACTTGGCCAGTGGTCGAAACGGGTGACGTTTGAACTCGGCGAGCATCGGAGCCAAACGTTCCTCGGTGCCGACCTTGTGGTCCTGAGCCCAGGGGTGTCACCGGAGCAGTCAGCGGTTCGGACAGCACGTGAATCTGGCATTCCGGTTATTGGTGAGCTGGAGTTGGCGTCTCGATGGCTGCGTGGACGAGTGGTGGCGGTGACTGGGACCAAGGGTAAATCGACTACGAGCTTGCTTGCAGGCCGGNTTCTTGATGCCGCAGGATTCTCAACTCTGGTCGGTGGAAACGTCGGCCCGGCGCTAAGTGCCCAAGTGGCACAGTCGACACCTGACGTGATTCACGTTGTGGAGACTAGCAGTTTTCAATTGGAACTGACGGAGCAGTTTCATCCTTGGATTGCTGTCGTTCTCAATGTCTCTCCTGATCACTTGGATCGCCACGGGACGTTAGAGCGATACACCTCCGCTAAAGCGAAGATTCTGGCCAATCAAGGAGACGCGGACTGG
Source organism: Acidobacteriota bacterium (assembly GCA_002714165.1). Lineage (GTDB taxonomy): Bacteria > Acidobacteriota > Vicinamibacteria > Vicinamibacterales > UBA823 > UBA11600. Next base: position 6,431 of record PAWT01000029.1, read on the forward strand.
CTCGTGGTTAATGCTGATGATCCGCAGGTGCTCGCAATGGTTGACGGGAGTGATGCCCAGCGTTTGCCGTTCGCCCTGGACACATCGATTCCTGACGGCATCACGTTGGTCGATGACGTTATCGCACGCCGGATGCCATCAGGGTCCGTGCCCCTAGTACCCCGCTCCGCAGTCCAGCTCATCGGCCGGCATCTTTTGCAGGATGTCCTCGCGGCCGTTGCCATAGGAGTCATCGTCGGCGCGACACCTGAAGCGATGACACGCGCGGTGGCGGCATTCGAAGGTCTTGAGCACACACTGGAGCCAGTGCGCCGGATCGGGGGTGTCCAGTTTATTAATGATTCAAAAGCCACAAATCTCGCCGCCGCACGACACGCTATTGAAAGCCTTGGTCCAGGCTTGGTGCCCATAGTCGGTGGGCGGTTTAAGGGCGGTGACTGGAGGGTTTTGCAGGACGGGTTGGTTCAGCGAGCGAAGGCGCTGGTGGCCATCGGTGAGGCGAGGCCGCAGATCGTTGAGGTGCTCGGCGGCAGCGTGCCAGTGCACGAAGCTGACTCTCTTGCTGAGGCGGTGAGGATGGGGTTCACGCTGGCATCACCGCGTGGCACGGTGCTGTTGGCCCCAGCGTGTGCCAGTTTTGACATGTTCCAGGACTACGCGGAACGGGGCCGGTGTTTTAAGGAAGAAGTAGAGCGTTTAGCGGGAAGCGTGACGGAAATCGGTGAGCAGTGAGTAGTCATCAGTTGGCTTGCGGCGGTGGAGAACTGGCTGCTGGGAACGTAGGCCGCCCCGGTCTACGAGGCCGGTGTCTCGGTCCCCAAGTCTAGCTGATGACTACTCACTGCTCACGGACGGCCGCCACCCATGTTTCGGGCTGACCTGGCTAAACCTTTAGGGTTCGGTCGGGCGAGCGGGAAACTGTAACTATGGCGCTAAAACTAAAGTCAGACAAGGTGCTTTTTCTGGCGGCTTTTCTCTTGGTTTGCGTGAGTGTCGTAATGGTCTATGTCGCATCATCTGCGCTTGCCGCTGAGCAGTCCCAGAACGCGGAGTATTACCTTTGGAAACAGTTGAGCGTAGCGGTCGTTGGACTCTTTGGCCTCTGGATTCTGATGCATCTGGACTACAGGAATTATCGCCAGCCGGTCGTCATTTGGACTGCGCTAGTCAGNATTACNGTGCTCTTGGTNGTCGTGTTGTTCTCGAGGGAGATCAACGGCGCACGAAGGTGGCTTTGGTTAGCTGGAGGAATTGGCATCCAACCNTCAGAGTTTGCGAAGCTGGTAGTGATTCTATTCTCGGCTGCGATTCTCGAACGTCGGATGAATCGTATTAATGACATCGGCTACGCGCTCGCACCAATAGCAATCGTTGTAGCGACCGTAAGCGGACTAATACTGCTGGAACCTGACTTCGGCACCGCAGTATCCATCATCGCAATTGTTGGGGTCATGACTTTCACCGCTGGCCTCAGTTATCGGTATCTACTTGGAGGTGGGCTGGTCATCCTTCCGGTGTTCGCTGTCGTCGCTTATTTTTCACCGGAGCGATGGAGACGCTTGATAACTTTTTTTGATCCGTGGAAAGACCCGCTGGGTGATGGGTGGCAGGTGGTCCAGTCTCTGATTGCCGTTGGGACNGGCGGNATCTGGGGNGTAGGGAGGGGTGCTGGCGTGCAGCAGTTAGGTTTTCTNCCNGANCCCCACACGGACTTCATNTATGCGGTNATTGCGGANGAGACCGGCCTAATTGGAGCGACAGCAGTGCTGCTTTGCTTTTGTGTTGTTGCCTGGCGAGGAGCCCGGATCGCACTCCGCGCCCCTGATCGATTCGGTGCATTTATAGCGATAGGCCTCACTACGATGTTGACGCTTCAAGCCTTCATGAACATCAGTGTGGTGCTTAGTCTGCTGCCCACCACGGGAATCCCACTGCCGTTTGTGAGCTCGGGTGGTTCGTCACTCCTCTGTAGTCTGGTGGGGATGGGTGTCCTACTCAACGTGTCACAGCACGCGTCGGCGGAGGGGTGAGGATGGATGGGTCAGACGGACCAGTGGGACGCGAGGATGTCCAAGATGGTCGACCTCAGTGTGGTGATTGCTGGTGGAGGGACTGGAGGCCACGTATTTCCTGGCATCGCAGTCGGCAGGGAACTGCTTCGCCAACGTCCAGAAGCATCGGTGGTATTCGTGGGCACTTCACGGGGATTAGAAGCGAAGGCAGTGCCCCGGGCGGGATTCAAGGTCGAGTTTATCCGCAGTTCGGGTTTCAAGGGCAGAACCTGGCTGGAGACGGTATACGCCGCAATGCTACTTCCCCTGAGCGCTTGGGATGCGTGGCGCGTAGTTTCCCGTTGCAAGCCAGACCTTGTGGTAGGCGTTGGAGGATACAGTTCGGGCCCACTCGTGTTGGTGGCCGCACTGCGAGGTGTTCCAACCATGCTTTTGGAGCAAAATGCTGTGCCAGGGTTGACGAATCGTCTACTTGCACCGCTCGTACGGTCTGCAGCCGTTTCGTTCGAGAGCACGCTCATATTTTTCGGTCGCAAAGGCTTCGTGAGTGGCAACCCCGTGCGTCCGGAGTTCTTGGACCCGATGGTCCAGACCGACACGCCGTCCGACAGCTGTCGACTACTCGTCGTGGGTGGGTCTCAGGGCGCACAAAAGATCAACGAGGCGATGATGAGCGCTGCACCGGCGCTCGCGGCAATTCGCCCACGGCTGATTATTACCCACCAAGCTGGGCCTCGAGATGTCGACCCTGTGCAAGAAGCCTACGACACAGCTGGAATCGAAGCACGGGTGACGTCTTTTCTCGAGCCTATCGCTCCGGAGATGTACGCCTCGGAGATTGTTCTCTGTCGTGCGGGTGCGACAACGCTCGCGGAACTCGCGGCAGTAGGTCGCGCGAGCATCTTGGTGCCGCTTGCCACAGCTACCGACGATCACCAGCGCCGGAACGCGGAAGTGATCGCAGACGCTGGCGGTGCCGAAGTGCTACTGCAGGACGATTTACCAACGACGGTAGCCCAGCGGGTTGGCGCACTCGTTGCCGACCCGTCGCGCCGAACCCTGATGGCCAAGGCCATGCAAGGGTTTGCGCGCCCAGAGGCTGCACAAGTCATTATCGAACGCGCCCTTCGGTTGGTGGCGTCGTGAGTGCCAGGATGAGACGCGCTGGCACCAGTGAGCATCTTCGAAGGTGTGGTGGCGGATTAGAGAGTCTGGACTAAGCAAATGTTGGGGTGTACGAGACGAATCCATTTTGTCGGCATTGGCGGTTCCGGTATGTGTGGCATCGCCGAGCTCTTGGCGAATCTCGGTTACGTCGTGAGCGGGTCGGATTTAAAGCGCTCAGCAGTTACTGATCAACTCGTAACCCTGGGTGTTGCTGTGCACATTGGTCACGACCCACAACTGGTATCCGAGGCCGATGTAGTGGTTGTCTCCTCGGCCGTCACTGACGACAACACCGAGGTTGCCGAGGCGCGTCGTCGGAACATATCGGTTATTCCGCGCGCAGAGATGCTAGCTGAACTGATGCGGCTACGCTCCGGTATTGCCGTGGCCGGGTCACACGGGAAAACCTCGACGACCTCAATGATTGCGTTGGTACTGGAAGGTGGCGAACTTGATCCAACGGTGGTGATAGGCGGCCGACTGAATGCGTTTGGCAGCAATGCACGGCGGGGACAAGGCAAGTATATGGTGGCGGAAGCCGACGAAAGCGATCGTTCGTTTCTCCGTTTGACGCCGGAGATAGCTGTGATCACAAACGTCGACCGCGAGCATCTTGAGCATTACGGCACCTTTGAGAAGCTATGTGATGCGTTCGTCGAGTTTGGTAACGCTGTTCCGTTTTACGGTTCTATTGTTGGATGCGTTGACGACGAGGGCCTACGTCCCTTGCTGTGTCAAATGACAAGGCGGGTGCTGAGATACGGCCTAGACGAAAAACAGCCTATTGATATTCTCGGTAGTGAAGTGCAACTGCGACCCTTTGGGGTGTCCTGTGAGGTGCGTGTTCGCAGGGCCGGTAAGAAACTGATGGAGTTGTTGGGTCCATTGCATTTACAGGTTCCGGGTCAGCACAACCTCCAGAATGCGTTGGCCGCGGTTTGCGTTGGTTTGGAAGCCGGCGTGACCTTTGAACGCATCGCAGATGCTTTGGCAGAGTTTCAAGGCGTAGAGCGCCGATTTCAATTTCGAGGGGAAATCGGTGGGGTCATGGTCGTGGATGACTATGGTCATCACCCGACAGAGATTCAAGCGGTGCTAACGGCGATACGGGCTAGCCTTGATCGTCGCGTGCTGGTGGCCTTCCAACCCCATCGTTACACCCGGACTCATCAGTTAACCGAGGAGTTCGGAATGGTTCTAGCGACAGCAGATGAAGTCGTGCTGACGGAAGTCTATGGGGCGGGTGAGGCTCCGATACCTGGCGCGACTGCTGCAGCAATTGCGGAGGCCGTCCAGCGGGCTGGCCAGCCCGCGGTGCATTTAGTCGACTCGGTGGACGATGTGACCGAGGCAGTCATGCAGCTCGTGCGACCAGGGGATCTCGTTATCACTCTCGGTGCGGGGTCCATCGGTGATGTAGCCGATCAAATTGTTCAACAACTGCAATCTGGTCACTTTACTCGAGAAGATAGTGAAATGGNTGGTCGCCAGCACTTTGAGGTGAGGAACTAGATGGGGGTTCGAGTTCCTGCGGACAAGCGTTTCCATCGCTCACACATCAAACCATCACGACGACGGTCGATATGGCAGCATGTGCGCAGACTCGGCCGAACCGTCATACTGCTCGTCCTCGTGGGCTATGCGCTTCACCGTGCAACGGACTGGGTGCTCCACTCATCTATGTTGGCTATCAACAAGATTGAGGTCGAGGGCCTTTCGCGATTCTCGGAGGGAGAATTCAACGCNCTGGTGAGCCTTTTGCACGGACAGAACATCCTGACAATCGACCTCGATGAGTGGCGCAATAGGTTGACGGCGTCACCATGGGCAAAAGATGTGGAGTTTCGTCGGGTGATGCCGTCGACGATCCAGATTGTTGTGTCAGAAAAGGTGCCAGTCGGGGTCGGTCGATTCGGTGAGCGTCTTTATCTAATCGATGAACAGGGTGTTGTGATTGATGAGCACGGACCACAATATGGTGATTTCGATCTACCGATTGTCGATAACCTTTTCGTGCACCTCGATCACGGGCAGCCCGTGATCGATTCGGACCGCAAGAAAATGCACGGCCGGTTCATTGAAGACTTCGAACGTCGGCCAGAGCTCTTGCGTCGAGTCTCGCAGATCGATGTTGCTGACCCTGACAATGTTGTCGTGCTGCTTGATGGTGACAGGGTGCATTTGCATCTTGGCAACGTCCGATTTGCAGACCGGATACACAAGTATCTGGAAATGATAGATGTGATACTGGAACACGTGCCTGAGATCGATTACGTGGATTTGCGGTATGGAAATCGGGTCTACGTCGGTCCTGCGGCATCAGAGTCTTTGAGTCCGATTGTTCTATGACGCACGCAAACGATAGTACGGAGGATATGTGGCTCGCAAAGATCGATATCTCGTAGGCCTGGACGTCGGCACGTCGAAGATTACCGCTATCGTCGGTGAGATCATGGACGACGGCGAACTCGACATCATCGGCATCGGTGTAGTGGAGGCGCACGGTATAAAGCGCGGTGTTGTCGTGAATCTGGAAGCCGCTGTGGGGTCGGTGAAGCAGGCGATCGACGCTGCTGAGCTCACAGCTGGCGTGGAAATAGATTCAGTGCATCTCGGGCTTTCGGGTGCTCATGTCAAGGGTTTCAATAGTCGCGGCGTGGTTGCGGTTTCTGGAAAAAATAGAGAAATTTCTGGCGAGGATGTTCGTCGGGCGATTGATGCAGCTAAGGCTGTATCCCTACCAAGCGGGCGAGAGATTCTCCATGTTCTTCCACAAGATTTCGTGGTGGATGACCAGGACGAGATTAGTTCACCCATTGGCATGACCGGCGCTCGACTCGAAGTGAACGTTCACATTATTACTGGTAGCGCGGCATCGACCCAGAATATCGTCGGATGCGTCAATCGCGCTGGTGTTGCGGTGCTGGATACGGTGCTTGAGCAGCTCGCTGCAAGCGAGGCGGTTTTAACGAACGACGAAAAACAACTAGGTGTTGCACTTGTCGACATCGGCGGAGGAACGACTGACTTCGCTGTCTTTGAGCGAGGAAGCCTCTGGCATACTGGCGTAGTCGCGATCGGAGGCGGACATTTTACGCAAGATATCGCCGTTGGCTTACGGACACCAATTCCTGAGGCCGAGAAAATCAAACGCCGTTGCGGCTGTGCCTTATCTGCCTTGGTCGAAGAAGATCAGACAATTGACGTTGTTAGCCACGGCGGGCGACCACCTCGTGTCATGGCGAGGCGGCTCCTGTCTGACATCCTGCAGCCGCGTGCTGAGGAGATCTTTCATCTTCTTTGGGACGAGATCCGGCGCGCGGGATACGAAAACGCCTTGAATGCAGGCATCGTTCTGACTGGTGGCGCGTCTGTGCTTGAGGGAACAGCCGAGATTGCGGAACAAATCTTCGATCTTCCAGTTAGGGTCGGGTCTCCAAGTGAAATCGGCGGACTAGCTGATCACGCGCATAGCCCACAGTTTGCAACGGCCGTGGGACTCGTGATGTATGCCCACCGCAACTATTTTCCTCAACCATCAGGATTGGTTGGAGCAGGCGCGTTGAGTCGCGTCGCGGGTCGCTTACGAGGTTTGTTTCGGGAATTCTTTTAGATTGGGACTGGCTCTGGCGGTTCACCCGCCCTTAGGTGGAGATTGAACTTGACACTCCTTTTTTCTTATCAATAATCTATATCTTGTATGAGGGAAGTTCACTAAGCCCACCTATTGTGTGGCTCATTAGCTGTTAATCGTCGTGGATGGACTCCTAAGATGACGAATGCGCGCCCAAACCGGACTGATACCAACAGGGTTACCCCTGGTAGCTCCTTGCGATTAACGCTTGACGATGAGAGTCGAGCGGGTGCTCGCATCAGGGTGATAGGTGTCGGAGGGGGTGGTGGTAACGCCGTTAACAGGATGGTGAAGTCTGGTCTGCAGGGAGTCGACTTCATTGTTGCTAACACGGACATCCAGGCTCTTCAAGCTAACGGCGCGCCGAGCAAAATTCAGTTAGGGGTGAAACTCACCAAGGGACTCGGTGCGGGCGCCGACCCGAACCTCGGCCGAGAGGCGGCACTAGAGAATACAAACGAACTCATTGACGCTCTTGATGGTGCTGACATGGTGTTCGTGACAACGGGTCTTGGGGGTGGTACGGGCACGGGAGCGGCACCGGTGATCGCCAATTTGGCCTGTGAGCTTGGATGCCTGACGGTTGCTGTGGTCACCAAGCCTTTTCAATTTGAGGGTAAGCAGCGCGCTACGCGTGCCGATGAAGGACTCGACAAACTTCGCGACAGCGTAGATTCGGTAATCACCATTCCGAATGAGCGTCTCTTATTGACGAAGAGCATGACCTTTCGTAAGGCGTTCGAAAAGGTTGATGATGTGCTTCTCCAGGCTGTTCAGGGTATTTCTGACCTAATTTTAGTACCCGGCATGATCAACCTCGACTTCGCTGACGTGAGAACTATCATGTCTCGGACTGGCATGGCCATTATGGGCACCGGAGTTGGCAAAGGGGCGAGCCGAGCGAACGCCGCAGCGAATCGGGCAATTTCCAGTCCCCTGTTGGAAGATGCGGCTGTTGAGGGAGCGCGCGGTGTCATCATTAACGTCACTGGAGGCAACGACCTGTCCATTGGTGAAGTCAATGAAGCATCGTCGATTATCCATCAAGCTGCGCACGACGACGCCAATATTATTTTCGGCGCAGTCGTCGATCCGCGGATGCAAAGCCAAGTTAAAATCACCGTGATAGCGACGGGGTTTGATAAGCATGTGAGCGCGGCGGAGGAGCGCGCTTCGACACCAGTCGACCTCAAGGATTACTCGTCGTTGAAGCAGGGGGGTCATGAGCCGGCTGCCGAGGCGCCGAGACTATCACTGGCCAGGTCAGTGGAGTCTGAGCTATCGCGTGAGCCCAAACCGACCCCCGTCAGAACCCAGTCCAATCCAGATGACCATTCGGAACAAGTGGCCGATGACCTTTTATTGGCAGGACATAGTGATTCCCAAGCCGCTCTCGGCACCCAAATGAATATTGCTAAGCGGTTAGAAAAACTTATTAATCAACCTGCAGAATCCACGACAGCGAATGGTGAACTGAAGGATGCTGACCTAAGTGACCCTGACGCAGCGGAGTTCGACACGCCAGCCTTCTTGCGCCGACAGTCGTGAGGTAAGCTGCCTTTCCATCGTCCTATCGTGAATCAGCCTGCGTGGTAGAGTAGGGGCAGGGCGGAGCGGTCCAGTTCTTTCCAAAGAGTGCTTGCGCAGCCACCGTGGTCCGTGCTGCACGCCGTTTCTGNATTCAAACTCCTTATGTCCTTTTGGCAGCAGCGTCAAGCGGCCCAGCAATTACTCAGCCTTGAGCGGGGACACGGTCGTCGATCCGTTGGAGACCGGCTTCGTGTTGTGCTCGCGTTTCCTAATACCTACTACGTGGGTATGTCGAATCTCGGCGTGCAGACGGTGCATCATCTCTTTAATGCGGAAGATGGAGTTTCGTGTGAACGTGTCTTCTTACCACCGAAGCAGGAGCTCCGAGCACTGCTATCGTCTCGGACGCCGTTGCTAACACTTGATACCCAGACCCCGGTATCAGACTTTGATGTTCTGGCGTTCACCGTGTCGTTTGAGTGGGATTACGTGAATATCTTGACGATGATGCGTCTTGCGGGAATGCCGATCTACGCAAGCGAGCGTACTGACCGGCACCCCCTTGTTGTTCTCGGCGGAGCCGTCACGTTCTTGAACCCTGAGCCGCTTGCCCCATTCGTTGATGTCGTGACTGCTGGCGAAGGTGAGGCACTAGTACCGCCCCTAGTCTCGGTTGTCAGCGCAACGGATCGGCGTTCGGCCTTGCGACGCTTAGCGACCCTGCCTGGTTTCTATGTACCTACCTTGTATCGGGTGAGTTACGACGATAGTGGGGTAGTTAAACCTTACCAGGCCACGGAGCCGAAGGTTCCACCGTTCGTTCCAAAGGCTGCTGTGAGGACTATTGACGACATCGACCCGCCATGCACCAGAGTCTTCACGCCTCAGACGGCATTCGGTTCGCGCTTCTTGATTGAGGTGGTCCGTGGCTGTGCGAAGCTCTGCCGCTTCTGTTGGGCCGGTTACAACTACCTGCCTGTACGTGCATTTTCCACTGATCGGATACTCTCATTGGCCGAGTCAGCGAAGCCCTACGCCAACCGGGTTGGTTTGGTATCGATTGCTTTGTGNGATCATCCGGATATTGAAGAAATCCTCGAACGCTTACTTGCGCTTGACTACACAGTAAGCCCGGCGTCGTTACGACTAGATGATCTCACCCCGCAGATCGTACAACTGCTCCATCAAAGTGGAGAGCGCACGATTACGATTGCTCCGGAGACAGGGTCTGATCGATTGCGGCGCGTCATAAACAAGGTCGTGACCAACGCTCAAATTCTCGACAAGGCTGATCTAATCTTTTCCAGTGGTATTGAAAACCTGAAGCTTTACTTCATGCTCGGTCTGCCCACGGAAACGGATGAAGACCTCGTGGCCATTCGCGATCTTGTTGTCCAGCTTCGCGACCGGATGCTCAAGTACGCTCGTCGTCGTGGCCGCCCGGGACGAATCGTCGGTAGTGTGAATCCACTTGTGCCAAAACCCGGCACGAGTTATCAGTGGCTCCCAATGACGTCACCGGCGATAGTGGCGTCTCGGACAAAGCGTCTCAAGGGTCTTTTGTCTGGCCTCGACCATGTCTATGTGAATATCAAGTCTGAACGGCAGTCGTTCTATCAGGCGCTGCTGTCACTTGGCGATCGCCGGGTTGCTCCTGTCATCGACGCTGCCTCACAGAACGGGGGAGATTGGCGCCGAGCTGCTGAAATAGCAGATGTTGACCCTGAATTTTGGGTTTTTCGAGACCGAAGTCAGGATGAGGTGCTTCCTTGGGACATTATCGATGGTGGTGTAAAGGCGGAATTTTTTCGTTCTGAGTTCTTGAAGAGTATGAGGGGAGAGCCCACTGTGCGTCGAGGCGGCTCGCCTACTACACCGGGCGCCTTGGCCAGTCATCAGACTTCCTAGTTGAAGACCACAGGATTTACCGACTAAGGAGTTCCCCCTTAGCTGACGTCGTCCACCGCTTGTCTTTTCGAGAAGTCTTCAAACCGAAGGTCCATGGCTATGTCTTCTAGGTGACCATGACGGTCATATCACCTCGGAATAATTGTAATTTGTACGCCAACGACACGGTGGTGACCTGTTGCTTCTAGGANCNGACCAGTAACACNTGNGCGAGTGCCANGGTATCNGAGTGTGTGATNGTCAGNAGGGAGGACTCTGCACCGAGTTGAGCAAATCGTCGCGCTGCACCTCCATGGAATTCCAGTTGCGGAGGTCCGCCACTCCGTACGACCTCAATGTCTCGCCATAGGACCTTCTGTGAGCGGCCAGTACCCAGGGCCTTCATAGCGGCCTCCTTAGCCGCAAATCTNCCCGCCAAATGGGGCACGGGATTCCGGCGGTGCTGGCAGTAAGTAACCTCACCAGGGGTAAACACCCTTGCCAGAAACCTCTCTCCGTATCGCTTCCAGAGGCGTTCGATACGGAAAACATCAGTCGCGTCGATTCCAGACCCTATGATCACCATCGGAATAGACGAAATTCTAGGTTGCCCGGTCGACGTTTTTGGCCACTTGGCCTTCATCCATAGCCTGATTTGCTAATCGGTCGGCTTCGGTATTTGAGGTTCTGGGCACGTGCTCAAAGTCGACCCGTTCCAGTTTTTCTAAAAGTGTTTGCGCTTCCTCGTGAAGGCGCTGCAAAACTGGATGGCGTACCCGGTACCTGCCTGTCATCTGTCGAATCAAAAGCTGAGAATCAGATCTAATCAGAATGTGGGGGTGACCAGCGCCCACGAAGTAGGTCAACGCGGCGATGAGACCACGATATTCCGCAGCATTGTTAGTCGTGACTCCAAGTGCGCCTTTAAGTTCGGCGCAGACCGTTCCGTCCGGGTTTTCGATCCGAACGCCGAATCCAGCTGGACCAGGATTTCCCCTTGATCCGCCGTCGATATAGGCAACGAACATCATAAAGAACCGTTGCAGCTACTCAGTCCGAGCTCAGGCCCCAGCCTCGGGCAACGACTTGTTTACCAACTGGAAGTAAAGAATCCGACCGCAGCTTTCGCACTGAATTACTCGGTCATTCAAACGGATGTCGTTGAAAACTTGTGGGCGTAAACGAACGTGGCAAGAACTGCACAAGTTGTTCTCGGCTTCAACAACTGCAAGACCATTTCGCTTCTCGGCGATTTGATCAAATAGCGCCAAGACGGCAGCATCGATTTCGCTAGCCAACGACTCACGGGCAACGAGCGCCTGTTTTGCTGTAGCCTCAGATGTTGCCCGCTCCTGTTCTATTGTCTGCCGCTCGGCCTCAATTTCCGCTTCGGCAGTCGCCATTGAGCGCTCTGCCTCATTTACCGAGGCAGTCAAGGCGTCAGTTTCAAGCATCGATACCAGTAGGTCTTCTTCGAAGGATTGCACGGCACTCTTGGCTGTGGTGATTTCTGTCTGTACGGCCCATAACTCTTCGTTCGTTTTCACGATCATTTCATGTTCTTGAAACTTAGCAAGACGGCTCTTGGCATCTGAGACCTCTTTCTCAAGATTGCGGCGAACTTCCCGATTATCGTCCAGCTGCTGTTTTGCATCACTGAGGGCTGTCCTGAGCTTATTCAACTTAGTTTCAAAGGCCTCAAACTGTGCCGGAATCGCAGCGATACGCCGTCGAGCGTCGTCGACGATGTTATGCAAGCTCTGCAGACGGATCAGACGTTCGAGATCTGGTAGCATCGATTGAAATTAATGTGGTGTTGCCCACGCAGGAGATGGTTCAGCTTCTCCTGTGGTAGTTGGATTCGGTCTTGGGGCGGTGGATATATCAAATTATGTCCTTCACGCTCGTTGTGTGGCAGTTGATTACCGCGTCAGTTCTTGTCTTGTTAATGGTGGGCCCACCAGGATTCGAACCTGGGACGGACCGGTTATGAGCCGGTGGCTCTGACCGCTGAGCTATGGGCCCTAGAATTCTCTTAACCATCACAATCGGCAACTTGTATCCGTATGTGATGGTTTTCTAGGTCCTTCCTTCTAGGAATGCCTTCAATTTTCTACTTCGAGATGGATGACGCAACTTACGTAGTGCCTTTGCTTCGATCTGACGGATCCGTTCCCGAGTAACTGCGAAACTTTGACCGACTTCTTCGAGAGTATGTTCGCTACCACTTCCAACACCAAACCGCATCTTAATAACCCGCTCCTCTCGAGGAGTTAATGACTTTAAAACGTAATCAGTCTGTTCCTTGAGGTTCACATTAATGACAGCTTCAGCAGGTGAGACAACATTTCGATCTTCAATGAAATCTCCGAGATGGCTATCTTCTTCCTCTCCAATAGGTGTTTCGAGAGAAATGGGTTCCTGCGCAATCTTTTGTACCTTTCGCACTTTCGAAACCGGCACGTCCATGCGGTCAGCAATTTCTTCAGAACTTGGCTCCCGACCCAGTTCTTGAACTAATGCTCGCGAAGTTCGAATTAGCTTATTGATTGTTTCAATCATATGCACAGGAATTCTGATTGTTCTAGCTTGATCAGCGATGGCTCGCGTAATTGCTTGACGGATCCACCATGTGGCATAAGTCGAGAATTTATAGCCTCGTCTATATTCAAACTTATCAACGGCCTTCATTAAGCCAATATTACCTTCCTGAATCAAATCGAGAAACTGAAGGCCACGATTCGTATATTTTTTGGCGATCGATACTACAAGTCTCAAGTTAGCCTCAACTAATTCTTTTTTTGCTACCTCAGCATTCATTTCGCCTCGGTCGATAGTGCCTAGTGTTTGGTCCAGCTGATCGGGTGTGCTCTCAAGTTCTATCGTCATTTCCCGCATTACCATCTTAACTTCGCGCAAGCGGCGCATGGCAGCCTTGCGATCCTCGTCTTTTAGTCGGCCACGTTTACTCGTGGATTTCACCTGACGCTCTAAGCCATCGATTTCTTGCTGGATGCGTTGTACCGCCTGCGCGGATTCTACGATTGGTTCAATCATCCGTTGTTTTACAGGTTCAGTAAATTCGATGTCTCGAATTAATCGCGATATTTCAATTTTTGCCCGAAGAGATTTCCCTTTTGCGCGACGGTAGCGCGTTTTGTCGCGTTTCAAGATTGTTTTCAACTTGGCATCGCGCTTCATTACATTAGTTCTGGCTTTGCGCACAGTGTTAATTTGCTTGAGGACTTGTCGAGTCTTGCTCGCAAGGCGATCATCGGTCACTTCCTCTTCATGAAATATAACGAGGTCCTTAATGCCGACGGCATTTTGCTTCAACTGTTCTCCCATGTGAATTATGTGCTTTGCTACGGTAGGTGTACGGGAAATTGATTTCATTACCATCAGCTTCCCACGCTCGATTCGCTTTGCAATTGCGACTTCACCTTCTCGTGTTAACAGTGGAACTGTCCCCATTTCCCTCAGATACATCCGAACCGGATCGTTAGTTTTGTCGAGTGTTCCAGGAGTTAGGTCAAGTTCAACCTGATCTCGACCGAATTCTGGTCGGCCTAAGGGCTTTTCTTCACGAACTTTTTGGTCTGAGTCGATAACTTCAATGCCGGCGCTATTGAAAAGGGCGAACAATTCGTCCAATTCATCGGACGATGTGACATCAGCTGGAAGCAATTCATTCACTTCGTCATAAAGCAGAAATCCCTTTTCCTTACCTACTGCAATGAGCTGCCTAATTTCGTCGTATTTTTCTTCAATAGCCAACGGTTTCTCCTCTCTCACCTATCTATGTCTGATCTAAAGAACTCAGGGAGTTAAAGTTTCGATGAGCGACAGCAGATCTTTTTTTCGTTGCCAGAGTACGTCTATCTGGGCCAGGTCTTCCGCTGTGCCGTGCTCTTGTAATTTATCTATTTCTTCCTGTAATAAAGCTCCTTCGCGTGTATACCTTTGGCGCTTAAGGGTTCGAGCGCAGTCAGTGGCATGAGCTGGAGCGTCTGTTTCCTCTACTATCGTTGAAACGACCGATTTCTCTTCTTGGCTTAAGCGTTCCATGAAAGCTGCAGGAACGTCTTTTGCTGGCCACCCATGAAATGACCGAGCGCCGAGAAGCAGTGCGCCCGTAACGAGACCTTCAACATCCCTGTCATCCAGCCCGGAAAGTGCTTCGAGTGCCGTTTCTGGTTCATGCACAATCGCCCATATTAACCCTTTTTCCGCCGTTCGGACTGCAGGTTGATAAGGTACAGCTTGCTCTTCAACACTAGTGCGTCGAGCAACGGCCGCCTTGCGAATTTCGAGACGCACTACTTCTTCCATCACTCGTGCTTTGTGAGCCAGACGGTCCGCAAACTGGTCTCGAGTTGCGGCATCTGGAATGGACTTAGCGACGTTTAGCATTTGATTTAAAAATTTCCTACGCTGATCGTCACTGGTAAAGTCGTAATCAGCGGCTGCCCGGTCTAGCATAAATTCCAAGTATTGCAGTGAATTGCGCAGTATTTCCATGTAACGTTCTGCGCCTTGCTCCCTAATAAATGTATCGGGATCTTCGCGGTCTGGCAGCACTGCAATATTCACCTGAAATCCATCTGCGATTAGCATCTCTCCAGACCTTGCTGCGGCCGCCTGGCCTGCGGTGTCAGCATCGAAGTTCAACACTACTTTTGATGTGTAACGACGCAATAATCGGCTTTGGTAAGACGTCAGGGCAGTACCGCAAGTCGCGACTGCTGGAGTAATTCCAGCTTGTAGCACTTGGGCAAAATCAAAATAGCCTTCAACTAGTACGGCATATTTCCGTTTGCGAATTTCCTGTTTTGATAGATGAAGTCCATACAGTGTTCGCCCCTTTGAATAAATTGGTGTTTCTGGCGAGTTCAGGTATTTTGGTTGCTGGTTAGGATCAATTGCCCGCCCACCAAACGCCATAATTGATCCTCCTTCACGACAGATTGGGATCATCAGTCGATTTCGGAATCGATCGTACAGCAGCCCTGACTCTTTTTGTATAACTAAGCCACTTCGTAACATTGACGATTGAGAAAATCCTTGCTCCCTTAGACGGTTTGTGAGGCCGTCTCGGATGCCCGGAGCGAACCCAAATCCAATCACTTTAATTGTTTCTGCTGTCAGACCTCGTTCTTCGAGCTGTCGCTTGGTCCGTGCACCTGAGCTATCCGCGAGATGTTCACGAAAATATTCCGCGGCGACTTCTTGCATCTTCAAAAGAGTTTCTCGTTCCGCATCAGCAGCCGGGTCCGCGTTGTCCTGCTTATCAGGTAAGGTCATTCCAGATCGTTCGGCCAGTTGCCGTACGGCATCAGGAAATGTGATTTTGTCTCGAAGTTCTAGAAACTTAATAACGTCACCACCTACACCGCAACCAAAGCAATGAAAGAATCCTTTATCTGAGTTGACATGAAAGGATGGTGTTTTTTCACCATGAAACGGACACAAGCCCTTATAGGTTGCCCCCGACTTCTTTAATGACACAGAATCTTGCACTATCCGCACGATGTCCGTTTGTGCCTTTAAGTCGTCGATGAAGTTCTGCGGAAAAAGTCCCATGGTATGTTGCAAAGACTCAGTTCGATCGATTTACCTTAGCCAGTCTCTCTAGTCCTTTAGTGTAACAACTGTCACGCCACCACCACCTTCTTCTGCTGGCGCTGTGTAATATCGTTCAACAATTCGATGATCATCTAACAAATTAGCGATTGCTCTCCGTAGCCGACCGGTACCATGTCCGTGAATCACTCTCAAGTTCGATTGATCCGCTAATAAGGCTTTGTCCAGGAATGCCTCGGTTCTCGTCAGTGCTTCATCAATTGTGCAACCGATAACATTCAGTTCTGCTAACGATTCATTCAACTCTGGCAGTTGCACGCTCACTTTCGCAGGAGGTGAGAACTTTTGTGATCCTTGGTCTATCATTCGGAGGTCTCCAAGAGGTGCTAGAAGTCGCTTGCCCTGAATATCCACTTCAGCGCTATCCTGTGCAACGTTTGTAACGACCCCTTCAAACCCCATACTTTCTACTATGACATGGTCCCCGACAGAGAAGCTCTGCGCTGACGTGTTGTTTCGCTCAGATATAGATTCGGCTTTGATGTTTGGGAGGTCATTTTGAAAGCGATTCGAAATAGTATCTATGGTTTTTCGAGCAGTTACACGTGCCGCTCCTTGAATTCCAGTAGTCATATCTTGTAAATGCCCAGAGGAGGCAGCCTCTGTTAATGTGACCATTTCCTTCTTGAATTCCCGTATTGTCAGGTCGATTTCACGCTTAGCTTCTCGGACACTTGTATCAACACCCCGTTTTTTCTCAGCACGAATGAAGGCTTCCTGCTTGGTAAGAGCGGTTTCACGAGCGCGTAATCCCGTTTCTGTATTAACTAGCTGATCACGTACTTCAGCAACATGATGGCGTTCGTCATCAAGTCTTCGTAAATCCTGTTCAAGACGTTCTAAATGATTAGACAGCTGGGTTTCCAGTGTAGTTTGGCGAGTTTTTGCGGCTGCTACAATGGAGGGTGCTAACCCTAGCCGGGCTGAAATTTCGAGTGCCAGGCTTCGTCCAGGAGAACCGTAACGTAGCACGTAGGTTGGTGCATAGGTTTTCGCATCAAATCCAAAACCAGCACAAGTCACTCCATCAGTCGTGGATGCGTATGATTTAAGTACTTCGTAATGGGTTGTAGTAAGGACTTGTGCGCCCCGCTGACGAAAATGGTCCACTATTGCTGCTCCGAGTGCTCCGCCTTCCGCAGGATCGGTGCCAGCACCTATCTCATCAAAAAGGAGTAATGCTGGAAAGGTCAGAGATCGATCCATAGCCGCAATATTCGTAATGTGCCAAGAAAACGTGCTTAAGTTTGCTGAAATCGATTGTTCGTCACCAATATCAGTAAACATCGAACGGAAGACAGGCACTCGCGAACCTGTCGCGGCCGGGACGTGAAGTCCTGCTTGGGCCATGAGTACAACTAAACCGGCCGTCTTTAGTGCGACAGTCTTACCGCCCGTATTCGGACCGGTTATTACAAGGGTGGTGATGGGTGGAATTAATAATAGGTTGACTGGGACAGGATCGGAGGGGATTTGCTCGTTCAATGATTTGTTATCAACAGTGGTCTGGTCAGCCTTCCGAAGGCGTTCTCTTACAGCTGGCATTAGTAGTGGATGGCTGGCCGAACGTAATTCAAGTGTGCCGTCTGTTGAGAGTGTTGGTTCAATCCCGCCCACAAGTCTAGA
>PAWT01000030.1 GCA_002714165.1 Acidobacteriota bacterium
GTCGAAGATCTGGATCCGGCTGTTGCTGCGATCTCCCACGAACACTCGGCCGTCCGGATGAAAAGCGATGGCGTGTAGGGCGCGGAACTGTCCCGGGGCGTAGCCAGTTTCTCCCCAAGACATGAGGAACTCGCCACGGCTGTTGTATTTCATCACTCGGTTGTTTCCGGCTGCGTTGTGACCGTCCGCAATGAACACATCACCGTTGGACGCAACCGCCACATCGCTCGGGGAAGTGAAATGGTTAGGACCATCTCCCTCTTCTCCTGGCGTGCCAAGTGTCATGAGTACTTCGCCCGTTGGACTAAACTTGATAACTTGATGGCCCCGATCGTCGCCCGCGGGAATATTGTTATCACTCGCGGCGTCAGTCACCCACACGTTGCCGTCGGAGTCAACGTCTATTCCATGCGGCCAGATGAACATTCTGCTGCCGAAGGACTCGACCACGTTGCCGTCGGGAGCGAACTTCAAGACGGGATCTAGGTCTGAATCAACGCACTCCGATCCGAAGTGCTCAGGTCCAGCATCGCAACGGACAACTGCCCAGATATGGCGTCCGTCGGGGTCGACCTTCGCTTTGCCGACTGCTCCCATCACCCTTCCGTTCGGCAGCTTTGCCCATCCTTCGACGATCGCGTATGGGTTCGTGGAGTTCTGCGCAGCAGTTTCCTGCGGCACCAACGGCGAGACGAGCACGAGCAGAGCGGCTACTGATACGGCTGGGTTGCGAACAGACATGGGCACCTCGTACCAAGATTTCCGGAACGACGACGACAACAACACCAACGACCTTGTAAAGGAAGGCCAAGATTCTACTGCAGATTTGTTCGAACGCTGTGTTAATTTCCTAAAAATACTTATCGTAATTAACCCATATCGTGATTCTCAGTTATATGAAGCGATTCACCGTCGTCAGGACAGACGTTGTAAAACGTCAGCAGTCCAGGAAGGGAACAGCCTGAGGAGCAGGGCGGCCACGACGACCGCGAAAGCGATGCGCAGCAGACGGGTGGTCGTCCGCTGACCCACCAGACGGCACCCTGCCGTATCGCAACGGCGCCGCTCGCGAAAGTACAGCATGTACGCGCCGCCCAGCCCACCGACCCCGAGCGGGAGCGTGAGCCAATCGTAGCGCATCATCGTTAACATGAGCCCGGGGCCCGCCAACCCGGTGGCGATTAGCGCGAGCGGCAGTAGGCAGCAACTACTAGCGAGTAAACCTGCCACGGCACCGGTCGCAGCCGGCAATCGACTGCCCGACAGACTAGCAACCTGTGTCACAGTCCTCCATCAGGGACGCGGCGAACCCAGCACCGTCAATCGCCGCAATGAGCGAAGCGGGCTCCACGACTCCTAGCTCATACTGGACGTTGGCGCGTTTTTTACTGTAGGACACGTCAGCGTGGACCACCCCGCTTACACCCAACAAGGCCTGGCGCACGACCAGGGGGCATCCGCCTCAGGTCATCCCCTCAACCGTGAGCGCCACCGTCTCGGTGAGGGCGGCCAAGGCCAGGTCACCGGAATGCGTTGTCACAGGCGCCTGGACCTCACCGCTACATCCCACTGACAAGCCAACGGCGAATACGCTGAGGCCAACCAGTAACCGGCGGATTTGTATCATTGACGCTCTCCTGTCAGTTAGCGATGGTTCCATCGAGTGTCTCAGTTTCGGCATTCCCGTTGCAGCGCTCGGCGAACCTGATTGACCGACGGCCAGCCTGCCGTACGGGTGCCATCAGCGTAGACTCGGCACCCATAGGCGTATCCTTGCGTCTCGGCGACGGCTCCCTCGATATCAACTCCGTTGATCCGAATCGTTGGTGAGCCGATGAACCGCTTCAATTGAACATCGGCGCTATCGGTGACCAGAATTGCCTCAACATGGGCGGATATCTGCTCTAGCTGTAACGCGTGCTCGAGATTCTCACGCGCCCGTTGCCAAGATGGACAGTCAGCGAAATAGTACAACTCCACTTTCATGCGGCGTCTGCCAACTCGGCTCCTAGGATAGCGTATAGCGGTAGGTGGTTCCACTCGACTGAATGCGACTCAACCCAGAGGGATTGCAGCTAGAACCAGCGGTTAGAAGGCGCTATCGTATGAGCAATCAACTGGAGGGGTTATGACGAACAAAGTGTGGATGGTCGGCATGATACTCATCGCGTTCGTGATCGGGATGTTGTTCTCTCAGAATACGTCAGCACAGCAGGATGAAATCGGGCGGTATCAGATCGCAGCCGCAACAATGTGGGCATGGGGAGTGGGAGATGATGCGCGGCTCGTAAGTCTTACACGGGTATACAGGCTGAATACAGCAACAGGTGCAACGATAGTCTGCGACCACAGGGAGACGGTCCCAGACGGAGGGCGAATAGACTTCACCGATATAGAGGATTGCGGAGGTTGAGACTGGAGAATTAGACTTGAGGCGTGATGGAGGGATTGACAGTCAGAGGATTCGTTTTTGGAGTGGTGGGAGTAGTGGCATTTGCAAAAGTGGAAACTAACAAGAACCTTAAGAGAAAAAGGAATTCTAGGACAAGATTACAAAGAAGAGTGATTCCTTGGTCAATGTCGCTTGAACCGTGTAAAGTTAGACATGTTCTTGGTAGGTGTTAGCTTTTAGCCACCGGCTGGTGGCCTCGGAGGTGGAAAAATCTCTTCCTTAGCTTTAGCGCTGATTGCTGCTGTTGTTGTTGTACAGATTGCGATATTTAGCACAACAATCTACCTACACCGCAGTGTTACACACCGTGCGGTTAAGCTACATCCAGCTGTCGCGCTTGTTTTTCGGATGATGGTATGGCTGACAACTGGCATCGTCGTCAAGCAGTGGGTCGCTGTTCATCGAAAACACCACGCATTTCCTGATGAGGAGGGCGACCCACACAGCCCGCACCTCGCTGGGTTCTGGTCGGTGCAGCTTGGCAACGTGTTTCACTACGCCCGCGAAGCTCGAAAGCCTGAAGTTGTAGAAAAATACGCCAAGGACATTAAAGATGATGCGTGGGACCGCTATCTCTTCAACCATGGCAAAGCCGCAAACGTCCTGGGGCTCACGTTACTGTGCTTAGGCTTGGGCGTTGGTTGGGGTCTGTTGGCCGGTGTCCTGCACGCAATCGGTTACGTGTTCATCCTGTCGCCGTCGGTCAATGGGCTCTGTCACGTCTTCGGTCGCAAGAACTTTGACAACACCGCGACCAACCTGCAGTCGATTGCATTTCTGACAGCAGGTGAAGGCCTCCATAACAATCATCACGCGTTCCAGAGAAGTCCGAAGTTCAGTTATCGTCCTGGCGAGTTCGACCTAGCTTGGTCGGTGATCTGGGTGCTGACGAAACTTCGATTAGCGCAGCCATACACGACCATTAAAGAAGCGTTAGCACAGCCGACTACATAAACCTGAAGTTCATGGTGTCGGCAGTTTACTTCTGCCTCTCGGCACCACCTTTCCTTTACGATTCGTACGGTAATATTAAAAGCGCCGAAATCGCATGGTGAACACCTGCGCAAAGGAGGGTTTATGAGCGAACGAGAGATTATGAAAGTGCAGGTCCATGATGGGATCGTGGGACTTATGTATTTAGTCTCCGTGGTTCTTGCCAATCAAGTTGGCGTCAATTGGATTTATATCGCTGTTGGAGTGGCCGCACTTCAAATAGCGAGCCCATTCACTAAATTCTGTCCCGTCTACACGCTTCTCAATAAGTTTATGCCTGATACCGAACCAATTCAGAATGGCAGCAGATAACGCTAGAACGATTAACTGCGTTTACCCTGGTTGATGGTCGTTCCCGAAGAATCGGTGTCTAGTGCTAGGCTGCCGTTCGGCCGAAGGAGCAAAATCCGCCCTAGGAGTCTTCGTCAAAAAAGCTCGCGACACTAGGGGCCTCTGCCGGCGCGGCCGACCTCATCACTTGTTGGCCCAATTCGGGTGACCGCATCCACGAGTACCGTTCAACGGCTCGGTCGACGATACGCTTCCGCGCAACTTCGTCAGGCGTCAACGTCCAGACGCCTCGCTGCCTGGTGCTGCCAAGCGCAATGCCATCGGACCGCGGCATACAGCCATATTGGTAGTCGACTTCAGGCTGCGGAACGAGGAAAGTGAGTTGCCCCTTCACCGGAATCAATGCCTCGTCGCGAAAGAGGTCACGCGACCCAAGCCCCGTGCAGTTCACGATCACGGACTCGCTGAGCGTCATCAGGTCGCTCGGCGTCTTGAACTCGCGGATCACGATCTGGGCTCCAAATAGGCGAATCTCTCGCAGCATGGCCTCGAGAAAGAGTGAGGGCTCGATGCGGAGCGACGACCGGCGAGACGCGTATCGGGTAGGAAATGGATGCTCGCCTGGATAAAGGATCTCACGGCCCGTTTGAAGGCTGGCCGGCATCAGCCTTGCCCCTTCCCGTTCGCGTCTTGCCTCCGATTCCGCCGTAGGAAGTTCTTCCATGGTGCTGTAGTTGTCCAGCCACGCAACGCCATAGCGCGGGCCGACGAGTAGCTGAAACTCTCGATAGGCAATTTCGACCGCGCTTCTAAACTGCGCTTCCCACGCCGGCGTATACCTCCGGCCGGCTACGAGCCCTGACGTTGGGGTAAAACCACCCCAGGCCATATTTGTCGTGGTGTCTGGCGGAATCGCCTTCGCGTAGATCGTGACGTCGAACCCGCGACGCTGGAGTTGTCTCGCCGTGGCCAGGCCGACCGCGCCTGACCCAAGGACAGCGGCCGCACGGCGGTTGGTCTGTGCAGCTTCGACGGCGAAATCAGCAGCCAGTGACCCGGTACCCCAGCACAGGGAGAGCCCGGCGCCGCCGTGACCATAATTGTGTATGACTGTCTTCGAATCGAATTTCTCGACTCGCAGAACAAACCCAGACGGACGGTGCGGACGCAGGCCGACCGTGGTCCGGATGATGCGATCCCAGGACGCTCTGATCGGCGCCAAGGTAAACGCCGGGCGGGTTGGACGAAGGACCCGGGTGGCACAGCCTGTGATACCGAACCCGAGTGCGGCCATTCCCCCAGTCTTGAGTAGGGTGCGTCTGTCCATAACGAGGGTGTTCCGGGTGGTGGTTATATCATACCCCTCAGAGCTACCAGCCTCATCCGCGGGGTGGCGGAGGGTTCAACGCGGCGGGGTCGCAGCTAGACCCAAGTCAATCTTTTCATGCTTAATTGATCGTGGTTCCGGCCGGATCGCGGTCAGGTGTCAAACTGCCATTTGGCCGTTTATACAGAATCCTGCCATGTAATTCGTCTGCCGCCGAAATCCCGTAGCCGCCATCCTGATAGTCTCCCATGATGCTATCGGGCCACTTCTCTCTGCCGCTTGGATGGCCATAGCCTAACGAATGGGCTAACTCGTGCGTCACAATCCCGAGGTCTTCCGCGGCACGCCAACCGTGGAGAATATGTCCTGGTTGGGTTGAAGACAGACCCATCGACATATACGCATTATTCCCATCACTGTTCGCGTCACTCCACAGTCCCGCAGGAAAATACGACAGACTGACAGTGCCATTGGCTGTCAGCCAATCGTTCCGCGGAATGACGAGGCCGACCGGATGCGTCTTGGTCGTGATCGTCGGATTCGTAAAAGCGCCGCCGGTCAGTCGGCTGAACTGCGCGATCCCGCTTCGGATATGTTGCTCATAGATGGCCGGAATCGAATCCGCGATCACTTCCATCCGCTCACACGCATAATATCCGTCGTCGGTGAGTTTCGTGCACTGCATCTGACGCGTCCAAATTTGATAGTTGGGCATGACGGTCGGGCGCCTCGTCCCTTCCGTTCCATTTTCTCGAAACACCCAGTCAAAAAACTCCAGGTTGAAACCATCTCCTTGCGGAATGATTTCCGNATTGATGGTTGTGGACCCACTCATCGAGACCGCCGACTCGCGGGTGTAATACCCCTGAGCGGACGCCGAAAAACTTGGGGTCCCGGCCGCCATGACCGCCAGACTATAGGTCCCATCAGTCGCGCTCGTAGCCGACACCGTCCCAATCGTAATGGTCGCGCCTGCCACCACCACGCCAGTCACAATGTTGGTGACCGTGCCCGTAAACGTGACTGAAGGCGTCGTGGTCGTGGTCGTCGCACTCGGTGCTGTCGGCGAACTGCCACCGCCGCCGCCNCCACACGCAACAGCAAGCAGAACACTGCCGAGTGCAAGATTCTTGACTACACACCGCATCTCTTACCGTCTCGCAACTAGTGGAATTGTGATTCCTGGAGGGGCCAGACCGCAGGTAAAGCCTTCACACCGGTATCCGACGCTTAGTCCAAGCCGAACGTCAGTATTGAATTCCCGGCAGCAATGGTGACGTATTGAACCGAGTCCACCATATAGGAGATCGGCGCCGCCTTCACAGTGCCCCCGACATTGATCCGCCAGAGCTCTGTGCCGTTGACTGCGTCTAGGGCATAAAAATATCCGTCGACGCTTCCTCCGAAGACCAGGTCAGAGGCAGTTGACAGCAGACCTGATTGCGTCTTCGGTTGTAATGGAAATTCCCAGCGAGTGTCCCCGGTGCGCGGTTCAAGCGCGCGAATCATGCTCGCATACGTCTCCTGTGGCACGTAGCGNTCCCCNCCNCCGCCAACGAACAGTTCTCCTGGNACATACTCATCTTCACCGATGAAAAAGGTGTCNGCNCCATCGTAGGTCATTACGTAGAGTAGCTCAGTGCGCGGACTATAAGAGTTGGACCACCAATTGGCTGCCCCATTGATTGACGGGTACACAAGGACTCCTTCTTCGTTTGGCAGCATCCCGGGAATACGAATCGGCCGGCCATTTTCATCAATGCGTTCAGCCCACGTCTGCATGGCAAAAGGTGTCCCGCGCAGAAACTCACCTGTCACCCGGTCCAACACGTAAAAAAATCCATTCCGATTCGGGAATAGCATGAGTTTTCGCGGGCGTCCATCGAACTCGATGTCGATGAGAATAGGAATCTGTGTCGCATCCCAGTCGTGCACATCATGTGGGGTAAATTGAAAGTGCCATTTTAATTCTCCCGTGTCAGCGTCCAGGGCTATCACGGAGTCGGAATAGAGATTGTCACCCTCGCGGGCTTCACCGTTCCANTCCGGTCCGGGGTTGCCCGTGCCCCAATACACAAGATTTAAATCAGGGTCGTAGGCCCCAGTAACCCAGGTGGGCGCCCCGCCAGTCTTCCAGGAGTCACCCTCCCACGTGTCATTGTGTNGTTCCCCTTCTCCAGGAATCGTGTAGAAACGCCAGACTCGCTCACCAGTGTGTGCATCATANGCATCGAGAAATCCTCGGATGCCGTATTCTCCACCTGCAATACCACTGATGACCTTGTCACCAATCACGAGTGGGGCGGCAGTTTTACTATACCCAGTGGCCGGGTCGGCGCTCTGCACCTCCCACTGCACCGCACCTGTTTTTGCGTCCAGGGCCATGAGTTTGGCGTCTAACGTGCCCAAGAACAGCGTTTCCCCAAGAATGGCCACACCGCGGTTTTGTCGTCCACAGCAAAGAGCCAACTTGTCGGGCAACGTATGTTCATAGGTCCAAAAATGACTTCCGGTCGAAGCATCCAGGGCAATCACATTACTCGGGGACTGCGTCAGATACATGACGCCATCGACGACCAGCGGTGTCGTTTCAACATCGGCGAGAGTCTCAAGTTGTTTGACCCACTTCACTTCAAGGTGATCAACGTTGCTCTTATCTATGGCCGTCAGGCGACTGTGCCGTTGGCTGTTGTATTGCCCGGAGTACATTAGCCAGTTTTCGGGTTCTTCACTCGCGTTGAGAAGCCGTTCACTTGTCACTGGGGAGCCACTAGGCGGGGACGATTGTTGGGCATAGCCAGGGGACACCCAGAGAAGCAAGGCGCATCCAACTGTTGTATAGAGTCGTGATTGCATTACGGTGTTCCCCTTCCCAGTGAATGCAGGTAAGCGACGAGGTCGTCCATGTCCTCTGCGCTGAGGATGTCTTCGTAGCTGGCCATGGGAGAGTCCTCCAACCGCTCGAATGCCGACAGCTCGCCTTTATTAAACGATAAAAGATTTCGGTCTGGGTCTAAGAGTCGAATGGAAAAGGTGTCCTCATCGAGACGCCAACCGCTCGTTACCTCTCCGGTCGCCTGCGTAACGCGTATCCCCCACCACTCAGGGTCAACGTTCGCGTTGGGTTCGGTGAGCGCCCTCCGTAAATATGCCGCTGACCGCTGCCACCCGACATTGCTCAGGTCCGGCGCTCCGCCACCGCCACCCTGCATATTGACGGTGTGACATTGGGCACAGTCTTCTTGCGTAGAAAAAATACGTTCTCCGTTTATAGGGTCGCCTGAAAGGGATGCACTGCCCGCGCCTTGAGCGAGCGTGCGAATGTAAGCCACCACTTGCCAAATGGACTTCTCATTACCATAGAGACCTGGCATATCCGTATTCGGGATTCCTCGGCGGACCACTCGAAACATCGCCGGGTCATCGACGGCATGCCGGAACGAACCGAGTGTTAAATTGGGTCCCCTATCCCCTAGTCCAGTCCGTCCGTGGCAGGTAATGCAATTTGAGCGAAACGTTTTCATACCCACTGACACGTCTTGGGCTGAGGTAAACGGATTCTCAACTGCTTGCTGCGCGCTTGCCATACTCGCGGTGGAGAACACCGCAAGACACACTAGCAATACAGGGGTTTTAAGTCTTGGCATTAAAGGCTCCTTCTACCCGAACGCCTAGAGTCTACCGCTGGCTGGNGACTGATTCAACGTGNNGGTTTANGGCNCACGCGGGTGCGCAGNNGCCCANTCACGTGCGAGATGTTCNGCTTNGGTGATCTGCGTAGAGGTCATCACGTCNAAAAGGGCGTCAAGCGTTTGGACTGCCTCTTCCCTGCTTGTCCCGGACAATTGGGAGGCCGCGAGGCTGGTCCACATGTGGGCTTTCACGAAATCCCGCTGCGTACCCCTGCCCCGAGAGTACATAAGCCCGAGTTCAATCTGCCCGGCAACCTCGCCTTGGTCCGCTGCCAGCCGCATCCACTTCAACGCTTCAGCGTCATCCACCTCGACGCCCACACCATCGCGGTATCTCCCTCCAAGTTCGACCTGCCCAGCAGCGTTGCCCTGTTCAGCGAGTGCCCGCAGTTCGTTAATATCTAGGTTCTCAATTTCTTCTGACGTGAATTCCGTCGGCGCACACGCTGTCATGCTCACCATTCCAATGGCAAGCGTGGCAAGGACGATGTGACGCGTGTAGCAACAGGTCATAGCAATCCGCAGCCGACGATACCGCTGCATTTGGCGCGGTTCAAGGCTTTATTGTTTTTACAAGGCGGCAAATTCAAGGTAGTCGGATGAACCATAATGATTATGTTTGAAAAAGTCAGCGCACATCGGCCATATTGAGAGCCACACTCTCTGTGCCCATCGGATACGCAAGGAGGAAACATGCACGTTCGCCTTATCGCCGTTATCNTAATTGTCGTGCTTGCNGCCGTNACCGGCGNGNCCGTGGCNTCAGCCGTNCAAGCCAATCGTGTTCTCGATGCCACCGGTCTGCATATCCGCGGAGCAGATGGCAAACTGTACGCCCGACTAGAGAGTTGGGAAAGTGATATTCAAGCCGATGGAGACGGACAATCTTCTGAGGCCCATGGAGCGCATCTGGTCTTCTACGACGAGGACGGGAACACTCGATTGACACTCGGCACGAGTGAACGAGGTGCGACCGTTTCGTTTTTTGATGCCACCGGTGCCGAACAAATCAGACTCCGCCTTGACGATGTGGGCGGCCCGACCCTGACGCTGTCTGACGACACTGGTCAGACACTCTTTGAAGCGGGCCGTCCGTAATCTCTGGGGGGTGCTAATGCCAAACCTTGGTAATTACTGGACCGCTAAACGCCCCGGGTGACATTGGACTCGAATCTCGTAACTGGTACGCCATTTCCGCCACCGCGCACGCCACCACTCCAACGAGGAATCTCATNNACGCCGACAACAACTTTCGAACTCGTAGCTCCCTTAAAAGGTTTCCTGCTTCAGTTGAAAGGTTCGGTCCAGTTCGGCATCCGTCGCTTGGCCGGTAACGCGCCGCGCGACGTAATCACCNAGCATAATNCCGTGCTTGTAGCCGTGCCCGGACCCCCCACCGACAATCCAGACGTTTTCCATGTCNGGATGCTGGTCAACGATGAAATGCGCATCCACACTCGATTCGTATTGACACACGCGAGATTCCAACAGTGGCTGGTCGTGCAGCGCCGGGAACCATTGGTGNAGAAATTCTCGTGCCCGCTCCACTTCATGGTCATTCACGAGTCGTTCATCCGTATCGGCATCAAACGGNATGCTGTCGTAGATCGTCGCAAATTTCAGGCCNCGTCCCTCGATNCTGGGAAAGCCGTACACCCCCGCCATGCCAAAATTGGGACAGTGCGGNTAACTGAAGCGCCNGTCGTCGGCNGGCACGCCATACCAAAAAGTCACCCGTCGCGGTGTTGCTAACCGACCTTTCATCGGAGTCGGTAACACCTTTGGCAGCCANGGCCCGCAGGCGAANACGAACTGACCGGCGGCAATGGNTTGNCCCGTTGACAAGGTGACTTCCTGCAACTGNNTGCCCGCGTGCCGTCCCGGTTGAGCCTTCGCCAGGACGAACTCACCCCCTTTGCGCTCGAAGTCTTCAGCCACGGCGAAACAACCTCGCCGTGCCATTAGAACGCCTGTGCTGGGCGTGTAGTGACCAAACGCAATCCCATCAAGATTGAACTGGGGATACCGCCGGGCTAGTTCATCGGGTTCAATCACTTCGTTTTCGACTCCGAGCTTGTTCAGAACCCGTTGCGTCGCTCTGAGGTTNTTCGACNATTGCCGCTGCAGTGACAGCTGACCGGTGCGGTAGAACAACGGGAGTCCACCCCACTCCTCCTGCCGAGCGTCCCATCGCTTAAACGCTTCAAGCACCCACCGCGTGTAAATCTCTCGTTCACCGTATCCCGCGCGGATCTGCCTNGTTTCACCCCCAGAGGCCGCGCGCGCGTTGCCTGGGCCGTAAGCATCAATTAACGCAACCGATAAGCCCATCTCACGTAAGTAGAGCGCNGTCCAGCCNCCAAANGCTCCGGCACCGATAACCGCGACATCAACCGTTGAGGCATTGGCCGCCGACTGGCTGTGTCTGGGCTTCAACGGTTCGGCCGCCTCCGGACGACCGCCGGTCGTCGCAAGAAGGCCAAGGCTGCCACCGCTAACCGACAAAAATTTGCGTCTACTGAATTTAGCCATAATCTTTTTCCTCAACTCACGCTCACTCGGGCACTGGAAGGCTAGATTCTACCGCTGGCTGGGGAACGGGTTCAACGTGGAGTGCGGTAAGAGCCAGAAGCACTTCGGATTCAAGGTAATTGGGTATGTGCCACTTTGTGTCAAAATGTCGCAGAGTCACCACTGATAATTCCGAATGGGAGAGATGTAATGAAACAACTAATGTCGCTCGTTGCCGTTGTCGTTTGTCTCTCTAGTGCTTCGGCCACTGGCCAGGAAGTGGCCAACCATCCCGAGGTGGCTTCGCAGATTAAGGTTATGGACGTCTGGATTCAGGCGCAGATGAAGGAGATCGGTCTGCCCGGTCTCGTCATTGGCGTTGTGCACGACCAGGAGGTCGTCTGGTCTAAGGCATACGGTCACGCGGATGTTGAGCGCAACACGCCAATGCAGGTCGATTCAATCTTCCGCATCGCG
>PAWT01000031.1 GCA_002714165.1 Acidobacteriota bacterium
TCTACCCTGGTGAGGCTGAGGTTGGCGCAGCTGTCCTCAGTCACTGTCCGCGCAGTTTCATATTTGGTGGTACCGCGACCGTTGATCACTATCGAACTAATCCGGCGGTTCAGGTACATGGGCCTGGGTTCAGCAAGATTCTGCTCGGCGACGATATCGTGGACAACTGGGAACAATATCTTGATCTAATGGTCCAGAGTGTGTTGGTCAATAGCGGGAGAAGCTGTATCAACTGTTCTGGCATCTGGGCGTCACGCCATACACGGGAGATTGCCGAAGCACTAGCCAAGCGTCTTGGGCCGATCGAACCCTTGCCGCCAGATGATCCCAAAGCCGAACTCGCCGCTTTCACAGTATCGGGACAGGCTGAGGCTATTTCCGTCGACATTGACCGTGCGCTTGAGCAAGATGGCGTTGAGGATGCGACTGCGCCCTACCATGGTGGCAGTCGCCTAACGAGTCAGGAGCGTTACGGTTATCTTCGACCAACCGTGATCCGATGTGAGTCGCCGCAGCTGGCCGCAGCTGGCAAAGAGTACATGTTTCCCTACGTCACTGTCGTGGAATGTCCTCAGGATAAGATGACCTCATCAATTGGGACGACGCTCGTTGCCACCGGCATCACGTATGATGAGGCCTTCCGTCAGTCTTTACTAGAGGCGACCAACATTGATCGTCTCAACCTGGGACCGATTCCAACGACCCAGATCAACTGGCTCGCTCCCCACGAAGGGAACATCGTCGATTTTCTGTTCCGGGCGAGAGCCTTTCAGATGGCATAGTCGCGGTGCGAATCCTGTCGATCACGGCGGGGGCAGCCAACATGTACTGCGGGAGTTGTCTTCGCGACAACGCCCTGGCCGCCGAACTAATCGCGCGTGGTCATCAAGTGCTTCTGCTGCCACTTTACACTCCCACGCTGACTGACGAACGCAACGTCAGTGATGGGCATGTGTTTTATGGCGGGATCAGTGTTTACCTTCAGCAGCTTTTACCGCTTTTCCGTAAGACCCCCCACTTTCTCGATCGTTTATGGGACGCGCCGTCGGTGATTCGCGCGTTCGCGGGTCGCACGGTCAGTGTTAATCCAGCACAACTCGGCGCTCTGACAATTTCGGTGCTGCAAGGGGAAAATGGTCACCAGCGTAAGGAGCTGCATAAACTGATCGCTTGGCTACGAACGCAACCGCTTCCAGATCTCGTTGTTCTTCCAAATTCTTTATTAATTGGCTTGGCCGCACCGCTGCGCGCGGCACTCGGACGTCCGGTGTGCTGTACGTTGCAAGGGGAAGACTTGTTTCTCGAAGCGCTACCGGCCGCCCAGCGTGACACTGCACTTGATCTCATCCGTAGGTGCACGAACGATG
The DNA here is from genome assembly GCA_002714165.1 of Acidobacteriota bacterium. Taxonomy (GTDB): domain Bacteria; phylum Acidobacteriota; class Vicinamibacteria; order Vicinamibacterales; family UBA823; genus UBA11600. The sequence continues at coordinate 1,368 of PAWT01000031.1, forward strand.
TCGACCGTTTTTTCCCAGTGAGTGAATACTACCTCGACTTTATGTCTGATTACCTTGAGGTTCCTCAGGATCGTTTTGACGTGTTACCGCTCGGCATGAATCTCGAAGGTTACCCCGAGCACCATGCGAAGCCATCGACCCGGTCAGCGCCGTTCACAGTCGGTTACCTCGCTCGCGTTGCTCCTGAGAAAGGGCTTCACTTGCTTGCGGAAGCCTATCGGAGGTTGCGCGAACACCTCGGTGTGACGGATGCCCGCCTTGAAGTCGCGGGGTATCTGGCACCCCAGCACCGGAGTTATCTTGTTGAGATCGAGCAGCATCTGGAGGAATGGGGGCTTGGTCGTGAGTTCGCCTATCGCGGTGTGCTCAATCGTGACGAAAAGATTGAATTTCTAAGCACCCTGGATGTATTGTCGGTGCCTAGTACCTATCCGGATCCCAAAGGGATTTCTGTCCTAGAAGCGATGGCCGGTGGCGTGCCGGTTGTCCAGCCTGGACACGGAGCCTTTCCAGAAATTTTAGAGCGTACCGGTGGGGGTATCACGTTCGAGGCCAACCGTTCAGACCTTCTGGCTGACCAATTAGCTGCCTTATATTGTCAGCCTGAGCGTATGGAGCAGTTACGCATGCAAGGTGCCTATGGTGTACGGAAACATTACAGTGTGTCCCGGATGGCCGACCGCGCAGTTGAGCTGTATGGGCACACGATCGCGACAGCTGGAACAGCTGCTGTATCCTGAAACGGGAGGTTGTAACGTTGCTCGAAGTGTCCAACTTATCTAAAACATACCCGGCACCTAGCGGGCAGCTTTCGGTACTCTCTAACGTTAGTATCGCGATGCAGCGAGGGGAATCGGCGTCGATCATGGGTCCGTCGGGGAGTGGTAAGAGCACGCTCCTCTACATCCTTGGCGCCCTCGAGCCGCCGACCTCGGGACAAGTATTCCTCGATGGCGACGACCCATTTACGCTCTCGCCGAGGGCTCTAGCGGAGTTTCGGAATCGGGCGATCGGTTTCGTCTTTCAGGATCACCTGTTGCTACCGCAATGTACCGTCATTGAAAATGTGCTATTACCGACCCTCGTTGGGGACCCTCTGCCAGATGGCCACGCACGTGCCCGAGACCTTCTCGACCGGGTGGGGCTCAGCGAAAGGCTTAACTACCGGCCCGCCGAGTTGTCTGGTGGTGAAAAGCAGCGCGTCGCACTGGCTAGGGCTCTCATCAGACATCCACCGCTCGTACTTTGCGACGAGCCGACGGGTAACCTCGACCGTGAGTCTGCTGACACCGTAGCATCCTTACTCCTGACATTGCATCGTGAGCAGCAGACCGTATTGGTTGTGGTGACTCACAACCAGGCTATCGCCGACCGGTTCGCCCAAAAGCTCGAACTGCGCGGTCAACAACTCCTGCCCCGTGGGAGCGCGACGTGACCCTCGGACGCTTGGTCAAGCGCAGCCTAACCTACCACTGGCGAGTGAACCTTACGGTCGTTGCGGGTGTTGCGGTTGCTGTCGCGGTCCTTGGGGGCGCATTGCTTGTCGGGGAATCGGTACGTAGTTCTCTGCGCGCGCTCGCGCTCGGTCGGCTCGGGCAGACTGACACTGTCATTACGTCACCGACATTCTTCCGCGATGCACTCTCTGCTGAGTTGGCGGCAGGTCCACCAACGTCTGACCTGTTCGATGCAGCGGTGCCACTTATTGCACTCGATGGTTTTGTCACCGACCCAGCCACCGGCCGGCGAGTGTCTGGCGTACAGGTGTACGGAGTCGACGATCGGTTCTGGAGATTTCATAAGCGCACAACACAGTCGGCTCCTGATCGAAACGAAATGTTTCTCGGTGAAGCACTGGTGCGGGAACTCAAAGTGGACATCGGTACGGCACTGCTCGTGCGAGTGGCGCGCCCGTCGGAGGTGCCGCTCGGCTCGTTGCACGGCCGGCGCGATGATGTCGGTCGGACCATCCGACTAACGGTCGGGTCTATCTTGGCGCCCTCGGAGCTCGGTGAGTTCTCACTCCGTCAGCTCCAGGGGCCCGCGCGCGCGGTTTTTGTTTCACTCTCGCGTTTGCAAGAACTGTTGGATATCAACCGTGAAGTTAACACGGTCTTACTGTCGAAGCGCGTGGGCGCGCTGGGGTCCCCAGCGGTTCAGGTTGCCAATGTGGAGGCAGCCTTACGCAGGACGGCCACGCTCGACGATCTTTCCGTAACCGTTAGGGAGCTACCCGAACGTGGTGCCCTAGTAGTTGAATCAGGCGCCGGAATGGTTGGCGCTGCCGTGGCCGACGCGGTGAGGGCGTCTGCTGGCGAGATGGGGCTGCGTCCACAGCCGATTCTGACGTATCTCATTAATCGTTTGAGCCTTGGACCTCGCGACGTACCGTATTCGCTGGTCACTGGTGTCGACTTTTCATCCTTTTCGGCTTTGTCATCCCGTGCGCAACGTCGATCGGGACTCTGGCCAGAAGCACTCGAATATCCACCAATCCTTCTCAACGAATGGGCGGTCCGTGACCTAGGTGCGCGTCAAGGAGACATCATCAGTGCTGAGTACTACGTCTGGGAAGACACTGGCAGCCTAGTCACGAGGCAGGCTGATTTTCAGCTTCACGGAGTGTTGTCGATCGCTGGTGACGCCGCCGATCGAGAACTTGCCCCCATCTACAAAGGGGTGACTGATGCGGAGAGCATGGTCGACTGGGACCCACCGTTTCCAATTGACCTCAGTGTTATTGACTCGCGTGATGAGGAGTACTGGGACCGTTACCGGACCACGCCGAAGGGATTCGTGGAGTTGGCTGATGGCCAGGACCTGTGGCGGTCCCGGTACGGGCAGCTCACGTCAATCCGGTTGCTCACTGACAATGTCGAAGATCTAACGTCAACCGCCGTTACCTACCGCCGAACCTTGGTCGCCAACATTGACCCAATTGCGGCCGGTATTGGTGTGAAGCCAGTCCGGGCGGTCGCGCTCAGGGCATCGGTTGGAGCGACCGACTTCGGGGAGTACTTCGCATACTTTAGCTTTTTCCTCGTTGTATCTGCATTACTACTTGTCAGCTTGTTCTTCCAGTTTGGTATCGAGCAGCGATTGCAAGAAATCGGCATGCTTCAGGCGTTCGGGTTTCCTCTTCAGGCGATCCGGTCGCTGTTTTGGCGTGAAGCTATCGTTCTCGGTGTTGGTGGTGGGTTGTTTGGGATGGTCTTCGCTGTTGGGTATGCCCAGGTCATTATTTACGGGCTACGCACCTGGTGGGTTGACGCAGTAGGCACGACACTGCTGAGTCTGCACTTGACTCCGGAGACACTGGGTGCCGGTGCAGCGGGCGGTGTTATTGCGGCACTGCTAACGATTGCCGTCAGCCTGTGGTCGCTCAAAGCCGTGTCACCGCGTAGTCTCCTTGGTGGGGCGCTGCCACAGCTTGCTGACGGCATGAAGCAGACGCGTGCAATGTCGGTCTGGATGGACATCTCGGGCTGGGTTGGGCCGGTGGTGCTTGTAGCGAGTGGTCTCACACTTGTGATCGCGTCGCGCACAGGGGCACTGAACGCGACTATTGGTTTCTTCGGTGCTGGCATCCTATTGCTCTGCGCGCTGCTGGGCTTTGCCTGGACTTGGCTGCGTCGAATGGTCCCAGGCTCGATTACTGAGCCAAGGCTTTGGCCGCTCGTTCAACTTGGCGTGAGAAATTCCAGCTACCGCCCAGGTCGGAGCGTACTCTGCATCGCGCTCATTGCCCTGGCTGCTTTTTTGATCGTAGCAGTTGGCGCGTTTCACCGGAGCGAAGGCGATGTACGGGACCGTGCGTCGGGCACTGGAGGATTCACCTTACTAGCTGATTCATTGTTTCCGGTGGGAGATGATCTTGACCAACGTGCTGGTCGGAATCGGCTTGGGCTGTCGGAATATGAGGGCAGTCTTTTCGATGGCGTTGATTTCGAACGGTTCCGAGTGCGGGCTGGTGACGATGCTAGCTGCCTAAATCTCTACCGGCCGGCCGATCCACGTGTCATCGGTGTTTCTGATAGCTTTATTGCTGACAACCGGTTCACTTTTGGTACCACGCTGGCGAGGACACCGGCTGAACTGGAGAACCCATGGCATCTCCTGAGACGTGAGTTACCCGATGGGGTCGTCCCAGCTCTTGCCGACGCCAACTCGCTGACCTATGTGTTGCACCTAGCGGTCGGCGATGAGATCGTCTTAAACCGTGATACAGATCGGGAGGTACGGCTGCGGATCGTTGCTGCACTAGCCGACAGCGTATTGCAAAGCGAGTTGGTTGTGTCGGAAGCACAGTTTCGACGGGTCTTTCCCGAACAGGAGGGCTTCAATTTCTTCATGATTGATGTTCCTGAAGATCGAGTTTCTCAGGTAATGGTTGCCCTTGAGGACCGGCTTGCCGATTTTGGCTTTGACGTTGTGCCGACTGCCGAGCGCTTGGCAATGTTCCATCGCGTGGAGAATACNTACCTAGTTACGTTTCAGACGCTTGGCGTACTTGGACTACTGCTCGGTACGATCGGGTTGGGTGCTGTGCTACTTCGAAACGTGCTTGAGCGACGACGGGAACTCGCACTACTTCGAGTCATTGGCTACGACCGGCAGCATTTGATGCTCATGGTACTGGTTGAGAATCTACTACTGTTAATGCTGGGCTTGGGGATCGGGGCTTGCTCTGCGCTGATTGCTATTGCGCCCGCTTGGTATGAACGAGGCCAACAGTTGCCATTCGCGTTGATTGGTTGGCTGTTGGTNACGGTGGCTCTCGCNGGGGCAACTTCGTCGCTTGCGGCGACCCGAGTAATGGCTAGGTCGCCGCTTTTGGCTGCTCTTAAAGCGGAGTAAACCAGAACCGATAATAAAATTAACCATGCATAAAAAACTGCTGTTCATCATCTTGGCCGTTTCCATTTTTTTCATTCCCGTTAAAGCNAGGGATTGGCCGCAGTGGCGTGGGCCGCATCTCAATGGCACTAGTCAAGAGACGGGTTTACCGGTTACCTGGACGAATAGTGAGAACATCGCCTGGAAACTCGCGATGCCGGCCTGGACTGGTGCCACTCCCATCGTTTCTGGTGAGCACATCTTTCTCAACGTCGCCGACGGCGAGGACATTTCTCTTTGGGCTGTTGATCGCCAAACAGGACAGCCGGTATGGCNGCGCCAATTAAGCGATGGCAATGTCAAACGTCGCAAGCAGAACATGTCATCACCTTCGCCAGTGACTGATGGTAAACACGTTTGGGTGATGACCGGAACCGGTATCCTCACGCAGTTCGATTTTGACGGGAACAAAGGATGGACCCGTAACATTCAGACAGACTACGGCCAGTTCGGACTCAACTGGGGCTACGCCTCGTCGCCGTTGCTGTATGAGGACGGCCTCTATGTGCCGGTACTGCACGGCATGCGGACCGATGATCCTTCCTATATCCTTCGGGTCGATACGGCGACTGGTAAGACTGTCTGGCGGGTCGAACGTCCTACAAACGCACGCCGTGAGTCACCGGACGCCTACATCACTCCCGCGCTGTTGCAGTACGACGACACAACCGAGATCGTCATAACGGGCGGTGATGTGGTTACTGGACACGATCCTGAAACCGGTGCTGAGCTGTGGCGTGCTGATGGGTTAAATCCAGAGAATAACGGCGCGTATCGGATTGTTGCGTCGCCTGTAGTCATGGACGGGGTGATCTATGCGCCGACCAGAGAGCGCCCATTGCTTGCACTTCGCGCAGGTGGTCGAGGAGACATCACGACCTCACATCTTATTTGGACAACTCAAAATGGTCCGGACGTGCCGACACCGGTCACCGATGGCACTTACTTCTANATCGTCAATGACCGAGGAATTGTATTCTGTCTCGATGCGAAGACAGGTGAGACAATTTATGGACCACAGCGGATCACCCCTGGNACCTACAGTTCCTCGCCAGTACTGGCTGACGACAAGATCTACGTGACGAATGAGGATGGCACGACGACCGTTTATAGTGCAGGTCCCGAGTTTAGAATCCTCGCNGAGAATGTGATGGACGAATACACGCTGAGTTCNGTTGCGATTTCCGAAGGACAACTTTTCTTGAGGACNGACTCGTTTCTCTATGCGGTTGGTGAACGTCGGGAGAACTAGCCTAAGCCTGAGGCCTGAAGTAGAGTACCATCCCGGCGCCGACGGCGGCCAACACGAAGCCGACGTAAATTAATGGGTGCGGAGCGGTTTTCGGGGGATGAATTACCATTGACGTGATTACGTTGACCAGAGGTGCGCCGCCGAACACCAGTGGCATCACGTAGAGCGGAATGCCGCCGCTACGGAACGCCCAGATGATGCACACCGCACCGATCGCGCCAAGCGCGCCAGCGCCGGTGGCCCATGCGGTGCCGGTGCTCGAAAAACCGGTCAGTTCTCCTTGGGAGGAGAGTGCGAATGTTGGGACTAGGACGCCAATAAGAAAATAAGCGATACCTACGCATAACAGGGCTCGTAGAGGGTTTCCAAGCTGCACTTGACCAGTGTGTAGTGCAACTCCGTACACTCCCCAGGAGAGGGCAGCACCCAGTGCGAATAACAGCCAAGTCATGAGATNGCTCCTTTTGAGATTAATGCGTTACCTTCGAAACGGTCGCTGTGCAGCTGGACCGGTGCACCGTAACTCTGTTCATTGTAATGTAACGCTTCTGAATTTCCTTGCGCTGAGCGTCTAAACACATCAGATTCTGGAGTTCTTGATGCCACAGTCTTTCGGCCGTCTATCTCCAATCCAATGGACAATTTGCGGAGTCGCTGCCCTTGGCTTCGCGTTCGACATTTACGAACTATTGATGTTGCCGCTCATCGTGCGTCCAGCACTGCTTGAATTAGTTGGTGCTGCGCCAGGCACCCCCACCTTCAACCTCTGGGTAGGCATGCTTTTCTTCGTGCCAGCGGTGGTCGGCGGCACGTTCGGCTTACTGGGAGGTTATTTTACGGATCTATTCGGACGCCGTCGTGTGTTGGTCTGGAGCATCCTCCTATACGCGGGCTCTGCGCTAGCTTCGGGGTTCGCTACGTCTATTGAAATGTTGCTGGTCTTNCGCTGCATGACCTTTGCTGGCGTTGTTGTGGAGTTTGTCGCGGCCGTTGCGTGGCTTGCCGAGTTATTCCCTGAGCCGAAACAGCGTGAAGCAGTACTCGGTTACACGCAGGCTTTTTCGTCAATAGGCGGTCTTCTTGTCAGTGGAGCTTATTTTCTTGCTGTTACCTATGGCGACTCATTGCCGGAGGTCCAAGGTGGTCATGAGGCTTGGCGTTACACCTTGATGTCTGGCGTGATTCCAGCCTTACCTCTCATTGTGGTCCGGCCTTTCTTACCTGAGTCGCCGACGTGGTACCAGANGAAAATGGCAGGTACATTAAAGCGGCCCAGCATCGTCGAGCTGTTCCAACCGGCGTATCGGCAGACAACCATCGTGACAGCGATAATGTTTGCGTGTGCCTATGGTGCGGCGTTTGGTGCGTTACAGCAGGCGCCGCGAATTGTCCCAGGTCTTGAGGAGATCGCGATGCTGGCACGCGTCCAACAAGAACAGATTGTCGGCACTGTTCAATTCGTTCAGGAGATGGGAGGGCTCGTCGGCCGGTTGCTCTTGGCTTTCTTTGCTGTTCGGATTGTTGCTAGGCGCCGATTACTGCGAATGTTCCAGGTGCCGGGCCTGCTACTTGTGCCGCCAGTATTCCTATTCGCTACGACCACCAGCCTTCCAATGCTTCAGCTTGGCTTATTCGTCGCCGGTGTGTGTACCGTTGCGCAGTTTAGTTTTTGGGGCAACTATCTTCCGCGCGTGTATCCCACGCACCTTCGAGGCACTGGTGAGAGTTTCGCAGCTAATATCGGCGGGCGAATGATCGGAACGTCGTTCGCTCTGGTGACGACGCAGTTGACGAATGTCATGCCTGGAGAAAACCCCACGGTACAGCTAGCGTATGCTTCCGCGATTGTCGGCCTGTTCGTCTACGTCTTGGGATTTACGGCCAGCTTCTGGTTGCCAGAACCCCAAAGCGAAGCATTGCCGGAATGATTGTCGGTCACCACTTCAGGGCGGTCCCGATTGCATCTCAAGGACGACGATTTCATCGACGAGGCCCGTATTCAGTGGTTAAGTGCGGAATGGTCTTGATTGGTCCCTCAGATTAGCAGGAACACCGGTCTGATTTCGGCGCGATCACTGAGTCCATCGTGAATGCTGCTACTTGGCATGATAAACTTCGCACTTCTGAGAGTTGCGAGGACACGAGATGGGAAAACCTTTAACCCGATTGACACACCCGTTGATTCGAGAGAACGGCTCGCTGCGACCNGCAAGCTGGGATGAGGCCTTGGACCGCGCGGCGTTAGGTCTTAAGAAGGTCGTTGATGAACACGGTGGGTCTTCGGTCGGGATGTTTAGTTGCTCGAAGACGACGAACGAGATGAATTTTATGGCGCAGAAATTCGCTCGCTCGGTAATCGGCAGTAACAATATTGACAGCTGTAACCGCACTTGACANGCTCCCAGCGTCGTCGGTCTGGCGACGGTCTTCGGAGCGGGAGGCGGCACGAGTTCCTACCAATCCTTGGAAGAAGCTGACGTAGTCATCTTGTGGGGGTCGAATGCTCGCGATACCCACCCGATCTTCTTCCATCATCTACTAAAGGCAGTGCGGAACGGTGCCCGCTGCTACGTTGTGGATCCGCGCCGAACGAGTTCGGCGCAGTGGGCAGATGTCTGGCTTGGTCTAGACGTCGGCACCGACATTGCTCTAGCCAACGCTGTAGCGAGGGAAATTATCATCCAAGGACTCGTTCACAGCGATTTTATCGAGCATTCGACGACCGGGTTCGATGAGTACCGCGCGGCGGTCGAACCGTATACCCTCGAGCACGCCGAACGAATCACTGGNGTGCCAGGAGCCTNGATCCAAGATCTGGCTCACGCNTACGCTGGTGCCAAGAAGGCACAGCTCTGCTGGACACTTGGGATCACAGAGCATCACAACGCAGTGGACAATGTGCTGTCTCTGATTAACCTGTCGCTCCTAACAGGCCACGTTGGAAACTCTGGTTCTGGTCTCAATCCTCTGCGCGGCCAGAATAATGTTCAGGGTGGTGGTGACATGGGTGCAATTCCGAATAAGCTAGCTGGCTTCCAGGATGTGGAAGATGACGCACTACGTCAAAAGTTTGAGCGTGCTTGGAACTGCACCATTCCTGAGAAGAGCGGCTTGCATTTAACGCTGATGTTTGAAGCCATGGAACGGAGCGACCTGCGTGGTCTCTACGTGATTGGTGAGAATCCAGCGCAATCTGAGGCAGACGTTGACCACGCGATTCACCTGCTGAAGGGGTTGGATCACCTCGTCGTTCAGGACATTTTCTTGACCAAGACTGCTGAACTCGCGGACGTCGTATTACCAGCGGCCGCTGGTTGGGCAGAAGCCGAGGGCACCGTTACGAGCAGCGAGCGACGGGTACAACGTGTCCGAAAAGCACTCGACCCTCCAGGAGAGGCGCGTGATGACGTCGAGATATTGTGTGAACTTGCAAAACGGCTAGGACATGACTGGGGCTCTCCAACTGCTGAGGAAATCTGGAACGAAGTAAGGAGTCTGTCCCCGATGCATGCTGGTATGAGTTACGCNCGGATCGAGGCGCTGGGTGGCATCTGTTGGCCNTGTCCTGATGAGAATAGTCAGGGGAGTTCGTACTTGCACGGTCGNNTGTGGAAGCGGCCCGTNGAAGGTNNNTTNGCACCCTTCAGNGTCGTNGANCANTTGCCACCAGCNGATGAATTGACNGACGAATANCCGATNCGTCTAACAANCGGGCGACGACTGGACTCATATAACACCGGAGTGCAGAGCGGTGGCTNTCGGTCNCCGCTCAGNNNGCCNGAGACCCTTGANATCTGCGAGTCNGACGGTCNCCGATGGGGNGTCGCTGANAACGAGCAGGTNCGNGTNCGNTCACGNCGNGGCGNNATCGACATGACTGTGCGTTANACGGANGATNTGCGACCCGGCTTAGCGTTTACCACCNTCCATTTTCNNGATNAGGNTGAAACCAACAAANTGACCAACCCNACCTGGGACAAGAAGTCGGGAACGGCCGANTTNAAGGCTACNGCGATATGNATNGAGAAAATNGNGTCGTCGGTCGGTANTGGNGGATGANCGNGCGTANATGGACCTGAAACTACTGCCNGCTGAGNCGAATGAAATAGAACGCGCTGCGGTCGCTACCATTTTTGAACCAGAGATCGCTGGGCAAGTCCGCTTATTGAAGTTGGATCGGTTGGATTTCCCTGATCCGAAGCAGGTTACAGGGGAAGGCCTCCAAGTGGTGCGCGCCAGGCGACACCTACTGCTGCCCGCACTCCACGCTGTACAGAAGAAGGTTGGCTGGATCTCGCAGGGTGCGTTCAATGAGATCTGTCGCCAACTTCTGGTCCCACCTGCTGAAGCCTACGGTGTTGCGAGTTTTTANGCGTTGCTTTCTACCANTGAGAGGCCGCCACGTGTTGCGCACGTGTGTGACGATATCGCCTGTAAGTTACGTGGCGCAGACGGGTTGTGCGCGACCCTAGAGCATAAATTGGGTTCCCCAGGAACGCCATCGGTAAACGGGCAAGCGACCTGGCATCGAAGCCCTTGTCTCGGGCTTTGCGAACGTGCGCCGGCCGTTCTGTTTCAGTTGGCTGGAGATGCGGCGGACGGTACGGTGGCGCCTGCGAAGGTGGAAGATATTGAAGAGGTGCTGAATGGTGCCGCTGTACCGACACCTCCCTCCATCTCAACGCCGCAAACCACCGGACCGCGAGATCCAGCCTTGCGCTTACTACGGCGTGTTGACTCTTGTGACCCGATGAGTCTTGCTGCGTATCAGTCCGCCGACGGATATGCAGCACTTCGCCGAGCGATTGAAATCGGGCCGGCGCAGGTGATTGCNGAAGTNTCGGGGNCAAAGCTACAAGGNCGTGGCGGTGCGGCNTTTCCAACTGGCCGCAAGTGGGATGCCGTGGCTAAGGCTCNGGTCAAGCCACACTACTTAGTGTGCAANGCCGATGAATCTGAACCTGGGACATTCAAGGACCGCGTCTTGATGGAGGAAGACCCGTTTGCCATCGTCGAGTCGATGACAATCGCAGGTTTTGCCGTTGGCGCTGAACTGGGATACCTCTATATACGGGGTGAGTATCCGCTTGCGACCTCGCGACTGGAGCACGCGATCCACGAGTGTCGTTCGGCAGGTCTCCTCGGTCCCGATGTGATGGGCAGTGGGTTTTGCTTCGACATCGACGTTCGTCGTGGTGCTGGTGCCTATATCTGCGGTGAGGAAACGGCGCTGTTCAGTTCGATNGANGGTTTTCGCGGCGAGCCCAGGAANAAACCACCGTTTCCAGTGGAGGTCGGTCTGTTCGGCAAGCCGACCGTCATCAANAATGTAGAGACGCTNGCGAACGTTCTCGACATTTTGCTTGAAGGTGGGTCGGTCTTCGCCGGTGTCGGTACCGAAAAATCTACCGGTTCGAAGCTCTTTTGCGTGTCTGGTGCTGTGGAGCAGCCAGGTCTCTATGAGGTGCCGTTCGGTACAACGTTACGTGAACTCTTGGATCTGTCTGGTGGAATAAGCAGTGGTAAACGTCTCAAGACCGTGTTGCTCGGAGGAGCTGCCGGTTCCTTTGTGTTGCCAGAGCACCTCGACACGCCGCTCACGTTTGAGGGGACTCGGGCAATCAACGCATCACTGGGTTCTGGCGTCGTGATGGCGTTTGATGAAAACGCTGACATGCGCGGTATCGTATTACGGATCGCGGCTTTCTTTCGGGATGAATCATGCGGGCAGTGTGTTCCGTGCCGAGTTGGCACGGTACGTCAGGAGGAGCTTTTGCAGCGGCTAGCACGTGATGATGCTCAGCAGTCGGCCGAGGCTGAGTTACTGGACGAGCTGGCTCAGGTGATGCGCGACGCGTCGATTTGCGGTCTTGGGCATACCGCAGCCAATGCAGTGCAGTCGGCGGTGGCGTTGGGATTGTTCGGAGGACCCAAGCATGAGTGATCAAGTGACGGGACGGACGTTGCCTTTGGTCGAAGTGACCGTGGATGGTGAGACGGTGCGTGTGCCTGAGGGAGCGACCCTCCTGGATGCCTGCCGCGCGAAGGGTATTGACACGCCGACGCTGTGCTATCTCGAGACCCTCACTCCTGTAAACGCGTGTCGTGTCTGTGTCGTTGAGCTTGAAGGTTCCCGGACGCTGGTGCCCTCGTGCTCGCGTGCGGCGCAGCCAGGGGCTGTCGTGCGAACCGATACACCACGGGTTCGTCATAGCCGAAAACTTGTCCTTGAACTCTTGGCTTCGTCAGTCGATCTGTCCTTGGCAAGTCAAGATGTGCGGCGGTGGATGGATGGCTACGAGGTGAATGCCGAGAAGTTTGGTCCGTTGGCGGCAGCGGTTAGCGACCGCGATAGTCGAAACCCAGGCCATCACCACGCGCCGGACGGAACGACAGCGGAAACGGTTACACAGCCGGTCAAGATTCACGACGAGATGTACATACGTGATTATTCAAAATGTATCCTATGCTACAAGTGTGTTGAAGCCTGTGGTGAAGATGCGCAGAACACGTTTGCTATTGCGGTAGCAGGCCGAGGTTTTGACGCTAGGATTTCAACAGAATTCGATCGGCGGTTAGACGATTCGGCTTGTGTGTATTGTGGGAACTGCATCGGCGTATGTCCAACGGGCGCCCTTATGTTCAAGAGTGAGCATGACCGTCGGGAAAGTGGAGAGTGGGACGAATCAAAGCAGAGTGTGACCCGTACGGTGTGTCCTTACTGTGGTGTGGGATGCAATCTTGATTTACACGTGCAGAACAATGAGATCGTGAAGGTTATGTCGCCGATGGACCATTCAGTGACCCACGGGCATCTGTGCATCAAGGGACGTTTCGGATGGCAGTTTGTCCAGAATCGCAAGGAAACGTGAGCGGGGGAAACCTCAGACATGACTGACGAGCAATCGGCACGGTTGGAACAAGTAGTCGGCAAGTTATCACTGCCGAGTACCTCCTGGCGGGGAATGTTGCGACATTTTGGTCCCGGACTCATCCTGATGATGACCGGTGTTGGGACTAGCCATCTTGTGACGGCACCGACCGCAGGTGGCCGGTTTGAGTTTGCGCTGCTGTGGTGTATCCCTATCGCCTATATCTTCAAGTACTACGGATTTGAGATGGCCTTCCGGTTTACAAATGCTACTGGTAAGAGCCTCATCGAAGCATATGGTACAGCTTGGAAAAAATGGCCGCTCTGGTACGTGATGATTACCACGATCATTCAGTCGGCGATTGGTCAGGCGGGTCGCCTAGCTGCTGCAGCCGCAGTCGCGTATTACCTTTTCACGACGACCGTTGGTTTGCCGCTTTCTCAGACACACTATGGCTTGGTGGTTGCCGTCTCAGCGGTGGCGATCATTCTCTACGGCAATTACGCAGCAGTTGAGACCGCAACTAAGATTCTGGCTGGGATGCTGGTTGCTTGCACGTTCTTGGTGTTCTTCTTCCGTCCAGTTGGCTTAGATGCGTTCAGCCATTTCTTTATTTTTGAAACGCCCGCGGGGTCGTGGCTCGTCATTGCTGCGTTTCTTGGGTTACTGCCCACCGGGATTGATGTATCACTCCAGGCTTCAGAGTGGGGTAAAGCGAAGAAGGTCGGTATGGGGCGCATCAGGCCGGAATTGGAGCGCGCTGGACTAGTGCCAGTGTTCGATCCGTTCTCGAGCTCGAAAGTTGACCTGGCGGTTGATACATCGAAGATTCCGGCACACGGTATTGAATACTGTCGCCGTTGGTTTCAGATCGGCTTGTGGGATTTCAGGCTGGGTCACGTAGTGTCATTCATGCTGGCCACCATTTTTCTTTTACTGGCCGCCACCTGGATGTATCCCAGCGAGGTAGCCGGCAA
>PAWT01000032.1 GCA_002714165.1 Acidobacteriota bacterium
ACCATAGCTCAGCGCGATCCCTCCGCCAAAACACCAACCCATTACCCCGACCTTACCGCTCGTGTCGACTCGGTCGCGTAGGTAGGCGGCCGAGACGTTCAGGTTGGTTACCACCTGATCCATGTTTGCCCGAGCCTCTCGGGTCAAGGCACGATTTTCGTCAGGGTTGCTTCCTGTTCGACCCTGAAAGAGATCGGCCGCAAGTGCGACATAGCCTTCTGCTGCGAGTGCATCGGCCACTTGACGCACCCGGTCCTTTAGACCGTCCCACTCATGCACCAAGATAACCGCAGGGTGTGGTCCGTCACCATCGGGTAGCGCAAGATAACCCGTGGTCGCGGTATCTCCGGGTAGGTAATGGAGGGCCTGACCCTGCGGGGACGGTGCGGTACCGAGCAAGGCGGCCGGTAGCTCGTCGTCGGTCGTTGGTTCATGCGCAATACGCAGTTCTGCTGAAGGCGCCGGCGTTTCCTCGGTGGTCTCATCAGCCGGGGCTTCACCAGCTGCGCAGGCTCCGGCGAGGCCGAAACTAGTAGCCAGCAACGCTGACAAAAAGCCGCGCATCCAAAAAGACATTGTGGTTGACATGATTTGTCTCCTTCAAAATCACTCAGGTTTGCATTTATCTTGGGAAGCCCTGATCAATCTATCACGGTGTAGCACTCCAGAGTGACACTCGCTGTAAATGTGTTGTCGTCTTGTTTATCGAGTGTGCTCGCGTCGAGGGAATCTATACCGACCAGCCAATTTCAGCCACCTGTGACATGATTGACCAGGTCACCTGTTCTTGGAATGTCCTACTAAAGATATCCGCTTGGCGAAACTTCTTAACCAATCTGTCGTGTCGGAGCCTAAAGACCTGTTGCCCGAGGTCGGAATTGATGACCTCGAAGCACCCTTGCGTGCAGGGGCGGCCCGCGCCGGCTGGACGACTCTCATGCCAGTGCAAGCGATGGCGATTCCGTATCTGCTGGCCCGCCGAGACATGTTGATTCAAGCTCGAACTGGCAGCGGCAAGACCGGTGCGTTTTTACTGCCGATGCTAAAACGCCTGGATCAATCGCGTCCTCACTGCCAGGCTCTCGTGCTTGTGCCGACCCGCGAGCTCGCGAGACAGGTGTGGCACGAGGCCGAGACGCTCTGCGGGGATGCTGGTCTGCGCCATGTTCCAGTCTACGGTGGTGTTGGTTACGGCCCGCAGGTTGACGCGCTACGCGACGGGGCGCACATCGTCGTAGGCACACCGGGCCGCGTGCTTGACCATTTACTCAAACGGACGATGTCGTTCAAGCACCTCAAGATGGTCATCTTTGATGAGGCCGACAGGATGTTGTCGATGGGCTTCTATCCGGACATGAAGGAAATGCAACGGCACTTTCCGGAGCGTCGACTGCACAGTTGTATGTTCTCAGCGACCTTTCCAGACTTTGTCATGCGCACTGCTCGGGAGTTTCTTCACGAGCCCGAGTTCCTATCCCTCAGCCGCGACCACGTCCATGTGACTGATACCGAGCACGTGTATTACATCGTGCCCGGGATGGACAAGGATCGCAGTCTAATGCGGATTATCGAACTGGAAAATCCGGCGTCAGCCATCATTTTCTCGAACACGAAGTCGATGGTGCACTACGTGTCCAATCTGCTGAAGAACTTTGGTTACGACGCTGACGAATTGAGCGCGGATTTATCCCAGACTGAGCGCGAACGCGTGCTGAAGCGTGTGCGACAGGGGTCGCTTCGGTTTCTCGTGGCAACCGACGTAGCCGCACGTGGGCTCGACATTCCCGACTTGTCGCACGTCATTCAGTATGAGCCACCAGCCGACATCGAAGGTTACATTCACCGTGCGGGCCGGACCGGTCGGGCCGGTGCGAGCGGCATCGCCATGTCGCTTGTCACAGAACTGGAGTGGTTCACGCTGAATAAGATTGCAAAGGCCTTTGGTATTGAGATGCAGGAACGCCCCTTGCCAACGCCGTCGGATGTGGAAACGTTGGTGGCGGAACGTGTCACCGTCCTACTCGAGGCAAGACTCCGAGACCGGGATGCGCTGAAGCGTGAGCGGAGCCAGCGATTTGTTGCGCTTGCCCGGGAACTCGCTGAGAACGAAGACGAGTCTGCGCTCATTGCCATGTTGCTTGATGACTACTACCAACAGAGCCTTCATGCGCCACTTCATCGACCGGCTGACACGCCGCTACCCAAGAAAAAGGTCGACGCNCCCAGACCGCGACGGCGTTCTCCTGGACGATCACCACGTCGATGAGACCACCGGGTACGACCGACCTTCCACCTATCAGTTTCATGGCGCCCTGGCGGCATCGCGTCCATGAAATTGTGTTCGAGGCCGACACAGTTGCCGGCAAGCTGTTTGACGTCTTTTTGATTGCGGCGATCGTTNTCAGCGTGACAGCGGTGATGCTCGACAGCGTCACCTCGATTCACAACCGCTATGGCCAAGAGTTACTCGGGTTGGAGTGGGGCTTCACCATCCTCTTTACGGCCGAGTATGTCGCTCGGCTAGTCAGCGTACAAAACCCGCGACGTTATGTGACTAGCTTCTTCGGCCTGGTGGATCTATTGGCTATTTTACCCACCTACCTTAGCGTCCTTATGCCAGGTGGCCAGTCGTTGCTCGTGATTCGCACACTGCGTCTATTGAGGGTCTTCCGTGTATTTAAGCTTGCTAGTTACGTGAAAGAGGGCGATTTCTTGATGGCAGCTTTACGGGCAAGCCGCGTGAAGATCACCGTCTTTGTGAGTTCCATACTGTCAATCGCGGTCGTTGTTGGTTCCGTACTGTATCTCATTGAAGGCGAGGCGAGCGGCTTTACAAGCATTCCGCGAGCCATGTACTGGGCAATTGTCACGATGACGACTGTTGGATACGGCGACATTGCGCCGGCGACCACCTTGGGCCAGGTTGCGGCTGCAGGGTTGATGATCCTAGGTTACGCCATTATCGCCGTACCGACTGGTATCGTCTCGGTTGAATTGGCCAAGTTAAATCCAATTTTGAAGGTGTCGACGCAGGCCTGTCTCGTGTGCTCTCGAGAAGGCCATGATCGCGATGCCTCTTACTGTAAGTACTGTGGCTCAGCACTATATGCTGAAGGCGAGTCGGGGAGTTCTTGATTGCGCACCCTCGACTATTGAGAACTACAGTCGGATTGCGAACACTGGTGGGCAGCCTTTGCTAATTGATCCGTAGCAAAAGTGACCAGCAGGTTGCATCGGTCGACTGCCTCACGTAGGCTTTCAGTTAGACGTTGATTATCCGGCGTCGCTTTTTGCTGCAGAATATCCCCGAAGCTTATGAACCGCACATTGTTACAGAAAGTCTGGGATGCACACCGAGTGCGCCATCTTCCAACTGGTCAGACCCAGATGTTCATTGGTCTGCATCTTGTACACGAGGTGACCAGCCCACAAGCCTTTGAAATGCTGCGCGGCCGCGGATGGAAGGTAGAATTTCCTGAACGGACGTTTGCCACTGTCGACCACATCGTCCCAACCCGTGACCAGACTCGGCCATTCGCCGATGTGCTTGCTGAAGAGATGTTGTCGGCACTCGAGCGAAACGCGAAGGAGTTCGGGGTACCGCTTTGGGATCTATCGAGCCCAAGACAGGGCATTGTCCACGTGATTGCTCCAGAACTCGGACTGACGCAGCCGGGCATGACAATTGCGTGCGGTGATAGTCACACGTCAACGCATGGGGCGTTTGGTGCTGTAGCGTTTGGCATCGGCACGTCGCAAGTCCGCGACGTTTTGGCATCACAGTGTCTAGCCATCGATCCCTTAAAGGTGCGCCGGATTGATGTGACGGGTTCTCTTGGCCAAGGCGTCTATGCAAAAGATGTAATCCTCGAGATTATNCGTAGACTTGGCGTAAAAGGTGGAGTTGGCTACGCCTACGAGTATGGTGGTGAAGTTCTCGATGGTATGACGATGGACGAGCGAATGACCGTGTGCAACATGTCGGTTGAGGGTGGCGCACGCGTTGGTTACGTTAACCCCGACACCACGACGTTTGCCTATCTCGATGGTCTACCGTTCACACCATCCGGTGAAGCATTTGAAACGGCCAAAACTTGGTGGGGGTCAATGGCCTCAGACGCTGATGCCAACTACGATGATCGCGTCCAGATTGATGGCACCGCCCTAGCGCCAGTCGTCACTTGGGGAATCAACCCGGGTCAGTCGGTCCAGGTCGGTGAGACAATCCCAGCGCCCACAGATGTTGAAGCAAAGGATCGGCCAGCGATTACTGAAGCTTTGGAATTTATGGGACTTGATAGCGGCGCACCGATCGCCGGCACTAAGATTGACGTAGCGTTTATTGGCTCATGTACGAATTCCCGGCTGACAGATTTGCGCGAAGCCGCTCAAGTTATTGCCAAAAAGCGAGTTTCACCCCACGTCACCGGTTTGGTCGTGCCCGGGTCGCAGGCAGTTCGTGTGGCTGCTGAGCAGGAGGGTCTCGACGAGATTTTCCGTGACGCTGGCTTCGAATGGCGTGGTGCGGGTTGTTCGATGTGCCTAGCGATGAACCCCGACAAGCTTGAGGGCCGTCAGGTGTGCGCTTCGTCGTCCAATCGAAACTTTAAGGGTCGCCAAGGAAGTCCCACTGGCCGGACTCTCCTCATGAGCCCCGCAATGGTTGCCGCTGCGGCAATCGCTGGTGAGGTAACGGACGTACGTGCACTCGTGCCAGTCAAAGAGGGTGCGTGATGGGTCAGGGCCACGCCGTGCCGAAGATTGAGCGTATTACCGGCACTGCGGTTCCGATGCGCGGCCAGGACATCGACACCGACCGGATTATTCCGGCCCGCTTTCTTCGATCGGTGCGGTTCGAAGGGCTTGAGGCGCACGTGTTTGAGGATGACCGAAAAGCGCTTGTCGAGGCGGGTACGCTGCATATCTTTGACCAGGCCCAGTATCAGGATGCGTCGATTTTGTTGACCAACGAGAATTTTGGCTGTGGTTCTTCGCGTGAGCACGCGCCTCAGGCCCTGAAACGCTGGGGCATCGAGGCTTGTGTCGGCGAATCGTTCTCGGAGATTTTTCTAGCGAATTCTACGGCTTTAGGACTTCCGTGCGCGACAGCGACGCCAGAGATAATCGAAGGCCTAATGCACTCAGCGGAGGAGCAACCGTGCCTACCGATGGTTTTCGACCTCCACGCTCTAAGTATTCAAACCGGCGGTCAAACGGTTGAAGTGTCGATGGCGCCTGCCCCGCGCGAAGCGCTTCTATCCGGGACCTGGGACGCGACTGGTCTTTTGCTTAGCCAGTTTGGTGAAGTTCGAGCCATTGCGAAGAAGCTACCTTACGTCACTGGTTTTTGAGTCCGTTGCAAATCCGTCCTTTCCGTTGTTTTAATCCAGTTTGCGTGCCGCTTGCTTCGCGGAATCAAGAAAGGCAGCTGCAGCGCGTGAGAACTCGCCAGAGCGCCGGTAGACTAGTCGAACCTGACGCGGTAGGCGAAGCTGTGAAACTTTGACAACGGCAAGTTGCTGACGAGAGATTTCTGTGAGAGCGCATCGGCGTGGCAGTAAGGCGACACCGAGCCCCATTTCCACTGCGCGCTTAATGCCATCGAGACTCGGGAATGACATCCGTATGTTGATTGGCGCATGACGCTGCTCGGACAGCCGCAGCACGCGCTCCCGTGCAGGGGACGGATCATTGTGTGCGATCACGGTCTGTCGTCCGAACTCCTCCATTGAAATTTCTTTCCTGGCAGCCAAGGGATGGTCNGGGCTCGTCAGTAAGACGAGCTCGTCGGCTCCAATTGCCACTGAATTCAAGCCGCGCTCGGCTGGTTCAAACGTGAGCACACCAAAATCCAGCGCTCCGTTAATCACCTCATTTGCAACTTGCCGCGAGGGGATACGCCGTACTTCTACTTGGGCATCCGGATGTGCGTCACGGAAGTGGCTTACGATGGGTAGCAGCACATGCACTGCGGCCTCGTTAGCGCCGATCGTCACGCGCCCACGCCGGAAATCTTGCAACTCGCGGACCGCGTTTTCTGCTTCGTCGCGTAATTCAGTGAGGCGCCGCGCGTAATCGAGCAGGATACGCCCTGCCTCGGTCAGTCGCCCGCCTTTTGAGGTGCGGTCAAAAAGTCGTTCGTCTAATTCCTCTTCGAGGCGCTTTACTGCCTGACTAACAGCCGGCTGGGTTCGGTGCAGCTTCGCGGCAGCACGTGAGAAACTACGCTCTGAAGCAACGGTCAGAAACGTTTGCAGCTCGGCAAGATTCATGGGCAGATTTCAGGCTCAAATATATAATATTTATTTATTAAATAGTAATAATTATAATCTTGACGAAGGTTCGATCTGGCGCGTACAAGGACACTTGAGGGGGGTCACCTTTCATGACGACTGAACGGTTGCANATTTTTGACACGTCGCTGCGTGACGGTGAGCAGGCGCCGGGNTTCTCNCTGCGNATTGATGAAAAGCTCAAGTTAGCCAGGCAGCTTGACGCGNTGGGCGTCGATATCATTGAGGCTGGTTTTCCGATCGCGTCGAAGGACGATGCCGAGTCCGTGCGTCGAGTAGCGAAGGAGATCAGGCGACCAGTAATTGCGGGTCTGGCGCGCTCCCGGCGCGCTGATATCGANTGTGCCGGTGAAGCCGTTGAAGGTGCNGACCGTAGTCGAATTCACACGTTCCTNGCCACGTCCGACCTCCACCTTGAGCACAAGCTTCACATGTCACGCGAACAGTGTCAGGAAGCTGCGGTCGATGGTGTGAAACTGGCTCGACAGTATACCGATAACGTCCAGTTTTCAGCCGAGGACGCACTGCGCACGGACATCGACTTTCTCTGCCAGGTCGTCGAAGCGACGATNTCGGCTGGTGCGACAACAATCAATTTNCCCGACACGGTTGGCTACTCGACACCGGATGAAATTTTTGATTTCTTCACAACCATTATCACGCGTGTCCCGAACTCCGATAAGGCTGTTTTCAGTGCGCATTGCCACGACGACCTCGGNCTCGCCGTTGCGAATACTTTGGCNGCGTTACGGGCAGGTGTAAGGCAAGTTGAATGCACGATTAATGGGATTGGTGAGCGCGCCGGCAATGCGTCGCTTGAGGAGATTGTAATGGCAACACGGGTGCGACCGGACCGTCTGCCGTTCGCGACCGGGATCAACACGGAGGCCATTTATAAAACCAGCCAGTTGCTCTCNGCGTTGACCGGTGAGGCGGTACAAGCCAATAAGGCGATCGTTGGACGTAACGCGTTCGCTCACGAGGCTGGTATCCACCAAGACGGTATGCTGAAGGACCGTCGCACTTACGAGATTATGAAGCCTGAAGATGTTGGAGTTTCGCAGACTACACTCGTGCTTGGTAAACATTCGGGACGGCATGCTGTGCAGAATCGCTGCGTAGAACTTGGCTACGAACTTAGCCGGTACGAGCTTGATCAGGTCTATCAACGCATGATCCGTCTGGCCGATGCCCAGAAGACCGTTGGTGATGAGGACTTGGTTGCGATGATCGAGACAGTGCATGTGNAGGAGACTGAATCAGAATCAACNGCAGCCGGNGNCAANTCGGCATAAGGTACTCGGGTCGNCAAGAGGTATCGCCTNGTTNATCCAACGCAACATCAAATNTGNANTGACNGGAACGTTCANCTGCCTNTCGGTCTNGCCGATTCCGTCGTGTTTTGGTCGGAGAAGAATGGGAAAGTCGATGANGGTTTCTACAATNGCTNTATTGCCGGGAGACGGAATCGGCCCGGAGGTGACTGCCGCTGCCAGTAGCGTCCTNAAAGCCGTGGAGGACCGTTTCGGTCACACCTTTGACCTACNAACCTATGCNGTAGGTGGTGCGGCGCTGGACGCAGGCTACCCCCCATTGCCAACCGAGACGCTTGAGGGTTGTCTCGGAGCTGACGGAATCTTCCTCGGCGCGGTCGGCCATCCCAAGTTTGACGGCAAGGCGCCAGAAGAGCGCCCTGAAGCGGCGATTTTAAAGCTCCGCCGTGAGCTGGGGACATTCGCAAACCTTCGGCCTGCACGAGTCTGGCCGGGCCTAGAAAATGGGGGCTCACTTAAGCCTGAGGTCGTGAAAGGCGTCGATATCTTAGTTGTCCGTGAGTTAACTGGTGGTTTGTACTACGGCGAGCCTCGTGGCGTTGCCGAAGACGGTCAGTCAGCCTTCAACACCATGCGCTATTCGGTTGAGGAAATCGAACGGATTGCCACCGTCGCGTTTGAAAGTGCACGCCTCCGCGGGAAACGGGTCACCTCTGTAGACAAAGCCAACGTCCTCGAAACCTCAAGACTCTGGCGGAAGGTTGTGACGGACGCCGGTAAGCGGTACCCGGATATTGAACTAAACCATGAGTATGTTGATGCGTGCGCCCTACTAATCGCATCAAAACCTGATCGTTACGATGTCATCCTTACGGAGAATCTGTTCGGCGATATTTTGTCGGATGAATCCGGTGCCATTGTGGGGTCGTTAGGCCTGTTACCATCGGCGAGTGTCGGCGGAAAAGTCGGTCTCTTTGAGCCGGTTCACGGGTCGGCGCCAGACATCGCGAACGAGAACAAGGCAAATCCGATTGGTGCTATTGGCTCAGCGGCGATGCTTTTGCGGCATTCACTAAAGCTCGACGTTGAGGCGACGGCTGTGGAGCAAGCGATCGGAGATACCCTCGCGGCCGGTTTTCGTACGGTCGATTTGGTCCCGATGGACAATAAGCCACCGGTCGGCTCAAAGGCGATGACTACCGCGATCATCGAACAATTTCACGCTGCAGCATAAGGTCACACACTAGAAACCGGTTGCTGCGGTATCCTTAGGAACGGGCTGCGTTCTAGGCGCAGTGCCACGACAGGTGAGGTGGCCGAGAGGCTGAAGGCGGCGGTTTGCTAAACCGTTGTAGGGGCTTAAACCTCTACCCAGGGTTCGAATCCCTGCCTCACCGCCAGTTCTGCATTGGTCGCCCTATGTATGACGCGGGTGGGCCAAAAGCGTCGAAGGAGCGATCTTTCTCTCATGTCCTGGCGAAGAACACGTGAGAATCGTGTAATAGAACTTTCGGGAACCCTCTCGAAGGGGGCAGGCGTCTCGGAACGGAGACGTTTTCTTAAGATTCTAGGTTCGGCCATGGGGCTGTCATCGGTTATGGCTCCGGTCTGGCGCAAAGATCCCACGAAACTCATCCCGGAACTGCTGGCGGCACAAGATGCTCCCTATGCTATCGAAGGCAAGGAAGGTCTGACCATCTTGAACGACCGTCCTATTAATGCCGAAACCCCGCTCGCTTTCTTGGACGATGAGATTACCTCGAACGCACACCACTTTATCCGCAACAACGGTCTGGTGCCTGAGCGCGCACGGAACCAGGATGCGAACGGTTGGAGCCTCACCGTGGATGGTGAAGTTGAACGTCCGTTGGAGTTGACGCTGGACCAACTAAAAAGTCGCTACCCGAATCGACGTGAGGCGCTGGTTCTTGAGTGTGGTGGGAATGGACGTGCAGGATTCTATCCGCCAGCTTCGGGAAATCAGTGGACACTTGGCGCAGTGGGATGCGCGCTCTATACCGGCGTACGTCTGACGGATGTTCTTGAAGATGCCGGCCTGAAATCTACAGCCGTCTACCTAGCCTACTACGGGGAGGATATGCATCTGAGCGGTGATTCTGATACCGCCGTCATCTCTCGAGGCGTACCCATCGCGAAGGCGCTGGATGACCACACACTTCTAGCTTGGGCGATGAACGATGAGCCACTACCTGCACAACACGGTTTTCCACTTCGCCTCGTCGCACCTGGGTTTCCTGCTTCCGTGTCGGGGAAGTGGCTGCGACGCCTTTGGGTTCGCGATCGGGTCCACGACGGACCCAAGATGACAGGTTATTCTTACCGCATACCAAAATACCCGGTATCACCAGGCACGGAGGTGCTGGAAGCCGACATGGTTATTATTGAGGCGATGCCGGTGAAGTCCGTGATCACNCATCCTATAACTGGCATTAGCCACACCGTCAAAACACCGCTCTCTCTTCGGGGACACGCGTGGTGTGGCGANGGNCCTGTTGAGGCCATGCANTTGAGCGTGGATTTCGGAGCGACCTGGGTGCCCGCCTTGCTGGCNGAGCCTCGAAACCCGTTTGCGTGGCAACGATGGGAAGCATCAGTTTCGTTTCCAACGCCTGGGCACTACGAGGTCTGGGCACGCGCGACTGACCATCAATTTCGTATGCAGCCGATGATTGCTCCAGGATGGAATCCCCGGGGCTACCTCAACAACGCGATGCATCGGATCGCAGTCAGTGTTACGTGAGCGAGCTTTGAAAACCTGGGTCGTTGTAATTGCACTACTGGCAGTCGTTCCCATCGCTCTGCCCGGCACTCCAGCCGCGCAGCCCGAGCAGGGGCCGCTCGAATCGACTACCCAAGACCTTCTTGAGGGACTTAGACCAGCGAAGGGGCGCGAGGTGGTGCTTGAGAACTGCGTTCTCTGTCACTCGACAGCGATTATTCTGTCGAGNCACATGAGCCGCAACCGGTGGGACGNGGTGATCACNTGGATGCAGGACGAGCACAACCTCTGGCCGCTTGAAGCTGTCGACCGAGCACTTATCCTAGATTATCTTGAAACCACCCAAGGAGAGTTGGCATTTAACGATGACCAACTCAATCTACGATCGAGTCCATGGGCTTGGCCTTTCTACCGACCGAATCCGATCTGGTAACAGTTTGGTGACTGTTTATCACACTCTTTCCAGAGCGTAGGGTGGACGCAGTAGTGTTGATACTGGTTTAGGTCGGAATTCGTGATTTGGGTTTTGGCACTCATGAAAGGGGCATGATGATATTCAGAAATCGCACAGACGTTGCGGCACTGATCACTTTAGCTGGCCTAATCGTTGTAATCCCGATGATCGTCGCGTCGGATGGTANGGCATCCACGCGGCAGGTAATGGAAGAACGGCAGGTTATCAGGCCCGAGACCTACCCATATTTCGGGCTGCCCTACAGCCCAGGTATTCTGACCGGCGACACCTTGTATATCGCCGGACATCTCGGACGTGATCCGGNAACTACCAATTTGGTGTCTGGTGGCATCGAACCCGAAACACGGCAATCGCTGGCGAATATTCGTGAAGTGCTACTGACTGCCGGGATGGATTTTGAGAACGTGGTGTCGGTGACTGCATACATTGTGGATATCAGTGAATTCGCGACGTTCAATGAGGTGTACCGTGAGTATTTCCCAGAGAATCCCCCTGCGCGGGCTACCGTACAGGTTGCGGCGTTGAACGTTGGCGCAAAGGTTGAACTGCAAATGATCGCGGTTCGCTAGCTCGACGGATTTCGGAACCTGTCGTAGTTGCATTAATCGGACAACCTCACATACTCTTCCGGGACACAAAGTCCGGGTTGGAGGTGCGCCATGGTGAGAATGAGAACGCGAAACACGTTGGTCGGAGTGTGCTTGTCGGTGANCGTCGTCTTCAGTCTTGGATGCGGTCNTGGGCTCGAACCAGCCGACCTCGTATTGCGTGATGGCAAGATTGTGACAGTCGACGACACCAACCCCGAGGCGCAAGCGTTGGCCGTGCGAGGCGATGAAATAATCGCAGTTGGCACGAATGACGAGGTTGCCGCCTACATTGGCGAGATGACTCAGGTCATCGANCTAGATGGGCAGCTGGCCATTCCCGGATTCATTGAGGGTCACGGTCACTTTCTTGGCGTCGGCAATGCTCAGATGCAATTGCGCCTAATGGACACGCAGAACTGGGAGGAGGTCGTGTCAATGGTGGCCGCGGCCGTCGAACAGGCACAGCCGGGTCAACTTATCCGAGGCCGGGGCTGGCACCAGGAAAAATGGGACCCGCTGCCGGAGCCGAATGTCGAAGGCTTTCCCTTACACGACCGCCTGAGTGAGGTTTCACCTGACAATCCGGTGTTGCTGACCCACGCCAGTGGACACGCAACGTTCGCGAACGCTCGGGCGATGGAGATGTCAGGTATCACGCGTGACACGCCGAACCCCGACGGTGGCGAAATTCTTCGGGACTCCCGCAATAATCCGATTGGTGTATTTCGAGAAACGGCATCCCGCCTTCTTAACGCAGCNTCAGCTGATGCGGCTCCACCGGANCCCCGTCGACAAGCCGAACTGGCTGTGGCGGAGGCCCTATCCAAGGGCGTGACCAGTTTCCAGGATGCGGGCTCGTCGTTTGAGACTGTCGATCTGTTGAAGAGCATGGTGGATGACGGAAGCTTGGGGATTCGATTATGGGTAATGCTCAGGGAATCAAACGAGGCTTTGGCCGCACGAGGTGCCGACTACCGGATGGTTGGCTATGGCAATAACCATTTGACGGTACGGGCGATCAAGCGTTCCATGGATGGAGCACTGGGCTCCCGCGGTGCTTGGCTTCTGGAACCGTACAGTGACTCGCCGGAGAGTACTGGATTAAACACGACGACACCGGAGTCAATCAGCAACACAGCTGCTTGGGCGATTACTAATGATTTTCAGCTGTGCGTCCACGCGATTGGGGACCGCGCTAATCGGGAGACGCTCGATATTTTTCAGCGTGCGTTTGAGGCGAATCCGGATAAAAGCGACCTTCGTTGGCGGGACGAGCACACCCAGCATCTGCATCCTGATGACATTCCACGNTTTGCAGAACTCGGTGTGATTGCATCNATGCAGGGGGTGCANTGCACTTCTGATGCGCCCTACGTTGTGGCACGCCTTGGNGANCAGCGTGCCGAGCAGGGTGCTTATGTCTGGAAAACGCTTCTAGAAACAGGGGCGGTGGTTTCCAATGGTACCGACGCACCAGTTGAGGACGTCAGTCCACTCGCTAGCTATTACGCAACGGTNTCGCGCAAGCTAGCCGACGGGTCNGTGTTCTACCCCGACCAGCGACTCAGTCGGTTGGAGGCACTTCAGACCTATACAATTAATNCGGCGTTCGCAGCGTTCGAAGAGGACATTAAGGGTTCGCTGAGTATTGGGAAGCTTGCGGATATCACGGTCCTATCTAAAGATGTCATGACGATTTCAGAAGACGAGATTCCGTCCACTGAGGTGGTGTACACGATCGTAGGTGGCAAGGTGCTTTACTCGCAAAGCGACTAATGGATTGAATAGTGGCGATAATGACAAGAAGCTCGTCGTCAATCAGCGTCCTGGTGGCAGGATGTTGAAACCGGTGTCGACGCCAAAGCGTCGGTAGTTGGAGTAGGTCGCCTCACACCGAATCGTCATCTTGGAACTTGNGAAAAACTGTCGTTGAGACGGGATTTNNGCCGACACNGTGGGTCCCCGNNTCGTTGACTGGCNGGGTTGNACCTTTACNTCCACGCNGTAGTGTTCTGTCATTGTTGCNGGTACTAGCATGCCCATTGNNTCATTGNGTTGGTAGCGCACGCGNATCTCGATCGTGAGNCCNATAGCNTCGTCCTCCNCNNGAAAATCAGTNTGCAAGACACGCCCGGTGNNNGGTTCAATCCAGANCGTACCNTGNGANAGGAGATCCTGNCNCTNAGCATCCTGAATNAACGCAGGTGGGTTGACGGCCTGAAAAGCTATGACCCAAGTATTGAGATCGCCCAAACGTTCTTCGTGGGTTTTTTCTAGGACTAGCCGCGATCGCTCACGGTCGGCAAGCAGTTGCAGGGCCATCGTCGGCACATTGAGATCTCGGCGAATGAAACCGATATTGAAACGTGCGCTCTCAGTTCGCAGCTTGAGTTCGAGGGCCGCAGGAACATCTGGCGTTTCCTGGAACAGATCAGCGAGGCGTTGGTTGCGGTCTTCGACTGGCTTTCCGTCCACCTCGATAACATCACGAAACACGAGCCAACGCGCGTCATCGGGCGGACTAAATACGAGGAGTTCTGAGTACATTCGTCTCGTCCGTCCGGGCTCGACCGCTTGCGTATACTCTTCATCGGCGATGATATTGCCCAAATCTTGCTGATAGATTGACACGTAGTTAGCAGCGCGATCGAGCACAGTCTCGAGAGAAGGCGTCTGGGCTCGAACCGGTTGCCAGTCTGGCAAAACCGTAAAAACGGCCAGAACCAACACCACTAGGCGACAAAATGACATTGGCATAACACTGCTCACGCCCAATCGTATCGGAATTCGGTATAAGGTGAGATGACTGTGACCCCACATGGAATTACCGACTCCGAGTACGCCACACAATAGTGGTTAAGGTGTTTGGCAGGACGGTCCGTGGGTAGCCTCATTGAAGGTGGTCTTAATGGATACATCCTTACCTTGCCCTAGATAATAACCATGCGTTGTAATGCGGTTCCGCTGGTTGCGTTCCATAGTAAACCCATGGGACGCTTGTAGTGAAGAAGTAGTGATACGAAATCGATTCAAATGTCAGTAATCCCGCGCCTTCGTTTCGCGCCCTCACCGACAGGTCTCTTACACATCGGCGGTGCCAGGACGGCACTGTTCAACTGGCTCTACGCACGCCGCCACGGAGGGGTTTTTGTCCTCCGCATCGAGGATACCGACACTCGTCGTTCCTCAGAGGACCTGGTGGCCGGTATCCTTAGTGGATTGCGGTGGTTAGGGATTGATTGGGATGAAGGCCCTGGCGTGAACGGTCCGCATGGGCCCTATTTTCAATCGGCCCGCCTAGAGAACTACCGAGTGGCTGTTGACCAACTCGTGGCCAGCGGCCACGCATACTTCTGCTTTTGCCAACCCGAGGAGCTAAAAGAGCGTCGGGAAGCTGCGCAAGCCAAGCACGCAGGTTGGATGTACGACCGCGCATGCCTTCACCGCAGCGACAAGGCACTGGCACAGCTCAAGAGCGCTGGCATCCCGCATGCGATTCGGTTCAAGGTGCCTAAGGGACGCACTCGATTCGACGATGTTGTTCGCGGTTCGATCGAGGTCGATAATGCGACCATTGATGACTTTGTCATCCTGCGCTCGGACGGTCGTCCCACCTATCACCTATCGGTTGTTGTCGATGACGTGGACATGGCGATAACTCACGTCGTGCGTGGTGACGACCACACTTCGAACACTCCCAAGCACGTATTACTTTATGAAGCACTGAACGCGCCACCACCGAAGTTCGCTCATGTGCCACTCATTTTTGGAGCTGACAGGAAGAGGTTGAGTAAGCGGCACGGTGCAACCTCGGTCGCTGAATTTCAACATATGGGCTATCTGCCAGACGCTTTGGTGAACTTCTTGGCCTTACTCGGTTGGTCACCGGGTGAGGACCGAGAGATGTTAACGCGCGACGCGATGGTGCAGGCATTTACACTGGAAGGAGTCAGCGGCGGCAATGCTGTCTTCGATCAAAAGAAGCTCGACTGGTTTAACAGCCGGCATATCGAATTACTCCAGGCGGACGAGATCATCGACAAGATCCAGCCGCTCCTTGAGGAATCGAGACTATGGCGTGAGGAGTACGCCAGCGTAGGGGACTCACGCACGTGGCTCGCCAGCATTATCAATCTACTAAAATCACGCGCCACAGTTCTTCCCGACTTTATTGAGTACGGCCGACCGTTCCTAGTTGACGAAGTGACATACGAGCCAGAGGCTGTGAAAAAGCGGTTATTGGTAGTTGGCCTGGCCGATCACGTTGCTGCTCTACGCGAGGCGTATGCTGCGCTTGAGGAAGACCGATTCGACTCCAGTTCCTTGGAGCGTGTACTTCGGAGCATCGCTGACAGCAGAAGCATAAAGGCTGGTGTCCTAATCCACGCCACCCGAGTTGCTATGACCGGGACTACCGTTAGCCCTAGCCTCTTTGAGATGGTTGAACTCATGGGTCGGGCTAAGACGACCAGTCGGCTAA
Organism: Acidobacteriota bacterium; assembly: GCA_002714165.1. Lineage (GTDB taxonomy): Bacteria > Acidobacteriota > Vicinamibacteria > Vicinamibacterales > UBA823 > UBA11600. The sequence goes on from PAWT01000032.1 coordinate 15,853, forward strand.
AAGCACTTGAGCAGTTTCTTGCCGAGCAGCCACCGCTCGACTCACTGTCGTGACCGTGCCGCTCATTACCCCAAACGACTACCGGCGGGCCTGTCGTCATTTGACAGCTCGTGACCCCGTCATCGCGGCGATTATTCGTCGTCAGGGACCATGCGGAATGGGACGCTTCAAGCGGACCGACCCCTATTTAGCTCTCGTGGAAGCTATTGTCTGGCAGCAACTGTCGGTTAAGGCCGCAAAGACGATCTATGCGCGTCTCTTGGCTAAGTTTCCTGCTGACGATGGTCTCACTGCGGCCGCGCTTGGTAAGACCCGCCGCGCTCGGCTCCGTCATGCCGGGTTAAGTTGGGCGAAGGTGGATTATCTGAAAGACCTGTCCGAAAAGGTCAACCGAGGCACCCTCGACTTGGTCGCGCTTGAGACCAAGTCTGACGACCAGATCATTTCTGAGCTGACATCGGTGAAAGGGATTGGTCGCTGGTCGGCCGATATGTTTCTGATGTTCCGACTCGGCCGGCCCGACGTGTTTCCTGTTGGAGACTTGGGTATCGTTAAGGCAGTGCAGAAGGCCTACCGGATGCGTAAACCGCCCACTCCTCAACGTATGTTCAAGATCGCCGAACCTTGGCGACCTTACCGATCGGTGGCATCTTGGTATCTCTGGGAGAGCGTCGAGAATGCGCCGCTGGATGGGTGACGACCGAACTAGGCCACGGAGACTTAACGTTCCCCGCGGGCCAGTTCATCATTGATCACTGTTTCGAAGGTTTCGAACGGTAGGGCGCCAGAGATCAGCCGGCCGTTGATGAAGAACATCGGCGTAGACGTCACGCCGTAGCTTTCCGCCTCTGCGATGTCCTGACGCACCAAGTCTGCTGTCTCACCAGAATCCAAACACGCATCAAACGCCAATTGGTCGAGGTCTAACTCTCCGGCGTATCGCTTTAGGTCCGGAATCGCCATTGCTCGCTGGTTCGCGAACAGCTTATCGTGGTACTCCCAGAACCGCTCTTGGGCATGCGCGCACTGAGCCGCTTCGGCCGCTTTGAAGGCTTGGGGGTGGGTGCTTAGGGGCAGGTCCTTAAAGACGAAGCGCACTTGATCACCGTATACCTCGGTGATTCTTTCGAGGGTCGGACCGACCCTCGCACAAAACGGTCACTGAAAGTCGGAGAATTCAATGATCTCCACGATGGCGCCCGACGTACCCTTGATTGGGTCGGTCGGCGCGCGCGCAATGGCCATCCGCGGTGGTTCAAGGAGCCGTTCAACACGCACATTCAGACTATCTGACAGCTCAGTGATCAACGCGGCACGTGTTTCTACAGACTGCTGCTGCTGCAAGAAGTTGTTGATCGGCCCACGCAATTGTTCAAGCGTACGCCCTTGGGTCTGTTGTTCCCCGAGGCTACTGTAAAACCGCTCAACGTCAGCACCTGTAATCGGTGTCACTCGGGCTGACATTTCCTGTCGTAGAAGCGTTTCCGGGGTGAGACCTCGATTAGCGGCTTCGATCTCGAGGATCTGATTACCCACAACCATGTCAAGATAAAGGGCCAACGCATCGTAGCGTGACTGCGAGACCTGCATGAACGACCCGGCGTCGATCTCGCGCCAGTGTTCCTCGACCTCGCCGAGCGTAATCTCACGATCACCCACACGCGCGACGACCTCATCCGATAAACCGACCTGTTGCTTAGAAAGAAGAGCCCCCACGCCCACGACGAGCAGTAGCACGCACGACCAGAGCACACTGCGTTTCAAACCCATCCCGGAAGACTGGCCCCCAGTTGGAACATTCGACGGTAGTTGCTCACTATCAGCCATATCGTATAAGACGCGCCCCGCACCATTCTGGCTTGGTAGCGTCATGCCAGCATACCGGCCGCCGAACAGATTCGCAAATGCGGTGAGTACAAATCGTAGAGGGATGATCCCCGCTCTTGTAGGGTAGCTTCACGCTATTTATAATTGGGGTTTCTGAGTCCCACCGCGGCCGATACTGGGAGGTCGTTCAATGGTAGGACACGCGGCTCTGGACCGCGGAATCGGGGTTCGAATCCCTGCCTCCCAGCCAACCTCTCGCCCTGCGAGTCTGTGATTCCTTTCCAGGACTTCGGGCATCAGGTAGAAAGTTCGATACGTGCCCACAAAGGCCAGCCAGCACGCTCTCGGGAGGCATGCCGGTCTTAAACCCCAAAAAATTCTCTAAAAGAAGCGAAGCGAATAGGACACCTTCACCCCCCGTCCGATTTCCGGCGCAAGGTCTTTGATGAATGATGTGTGGAGCCGATAACTTTCGTTTGTCAGGTTGTACCCCGAGATGGCAAGGATGTGGGCCATGTGCTGCATGGGCCATACATACGAGGCCTTGATGTTCAGAAGAGAATAACCATCGGTGGGAGTTTCATGGCGATCCACCTTGTTTTGTTTGGCAGATACGATCCACTCGGGTGTAACCGTCAATCCTCGATAGAGGAAATTGAAACTCAACTGTGCACGGAGCGGAGGAATCCGAGGGAGTGCTTGCCGTGTATTAGTCAATTCTGCATTTACAAGTCCAATGCCCAAATTCGCCCAAACGGAGGTGCCGAGTCGAGCGCTCGCCTTGGCATCGAACCCGACAAACCGCGCGTCACCTTGAAGAAAATTAGCAACACGCAACTTGTTCTTGATTTGGTTGGTTTGGGACGGAAACACAAAGTTGTCAATGTCGTAGATATAGAAGTTGAAATCGCCACGAAGTCGGGTTGCCTGGTGCCGAAGGCTTACATCGAGTCCTAGGATGGCTTCAGTGTCCAGGTTGGGATTGCCAACTTCGAAGGTGAGGTTGCCAACGTGTGGACCAAAATTGTAGAGCTCCTCTAGCGCCGGGGCTCTGTATGAACGGGTCAGGTTAACGACGAAAGCTCCGGTTTCGCCAAGGTCAGTCTGGAAGCCCACTGAACCTGACGCGGTGTTGAAGTCACGGTTACGCACGGCCGGCGCCTCGAGGTCGTCGTCATGGTCGTCGTGGCTGACCTGACGCGCCGCAACCGAGTAGGCGTTACGTTCGATACGACCGCCAAGTTGAAAGCGGTATCGACCAAAACTTAACTCCTCGTAAGCAAAGGCCGCGAGCGACACTTGATCAGTTGCCGGCGCAAGCGCTTCCTCTCCCTTGGCAACGTAATCACGAAATTGAGCCCACACGCCGAACTTCCCAGCGACTCTATTGGTCTGTCGTTGATCCATCTCTATCCGCGCGATATAGCTCCGATTGTTGAACGTTGTCCCAATGGTTTCAACGCCCTTGTGGTCAACTTCGAGTTCATCATGCTGCCAGTCGACGAGTTTGGTTACCATGCGGAGCGAGTTTACGAAACGATTGTTTAGATCGCGCATTCCAACTTCGATGTTACCCACCCGTCGTGTTGAGCCGACATCGATGGTGCCTTCCTCTTCATGGTCCTCTTCAGCATGGTCGTCATGTCCATGGAAGTCCTCGGCGAATGGAACGCCATAGCGGCCATCCTCAAGAGTTACCCCACTGCTCACAAACAGATGCTCGCCAAAGTAGCCGACACCGGCACGACCGTTTGAAAGACGGGTCGCCGAATTCTTGATCTTGCCGGCCGGCGTGTTGTAATCATCGGTTCTTCGTGTGCCACCGCCGGCCCACAGCATGAGTGGTCCCTGGGCATGTTGCATGCTGCCATTAGTTCCCGCCTGCCGGTTGGCGCTTCCCCCATCAACACTGAGTTGCCCGCGCGTTCCCTCGGTCAGCGTATTACGGTAGCTTTCGTGCGGTGTGATGGTGTTAATGACACCACCTACGGCGTTGGACCCATAAAGTAGAGTTGCCGGTCCTCGCACAATTTCGATGCGTTCGAGCCCATTTGGGTCAACTGACGTACCGTGGTCGGCGGACTGACTGGCCAAGTCACCGGTGCGGACTCCGTCTTCCATTATGAGTACCCGGTCACCATCAAAGCCGCGAATGATCGGGCGACTTGAACCCGGACCGAAGCTCCGCTTCCAGACCCCCGGCTCATTTTCGAGTGCCTCTCCAAGGGACCCCTGGGCATCAGTGACGAGATCGAACGCGTCAAGTGTGCTGATGGCATTAAACGCTTCATAGGTTGTAGCAGAATCCGCTACCGTACCCGTGACGGTCACTTCCTCGTGCACGGGCGAAAGTGCCAGTTCAAACTCAACAGTCGTCGTTTCCCCTGCAAGGATTGTGATTGCTTGGCGACTGGCAGTGAGGTGCTCGCGTTGTGCCAAAATTTCATAAGTGCCAACGGGCACGTCCTCAACAACGAACATGCCCTCCGCGTTGGTCAACACCGTCTGGCCGGGTCCGATCACCAACACCAATGCCCCGGCGATGGCATCGCCGTTCTCGGTCAGTGTAACGATGCCGCGGATAGTGCCAGTGCTCTGGGCCCATGCCGGCGTCCAGGCAAGACACACTAGGACTCCGCTTACGAGTAGTGTGCCTCGGACGATTTGAAAACAATTCCACATGTATTACTTCACCCCAATTCAACTCACCTCTGTGCCGGACGGCGCTCTCGCTTCAGTCAGCCAGGTAGTCAAATGACAGGAGAGGCCGACTTCTAAGCGAACAACTAAAACGTTTAAGGTGGTGGAAAAACTAGGCGGGCGGGCCACGAGTCGGAGCGTTCCGTTCGTAGCGGGAAGTGATTGTATCGGTCGAGTGAGCCAGTATGGGCGATTCAGTCCAGTCTACTGGGCTGAGCAGGGGAGTCGCGGTTAGGGTATTGACAGCCTGATGCCGCAGTTGGCAAATCGCACAATCTTGGTCTGACCCATGATCCGGGTGCAAGGGGCCAGCAATGGAGGCCACGGTGACTACCGCAACCACCAAAACGACAGTAAGGCTCCGAAAAACACGGTCGTAAGGAAACATTGTCTCTCAGAAAAAAGCTCTAAGCAGATCGAGAATATTAGGAAATCCGATTCTATGTCAAGTAAACGAAGCTTCTCCTTGACAGCGCCTCGCCTCTCGCCAGATCATCGCTGCCTATATTAATTATTAGCGCACTGTTATCTTTTTAATTGTTATGAATGACCGTGAACTCGGCTTGGGTCGGCGGATTACCCGCCGTGATTTCGTGCAGGGTGTTGCGGTGCCGGTGGGAGGGTCCCTTGTGCTTCCTCGCTGGACCGAAGCGTTGGGCGAAGATACCAACGCCGACGCACCGTCCACAGAAGATTACCCACCTTTACGCACCGGGATGCGTGGAAGTCACGCTGGCTCGTTCGAAATCGGCCATCAGCTCCGTGATCAACGAGGCTGGGATTTCTCGGATGCTATTGACACGGGAGAGCGCTACGACTTGGTCATTGTTGGTGGCGGCATCAGCGGGCTCGCTGCAGCGCATTTCTTTATCAAGTACGTTGGTCGCGACTCGCGAGTGCTAGTTCTCGACAACCATGATGATTTTGGCGGCCACGCGAAGCGAAACGAATTTCACCATGAGGGGCGAACCCTGGCGCTTAACGGTGGAACGCTGAACATTGAATCACCCGAACGCTACAATCAGCCATCACAGCAGCTCCTCCAGGACATCGGCATTGACCTCGGTCGGTTCCTCTCGGACAACGCAGATTCACGACAGATGTACCGGCGGATGGGTCTCGGCTCTGCTTACTTTTTTGATCGTGAGACGTGGGGAATCGACCGGCTTGTGAAGAATGACCGTGGTGGTTTCACGGAGGCGTTTGTTGCCAAGACGCCACTCTCTCTGGCCGCACAGCAAGATTTGCTGAGGTTGAATGGGTCAGATCAGCGCGACTATTTTTCTGGCCTGACCTCGGCCGAAAAGAAGGTACGACTAGCCAAGATGAGCTATGCCGACTTTCTGCAAGACCTCGCCAAGGTTGACCCGCAAGTGCTGTGGTTCTACCAAGGAACAGGTGCAGGTAGTTTCGTCACGGGGAGTGACACACTACCCGCGCTATTTGCTTGGGAGATGGGTCAGCCTGGGTTTGGTGGCTTAGGTCTCGAACCAACACCAGACGGCATGCTGGCCGATCTCCCCGGTGGACACCACGGACGGCAGAGGTCGGGCGGTGGGTCCGTCCATTTCCCCGACGGTAACGCCACGGTCACGCGCCTGATGGTTCGATGGTTACTCCCAGATGCCGTACCGGGATCAACCCAGGAAGACGTTGCCACAGCTCACGTGGACTATGGCTTACTGGATCGTTCAGGGCAGACTGCGCGAATTCGGCTCGATAGCACTGTCGTTCGTGCGAGACACACCGGGGCCAGTGGTAGCGATGCAGTGGAAGTGAGCTATGTGCGTGACGGTCGGACCCACCACGTCCGGGGTCGTCACGCGGTAATGGCCTGCTGGAACCGCATGATTCCGTATCTGGTTCCCGAACTACCGGCCACTCAGAAGGAAGCACTGCGGTTCGGCGTCAAGGCGCCACTCGTCTACACAAGTGTCGCGATACGCAACTGGAAGGCGTTTGCGAAGCTGAACGTGAGCCGCGTCAGCGCGCCGACGATGTACCACGCTCGAGTGAGGCTTGACGAGGCAGTTAGCTTGGGCGACCTTCGACACGCGGAGAATCCAGAGGAACCGATCGTGCTTAGTCTTACGCGCTACCCGGTTACCCCTGGTCCACCCCGGAAGGTGCAGTATCGCTTAGGCCGCGAAGACCTTCTCTCGACCTCGTTTGAGACGTACGAACGGAAGATCCGCGACCAACTCGGGCGCGTGCTCGGTGACGGTGGGTTCGACCCCGCACGCGATATCATTGCTATTAGCGTCAACCGTTGGCCACACGGTTACTCCTATACTTACAACAGTCTGACCGATCCGCTGGAATGGGTGTTCACGGCGAGCGATGAGCGCCCGTGTGTCAAAGCTCGCCAGCCGTTTGGCTCAATTACCATTGCCAACGCCGACGCTGCCGCGAGTCCGCATACGGACGCCGCGATTCTCGAAGCGCACCGCGCTGTGCAGGAGATCATCCACCGCCGAGCCATGCCGGCGCTCGGTTAGTTAACGAAAAGGTCGTTGAAGCTATCGGAACCGAGTGAGTGAAACGTCGATTGCACGCTCGCGGCGTTCACTTCGCTGCCACTGTACCAAGATCGGACTCTGGAACGGCCCCTCGGCGAGTGTGCCGAGACCGGGCTGATCCTCATCGGAAACCAGTAGACAGACCGAGCGTTTCATGCGCAGAAAGCGCCGTGCAGGAGCGCCGATAAAACGGGCGAGGATTTTTTCTACCACCGATTCGTTTAGCCCAAGGGCGTCAACGAGTTCGTTGAACACACGAACCATGTCGTATTTGGCATAGCCGATCGTTTTGTTTGGGATGGCGCGTGGATCAGCGAGGAGGTGGCGACTTTTTTCAGCCATGAATCGCAGGGGATTTCGAAGCACTTCCGCCAGGTCGTGTTGCATTAGCAAGGTTTCATACTCGTTGACGGTGAGGCCAGCTTGGTGCTCACCTGGTGCCAAGGCGATGTGGATGCGGCCTTTGTCTACGCCGTGCTGGTTGATAAGTTCTCGACAACGGTCATATAGGCCGAGGCGCGGGTCCTTCAGGTTCACCGAATCCACCGGATGGCCAGAGATTGGTACTGTCACGCGCACAGTCGCAACTGGTTCTTCTGAGTTATAGCCAAGAATGCTGGTTACACGCTGCCTGGGTTGCCCATTGTTGATGCCATCAAGATCAATGAAATAGACAGGCTCGCCATGCCGCCGGCGATACGTGACACAACTACGAAGGCCAGCGCTGATAAACGCTAGGTGTGAATCGGCGTTGCGCGGCTCGACCCGCCGCTGCGCTTCGGACAACTCCTCACGGAGGTGGAGTTCGTCATGTTGATAGCCGCCTCCTTCAGGGAACAAGGCTTGGAAGAAATTGAGATATGGTGCAACTCCGTCGCGTTTTCTGTTTAAGCGCATCGCGAGGCCTTGGTCAAGATAGCCCGCCGTCGTGTGGAACGAATAGTAGAGTGCGCGTGGGAAATGTTCGAGGAGGTCACCGTGAGCCGAAGCTGCGCGCGCACGAACATCCACGACGTCGATGCGAGTGCGAGGGCTGACTGACAGAGTAACTTGGGCCGGCGTGCTCATTACCGTAATATGGCCTAGTCCAGAGTCAAGTCTAACCGGCTTTGTGCGAAACGTCACCCTATGAGTTTGCTCTAATCAAGCGTAATCTGTCATTTACCACTGTGCTAGATTGTGCTGATTGGTTTAACGCGAGGGTTACGGGATGTTAGCCGGTGCCGCACTGTCACGGAGTACAACATGGTCCGATATGCTTTGCTTTTGATCTGTTTTCTACCTATTAGTTGCGGTGAATCACTTGACACTGGCGGTGATGCTGAGCTTGGTTCAACGACAGTACAATCTGAGGTGAAGACGCCCGAGGGTGATGCAGACTTCGTCATTGATTCAGCCGAGATTGAGAATTCTGTGTTAAGCGTTGTTGGTAGCGGAACCTTGCCCAATGGTGCGTTGATCTCTTATGAGGTGAAGCACGACGGGTTCGATAACGGTGATTACGATGGTTATGAGACTGGACAGATCGAATTTAATCGTGGGGCTTTCACATTCGAGATGTCGGTCAACGATTGGCCAACGGGTCACGCACTGATTCGGTTAAGCTTTGAGATGCGACCGAGTGGTGCTTCACAACCTCCGGCCGTCCTCGAAGCCTATGGCGAGAACGGTGAGAAGCTCGTTGGTCCCAAAGTTGAGGAATTCGGTGGCCGGAAAACGATCACGGTTTCAGGCGAAGCAGAGATTTCCTGACCAGCCACCCCGTTTTGCCTGCCTTCTGGGTGTCTGGCCTTCAATTCACGGGTCCTCGGTGGAGTGAGGCGCATGCCTGACGCTATTCTCTCGCTTGATCAAGGCACGACCGGAAGCACAGCACTCGTCTTTTCTCACGACGGCTTCATCGTGAGCCGTGCTTACTCTGAGTTCACACAGTCCTATCCTGAGCCGGGTTGGGTCGAACACGACCCTGAAGAGATTTGGCGTGTTAGTCGGCGTGTGATGTCCGAAGCTTTGGTGGAGGCGAGCGTGCAGCCGAACGAGCTTAAGGGGATCGGTATTACAAATCAACGTGAGACGACGGTCATCTGGGAGCGACAAACCGGTAACCCAATTCATCCAGCGATCGTGTGGCAGAGCCGTCAAACTGCTGGAATCTGCGAAGAACTAATTCAAGATGGCTATTCCAAGACTGTCCGCGATCGGACGGGTCTGGTTATTGACGCTTACTTTTCGGGTACGAAAGTTAAGTGGATCCTTGATCGATATCCAGAGGCACGTGCGAAGGCGCGCGATGGCGAATTACTGTTTGGCACCATTGATACGTGGTTGTTGTGGAAGTTGACCGGTGGTGCTTGGGCAACCGACCCGACCAATGCCTCGCGGACTCTTCTCTACAATATCCATGATCGGCAATGGGATCCGACCCTACTTGAGATGCTGGATGTTCCCGCGGCAATGTTGCCACCGGTGAAGCCCAGTAGCGGCGTGTTTGGTGAGACCTGCCAGCATGATGGAATTCCTGGCGGTGTGCCGATCGCCGGCATTGCGGGCGACCAGCAGGCGGCTCTCTACGGCCAAGGGTGTTGGGAGCCGGGGATGGCGAAGAATACTTACGGGACCGGCTGCTTCGTGGTTATGAACATGGGGTCGCAGCGGCCGCCGGTTCGTGACGGGCTGTTGACTACACTTTGCTGTGATTCCATGGGGCAGGCGATGTATGCCCTAGAAGGATCAATCTTTGTAGCTGGTGCAGCAATCCAATGGCTGCGTGACGAACTTGGCTTAATCGAATCAGCGGCTGACACTGAGTCGATTGCGACCAGTTTAACTGACACCCATGGTGTCACGGTCGTACCCGCCTTCACCGGGCTGGGCGCGCCTCACTGGGACATGAACGCACGTGGTGCGATTGTTGGCCTGACCAGAGGCGTGAACCGTAAGCACATCATACGGGCCACCCTAGAGAGCCTGGCCTATCAGACGCGCGATGTTGTCGACGCGATGGCCGATTCAGGAGCGACGATTGAGGAGCTACGGGTCGATGGTGGTGCTGCNGCGAATAACTTCTTGATGCAATTTCAGGCGGACATATTGGGAGTCCCAGTAAATAGGCCGACGGTGCTTGAAACCACCGCATCCGGTGCGGCATTTCTGGCTGGTCTCGGCGTTGGCTTCTGGGACAGCCCTGAGGCTCTGCGCGGTGTGAGACGTCGNGATCGAATGTTCCAACCAGCTATGGTCGTCCATGAACGAGACAAGCTGTATGCGGTCTGGACACGAGCTGTCGCCCAGGTGCGTGCGGCCGGCGAGAAAACTTCTGGGTGACTCCCTTTACCAAACTGTGTTTTGGACCTCTAGTTGTCAACCCCTTTCAGACCTTTGACCCAGTCCTGACCGTCATGGGATGTAGCGAAGAACCGCTCCAGCACACGCGTGGGTGCCGGAGACGTGATCGGCGTTAGACCGACGATTAGTGCGAGACTCAGCGCCATTCCAGGGACGATAGGGTGGACGGTAACGGCCCAAGGGACCTCAGCGAGGGTGAGGCCAGTCCACACGGTGGTGATCGCTAAGCCGCCGATTGCTGAGGCGGCTGCAGCCGCAGGTGTCGTGCGCGGGGAGGTCAATCCGAAAAGCAGTGGGAAGAAAAAAGTGGCCCCGACCATGGCGACCGCATACGAGACAATAGCCAGAATTAGCGCTGGAGTGTTGAGCGCGGCGGCGAGTGAGACGGCGCCAATAACGACGATGGTTAACCGCGACACGCGCAGATAGTAAGCTTCGTCTCGGACGATGCCGCGTGGCTCGTGAATCGATTTTCGCAGAAAGTCGCGTGCGANAGCGGCTCCNGAGAGTAGTAGCAGCGAGTCGGTAGTTGACATGGCGGCGCTGGCGATGCCGGTTAGTGCGACTGCCGATGCGAGTGGGCCAAGGACACTCGCTGAGAGTGCAGGAAACGCTTGATCGGGAATATCGATCTGGTCCCAAACTAGGATTCGTGCTGCACCGCCAAGGTAAAGGTTACCGTAGAGTATGAAAATGCAGACAAGTAAGCACGTGGTCGGCAGGGCGTAACGAGCGGCCTTTGAATCCCGTGCCACGAAAACTTTGGTTAGCAACTCCAAACGCGTGGCATAGGCGACGAACCAGACGAGCCACCAGGACAGCAGGTAACCCCAGCTCCACGACGTCCCCGTGACCGAAGTCCATCCGGGGGCAACGTGTTCGACGTTCTGCATTACCGTTGTGAAACCGCCTACTGCGTTGTACACGGCTGGCATCATGATGATGAGACCGACCCACATGAACATGAACTGCAGGATGTTTGTCCAGATGATGGCNANCATTCCGCCGAGNGCNACATAGAAGATGAACAGTGCCGTNCCGATCACCATCGACCACTCCAGCCGGAGGCCGAGTAGNCNCTCGAGGATCAACCCCATGCCAAGGATTTGTGCGATGAGGTATACGATGCTGGAAGCCGCAATNACGAACGCGCTGAACGCTCGGAGCGAATGGCTGTCAAAGCGTTCGCCCATGTAGTCGGGCAGCGTGCACGCGCCGATCTCGCGAAGCTTTCTAGCAAAGAAGAGNAGGATGACAAGAAAGCCCAAGGCGAAGCTCATCAGGGGCAAGATTGCGACACCNCCGAANGCTCCGGCGAAAGCTACCCCACTCAGTATGGAGCCGCCGTGCATGATGGCTGCCATCATGCTGAGCGTCACGATGGTCGTGCCGAACCGGCGTCCTGCAACCCACAGGTCAGCCTCGTTCTTCTGTTGCTGACCTGACACAATACCGATCGCGACGATAGCCACAAGGTAGGCCCCGAAAATGAGTAGGCCNATCGTAGACGGAGTCATATGCTACTCCCGCCGCCCTGACTTAATCTGCCAGCAGATGTAATACTGCCAGACGATGATGGCTAGGGGGATANCAATGAGAACGATAAGACTTGACCANGGGAGACCAAACATGTTCGTAAGGATANAGAATTCTCGAACCGGGTGTCCTCAAACCNGGCTAAAGATNNNGGGAAGCGTTNTTNGCAATTTGGCTCNCGTCCTGCTGATCGACTGAGAGTCGTAAGTCTAAATCTTTCCTCTATCGAGTATGATCCGCGTGTTTTCTGCTGAAAGGAGCATTCAAATGTGCACAGTANGTCGCCTTGTGACAGCGGTCCTTTTNGCCGCGANNCTTGCGGCTTGTAGCNCNCCCCAGGAGCCNGAGTCANCANCGAANNCCGANCCGCTTANNGGCNTAGTCGACGGCCTTGCTTCGGGATCGGTGAAAGTCGTTGACCTTACGCAACCTCTTAATGCGGAAACTCCCATTATCCAGCTTCCACCACCGTTTGCGAATACGCCAGGGTTTACGCCGCATCTGATTTCTAACTTCGATGCCGATGGACCAGGTTGGTATTGGAACTGGATGGAAGTCGGGGAG
>PAWT01000033.1 GCA_002714165.1 Acidobacteriota bacterium
TGGCGGCTGGCGGCCGAGCAAGGCTATCTGCCAGCGCAGACCGGGCTCGCGGGCCGATATTTCGATGGCCGGGGTATACCGCAGGATGAAGCGGAGGCGGTGCGGTGGTACCGGCTGGCGGCCGAGCAGGGAGATGCCGAGGTATTAAGGTGGTTGCACCAGACTGCCGAGCAGGGCTCGATTCCAGCGCAAGGGAATCTGGGGGAGATGTATGCCGCCGGACACGGGGTGGCGCCGGATGTGGTGCAGGCGCACCTGTGGCTGAGTCTTGCAGCGGTCCGAGCTTCGGCGGATCAGCGTGAGGCTTACGGTGCCGCTCGAGATGTCGTTGCCCAGAGCATGACCCGTGAGGAACTTGCTGATGCCCAACGTCGCGCGCTCGCATGGGAGGCTGCACACCCGTCTCACACGCAGTGACACCCTACGTCAAGGTACTTTTCAAGCCTGAATGGATGTGAGGTGCGCAATCGGCGGTTGTCTAAACCGCTCAGGCTTGTGCGAGGAAATGACATTCCCGTGAGCAGCAAGTATTGATGCGAATTCTTGTCAGCACTGATGCGTTTCCGCCGAACTGTGGAGGTAGTGGGTGGAGCACGTACGAGTTGGTCAAGACGTTACGGGCGAGGGGTCATTACGTAGCGGTTTCTCGTCCTCATTTTGGCACGTCAGGGGCCCATCCGCTGACGATGTACGATGGCTTCGCCGTTCGAGAGTACAAAGCGTGGGCACCACCCATACCATTCGTCCGGAACTATTTCACGAACGAGCGGCTCTACGGACGGTACGCGCGTGAACTCGGTGAGATCATTCGGCAAGAACAGATCGACGTAGTGCATGCTCAGCATTTCCTGAGTAGCCCGGCGTCCGTACTGGCAGCACGGATGGAAGATCGGGCGGTCGTATGTACCGTCAGAGACTACTGGCCCCTCTGCTACTGGTCTAACTTGATTCACGACCCCAAGGCGACGGGTCTCTGCCCGGCATGTACGCCGTTGATGATGACTCGTTGTATCAGGCCGAGAGCACGATGGGCCTGGCCGCTTGCGCTGCCAGTCATTCCATATATGCGAAGAAATTTGGCCGGTAAGCGCCGCGCTCTTGGTCGGGCTGATGCGATCATTGCTGTGAGTACGGCAATCGCGTCTGACTTGCGATCACGGACGAGTGACCTTCAAGACACACGTGTCGAGGTCATTCCGAATCCGGTCGATGTTGAAGGTATCCGGGCGGAGACTACTGACGACGGACCACCGCTCTCAGAACCGTATGCCGTATACGTAGGTAAACTTGCCCAAAATAAAGGCGCCAAGAGACTCATACCTGCGATCGTACGTGCAAGACTTCGTTGGCCGGTGGTCGTGGTGGGTGATGGGCCTCAGCGGATGGAAGTTGCGGCGGAGGCTGCACGCTCGAACGTGGATGTTCGCTTCCAAGGTTGGCTGCCTCGGGTGGAAGCGCTTCGCTGGTTGAAGCATGCGTCGGTCCTTGTCTTTCCCTCGCACGGCCCGGAATCCTTAAGTCGGGTGCTGTTGGAAGCTGCTGTGCTCGGTGTGCCGACGGCCGCGATGGACACGGGAGGTACCCGCGACATTGTGAAGCACGAAGAAACTGGCTTGTTGTCGAAAACGTTCGAGGACTTGGGAGACGATGTACGCCGCCTAAGCGAAGATCATGCATTGAGACACCGGTTGAGTGAGGGTGCTCGGGACAGGGTCGAGCGACGGTTTGCAGCCCCAGTCGTCGTAGATCGAATTGAAGCGCTCTATCGCAATGTGGTGAGGCGGAGATGAGCGACTCGTCGATCCGAGTGGCGTTAGTGAGTCGTGCGAGTGCGGCCCTGCACGGTCCTGGCGGACTTGAGCGGCATGTCGACGACCTCGCATGTCAACTACTGGACCGCGGCGTTGCCGTTACGCTGATTACTAGGCCCGCCTCTCGAACAAGCGCTGAGGCTGACTGGCTTCGTGACGAACGGCTGACGCTGAAAACCATTCGATATCGAACTTTTCCGTTCGCCGGTCGCCGTGGGACAACGATCCTCGACCGAAATACTGCCTATCTCTACTTCGGCTTCAATGCCGGACGACAAGCGGCACGGCTCTTAAGCGACGGCCATGTCGATCTGGTACATGGTCATGGTGCGAGTGTACTTGGTGCAGTTTTGCCAGCGCCCACTGCAAAGGTTCCGCTCGTTTTGACGCCGCACGGCATGGAAGAGTTTGGTGGGACCGATTTATTCCAGACTGGATTGAAGCGTATTGCCTATCGCCCTCTACAGACTGCGGTTCGTCGGTGCGCGCGCTACGCGACCAGAATTCTTGCGACAGACCAGGCACTCGTATCGAACACGGTAACTAACTTACGTGTTCCGGAATCGTCCGTTCGTGTCGTTCCCAACGCTGTGGACCTTGGTCGGTGCGATGCACTGGCTGGACCGACCGAAGGAGCAAAGATACGTAGCGTTTGGGATATCCCCAGTGCTGACAGGGTGTTTCTCAGTGTGGGCCGCGTTGAGAAGAACAAAGGTTTTAACGTTCTTGCCGGTGCTCTTGCACAGGCCTGCCGAGATTCTGAATTTCGCCGATGGCGGTGGGTCATCGTGGGTGACGGACATTACCGTTCTACCTTGGAGCGAATCGTTCGGCAACTTGGGTTGCAAGATCGGACGCTTTTTGTTGGCGCGACGACCGATCGTGAACTGCACGCCTGGTACGAGGCGGCGACGGTGTTCGTGCACCCCACTCTTTATGAAGGCAGCTCAATCGTCACGCTGGAAGCGATGGCACATAGTAGGCCCGTTGTGGCTTCGCGGGTCGGAGGGTTGCCTGACAAAGTGTTACCTGAGGTTACTGGTTGGTTGGTCTCGCCAGGGGATGCTGCAGACTTGGGGCATGCTTTAACTGAGGTTCTTCACCTGGAGGAACATCTTCCTAGGATGGGTGAAGCTGGCCGGGCGCTCGTCGAGCGGTGTTTTTCTTGGCCCAGCGTTACTGAGCGCTTGTTGTCGCACTATGATGAAGTGCTGGCAGAGTGTGCCTCTTTGAGGGCGAGCAGGTGACTGTGCCCGTCGGTCTACCTATTTTTCATGGTCGTCCTGGCCTACTCCATCCCTTGGTCAGCGAGTAAGTCGTTGGCAGCTGCGACTACTTGATCCACTTCGACACCGACCAGACAATCTGGCACGTGCCCGACGCACCGAGACGGCGGGCGACGGATCTGGTTGCACGGACTGCACCAGATGTTAACTCGCACGACGCGACTGCGGGATGTCAAGGGGCCGTAGTTGGTCGGGTCCGACGGACCAAAGACCGCAACGATTGGGGTTCCCATAGCAGCGGCAAGATGCATTGGACCAGTATCGCCGGTGATGAATAGCGAGAGATGTTCAAGAATGACCGCGAGGCGCGGAAGGTCTAGCACGCCTGAAAGGTCGGCAACGGGGAGGTCACTGGGAAGCGCCGTCTTTACTCGGTCCACTTCTGCACGGTCTTCAGCAGAACCGGTCAGCACGATTGTTGCGCCCCGTGACCTGGCCAACCTAGTAGCGGCTTCGGCGAACCGAGTTGGGTCCCACTGTTTGATCGCGCGTCCACCGCTAGCATGAATGCCGATCGCCGGCCGGCCGATTTGCCTCAGCACATCCTCAACTTGTGTTCTCACGGATTCCGGAATGACAAGAGGTAACGAATCATCAGTGGCCCCACTGTCTTGAGAATGAGGCAGAATTGTGTCAACCAGACGCACGGCATTTGTTGCAATGTGTGCTTGGCGGTCGTATGTGGCGCGATCGGTCAGAAAAGCTCCGCCACCTTTAATATCAAAACCTACCCGGCGCGGTGCTCCGCAAAGGGCCATGAGGGCATTTGACCTGATGTCCCCTTCGAAATTGAAGGCAAGGTCATATTGAGCCGTGCGCCAGCGCGAAGCCTGACGCGTCAACTTGAGGTAGCCGGTTTCCTGGTGTCCTCTGGCCAACCAAGGTGCATCGACGGTTTCAACGTGGTCGACCACCGTCAGCAATCGCGCCAGTGACGCGTTCCAGCTTCCAACCACCAAATCGATGGTCGCCGCTGGGAACGCCGCGCGAAGCTTCAAGAGAGCAGGTAGCGTCATCAGTAGGTCGCCGATACGTTCCAGGCGAAGCAGCAGAATGCGAGTGGGTTGATGAGGAATAGCCGTCGAGCGACGTGTGATTACAGCACCCACCGATAAGGCAAGGTCCGTGGCCCCGACCAGCCATCGCTCAGCGCGGTTATGGATGTGAAGGTGATCAAACACCTGCCTTATTGTATCTCCACGCGATCGACCATCACACCCAGATCGCGATTGTCGGGTACGCTCAGTACTTGGGACGGATTCCAGGTGTTGGTGAGTAATGTGAGGCTCGTCGTTTCTCGTCGTTCCGCCATTACTGAAGCGAGGCTTGGTGGAATGGAGAAGGTGTAGGGATGAAACCCGTTGGTGATAGCCACGTCACCGAGTAGGACGTCATCGAGATAGACCGCAACGCGCGCAGGAATGACGTTATCGGGACGGTCGCCATCACTCATCCAGAGTGTCAGTGCTTGAGCATTCGCCGAAGTGTCCAAAATGGCAATATGAGATTCTTCACGAGACCAGCGAAAAGTGACCTGTTCTCCCGCCTGAGGAGTTCCTCCGAGCAATGACAATTGCTCCTTCGAATGAAATTCGAGGACGTGTAGGTCATCCATTGTGCCAATATCGAGCGAAAATGGCCCTGGTACACGAATGGTCTCGTCGAATTGATAGATGCCAAAATCAAACTCTTTTTGGTCCACCGCTCTCGGGTAGGTATTTAGGAGCGATTGGTATTCTGGTACTTGGAATCTCTCAGAACCCACCGGGTTGACGGTCGCAAACGACAGTAAGTCTGTCCGACCGCCTCCAAGAAAGAAGATGTTTTGATATTCCGTTCGAGCCCAGGTCAGAAATTCCAGAAAAGCATTTCTATTAGGTTCGGAGTCGCTGAAGACGAGCACATTTCGACCATAGATGTAGGCGAGTGGTAACGCTAGAACATGAAGGTCAGACGCAGCTCTGGACTCCACAATGACGAGATCACGATCGCCGAACTGGCTGGCAAGTTCCTCAAGCTTCGGAATCACGCCTTCGTATTCGATGTGATTAAGCAATGGACGTGACGCGGCTAAATACTGTTGGCTCAGGAGTCCCACGAACACGATACCAATCACAACCCGAACCACGAGGGTGATTCGTTCTCGCAGCATTCGTGGCCACCTCGAACCGACCCCCCAGAATGCCGCTGTGGTGATCAGCAACATCGACATTGGGAGAATGATTGGGAGGAACCGCCTCGTCATCCAGAAATGCTCAGGCACTATTCGGATTTTGTAAAAGAAGAAGAACGAAAATGTAACAAGACTCAAGATTAGTGCGGAGTTCCGCCAGAACGACTGGCGGACCAGTAGGGCGAATCCGAGTAGAGCAGCAACAAGCCCGTAGGGTGACAAATAGTACGCTGCATAAGTTCGAAGTGCGAATGCATCATGAGCGGCGAGTCGTCCGCCTGGTGTACGAAGAAAGTATGCGTAAGCGGCTGCTAGGATCACGACACCACTGACGACTCCTGGCAACCAACGCCGAATTTGTGCACAAGCGGTTTCTGAGCGGATTGCTACGAGCAGCAGGACGACCGCGGCCGCACCGAGACTAAGTAGGAGAATGTGGACCGTCTGCAGGTTCTGAACGAATCCGATCGGCTGTGCAGCATAGGGTGTGAGCACCGCCACGAAATACCAAGTTGCGAGCCCCAGCCAGAGTATCGCCGGACCGATGAAGCCGATGCGAGGCCGTCGTCCCTCAGCCGCACCGGCGAGGCAGGCCAGACTGACCGCTGCCCAGGCCAGTATCGCTGGCAGCCTTACGAAGAGTGACAGGCCGAGGAGCGTGGCCGCTAGGGGACCAAAAAATCGATCGCCATCGCTGTGAGCGCGAGCGAACGCTAGCAACGCAGCCAACAAAGTAGCTTGGAGGACGAGCTCAGAGTTTGGGTACCGGCTGAACCAGACCTGTGCGACGTGTACCGCCAGCAAAACAGAACCTGTGAATGCTGGCAAAGTTCCGACCGCCCGTGCTCCAACGAAATACAACGCCAATAGGCCAAGGATTGCCCAGATACCGATGACCTGTCGGGCTCCCGTCAGGCCATTCAGGCCGTAACCAATGGAGACCCAGGCTGGATAGAGATGTGGAAATTGCCCCACAACCTTTCCAGAAGCAGGTTCAGTGACAAAGTACCCCATGAACCGAAGTCCGTAATAAGTGTCGTCATCATGGCGAGGAATAAAGAGGTCTCGCGAGTTAGGCGGTAGTGACGCGATTTGTGGATCCCGCGTGACGAGCGCACCGCGTTGGGCGATCTGGATCCCCTCGTTCACATATACGCCCGGGTCCTTCCCGCCTATGATGTATTCCGAGGAGGGAAAGTACAACCAGGCTCCAAGAGCTATCAACGTGAGCGGTGCCAAGACGGTGAGGTTTGGCCGTGGGGCCTCAGGGGGCAATCGTAACCGGCCACGTGCGAGGAGCACGAACACCAGACTTAGGATGATGTTTGCTGCGAGTAACCGTTCGAAGCTGTACTGCTCCGCGACCGCCAAGCCTAGGGCGATTATCGACGTCAGTGAGAGACTAATGAAAACTCCCCAGAAACAGCGCTCCTCGGCGGCTAGCGTTGCGCGTCGCCAGCGATCGGCGACCGGCGACCGGAAGATAATGGCGCCTGGCAGGTAGGCGATCACGCCAAGGGCGACCAGCTGATACAACATAGGATGCGAGTTGCCGAAACGCGACGTCGGCACTCCGGCTCAGAAGTGTAACGCAAGTTCTTGCATGAGTAGAATGGTGCCACTGCTGAATCCCTGTTTGGCTTGCAGCGAGGGATTATCATTTGATGATGAGCGATGAACGGCGCTGTTGCGTTATGTGTGGACCGCCGGCCGTTTCGGAGCATCTCTTCCGCAAGGGGGCCTACGCGATTCTGCGGTGCCGTTTGTGCGGGTTGATATTTGCCAGCCCGCATCCGACCCACGACGAGCTGGAACAGATCTATTCGGAGTCGTTCTTCCAGGTGGGCGAGAAATTTGCTGGCCAGGCAGGGAGTTCGGGCAGACTAAATGCTGAGCACCGTGTGCGACGGCTGCTTACGACGCCCGGTGTCATACGCGGCAACTGGCTTGACGTTGGCTGTGCTACCGGCGATTTTATGTTGGCAGCTCGACCGCATGTCGGGCACATCGCTGGCGTTGAGATGTCAATGTATGCAGCTGAGCAAACTCGAGCTAAGGGCCTACAGGACGTGGTGGTCGGAGATTTCCTGAGGGCGAGCCTGGGCAACGATCCTGTCGATATTGTGACGATGTGGGACGTCATTGAACACGTGCCGGACCCACTGGCGTTCCTGCGCCATGCGTTTCAACTACTGCGCAATGGTGGCCTGATCGCCTTGAGCACGGGAGACATCGGGAGCTTGGTTGCCCGGGTGATGGGACGTTTCTGGCATCTCATGATCCCGCCCCGTCACCTTTACTTCTTTTCGCCTGTCACAATCAGAAATTTACTTAGCCAGGCTGGCTTTGAGGCCGTGGTGGTTTCCAAGCCGGGCAAGCGGGTACCGCTTGACTTCGCCCTCTGGAAACTGGCGTCCCTTGTCACGCCTCGTGCTGGTTCGGCTGCGCTAAGGCTGGGCGCGTTGACTCATCTCGGTCACTTGGCACCGTTTGTCAACTTGTGGGACATCATGACCATCGTTGCACGAAAGCGACCGCTAGGGATGACCCCGTCCCCTGAGGACGTTTCGACACATCAATATGATTCCTTAGTCAATCGGTCGTAGACTGCCTCCAACTGTTCCGCGAAGTCAGCCCAGCTTCGATTCTGTTGGAGTTCAACGCGCGCGGCTGCTCCAAGCGCGCGCCGCCGCTCAGGTTGTCCAAGCATAGTGTGGATAGCGTCGGCAAGGGCATCGGCATTTGCGGGAGGTACGACTACCGCGGTGCGTCCATCTTTAGCCACGCTTCTGATTCCGCCGACGTCGGTAGTGACGACGGTTGTACCCGATACAAGCGCCTCTAACAGGAAGTTTGGTAACCCGTCAACGTTGCCCGAAGTGTCACGGACTGACGGGACAACGACTAGGTCTGCGGCGTTAAGATAGCTGGGAATGGCGTTCTGCGACACATTACCGGCGAACGTTACGTGGTGGCTGATACCCGCGTCGCGGGCACGCTGACGAAGTTCCGCATCTAGATCGCCACCACCCACAATCATGAGACGGAGCTCTGGCCACTTCAGTGCAAGCTTTGCCATCGCATCAATGAGAAATTCAAAACCCTTTTTTCTAACCAGGCGACCGGCCGTGAGAATGAGTGGAGCGTCCAGAGGGACACCGAGTTGAGTGCGCGTCTGAGCACCGGTCGAGGGGTCTGGGCTGAACCGTTTAGCGTCCACACCGTATGGAAGCACCTCGATGTGGTCTTTCGAAGCGCCCAGACCGATAGCACGTTGACGCAGGTCATCACTGCACGCTGTTACCCAACTAGCCCGGCTGAATGCCCAGCGAGCCACGGGTCCCAGAAAGTGGTATCGCTCGGCAACATACACGTCAGAGCCGTGAAGACTGATCGCTAATGGGAGGGCGGTGGAAGCGGCCAAGGCTGCGATTACGCCTCCTGGAATTACCCAGTGACCATGAAGAATTGTGGCTCCGTAGCGTCGTGCTACTTGGCGAGTCTTGAGTATCGCTGCAATGGACGCCAGCGGTGCAGCGAGATATGCAGTGGTCTTCAAGTGGACGTCGGCTCGGAGACCCTGCGCATACCCAAACACCGATAGGCTGGCTGGAGCGTAGCGGAAGTAATGTAGATGGACGCCGCATTCGACTGGTGCACGGTCGACTTGGGGGTGCCACGGTAGAACTACGTGGACAGCGTGGCCACGCGCCGCAATGCCTTGAGCGATAGGCTCGAGGAATGTGCCCACCGTATCCCCGGGAAACCTAGGATAGGACGTGCTAACCATGACGATGGTATGGGCCATGACATCAACCGGACGGTTCCGCGCGGTCAGTGAGGTAGAGAACCGTGGACGCTGTTACCGTCTCCGTTCGAATCTCAGCGCGGAGATCTGTTCTGAGACAAGACCGATTAGGAAAACGATGACACCCAGAACGATTAATAGGACAGAGGAGTTTGTCACCCGCACGTAACGGAGTAGCGTCCACAGCATGTAGCCTGTGCCAAGCATGAACGGGACAGCGGCAATCGGTATAAAGATCCGAAGCGGATTAAAGAGCGTGATCACTCGCAGTAGAATCAAGAAAAACTTGAACCCATCCTGTATCAGCCTGATTTTTGAGTGCCCTTCTCGCGGTGTCGCCTCCGCGGGTTCGAACACGACGTTGTAACCTGCCTTGATAAACGACAGGGTAGTTGTGGTCGGTGTTGAAAACCCATTTGGCAGGAGGTGGATGAATTCGAGGAGATACTTGGTTCGTGCCGCACGCAGGCCTGACGTTAAGTCCGGGATCGGCCGTCCCGAGAGGTAGCTAGCGAGCCAGTTCAAGACCCGGTTACCAATCCGGCGTCCTCTGGTTGCTTGGCTAATGCCGGAGCGAGTACCTATGACGAGGTCATAGTCACCGAGCAATTCCACCAAACGCAAACCGTCCACTGCAGCATGCTGTCCGTCACCGTCGGTGATCAGGATGTAATCACCGTCCGCATTGCGGAGGCCAGTCTTCACGGCGGCGCCGTTTCCTTTGTTATAAGGGTGCGTAATGACTGTGGCGCCAGCATTACGGGCCTCGGCCCTCGTCCCGTCCGTCGAACCATCATCCACGACGATGATTTCCCGCCAGGTAGCGACGTTCTTTAGCGACGTCACGACCTTGCCGACGGTCGCCGCTTCGTTGAACGCCGGGATGATTACCGAGGTGGTAGTTGGGTTAGCCATCTACGATACTTCTGTGCCAGTGTCTGGTGGTCTCGGAAGTGGTTCATTGCGCCGCTCGAGTTCCATCACACGGATTCGGTAGAGTAGATCTTCAATTAGTTTGCGGTTGCCTGAGATGACGTCAGCGACGAGCCCAATGAGCAGCACCTGAAACCCAACGATCATTAGGACAGCTGAAAGAATCAGCGATTGGACATTCCCACCACCTAAGCCACTAAGGTAGAAGTAGAGAAACCGAAGTGAAATCAAGAAGCCGGTGCTGAAGACGACGCCACCGATATAGGTGAAGATCTTAAGTGGCTCGTACATCGCGTAGACGCGGATGATTGTGGCTGTCGACTTCTTAATGTATGAAACCGTGCTATCGAAGAGCCGAGACTCTCGCATCTTTGGATTCGTTGCGACCGGCACGTGCGCAATGGCCATTCGTTTCTTACCCGACTGGATGATCGATTCCAGTGTGTATGAGAACTCCGAGACAATCGTCATCTGAAGTGCTGCTTCCTTGGTGTAAGCTCGAAATCCGCTCGTCGTATCGGGCACTGTCGTGTTCGAAACTTGGCGCACGACCCAACTACCCAAATGTTGCAAAGCCCTCCGAATGAAAGGTAGATGACGTAGCGAACTAATATTGCGATCGCCGATTGAAATCTCCGCCTCGCCGGACAATAACGGCCTAAGGAGTTTGACGACGTCAGTGCCAGCATACTGGTTATCGGCGTCGGTATTGACGATGAAATCCGCACCATTCTTTAAGCAGGCGTTAATACCGGCAGTGAAGGCCACCGCTAATCCGCGATTCCGCGGAAAGCTAATGATGTGGTTGACGCCCTCGTTACGCGCGACACGCGCGGTGTCGTCTTCGGAACCATCGTCAATCACGAGCGTTTCAATTACGTCAATTCCCGGGATGCTTCGCGGCAGATCTCGCAGCGTTACGGGGAGTGTCGCGGCCTCATTTAGACAGGGAATCTGGATAATGAGTTTCGTCACGGTACCTTCGATCCATTTCCGGTCGTCAAGGGACCTGTGGCGCCGACGAGCCGTTCCACGACACCGTCCCAAGATATCTGTTGCGCTCTTGCGTAGCCCGCCTCGCCGAGGCGGGCTGCGTTGGAGCGGTCAGCCGCAAGCTTGCTGATAGCGTCGGCGATCGCGCTTGGCTCCGGCATGCACACAGTGCCGTTAACGCCGTCCTCCACGAACTCGAGGGGACCGCCCGCGTCCTCGGTTGTAAGTATCGGCCGGCGGGCGAGAAAGCTTTCCAGTGTCACGTATCCGTAGTCCTCGTCGTAGGGAACATACACGACCCCAAGCGCCCCCGCGTAAAGTTCGATCAAGGTGTCATCACTTACCCAGCCAGCGAAGTCGACTCGGTCGCTGATCCCTAGGGCCTCCACACGCTCTTCGAGCTTCGGCCGGTTCGACCCGTCACCAACGATGACTAACCTAATCGATGAATCGGCAAGAGCGATAGCCTCCACCGCGAGGTCGATGCGTTTGACTGCCTCCAGCCGACCAACCGAGAGAACATAGTTTCCGTATGAATCTGCACGGAGCTTGTCGGCCAGTCGTGGAGGATGGTACAGGGGTTCAGCAGTCAAGCCGTTGTACCGCTGCAGTCGGGACGCGGTGTTTCGCGCGTTGGTGAAAAGGCGTTGACATTCATTCAGCATCTGTCGATCGAGGCGCATCAGAGTGTCACGTAGACCTACGTCTGTCTCGGAATGCTGGAAATCGGAATAGGGTGTCCCGCACAACTCGTACGCTGCACGATACTGATGAATAAGCCAGGCTACTTTGTTCGGGTGCCGTACGAAGTAGGTAGGAAATTTAAGGCTGATAGCGAGATCGATGGCTTGCCCGTTGCTCTCACTCAGATCCAACAGTCGCCAGATAGCGGCGTGGGCCAAAATCTCCTTTTTCTGATACCACTTGAATGGAACGCTGACGAGCTCAGTCTGATAGCCATGCTCGCGCAACTGAGTGACGAGCGCGCGCACGTGGAACTCGGCGCCTCCTTCAACGAAGGGAACCTGAGCTTCACAGACGACGACCGTACGGACGGCCATGGGGAATGGATTCAGTTCAACGATCGGCTCCAGAGGTTACTTTCATCTGGTCCGCCTAGTCGGAATGGTACCACGCCCGCTACCGCTTGGGCCAGGGACCCCCGATTTTTCCGATTCAAATTGACTTACTTCGCACGGGTCCGGTAGGATCACCGTTAGTGATTGGGAAACTTTTCACAAGCAGATACCGTTCGTGATGGTGAGAGGCGACTACACCGCCACACCGGGTTGATACGAGGACACGGACGTAATGGTAGATCGCGCAGGTAGTGACGCTCGACGGCTCACGGTCGACGAGATTTTGCGTGAGGCAAGTACACTTCTCGAAACCGTTAGAGGTTTTGCTCCAGCCCAAGTTTTGTTAGCGGCCGACATGCTGGTGTCCGCTTTAAAATCACGTAACAAAGTGTTGGTGTTTGGGAACGGCGGTAGCGCTTCCGATGCTGAGCACCTGGCTGCTGAGCTGGTTGGTCGCTTTGCACGCGATCGACAAGGCTGGCCAGCGGTTTCGTTGACTGCCGATTCAAGTGTTGTAACGGCTATTGGAAACGACTACGGCTTCGATCAAATTTTCGCTCGGCAGGTCGAAGCACTTGGAAGACAAGGAGACATCGCCTTCGCGATCTCCACGAGCGGGAAGTCAGCGAACGTCATCGCTGGATTAGAAGCTGCCGAACGAGGAGGCCTACGGCGCATCGCACTAACCGGCCGGGATGGTGGATTCCTTGGTCGAGCCGCTGAACTTCAGATCAACGTACCCCACGACTCCGTGCCGCGGGTACAAGAAGTGCACCGAACCTTGCTACACGTAATTTGCGAACTTGTTGAGAGAGAGTTGGCCGGTTGACGGCACAGAGTTTGATGGCAGTTCACACAATACGTAAGGGTCTCGAGCTTCCGATCGCCGGTGAACCTAGACAAGAGATTGAAGCCGCCGTTGTGTCACGGCGCGTCGGTGTTGTTGGGGCGGACTACATCGGCTTACGGCCAACAATGCATGTTAGCGTCGGTGATGACGTGCGTCGAGGCCAGCTCCTAATGGAAGACAAGAAAATCCAAGGAGTACGTTATACCGCACCCGCCGAAGGACGGATTCTTGCGATTAACCGAGGTGATCGACGGGCTCTGCAGTCGGTCATTATTGAACTCTCCCGCGCGGAGCTCGAAGGCCGCCCAGACAGTCCACGATTCAGCTCGTTTTCGGGTCGGCATCCGAGCAGTTTGACGGGGGATGAGGTCAGAGAGCTACTTCTGGAGTCGGGGATGTGGACGGCTATCCGCGGTCGGCCGTTCAGCCGGGTCGCAAACCCAGTTGGACGCCCACATTCGGTTTTCGTAACCGCGATCGACTCCAATCCGTTGGCGGCTTCAGTCGAGACTGTGATGACGGGAGCACAGGGTGCATTTGAGACCGGTCTCGTTGCGTTGTCGAAGTTGACCGATGGTCCCGTTTTTGTGTGCTCAGCTAAAGGAACATCTCTGTCACTCCCGAAAATCGATCAGGTTCGTCATGAGGAATTTGCCGGACCGCATCCATCTGGAACCGTGGGCCTGCACATCCATCGGCTCGACCCGGTCGACCGTCAGAAAATGGTGTGGCACATCGGCTATCAGGACGTGATCGCCATCGGGCGTCTGTTCGAACGGGGTGAATTCTCGCCGGAGCGCGTGGTCGCGCTGGGTGGAACTTCCGTACGGAATCCAAGATTACTCAGGACGAGGCTGGGTGTGTCACTCGACGATCTGATGCGCGATGAACTCGAGGATGGAGAACATCGTGTAATTTCCGGTTCAGTGTTTTCCGGACGTGCCGCGGCCGGTGAGGTCTTCGGATATCTGGGTCGCTATCACGTCCAAGTGTCAGTGCTGACAGAGGGACGGGACCGAGAATTCCTAGGGTGGTTGCGCCCTGGCCTGCATAAGTACTCCACGATCAACACCTTTGTGTCGAGGTTGTTACCAAGACGACGATTCGTATTCACGACAGCGACGCACGGTTCGCCTCGCGCGATTATTCCTATCGGCATGTATGAGCGGGTTATGCCGATGGACCTGATGCCGACGTTTCTCGCCAGAGCACTCGTTATGGGAGATGCGGAAAAGGCGGAAGAACTTGGATGCGTTGAACTTGACGAGGAAGACCTTGCACTCTGCAGCTTTGTGTGTCCAGGGAAGACTGACTTTGGTACAAAGCTGCGTGAAGTGTTGACGGAAATTGAAACAGAGGGCTGACGCTTCGTTTTCCAGCGTGCCACAACCAATGCGGTTTTTACGAGCACTTCTCGACAAGCAAGCAAGACTCTTTGAAAAGGGTGGCAAACTCGAGAAGTTATATCCCCTGTACGAAGCGAACGACAGTTTCTTGTTCACGCCCGGTCACGTGACGGCCGGTGCCTCCCACGTACGCGATGGCTTGGATGTCAAGCGACTGATGATGACGGTCGTTGTCGCGCTAGCTGGGTGCGTTTACATGGCGATTTACAACACGGGCTACCAGGCGAACCTTGCTATCCGTGCCGGCGCGCCCGTGCTCGACACTTGGCAGTCGGCTGCTGTTGTGGCACTTGGTATGAGTTTCGACCCGGACCAGTGGCTCGCGTGTGTCATCCATGGAGCGCTCTATTACTTGCCGGTGCTGGGAGTAACGTTTGCCGTTGGTGGAGCTTGGGAGGCGCTATTTGCGATCGTGCGGAAACACGAAATTAACGAAGGCTTTCTGGTAACGGGCATGCTGTTTCCGCTGATCCTGCCGCCAACGATTCCACTGTGGCAGGTAGCACTCGGGATTAGTTTTGGCGTTGTAATCGGAAAAGAGATTTTTGGCGGCACGGGAATGAACGTGCTCAACCCTGCCTTGACGGCTCGAGCCTTTGTCTTTTTTGCCTACCCGGCCAATATGTCAGGTGACACTGCTTGGATTACTGCCGCAACTAATACTGATGGTGTGAGCGGAGCTACGTGGCTTGCCCTTACCGCGCTCGATGGCGACCAGGCTCTCGCTGGCCTTGACTGGGGAGAAGCCTTCATGGGATTCGTCCCGGGTTCGATGGGCGAGACATCGGCCTTGGCCTGTCTCTTGGGAGCAGCTGTGCTCATCATTACGCAGGTCGGCTCTTGGCGGATCATGCTGAGCGTGGCACTTGGGACCTTCGTGACCGCTTGGTTTTTGAATGTGGTCGGTTCAAACACGAATCCAGCCTTTGCCATTTCCCCAGCTTGGCATTTTGTTTTGGGTGGATGGGCCTTTGGCACGGTCTTCATGGCAACCGACCCGGTATCTGCGCCAGCATCCGACCTAGGGCGTTACCTGTATGGCTTTCTGATTGGTGCACTCGTGGTTCTGATTCGTGTCGTAAACCCAGCGTATCCAGAAGGTATGATGCTCTCGATTCTCTTCATGAACCTATTCGCGCCTGTGCTGGATTATTTTGTGGTCCGTTCAAACGTGAAACGACGGAAGGCACGGTATGCAGGGTAGCGTTGTCTACAACTTAGTTTTTGCAGCCGCCGTTTGTGTGGTTTGCGCAGTGTTTGTGTCGTCTTCGGCCGTCGCGCTCCGGGAGCGACAAGAATACAATGCCGCAATTGACAAGCAACGGAATGTGCTGGCTGTTTCCGGCATGGTTGGTGACGATGAGGAGTTGGCACCTGAAGAGGTCGAAACAAGATTCGCCGGCATTGAACAGATCGTAATTGACCTGGAAACTGGTGAGGAAGTCTCCGAAATTGAACCATCCACCTTCGATCAACGACGAGCCTCAAGAGACCCTGCGACCAGCACCGCCGCACCGCCGAATGCGGCGCAAGTTATACGATTGCCCGATCAAGCACTGGTGTACAAGGTGCGTGACGCGCAGGGTCGGCCGAGTCTGCATGTTCTCCCGGTCGAGGGGCTGGGTCTCTGGGGAACGTTATACGGGTTCATTGCGCTCGACGGGGCGCTTGAAACTGTGCAAGCCCTGACGTTTTACGAACACATTGAAACGCCGGGCCTAGGCGGCGAGGTTGACAATCCTCGCTGGAAGGCGCTCTGGCGGGGACGCCGCCCATTTGACGACGACTTCAAGCCAAACCTTACCGTCATCAAGGGTCGGGCAGGCCCACCAAGTGAAGACCCTCATCGTGTGGACGGTTTATCGGGCGCGACGATGACTAGCCGCGGAGTAACGAATCTGCTCCAGTTTTGGCTTGGTGACGACGGATTTGGACCGTATCTGAATCGGCTTCGACAGGAAAGGACGGATGGTTGATGCCTGTGAATACCAAGAAGGTACTCACGGACCCTCTGTTTAACAATAACCCGATCGCCTTGCAGGTACTCGGGATTTGTTCGGCCTTGGCGGTGACGACCCAGATGGATACCGCTGCTGTGATGAGCATTGCGGTCATCGCGGTAATGGCGTTCTCCAGCCTGTTCGTCAGCATGCTACGGAATCAGATTCCGACGAGCATTCGGATCATTGTCCAGTTAACAATCATTGCCTCGCTGGTCATCATGACTGACCAAATATTGAAGGCATATGTTTTCGAGATTTCGAAGCAATTGACTGTCTTTGTTGGCTTGATAATTACGAACTGCATCATTATGGGACGGGCTGAAGCCTACGCGATGCAGAACCCGCCGNCCCNNAGCTTNATCGATGGNATTGGGAACGGTCTGGGCTACGGGTTNATNCTCATGGCCACCGCATTTGTNCGCGAACTNNTNGGCGCTGGGTCGNTATTCAACGTGCAAGTACTACCGGTTGTNNCTGAAGGNGGNTGGTATACCCCGAACGGCCTAATGACGCTCTCGCCGAGCGCTTTCTTTATCATCGGCGGGCTTATCTGGGCGCTGCGTGCATGGAAGCCTGAACAAAACGAGGCGGAGTGAGATGCTNGAAACCTATTTGAGTTTGGCGGTTAAAGCAATCTTCGTCGAGAACATGGCTCTAGCGTTTTTCTTGGGCATGTGTTCGTTCATTGCTGTGTCGCGGAAAGTGGACACCGCGATTGGTCTTGGCGTNGCGGTTATCTTCGTGCTGAGTGTCACGGTGCCGATGAATAATCTGATCTATCGGCATCTGTTGAGCGACGGTGCTCTGGGTTGGATCACGCCGGCGTTCGGAGATTATGATCTGTCGTTCCTCGGTTTCCTAACCTACATCGGGACCATTGCTGCAATGGTCCAGATTGTGGAGATGACACTTGATCGCTTTGTGCCGAAATTACACGCTGCGCTTGGGGTTTTTCTCCCTCTGATTGCAGTGAACTGCGCGATTCTTGGTGCGTCATTGTTTATGGTGCAACGTAACTATGGGCTAGCAGAGAGTGCGGTGTATGGATTTGGCTCAGGTGTTGGTTGGGCCCTTGCGATCATCGCACTGGCTGGCATCCGTGAGCGCCTGCGCTATAGCAATGTACCAGCTGGACTGCGCGGGTTGGGGATTACGTTCATTCTGACGGGACTCATGGCGATCGGCTTCATGACGTTTGGTGGCGTGCAGTTATAGGCGAGGAAAAGGATTAAGGACGATGGTCGAGGTTGGCTTGGGCGTGCTCATGTTCACGTTGGTCATTGTGTCTCTGGTTGTGGTGTTGATGTTGGCACGCCGGCAACTAGTGGCAGCCGGGGAGGTAACCATTGTCATTAATGATGACCCAGNGAAGGCGCTTCGGACTACCGCCGGAAGAACGCTGCTCGACACGCTGTCANCGAGCAAGCTCTTCGTTCCCTCTGCGTGCGGCGGGAAAGGCAGTTGTGGCGTTTGCACGGTGAAGGTTATCGACGGTGGTGGTGCAATACTTCCGACTGAGCGGAGCCACATTTCACGTGGCGAGGCGCGTGTCGGCACGCGCTTGTCGTGCCAGGTGAAGGTCAAGCAGGACATGAAGATCGAAGTGCCTGCTGAGATATTCGATGTTCGGCGCTGGCACTGCAAGGTTCGTTCAAACGACAACGTCGCGACNTTCATAAAGGAGTTAGTGTTGGAGTTACCGGCCGGGGAAGAGGTGCCGTTTCGGGCCGGTGGTTATATCCAGATCGACTGCCCGCAGGGTACCGTTCACTACAAGGATTTTAATGTCAGTGAAGAGTATCGACCTGATTGGGATCGCTTCGACATCTGGCGTTACACGTCGACTGTGGATGAACTCACGGTGCGAGCTTATTCAATGGCGAATTACCCTGAGGAGAAGGGCATTATTATGCTTAATGTCAGGGTTGCCACACCGCCACCACGTGGACCCGAGGGCATTCCACCGGGGAAAATGAGTTCCTACCTGTTCAGCCTAAAACCTGGAGATGAAGTTGTTATCTCTGGCCCGTTTGGTGAGTTTTTTGCCAAAGACACTCAGGCGGAGATGGTTTTCGTTGGTGGTGGCGCTGGGATGGCGCCGATGCGGGCCCACCTCTTTGATCAGTGCTATCGGTTGCACACGACGCGTAAGGTATCTTTCTGGTACGGTGCGCGTAGCTTGCGTGAGGCGTTCTACATTGACCATTTNGACACGCTCGAACGCGAGTTTGACAGCTTTGGGTGGCACTTGGCTTTATCGGANCCACTCCCGGAGGATCAGTGGACTGGTAAGACTGGGTTCATTCATCAGGTGCTCTACGACAACTANNTGAAAGACCATCCNGCGCCAGAGGACATTGAGTACTATTTGTGCGGTCCACCACTNATGTTGAAGGCCTGCATGAACATGCTTGATGGNCTCGGCGTTGAACCTGACAATATTCTATTTGACGAATTCTAGGACTGCATAACGGCGTCAGCTTACGGCTCGCCTATGTCTTTTCCTTTTTATTTCCGGACACTCGTGCTGTTTATCGTCCTTGCGGTNGGGGCGGCATGCGCNNCNNCTCCGACCGNTCCATCGATGTATGAACTCCGTGGTCCGGCGATGGGGACATCGTTTGTAGTCAAGATTGTCAGCAACGAAAAAAAATCTGAATCACAGGTGGCACTTCAAGAACTTGTTCAGGCTGAATTAGCGCTCGTTGATGGTCTGATGTCTCATTACCGTCCAGACTCNGAGCTGTCTCGGTTCAACCGCCACGCACAGACAACTCCGTTCGTTGTGTCTGACGAGACGTTTGCAGTGCTGACCGAGGCGGCTCGGATCAGTGACTGGACTAAAGGGGCGTTTGACATCACAGTAGGTCCACTGGTTGAGGCTTGGGGGTTTGGCNTGGCACCAGGGGATGAGCCGCCCTCCGATGCTCTGATTGAGGAATTGAGGGAGAGGTTAGGATTTGCGAAGCTACGGCTGGACCCTGAAGCTCGCACTGTGCAGAAGAACGCGCCCAGGTTAGAAGGCGANCTGTCTGCCATAGCGAAGGGTTATGCGGTAGATCGCGTTGCCGAAGCCTTAGAATCTGCTGGCTTCTCCCGATACATGGTCGAGGTTGGTGGCGAGGTACGGACCGCTGGTTATAACCAGGCCGGGGCACCCTGGCAGATCGCTATTGAGCGACCTGATGCCGGTGTGAGACTACTGCAGACTACTGTTCCGCTTACCAATGCATCTATGGCTACATCCGGAGACTATCGAAACTTTTATGAGTGGAAAGGTGAACGGTTCTCTCACACAATTGATCCCCGCACGGGGCGGCCCGTGAGCCATGCATTAGCATCGGTCACGGTTGTGAGCCGAATGTGTATGACCGCCGACGCACTCGCGACAGCACTGTTAGTTTTAGGGCCAGAGGACGGTTACCGATTTGCGGTNGCAAATGATGTAGCGTCGCTCATGGTGGTGAGGCAGCTCGACGGTAGTGGTTTCGAATATCGCTCTACGCCAGCTTTCGAGCGCATACTAAGCGGTGGGAGTGTAGAATAGCGCTGATGGTCATCTTCCTNCTGACGACTCTCGTCATAGGTGCGGCCATGCTTGTAATGGCCGTTGGTGTTTTACTCAGCAACCGCTGTCTGCGCGGTTCGTGCGGTGGACCAGAACTCCTGAGTGCAGATGGAGAGTCGTTGCTTTGTGAGACCTGCCCGAACCGCGACAAACTTTCCTCAACTGAGCTGTCGACTTAGCTCTTCGGTGGTTGAATCATGCTGTTAGGCTACCGAGTGCTCTAGCGAGCATCTCATCCTGCTCGGGCAGAACAGTCCGAAGATCTAGTACAACTTTGCCTTGCTCAATCCGTCCAATGACGGGCGGCGTGAGGCGCCTTAACGTGGCCGCGAGATCTTTTGGCTGAATTGTTGATGACGTCATTGCCAGTAAACGGGTCGAAAACTCGCTGCCCGGAGCGCTCCCGCCGCCAATCGTGGAGACGCCATCAATAATCTGTACTTCGATGGTTGNTGTGGCAATAGCGGTGGCCGCAACTCGTGCCCGTCGTTCAATCTCATCCTTCTGCGCCTTGATCATGCGAATTACCGGAACCGTATCTGGTGCCCGTCCGAAGGCATACTCTCGTAGCGTAGCGTCCATGGCGGCATAGGTCAGCTTGTCGGCACGCACCGCTCGCATAAGCGGATGAGTGCGAACCCTTTGAAGCAGCTGATCGCGACCAACGATGACGCCCGCTTGGGGACCACCGAGCAGCTTGTCCCCACTGAAACAGATGACGTCAACTCCTGCCTCGACACTCGCCCGTACTGTTGGTTCTGCCGGCAATTCGTCGTGACTCACTAGATAACCGCTTCCGAGATCTTCGACCACTGGCACGCCGAAGCGTTGGCCAACTCCGACAAGCGACTCAAGCGACGGGCGCTCTGCGAAGCCTTCGATCCGGAAGTTTGAAGGATGCACCCGCAGCAAGAGACCTGTNCGGTCATTAATCGCTGCTGCATAATCGTCCGCGCGGGTGCGATTCGTAGTCCCAATTTCCCGCAGCTGGGCGCCGGACTGTGCGAGTACGTCAGGAACGCGAAATCCACCACCGATCTCCACTAACTCACCACGCGACACGATGACCTCACGACCTGAGGCCAGCGCGCTTAGTAATAGTAGCGTCGCTGCAGCGTTATTGTTAACGACTACGACAGCCTCAGCACCAGTGAGCTCGCGAAGCCAGTATTCTACGTGCGCATCCCGTTGACCGCGGCCACCGCTTTCGAAGTCATACTCTAAATTCGTAAAGTGTGGCGCAATNGTGGCGATCGCCCTAACCGCTGAGTCCGCAAGTGGTGCTCGACCGAGATTCGTATGAATAATTACACCGGTGGCGTTGATGACCGGTTGCAGTGATGACCTAAAACTACGAGTCAGGTGCATCTCTGCCTCGGATTCAAGGTGCTCCGCAGCTTCTAATACCTCAACCCCAACTCTGTTGGATGAGCCTGGATCTTCGAGTTCAGTGCGTAGTTTCTCAGCAGCTGCTCTCAGCGCTTTGACCGTGGCGGTTCGGCCGTAAGTTTGCAGCAGTACCTGCACGCCGCTACGCTGAAGTAGTTTTTCGATCGATGGAATTATCCGTGACTTCGACATTGACTGGCGCTGATCGGATTCAGATCCCTTGTTGGTCCCCAGGATTCAGGATACCATTACCTGCACATCGGTCGGCTACTGATGACATGAGCAAGACCGCTAAGTCGAACCACACCCCGGACGATGCTTCTGATGCCACGCTGCAGCACGGACCAGTAGAGAGTTTCTGGCCCTACGTGGAACCGGCGTCACAACCCTCGGCCGAGGAGCTCGCGGAACTCGATCCCGATTTACGGGCGGCACTGTTTGGGGATGACTTTCGTCCCTTCTCAATTACTGTTGTCTTCCCGAAACTGAAGGACCTCAAGGCTTACGAAACGGCTGTTAGGCTTGCACGGCAGGCTTCGGAGTACCGTGAGGTGGGGAGTGGGCCCACCCTGCGGCACCGAGCACGGTATTTTCCAGCAGAAGCGTTAGCGCTACACGACCTGTTTGGCATCGTAGGCGAAGATGATTCTTGCGAAATACTGATTGATGACCGACCAGTCCCCTACGGACGTGAATTGTGGCTACCATTGGTCTGGTTTCTCATTCAGCGCTGAGAAACGTCACTTTGAGGCCACTCCGCTGTTGGAAGTGAACGGTAGCGAACGAGTTGTCCAAGCGGCCTTCACTTTCGGCTCGCGACGCTTCTGGGCCGAATACGAGCGGTGTTTTTTACGTTGTTGTCCCCTGCGGCCAGCGGTTAAGCTGGCCACAGCGGCAAGGGTGAAATTCAACTGGCGGCGGTCACATTTCCAGCCTGTGGTCCTTTGGGACCGTCGACGATCTCAAATTCGACTGATTGACCTTCTTCGAGGGTCTTGAAGCCATTTCCTTCGATTGCTGAGAAGTGAACGAACACATCACTCCCGGATTCCTGCTCGATAAAACCGTAACCCTTGCTGTTGTTGAACCACTTAACCTTGCCTGTGATGCGCATCGTGCCTATCCTGTCTTACGCCTGAGACGATCGCCGTTCTACCTTGCCTATCTATTACAGCAAACTCAGTTAGCACGAACGCCCAGGGCAAAAAAAAAGACCGCGAGTGTGGCCTCGTGAAACGGCGCCGCCCGAACCGACGCCACGGAAATGCCATTCACGGGTCCATTTTTTGTCAAGACAACCAAGAAAGGGTTCTTCGATGCGGGCACTGCTGAGTGTGTCGGACAAAACCGGTGTTGTGACATTGGCCCGTGGCCTTCTTGCTCTGGGGTTCGAACTCGTTTCGACAGGTGGTACTGGCCAAGCGCTGCGCGATGCGGACCTATCCTTCACATCTGTTGGGACCGTAACTGGGTTACCCGAGATGATGGACGGACGTGTGAAGACGTTACATCCCGCTGTGCATGCTGGAATCCTCGCACGTCGCGATCGGGAGGATGACCTGGAGGTGTTAAGGCGGCACGCCATCGAAACGATTGATGTTGTGGTTGTGAATTTGTATCCCTTTGCTAATGCTGCCAAGAGTGCGGATACCCCGTTTGACCGTCTCATCGAAGAAATCGACATTGGTGGGCCGACGTTGGTGCGGGCTGCTGCGAAGAACTTCCGTGATGTGTTGATACTAATTGATCCAAACGATTACGATTCGGCAATTCGTGAACTTAGTCAACCGGGAGGGCCAAGTTTGGATTTTAGATTCGGTCTTGCACAGAAGGCATTCCGCCACACGGCGGAATACGATCGAACAATTTCTGACACGTTGGAGTGTGTTCGTGTTTCTCAATCGGGCTTTGAGCGTGAGACATCGATGCCAGAATTAACGGTGCCGTCGTCTCTGACGGTATCGCTCTCTAAGCTCAAGGCGCTACGGTATGGAGAGAATCCACATCAAGAGGCTGCTTGGTACAGCGAGCAGGACGGGGTGGGTCTCAGTGGTGCACAGGCGCTACAAGGGAAGGAGTTGTCCTTTACGAACCTCCTTGACCTCGATGCCGCCGCACGGCTTTTGCTCGAGTTCGAGGAACCTGCGGCAGCTGTTCTGAAGCACACCACGCCGTGTGGCGTTGCCACGGCTGCCTCGATTGTTGAGGCATACATTAAGGCACGCGAGACCGACCCGCTTTCGGCGTTTGGTGGGATTGTCGGTTTGAACAGGCCGATAGACGTCGCAACTGCTACGGCCATCACCTCGACGTTTATTGAAGGTGTTGTGGCACCTGGTGTAGACAATGAAGCGGTCAGGATTCTATCTAAAAAACAAGCGATGCGTGTCCTTACGGTTGACCTTTCATCCGTTCGGGAGGGCCGTGTTGGACGAAGGGATGTCAGGTCGATCCTTGGTGGTTGGCTCTTGCAATGTCGAGATGTCATTGATGAAGCGGCTCAACCGTGGAACGATGAGGTTCCTAATCCGTCGCTCCGTGTGGTAACTAAGCGGGTCCCCTCCGATGAGGAGTGGCGTGCGCTGCGATTTGCTTGGAGGGTCAGCGCCCACGCAAAGTCAAACGCCGTCGTTTTTGCACGCGGTGACCGGACTGTTTCACTCGGTGCGGGTCAGATGAGCCGAGTCGATGCGGTAAACATCGCGGTTCTGAAGGCTGGCGAAAAGCTCGGGGGTACAGTCGTTGCGTCGGATGGTTTCTTTCCATTCAGGGATAGTCTTGATGCAATCGCTAAGGCTGGTGCTACGGCAGTGGTGCAACCAGGTGGATCAAAGCGGGATGCTGAAGTCGTTGCGGCTGCGGACGAACACGACATCGCGATGGTTATGACCGGCCGGCGTCATTTCTGGCACTGAATCCGAAANTCGTCAACATTGNTTGCTAGTAATGGTTGGAATGGTTTGACCGAGATGTCAGAAATTATTGATTTGTGCATGCCTCAAGAAGTTCTTCAGCCGACACGATTGCTGGACCGAACCTAGCCACGGCGAGACCGGCGGCCTGGTTGGCCAGTTGTGCAGCCTCGGTCAGCGTTGCACCAGCTGCAAGTCCGAGCGCCAGTGTGGCGATTACCGTATCACCTGCACCGGTGACGTCAGAAACTTCGCGTGCTACGGCCGGCAAAGATTTTTCTCGCGGCTCCGAGGCACTACCAGAGCCGTCCAACAGCCACAGTCCATGTTCGCCGCGTGTTATGAGTACACTCTCACATCCCAATCTTGACCGAAGGCTACGTGCCGCCTGTTGTGCCTCCGCGTCGGTATGAATGACAGAGTTAGTCGCAGTCGAAGCCTCGTGATGATTCGGTGTCAATAGTGTGCATCCGGCGTAGAAATCGAGGTGGGGTATCTTCGGGTCGACCAGGATGGGAATCTCTCGTGCCCGGCTCGCTGACAGTGCCTGTGTCATGAGTTCCGAGGTTATGACGCCCTTTAGGTAATCAGACACAACTATGATGTCGGCCTTCTTGGCAGCTTCGGACTGATGGGCGAGCAGCTCCTGAGCGTATTTGGGTGCCAGTTCGCTCTCGGTTTCGAAATCAATTCGCGCAACCTGCTTATTTCGACTGGCTACGATACGCAGCTTCCGTGTGGTTGGACGATCGGAAGCTACGATGATACCTGTGGCATCGATGGAAGCGGAACGGAGCTCGGACAATAGCTGCTGACCAGGTTCGTCTGCGCCAATGGCGCCAACGAGCGATACACGACCACCTAGTGACCTGACATTGTTTGCAACGTTGGCCGCCCCACCGATCCGGTACTCCTCATGGTCAAAGGCCATCACCGGAATCGGTGCCTCGGGAGAGATGCGCTCAACTTGACCAATTAGGAAATGGTCAATCATTACATCGCCCACGACGAGGACGGTCAGTGGCTCAAACCGCTCGACAATAGCACGTGCGCGGGTAGGCGATAGATCGGTCACGCAGATTCTGTAGTTGGCTGATCGCTAGTGGTGGGCTCCGCTTCCGCGGCAAACGGTAGAGTGACCAACACGAGCCACAGCATCAGGAATTCAGAGTCGCCAAAGTTGTATTCGAACATGCCAGCGGCGAGCATGCTACCAACGGCTGCCAGGCCCCCGGCTGGTAGGAACCGGTAAGCGCTGGTTCGCAGCAGGTGGACCAAGCCTCGTGTTACCGCCACAATCAGTGCGATCCACACAAAAAGCGCAGGGAGGCCTCGCTCGGCTGCGATTTGAATCGGTACGTTGTGTAAGTGAGGATTTGATTCCTGCACGGCTGCTGGGTCTCGGTAGTCGGCATAGACACCTTCCACCATATCTGGACCTACACCCATCAGTGGGTAGTCGCGTACTAGGCGAACGCCAGTTCGCATCATTGCAATCCGATCTCGCACGGTCTCATTCTGTGGATCGAAGGTCGAATATAGGCGGGCGGTTATCTGTTCTGGGGCCACGGCTGTGAAAAGGCCGGCGACGATCGGCGCCAGTAACAGTAACCGGAGGTCTTTAAGTACGAACAACAAGCCTATTCCAACACAGGTGCCTACCATGGCGCTTCGCGTGAAAGTGAGAGCAAGTGCGACGAGTAAGGCCGGCATGACTAAGGCTGGCCAAGTTCGGTCACGTCCATGGAAGAGTAGTCGTGCTGCCGCCATCCCCGACACTAACATCAACAAGCCCGAGTAGGTCATGTAGTGGGTCAATGATCCCTGTGGTCGGCGTCCAAGGTTGTCATATTCAAAAATGCCATATTGTGCGATCCCGATAATCGCGCTGGCTGCGCCTACCGAAATGATCACGGTTGCGATCGTGAGCGCTCTCTGGCCTCGTGCGAGACGATAAACACCAGGAACGATTAAGAACAGCAGTAGTTGCTTAGAGTCGATAACGCTGGTGATCGGTACTAGCGATGTCACGGAAGACACCAACGTCAGGGCGGCGTAGGCCAAGAGCATCAAAAACCACGGTGGTGCTGTGACCCGCTCCTGTTTCTTGATCAGCAATGCTAGCCACAGCACACCGGTAATGGTTAATAGAATATTGGCAAGGGCAATCGATATCTGCAGTGCTGCGACAAAGGTGGCGAGCGCAATAAATGCTGCACGCTCAAGGCGGGGAAATGTCGTTTCTGGGTTGAGGGACATAACGTCAATTCAGCGGGGTGTCCGTGGTCCCTGCGAAGTTAACGGAGGTCGCGTTATCCAGCACAGCTGTTTATCCGTCATTCTTCAATGGTCGCCTCATCAACGAGCATGATCGGGATATCATCCTTGACTGGGTAGACTCGACTGCATTGTAGGCATTTAAGGCCCGTGCCTTCTTTGACTGGCTCGACAGGTGTTTTACAACTCGGACAAGCAAGAATTTTGAGTAATTCAGGGTCGACCGCCACGATATATCTCCTAAAAAAGATGGCTTCCTTGACCGAACTATACCAGAAGCCTTCGGGTCACCTTGTGAATCACCGGTAAGCTTGCTGGCTTACTGGCCGTGTGGAACAATCGCACTGAATTATGGATATCCGCTTGATGGGTGGCGTGGCCATTGTCGTGTTCAGCGTGGCTGCTACTGGTGCGGCAGGTCAACTACCGGGTAATTCGTCGGGTCCGTTGCAGGAGTACGAAGACCGGGCTCAGTCCTACGAGCTTTTTATTCAGTCGCTTCGACTAGAAGATTCTGGCGACGTAGTTCGTGCAATTGACTTATTGAGTCGTGCTGCGGAATTGGATCCAGACGCGGCTGCCATTCCAGCAGCTCAGGCGGCTCTGTATGCTCAGATTGGGCAGACGACAGATGCCATTAGGGTAGCAGAACGTGCCCTTACCTTGGACGCTGAATACGGCGAGGCACACCGCGTGTTAGGACTTATTTTCGCCACACTCTCAGAAGAAATGCTCGAACAGCGTGATGGCCGAGGTTCGTCAGAGGCTGAAATATATCGAGGGCGGGCGCTGACACACTTGGAACAGGCAGTTGTTGCAGGGGAACTCGATGGGCGAATCACTTTCATTCTGGCGAGGCTGTATGTGGAGACCGGTGCCGTTGACAAGGCAATAGTAACGCTTGAGCCGTTCGTCCGTGATCGTCCAGGATTTGTTGACGGGTTACTGCTTCTTGTCCGCGCGTATGTTGAAAGTGGCCGCCTTGCCGAAGCTGTAGAGACCCTTGAAGAAGCCGTAGGAAGTCGTCCTCGTTCTGTTCGTATGCTGAACGCTCTAGCTGAGCTCTACGAGTCGGTCGGACGTTGGCGTGAGGCCGCAGATACCTACGAGCGTGTGGTGTCTAGGCGTCCGAGCAATTCCGACCTGAAACGACGTTGGGCTGTATCGTTGCTCAACGCCGGAGATCGAGAGAGTGCGCGCGACGTAATCAAGAAGGTCATTGAGGCGAGACCAACAGACGCATTGACGCTTTATCTGTTGTCTGAAGTCGAGCGCCAGTTGAAGAACTTCGATGCCGCGGAAGTTGCAGCGCAGCGTGTGATAGAGCTTGAGCCTAGTGGCACTCGCGGTATCTATGCGTTGGTCCAGGTGTATTTAGAGCAGGGACTGCAAGTGGAGTTGGTCGATGCTGTCGAATCTTTCGTGAAGCGTCTTCGAGAGAACGGGCAGGCACCACACGAGTTAACGATGCTTCTATTGGAGAGCGGCGTTGCGTATCAAGCGTCCGGAGATGACGGTGTGGCGGTTGCTGCGTTCGAACTGGCCCGTGACGTAGCACCAAGCAACCCCACGCCAGAAGTGTATCTCGGGCAAGCCTATCTAGATAGCCGACGGATCCACGATGCTGTTAAGAGTCTGTCGGTTGCACGAGAGCGTCATGTCGGCAATCTCCAACTCGACGGGATGTACGCCCACGCTTTAGTGTTATCTGGCCAAACCGATCAAGGCATAGTGGTAATGGAAACCGCTCTTTCGGACCATGCCGATGAACCCGTAGCACACATTGGCATGGCGAATCTGCTGGTTGAAACCGGGCGTGTACAAGATGCGGTGGGGACACTAAAAGATGCTGAACGGAGGTTCCCAGCGGACTCGTTGATTCCATTCCAGCTTGGAGTGATTTTCGAGCAACAAGCCCAATACACCGATGCTGAACATGCATTGCGAGCCGCGCTTGAACGGGACCCGTCCAATCACATGGCATCGAACTATCTTGGTTATATGTTGGCTGATCGGGGCGAACGCCTCCATGAATCGGTCCAGTTGATCCAACGAGCGCTTGAGTCTGCCCCTCATAACGGCGCTTACCTCGACAGTCTTGGATGGGCATACTTCAAGCTTGAGAAATGGGATTTGGCGGAAACCTATTTGCGCCAGGCCAGTGAACAATTGAGGCAGAATTCTGTTATTCAGGATCACTTCGGCGATTTGCTTTTCCAACGTGGTCGCTACACAGAAGCCATCGAAACGTGGGAGAGAGCAATTGTGGGCGATGCTGAATCGATTGACCTGCCGACCATCGAACGTAAAATTAGGGATGCTAGGGAACGCGTTGGGCGCTGACACCCGCGGGCGCTTGGATGCCCTTCATGGTTGTTCACGAGATTAGGATCCTGACTCGCCGACTGCGGGTGGTGGGAGTCGTCCTTCTAGCTTGTTGGACTGGGGCCTGTGCTTCGCATCGGCAAAACTTACCCTCGGGACCAGGGTCACCGTTTCCAGATTTTGAAGAAGCATTCACTGAAGTGATCACGCGGTATTGCACTTTGAATACTGTATCAGCCGAACTGAGGCTATCGGGACGGGTGGGCGACAGTCGACTACGTGGGCGGGTGCTGGCGGGCCTGGCCGAGCCCGGTGCCGTCCGTCTCGAGGGGCTGGCGCCGTTTGGCCAACCAGCGTTTATCTTCGTTGCGCAACCCGGGCGTGCGGCGTTGTTGATGCCGCGGGAATCCCGTGCTCTTGTTGGACCGTCTGCAATTGATATCGTTGGTGCGCTGACCGGTATTGCCTTGACACCAGATGACCTTCGTTACGTGCTTAGCGGTTGCCTGCCGGAAACGGTGCAGGCCCGCACCGGCGTGTCCTACGGACAAGATTGGTGGATGATTGAGACTTCTGACGGCAGCCTTGTATATCTGCGGCGAGTTGGGGATGTTCGACGAATTGTTGCGATACGTCGTTCTGGCTGGCTCAGCGAGTACAGCGAATTATCGGGTCGCGTGCCTGCTCAGGTTCGTCTGACCTCCTTGAACTCAGCGTTGGGCGCGGTGGACCTCACAGTGTTGTTGTCACAAGTCAGAATAAATACAACCTTGGACGCTGGAACTTTTGTGCTCGACATTCCCCCCGATGCTGTTCCGATGACTCTGAACGAACTTCGCGCTCGAGGACCACTTCGGGCGTCGGTCGAAGGGGCCGGCCGGTAGATTTATTCAAGCTGGGTTCTCCATGAGACGTCAACGGTTCGTAACTCGAGCCCACGCAAAACTCAACCTTGACCTGAGAGTCATAGGGCGTCGAGCCGACGGACTGCATGAGTTACGGACGGTCTATCAGTCAATCGAACTGGCAGATTGTCTGACAGTTACGGTTCGTCCTGGTCCCTTCGAACTTCGATGTAATGACCCGTCTGTGCCGATCGGCCGGGACAACCTTGTGTGGGAGGCCGCCGTCCGGGCCTTCCGCATAGTTGGCCGTGGTACGCCACGTGACCTCTCGGTCGTGATCGACAAACGGATTCCCCTCGAAGCGGGTTTGGGCGGTGGCAGTACTGATGCCGCCGCAATGCTTCGCGCACTGTCGGCTCTCTGGCCTGATGAGTTGAGTGTTTCGANTTGCCATCGCGTTGCGTCTAAGATTGGCGCCGATGTTCCTTTCTTTCTCCTCGGAGGGACGGCACTTGGGCTTGGAGCTGGAGACGAGTTGTTTCCCCTTATCGATCTTCCCAAGTATTGGGCGGTACTCTTAATNCCCGACTTCGGTGTTTCAACCGCGGCAGCCTACGGCTGGTTTGATGTAGCACNGCGTCGTATTCGACCGGTGGAATCACGAGAGCCGCTTGCTCCGCGGGCGGGCGACCTGTCGCGAGTGGCTAAGCTGGTCAACGATTTGGAGCCCGCCGTGCTTGCCAAATACCCTGAAATACGGCGCATGAAGACTGCACTGCGACGAGCGGGAGCTACACNTCCNTCTATGTCGGGCAGTGGTTCCTGCGTGTTCGGACTGTTTTCACGTAGACGAGATGCNGCNGNNGCNGCAGCGGCCCTGCGACGCCGAGAATGGCGTGTCATTATGACGAGGACAGTGACTCGTGGAGACGTAACTTAACTGTGAGACTGCACTCTAGGACCAAGGTGTGAAGATGGTCGATTCCAGCTCGAGGGTTGGGGATTCAGATGCTAGAATGGCACAAAGCATTCTCTTGTGCTTGCTTGCAGGGGGCTGATCCATCGTATAGACTCGGGATTTGCGCCAGNGTTTTCTTGCCAGCCCTAGAGTGTNAGCCTTTGCCATTTTNGTTGGTGTGTGTCGTCTTTACGGCTCGGCGGCTTTGCCGCGGGTCCGTTTGGGGCNAGGCCGGTTGACGCCTCAGCGACTGGTGACGANGATTGGGGCGTCGCCAAGCGGTAAGGCGCGGGCCTTTGGAGCCCGTATTCGAAGGTTCGAATCCTTCCGCCCCAGCCAAATTGTGTTAGTAGAGGACCATGGGTAGCGGACAGCTTAAGTTGTTTTCGGGATCGGCGCATCCGGCGCTTGGCCAGGAGATTGCCGATGTTTTGGGGATTCCTATGGGCCAAGCTCGGCTTCGGCGGTTTCCTGACAGCGAGGTCTCTTTTCAAATCGACGAGAACATCCGTGGCACAGATGTATTCGTTGTTCAGCCGACTTGTAAATCAGTTGACCACCATCTAGTCGAATTATGCGTCATGATCGACGCTTTCCGCCGCTCGTCAGCCTCGCGGATCACGGCGGTCATGCCGTACTACGGCTATGCGCGTCAGGACAGGAAAGACAAGCCGCGCGTTCCTATTTCAGCCAAACTTGTTGCGAATCTGCTTAGTGCCGCTGGTACCAATCGCGTTCTAACAATGGACCTGCACAAGGCTCAAATTCAGGGCTTTTTTGATATTCCGGTCGACCACCTATTCGCAGCGCCGGTTATCATTGAATACTTGTCGACTCTTGATGAGTCTGAGTTGACCTTAGTCTCGCCAGACGCTGGCGGTGCTGAGCGTGCTAGGGCCTATGCCAAGAGGCTCGGCGCTGATTTGGCAATTGTTGATAAACGGCGATCGGACGACGGAACGGCTGAGGTAATGAATGTTGTTGGCCAGGTTGGGGGCCGCGTATGCATCATTCAGGATGATATCGTCGATACAGCAGGAACACTTTGCAATGCGGCTCACGCGCTCGCTGACGCTGGAGCTAGAAGAGTTCTGGCATGTGCAGTGCACGGCGTTCTTTCCGGACCTGCATTGGAGAGGATTGAGCAATCACCGCTGGAGGAGTTGATTGTAACCAACACCATTCCGTTGGGTGAAGCTCATACCAAATCCGACAGGCTTCGCGTTCTTTCGGTGGCACAATTATTGGGNAAAGCGATACAAAGTATTCACGAAGAGACNTCTGTGTCATCATTNTTNGTTTGAGCGGTGNGTNANTCNANNGACTNTACGCCCTGNNNAAGGCACGTACTTATGGAAGCANCTTTGGAAGCGGTTACGCGGCAGACATTTGGCAAGAACGAAACACGCCGGCTTCGTCGAGACGGACGAATTCCTGCGATTGTTTACGGTGGCGCCGCGAAGAAGAAGAATGGGAATGGAACGCCGATTTCATTCGACCCTAAAGTTTTGATGCGGATTATTAACTCAGAATCCGGTATCAACACCATCATCGGCCTAACGGTTGATGGTGGAAAGTCGACGCAGGTGCTGGTAAAGGACTACCAGCTCGATCCGATAGGGAATCACCTCTTACACGTTGA
Source organism: Acidobacteriota bacterium (assembly GCA_002714165.1). Classification (GTDB taxonomy): domain Bacteria; phylum Acidobacteriota; class Vicinamibacteria; order Vicinamibacterales; family UBA823; genus UBA11600. The sequence continues at coordinate 32,259 of PAWT01000033.1, forward strand.
TTTTTATCGAGTCGCTATGGACCGAGTCATTAGGGTATCGGTGCCTGTGACTCTCAAGGGCGAGGCAGTTGGTGTGAAGCAAGAAGGTGGACTCTTGGATTTCGTGAATCGAGANGTTGAGGTTGAGTGCCTACCGGCTGATATTCCAGAGCATTTAGAAGTTGACGTGAGCGAATTGATGATTGGCCAAGGTGTCCGGCTCCGTGAAGTGATCGAAGGAGTCAAATGGACGCCGGTCAGCTCTCCAGACGCTCTACTCGTTCATGTGGTGGCACCGAAGGCCGAAGTTGAAGAGGAGCCTGAGGTGGTGGCTGAAGGCGAGGCAGGAGCTGAGGGCGAAGCCGCCGAGCCGGAGGTAATCAAGAAGGGCAAGGCTGAGCAGGAGGAAAGTGGCGAGGAATCCTCCTCGTAATCTNGCTACTCCGACCTTGACTGAGCGTGCGACTGATTGTTGGGCTGGGCAATCCTGGCCGTAAGTATCAAGGTACGCGCCATAACGTCGGCTTCGATGTGGTGGGTGAAGTAGCGACCCGACATTCGCTTGAGTTTGAGTCAGCGCCAACCGAGGCCGTTATAGCAAGAACTCGGGGTGTTGACCCTGGAATGCTAGTGGTTAAGCCCCTAACATTTATGAACCGAAGTGGGTTAGCAGTTGCCGCCTTGGTTCGTTACTATCGGATTACACTTGACGATGTGCTTATCGTGGCAGAGGATGTGGAGTTGCCCCTTGGGCGGTTGCGGGCTCGAGCAAGTGGTGGAGATGGGGGACACAACGGGCTTGCGTCGATAATCGACGTGCTTGGAACGGAGAGGGTCTCTCGTCTTCGTGTTGGTGTGGGACGCGGGGATGTGCGGCGTGATCTCGCAGCTCATGTACTGTCGAGATTCGAAACTTCTGAGGAATTGGCTATTCGCGACTCAATCGCGAGAGCCGCTGACGCCGTCGATGCGTTCGTTGGTAATGGAATCGGATACGTTATGAATCGTTTCAATGGTCCGGAACCTGAATCGTCGGTTGCGGATAAGGAGAACAGTGAACACTCTTAGCAGTCAGGTGCGCACGTAGCGCACTCGAAGCGCTTAGGATGATCGACGCGCGAGTCCCTAAGACTCCTTGCCACCTGTGGTGTGGCCGTCAAGTCCAGAAGGAGCTCTATGTCAACACTCAGGCAGTACGAACTAGTCTACATCGTGTCGCCAAACGCGACTGATGAAGTCGTAGCGGAGTTGCATACGCAGGTCGAAGCGATTGTGGGAAACTTCGACGGACGTATTGAGAAGACTGAAAACTGGGGCAAGCGGAGGTTGGCTTATGAGGTCAATCGCTGCAAAGAAGGGACGTATGTGCTTGAGCTTCTGTTGGGTTCAGGCGAAATGGTGACCGAGTTAGAGCGGCGACTTCGAGTGGCAGAAGACGTACTCCGCCATCTGGTGGTACGAGTGGACGAAGAGCTTCACGTTGCTGAGCGCACAGCAACCAGACGAGCCGAAACGCGTAAGCGCCGTCGGGCTGCGCGTGGATTACCGCCGGAGGCTCCAACTGCGCGAGCTCCCGTAGAGGCAGCGGCTAAACCCGTAGAGGCAGCGGCTAAACCCGTAGAGGCAGCGGCTAAAGAAGAGGGATAAGGGGAGTTTATGGTTGGAAAACGAGGTGGTGGTCGCAGGGACAGCAAGAAGAAGGATGACCGCGGCGGCCGAAAAAGCGGTCTGTTTCGCCGTAGAAAAGTGTGTCGGTTTTGTGTCGAAAAGGTCGATTACATCGACTATAAGGATGCGCGGATGCTGATGCCGTTCATTCCTGANCGTGGCAAGATCCAGCCGCGTCGCCTTTCAGGNACATGCGCGACGCACCAACGAAAATTGCAGACGGCAATTAAACGTGCTCGTCAGCTGGCGCTCATACCCTACGTGTCAGATTAGGGTCTGCAGGCTGGTCGGCTACTGAGGGTACTGGGCCGTCGGAGTGAATGCATGGATATCATTCTTCGGGAACACATCGATAACCTTGGGCGGCGTGGTGATGTTGTCAAGGTCGCAAGGGGCTACGCTCGGAATTACCTCCTACCGCGGAAGCTAGCNTTGCCGGTAACGGAAAATAACCGTCGACAGATTGAACNCGAGCGTAAACTCGCNGAGGTCCGTGAAGCGGCCGATAAACAAACGGCAGAGGCTTTCGCAGCGAGGTTGGGTTCAGCCGAGTGTGTTATCGCGCGGCGTGTGGGTGAGCAGGACACCTTATACGGTTCGGTCACCGCAGCTGATATTGCGGAGAGTCTGGCTGCCCAACAGATTGAAGTGGACAAGCGCAAGATTCAGTTGGGTGAGCCTATTAGGGAGCTCGGTGAGTTTTCCATTCCGGTGAAGGTACACCGCGAAGTAACGGCGCAGGTCGCACTCAAGGTCATTAAAGAAGTCGTAGACGAGTAAGGAGTTAGGGAAACGTCTTCTCTCCCTCGCTGTCTTTGGTAAACTGCGTGGCTCACGGCGCTTGGCCTATACGGCTTCGTGCTAAAAGGTTCAGTGTGACCCTCATAACGGTATCTGGTGGGGTAATCGCACCGGGCAGCGACGGACACGTTAGCTATGCCTGAGACACCTGTATCTGAGCGGTCACTTCCTCACAATTTGGAGGCCGAGAAGGCCGTACTCGGAGCCGTGCTCATTGACAACGAGCAATTTAATCGTGCGGCCGAGCTAATCGATTCTCCAGATTTCTATCGGCATGCCCATCAACAAATCTTTGACAAGATGATCAGTCTTAGTGAGCGCGATGAAGTTATTGACCTCGTTACGCTCAAGGAAGAGCTGAACCGCGTGGGTAACTTAAATGAGGTAGGTGGCCCAGCTTACATTGCAGCGCTCGTCGACGGCGTACCAAAATCAACAAACGTTGAGTACTATGCAAAAATCGTTAAGGAAAAAGCGACTCTCCGCAGCCTCATTGGTTCCGCCAACAAGATTCTCACAACGGCCTACCAGGCTGAAGCTGAGGCAAGCGAGCAACTGGACCTAGCGGAACAAGAGATCTTTCAGATTGCTGATGGCCGGCTAAAAGGAGGTTTTCAAAGCCTTCATGATCTTGCCCCGGCCGGGATGAAAACCATTGAAAGGCTCCAGGAGCATCAAGACTTTCTTACGGGCGTCCCAAGTGGCTTCACAGACCTCGACAGGTTGACGTCTGGGTTTCAGCCGTCCGATTTGGT
>PAWT01000048.1 GCA_002714165.1 Acidobacteriota bacterium
GTTGACTTAACGGCACGAACACGGCGGCGGACGTCAAGAAGGGAAGGCATCGATCAAGCTGCCTCAGTTTTCCTATTGGCCACAAAGTCGGCTGTAAACTCTTTGATGGCGGCGGTCAGATCAGTCTTGAGCTGTTCGTCTAACTGTGACTTCTCTCGAATTGCTGCGCAAATAGCACTATGTCGTGTTTCGACAAACCGATAGAGTTCTCGTTCGAACTTTTGAACATCGGTCACAGCTATATCATCGAGCAACCCAGTGGTGCCAGCAAAGATAATCATTATCTGCTGCTCGACAGCCAGTGGCTCATACTGCGGTTGCTTGAGAAGTTCGACTAGTCGCTGCCCCCGCGAGAGCTGGGTCTGAGTCGCTTTGTCTAGCTCGCTACCAAACTGTGCAAAGGCCGCCAGTTCTCGATACTGCGCGAGGTCGAGCCGAAGAGTGCCGGCCACTTGGCGCATTGCTTTGACTTGCGCCGACCCACCGACTCGCGAAACAGAGTTGCCAACATTGATCGCCGGCCGCACGCCTTGGTGAAACAGATCGCTCTCAAGAAAGATCTGGCCGTCGGTGATTGAGATAACGTTGGTTGGAATATAGGCCGAAAGATCGCCGGCTTGGGTCTCAATGATAGGCAGGGCAGTCAAAGAACCGCCGCCCTGTGTGTCACTCATCTTGGCCGCCCTCTCAAGTAACCGGGAGTGCAGATAGAAAACATCACCCGGGTAGGCTTCACGGCCAGGCGGTCGACGCAGAAGCAACGAGATCTCGCGGTAGGCCTGCGCGTGCTTTGATAAATCATCATAGATACAGAGGGCGTGTCGTCCGGAATCTCGGAAGTGCTCGCCGATTGAGCATGCTGCGTACGGACTAACAAAAAGCAACGGTGCCGGGTCCGAAGCAGCTGCAGCGACAACGATTGTGTAGGTCATCGCACCCGCGTCTTCAAGGGTCTTAACGACTTGGGCGATTGTGGACTGTTTCTGCCCAATAGCGTTATAGATGCAAATAACGCCGGTGTCCTTCTGATTAATGATTGTGTCAACGGCTACAGCAGTTTTACCAGTCTGGCGGTCACCAATAATCAATTCTCGCTGGCCTCTGCCGATCGGAATCATGGCGTCGATCGCCTTTAGACCAGTTTGCAGTGGCTCACGAACCGGTTGGCGATCGACCACGCCAGGGGCGATTTGTTCGATAGGCCGGTACTGATTGCTCGTAATCGGCCCTTTGCCATCAATTGGCTGGCCCAGAGCGTTGATAACACGGCCCAACATCTCATCACCTACCGGCACCGAAATAATCCGCCCGGTGCGTTTCACGGTGTCGCCCTCGCGGATCTCGGTGTAGTCGCCGAGCAATACAGCACCAACGCTTGATTCTTCGAGGTTAAGCGCGATGCCAAAAACTCCGTGAGAAAACTCCAACATTTCACCAGCCATGACGCTTTCAACACCGTGCAGCCTTGCAATGCCGTCGCCGATGGCAATTACGGTGCCGACCTCACTCACGTCGACGTTGACCGCGTAGTTCCCTATTTGATCGCGTATTATTTTAGAAATTTCTTCAGCTTTGATATCCATCAGGTTCCACTCTCTAGTTGCTCTCTCAGCCGTTCAAGCTGGGTTGCAACACTACCGTCGTAAACGGTACTACTGACCTTTGCCACGACGCCACCGATGATTGATGGGTCGACCCGTGCATCAATCAACACCTGTTTTCCGGTCACCTCCCCAAGCCGTTGGGCAATCGCGTCGCGCCGATCGGCTGATAGTTTCACCGCTGTCGTGACCTCAGCGCGTACGATCTGCAACCGGTCTTGCACACGGGCTCGAAAAGCCGAGAGGATTTCCTGGACCAAGTTCATCCGGTCACGTGCAGCCAGTAGATCTAGCAATCTTGTGACCGCGGCTGACACATTCTTGTTATGCCTTAGAACCGCGGTCACAGCAGCCTGCTTGTGCGAAGACGGCACGGATGGGTTTATGAGCGCCTCCTGCAACGAGGGGTGGACTTCCAGCAAGGTGACAAACTCCTCTAAATCGTGCTCAGCGGTCGAGGGCTCCTCGTCCTTGTCTCTAACCGTCACCTCAAACAACGCGCGTGCATAACGTCCTGCGATAACCCGTTCAGTCATTTTCTTTCAACAACCTTCGGTGCTGGTTTTAGCACCCGGTTATCAACCGGGTCGTACTTGGTCAACGTACCGGTCAACAAGTCTCAGCTGGTCTGCCGCTGACAGATTATCTTGAATCCGCTGCGCCGCCACTCGCGTGGCTAACGCGGCCGCGTGCTGCGTCAGCTGCTGCTTCGCGACCCGTAACTGGAGGGCCAACTCTCTACGACTTTCCTCGATCAGCCTCTGACGAGCCGCCTCGGTCGACTCTCGCAGCCGTTTCTCCTCAGCAACAACCTCCTCCTGGCCGCGCACCCGAAGCGTCTCCAGCTCATCAGGAAGGGTTAGTAGCCTCTCCTTAATCGCTTCCAATTGCTGGGCTGCTTCGGCACTAGTCGCCCGCGCTTGGGCGAGACCCGCACGCACCTGGTCGCTTCGATCACTCAGATAAATGCTGAGAGGTCTCCGAAGTAATACAAATAGGATACCCACGAGCACAGCGAAATTAGTAAGCCGTGCGATTGTTTCCAGTAGAGGCGTGTCGTGCTCTTCCTCAGCATGTACTGAGTCGGTTTGTGTTGGTTGGGAAGCCGCGGCTAAGACGCCGCTACCGCCAGCCCATTGAATCGCCGGCAGAACCACGGCGAAGCTGAGGCAAATGAAGAGAACGGACGACCGACTAAAACTCGACCATTCAGAGCTACGAGTGGAGGCAGTGGCAAGCGAATGGCGGATGCGGGTCAACGATCTCCAACTTAACGGGACGCCCGGTGCACCTTCCGCGCCAGTAGTCAATTTGACGAAATCTTCCGGCCTAGCACCTGCTCGGCGGCGGCGAGGCCGAGCGCCTCCGCATCGCGCTCGAGTTGGGCGCGAGCTTCAGCGGTCTGCGTCTTCAGGCTTTCGGTCGCATCAGCGAGGTTCGACTCGGCATCCCGTTGCGTTTCATCGAGGATTTCAGCGCGACGAGCCAGTAACTCTCGGCGGTTCTCCTCCATCTGTTGGTAAATCTCTGCACGCGCAGCCGCTGTCTTCGTTTCGAACTCTGCTGTCGCTTCAGCGGCTTTTCTTGCCGCTGACTCGGCCAGCTCAAGCGCTGACCGAATGGCACGCTCACGCGTTTCCATCACCTCGGTAAGTGGTGCAATTAAAAAACGCTTGAGGGTCCATGCCAGTAACAACACCAACCCAATTACCCAGAGGACCGTCAGGTCTGGAATCAAAGAGAACTCCCGCTTGGTAGAGCGACGACCCAGAAGGGTTTCGAACGCCCGTGCAGAACACCGATTTTAGCATCTGCACTGCACGACGACAAGAGCGGCCAGGCTAAAACTTGTGTTCGTAAAGCCTACCCCACGTAAACCCTAGAGCCAGATTCCACGAACGACTCAACTGTGCCAATCTTGACTGCCTGGCTACCAGCTGCCGCTAATGCACTCATCGCTCGGTCCACCGCAGTGGCCGCCACTGCGACCAGCAACCCTCCAGATGTTTGGGGATCGTAGAGCAAGGTTGCAATCTCTCCAACTAGCCCCGCTTCGAACCTCGTCCGCTGGCCGAAGTGCTCCGCGTTGGTGTCGCCCCCGCCAGTTCGATTCTGTCGCACCAGAGCAGATGCCCCCTCAAGTAATGGAACCGCTGCTGATTCAATCCGAAAGGCAACGCTTGAAGCCGAGGCCATCTCACAGGCATGACCCACTAGACCGAAACCAGTAACGTCGGTGCAGGCATGGACTTCATCCCGGCCCAAGGTGCATAGCGCATCAGCGGAGGCGCGGTTGAGTGTCGTCATCGACTCGATAGCCGCCGTTTCGATATTCTCTGCGGCACGCCTTTTCTTGATCGCGGTTGCAATAATCCCGGTGCCTATCGGCTTGGTTAGCAACAACTTGTCTCCAACCTGTGCCCCCGCGTTTGACAGCACCCGGCCTGGGTCTACACGGCCGGTTACGGCATACCCGAATTTGACCTCGGCATCCTGCACTGTGTGTCCCCCGATAAGGGCTACTCCGGCTTCGCTCAGTTTGCTCAATCCTCCCTCGAAGATCGCCTTCACCACAGTTAGGTCGAACCCCTGGCTCGGAAAACCCGCAATAGCCATTGCTGTGAGTGGTTTCCCGCCCATAGCGTAAATATCGCTCAAGGAGTTCGCTGCAGCGATTTGTCCATAGGCGAAAGGGTCGTCCACGATTGGCGTGAGGAAATCAACGGATTGGACTAGCGCTGAACTGGTATCCCACAGGTAGACACCCGCGTCGTCGGAAGTGCGGAAATCGACCAGCACCCGTTCGTTTTCCAACGAAGGTAAATCGCCCAGGACCTGAGCGAGCTCGCCGGCGGCGAGCTTACTCGCTCAACCCGCGCAACTGGAGTAGTCGGTCAGTCGTCGTTTGGTCCAACGCATGTCTAGTTCACTGATACTACAGCCCTCTTCCACGGTGACCCAGAATTCGTTCACCGCACTGTCAATTGCTCGTAGATTCGTTGTAGCTCTTCCTCCGAACTGAAGTCGATCTCAATCCGCCCTCCCTTCCGTTTTCGGATGACACGTACCCGTGTACCTAGGGCGAATCGGAGCTGCTCCTCGGCCGCACGGATATGTACGTCGGCCGCCTCCGGCCTACCTGCTTTGATCCCTTGTCCTGTGAGCTTACGGATGAACGCCTCGGTTTCTCGAACCGACAGTCGCCGCCTCATTACCTCACGGGCCGCTCGCCGTTGAGCCGACTCGCCTGGCACGCCCAACAGCGCACGGGCATGGCCAACGGTCAGACCACCAGACATAAGGTTGGCCTTAATTTCCTCTGGCAACTTCAATAGACGTAGAGCATTTGCGATGGTCGAACGATCTTTCCCAATCGCACTAGCAATCGCGTCGTGTGTCAGCTGATGCTGTTCTACCAGACGCTGGTAAGCAACGGCTTCCTCAATAGGATTCAGGTCTTCACGCTGTAAATTCTCGATGAGTGCGAGTGGCAATAATTGGTCGTTTGTTACCTCGCGGACAACGATAGGCACACGCAACAAACCCGCCCGTTGCGCGGCACGCCACCGCCGCTCCCCCGCGACGATTTCGTACCTATCCTCAACTTTTCGCACGACGAGCGGTTGAATAACACCGTTGGCTCGGATCGACTGTGCCAGCTCATCCAGTTTCGCCCCGTCTACCTCCGTCCGTGGTTGGTCGGGGTTCGGAACGAGTTGATCGATGTCAATTTCGTTGAGCGCAACTTTGGGAGTTGGCAACGCGTCAGGAATAAGTGCGCTCAGTCCCCGGCCGAGCGCTGGGCGCTTTTCAGTCATACTTCTCTCTCAGAATAATCGAGTCCTTGTTGAGAATTTCTTTGGCAAGGGAAACATAAGCCTTCGCGCCGCGTGATTTCTTGTCGTAGAGAATAGCCGGTAGTCCGTGGCTTGGCGCCTCACCCAACCGTACGTTCCTGGGTATAACCGTATCGAACACTTTCGCTTTAAAGAATTCCCTGATTTCACGTGAGACCTGTTGTGAGAGATTGGTGCGACCGTCGTGCATCGTCAGTAAGACGCCTTCGATATCAAGACCAGGGTTGAGCGAAGCACGGACACGCTGCAGGGTCGAGACCAACTCGGCTAAGCCCTCCAAGGCGAAGTACTCGCTGAGCATAGGAATTAAAACGGTGTCCGCAGCAACAAGACCGTTGAGGGTTAGAAGGCCCAGGGACGGCGGGGTGTCGATAAAAACGTAATCGTACTGACCGACGAGTTGTTTTACCAGCGAGCGGAGTCGCTTTTCGCGATTTTCGAGCGAGACCATTTCGAGCTCTGCCCCGGTCAGGTTGCGCTCTGCCGGCACCACAGATAGGCCGCGCACGGTGGTCTGCAGCACAAATCCCGAAAAGTCAGGAATCGTTTTGGCTGTGAGAGCTTCGTAAACAGTGCCTTGACTACTGGACTGTCCTTTGAGCCCAATCCCGCTTGTTAAATTAGCTTGAGGATCGACGTCGACAGCTAACACGCGGCGCTCCGCAAGCGCCAAAGAGGCAGCCAGATTGATTGCGGTTGTGGTCTTGCCAACCCCGCCCTTCTGATTAGCAACAGCAATGACCCTAGCAGCCATGAAACTTAACCGTTGGTATAAATTATGTTAAATGACCTATAATATAAAACTTCTAGGTTAGGATACGTCCAGAGTCTTGCTTGGTCAAGCTGTTTCACGTGAAACAATCGTCTTTAAGACTTCTACTTTCACTAACCATGTTTCACGTGAAACAGCTTGCGCTGGATATTCGTCAGCTATCTTGAAACTTTTTCCTTCTGAAGCACAACTAATCGACTTCCAAGTGATTCAACGAGTTGAACAGTTTCCATCAAAACAAGTGGAGGGCTGAGCGACCTTGACTCTTTCGTTTTGCCGCTGCTTTCAAACAGAAGCATCTTTCCCTCATATTGCAAGAAACTCTGAAGCCTGTTAAGTGAGGCGCTGTCTACACTGACAGCCCTTACGCTCACAAAGGCCATCGATTCGAGTAAGTCGTTACGAAGTAGTAAATCCTCCCAACGAGCCGTTTCAACCGTTGAATCCTGTAGGTCAAGGGTCCTCAAGGCCTCCCGAAGAAAGGCTGATTTCCTTGTTTTTGATTCAACCATTGTAAGGTGGAGATTTGGCCTAAATAGCTTGATTGGGATGGCTGGGGAACCGTTACCTGAACCTATATCGAGGAGGCTCAGCTCGCCACCTGGGATTACTTTCGCCGCAATTAAAGGCTCGATGATCAATCTTTTCAGCAACGAGTCAGTGTCGACGCTGGAGGTTAGGTTGACCGTTGAGTTCCAGCGGGCTAAGAGAGCCAGGTAGGCCCTCAGATTTTCAGCCTGTTCACCGTTGAGCTGAAGCCCTGATTGAGCGGCGAGGCGCTCGAGCCTTAGGATCGTGTCCTTTGCGCTCATGGCCAGCATGCATGATATCGCGGTTTTGTTTATCTTTCCCCAAAGTTCTCTTGCTACCCCTCAAAAGTAGGCTACCAAGAATCGCGATCGCGGCTGGTGTCATGCCAGGAATTCGACGGGCCTGACCGAGTGTTGTTGGCAAAGTCTGTGTAAGCCTTTCAACAACTTCTGCCGACAAACCTGGGATCTGCGCGTAAATGAACCCTTGGGGAATTTTGCATTCTGCTTGTTGTTGCTCTCGCTCCACAGCAGCCATCTGACGCTTGAGATAACCCTCATACTTGAGTTCAGTCTCTACAGTCGCCAGATCAAGTATCTTCGTTTTTTCTTCGCTTTTAAGTTCTATCTCGCCACTGTCAATCAATGATTTGAGTCTGAGTTGTGGACGACGAATGGCCTCAGAGGCACGAACACGGCAGCCGTCTGGCAACGTAACCGTTGTCTTTCTCAAGGTCTTAAGATTCTGCTCAAAACGTCGCCTGCGATCGACGAATCGTTCCCAGCGTTCTTTGGTAACGAGACCGATGTTCCACCCGTGTGAGGTAAGCCGCAGGTCCGCGTTGTCGATTCGAAGAAGCAACCGATGTTCGGCCCGTGAGGTAAATAGGCGGTAAGGCTCGAGGCAACCCTGTGTAGTGAGGTCATCAATCATCACGGCCAAATATGCCTCATCACGACGGAGCACCAGGGGCTCATCACCTGCGATTGTGCGCGCGGCGTTGATGCCGGCTATTAATCCTTGACCCGCCGCTTCTTCATACCCCGAGGTCCCGTTTACCTGTCCCGCAAGGTAAAGATTCTTGAGTCGTTTGGTCTCTAGAGTCGGCCGAAGCTCAGTTGGCTGGATGAAGTCGTACTCGACAGCATAGCCAGGTCGCAGCAACGTAGCAGCCTCGAGGCCCGGCAGGTTCCTGATGATCGCCCTTTGGACCTCACGCGGCAGACACATCGACATCCCGTTTACATAAATCTGTTCGACATCAATCCCTTCGGGTTCAAGAAAGACTTGATGGCGTTCTCGGCCGGGAAACCTCACAACCTTGTCCTCAAGTGACGGGCAGTAACGCGGTCCGATTCCCTTGATTTGGCCGTTAAATAAAGGGGAGTCGTCAAGATGTGTGCGGACCAAAGCGTGAACTTTTTCGTTGGTGTGTACGAGGTGACAGTTGATTTGGGGATTCCTAATCCGATCAGTCATGAATGAAAACGGAGTCGGCTGATCATCCCCTCGCGCCACTTCCAACCGATCCCATTCGATCGTGTCACGATGTAAGCGGGGCGGCGTACCAGTTTTGAGCCGCCCCCAGCGAAACTCCAACCGCTTCAACGATTCGGCAAGGGCGGTCGACGGCGGTTCGCCGTACCGCCCAGCCGGACGTTGCTCCCGGCCGATATGAATTAGACCATTGAGAAATGTGCCAGCTGTGACCACCAGTGCCTGACAGTTCAGTAATCGACCATCTGCCATCCGTAGTCCTCGAACAGCATTGTCGCGAACCACGATTTCGGCAGCCACACCAAAGATCCACTCAATTCGTGGTTCGCGCTCAAGGGACGCTAGAATCCAACGAGAGTACCTTTGCTTGTCAGCCTGGGCGCGAGGCGACCAGACAGCTGGTCCACGACTTCGATTTAGTAATTTGAACTGAATTCCGGTTGCGTCAATTGCTTCTCCCATGAGACCACCAAGGGCATCAATCTCGCGCACCAAATGACCTTTTGCAGTGCCGCCGATCGCCGGGTTGCAGGGCATCGTCGCCACTGTTTCGCGCGAGAGTGTGCATAAGCCCACCCGCCGCCCCATGCGCGCTGCCGCTCGCGCCGCTTCACATCCTGCGTGTCCTGCGCCAATGATGACTAGGTCGTAGTGCGACATCGAAATTTAGAGATGACGAGTTTCCAGAAACATCATCGGCTTAAGTCTCTAGCATTGAGATAGAGACTGTTGAAATGAACGACGGCAACTGTATCACTGTGACAAAGACTACAGAATCTACTTGCCGATGCAGAACCGCGAGAAGATGTGCTGCAGGAGGTCTTCGGTGGTACGTTGGCCAGTGATCTCTTCTAGGATCGCGCGTGCTCGCTGTAGATCAGCGAGCACGAATTCTTCCGATATCTCTGTGGAAACAGCCTGTGCGGCTCGGTCGAGTTCACCGCGTGCTCGCTCCAGCAGGTCAAGATGCCGAGTGTTTGTTATCGCTGGTGAGTCGCGGCGCGGTTCCTCAGCAACCAGCTCGGCCGTTAGCGCCTCCCGAAGAGCTTCAAGGCCGGCTTCTGTCGTGGCCGTAGCCTTCACGATACGACTGGACACCGCGGTGAATGGGTCTGACGACCATGCCAACGGCAGATCGCCTTTATTGGCAACGATTAATCGCCGGTACGACGAAGTTTCCTCGAGCAACTGAAGGTCACTGTTGTCAAATGGACGGGATTGGTCGAAGACCAGGAGGGAAAGGTCGGCCACCGCCATTACTGAGCGCGCACGGAGCACGCCTTCGACTTCAACCGCATTGTCTGTGTCTCGTATCCCGGCAGTGTCTACCAATCGAACTGGGACACCACACACATCAATTGTTTCGGTGACAAGATCGCGCGTCGTGCCGGCCACGTCGGTGACAATTGCCCGACCGGCACCCACAAGACCATTAAAAATGCTGGATTTTCCTGTGTTTGGGCTCCCAATAATTGCGACTTGCCGGCCCTCGCGAATCACCCGACCGCGACGCCCACCTGCGAGCAATCCGCTTATTCGGGCACTAATGTCGACGATCGCCGTAACCGTTTTCCGTCGGTCGATAAAATGGTAGCCCTCCTCGGGAAAGTCGAGCGAGGCTTCGAGGCCAGCGATCAAGTCGAAGAGGGTCGTGTCGATCGCTCTTATTTCGGTACTAAGTGTGCCCTCTAGTTGATCGTAAGCTAGTCGGGCCTGCAGTGGTGTAACGGAGTCAACCAAGTCGGCAACTGCCTCAGCCTGTACGAGGTCTATACGCCCGTTGAGGAAACCGCGAAGCGTAAACTCCCCTGGTTCGGCTAACCGAGCACCGGAACGCATTGCGGCTTTAACGATCGCTTCGAGCACCACTGGGCTCCCATGCGCGCTTAATTCGACAACGTCGTCACCGGTGTACGACGCTGGGCCCGGGAAAGAGGTTACTAGAACCTGATCGATCCGTTCCGTGTCGTTATCACTAGCAATCTCCTCGAGCGTCGCGAGTGTCGCCGTGCGTGGTTTAAGCTGCGCGCGGTTCCCCAGTAGTGCCCCAGCAATCGACTGCGCGTTTGGGCCACTCAGGCGGACAACACCAATGCCACCACGCCCCGGCGGGGTTGCAATGGCGACAATTGTGTCGTCGGTGTTAAACACGGGATGGGCACGCCCCCTAGTGGGCGAATCGTGGCGGGGGGGAGCCCGGCGTTAACCACTCCCCTTGACTGTAATACTGATCGTCTTGAGCAAAGCGTCGCCAATGCTCTCAGTGTCCACGTCCGGATCCTCAGCAATGGCTAAGTGCACGATACGCCGTGCGTAGGCATTCAATGGTCCAAGTTCCTGCGTCTCACCCGTTTGCTTGGCACGGTCAGCGAGCACCCGAGCCGTTTGCCGCAACTCCTCGTCTTGGCCCAGCCTAAAATCACGATAGTCGACAACAATGCGGTGGCGGTCAGGAAGCTCGTGACGAAAAACAGAGTTCATGACAATTTGTAACGCGTCAAGTGCAGCAGCGCGTTTTTCCAACAACACCTCGCCCCCGTCACCATCGAGTCGTATGCGCAGGCAATCGTCGCGCTCTTCAACCACCGGTTCTAGCGGGAGAGCAAGGGTTAACAAAACTTCTTTGACCAGATCTTGCACTCGGGTCTTCAGTTCCATATCTGCGTTCATCGTCTAGCCGCCCCCGTGCTCACGTGAGCCCTTCTTTTTCACCTTCGCTTTTTTGGTTCGACGTTCTGCGGGAGGCCTGACCGTGTGCACCTTCGGCGGGCCGATAATCCGATTGGTCACCACTTGTTGTCCCACGCCCCACAGATTACTTACGAACCAGTACAGGACCAATCCGCTCGGTGCCCCCAAGAACATAAACGTGAAGACGACCGGCATCACCATCATTACCTTCTGCTGAGTCGCATCTGCCGTTGATGGTGTCATTCGTTGCTGCGCCATCATCGTCACGCCCATCAGTAAAGGAGTGACATACAACGGATCAGGCTTCGCAAGGTCTTGAATCCAAAACACAAACGGAGCGTCTCGGATTTCGATAGCGACTGATAGTAATGAATAAAACGCAAATAAAACCGGCATCGTCGCCAACATCGGTAAACAGCCGCTTGCAGGGTTTACTCCGCGGTCGCGATACAAACCCATTAGCTCCTGATTCATTTTCTGTTTAGCCGGGTCGGTGGCCTTTAGACCTTTGTAGCGTTCCTGAATGGATTTAATTTCAGGCTGCAACTCTTGCATCTTACGCATCGACACGACGCTTTTGTGACGCAAGGGGAACATGGCGGCATTGATCATGATGGTAAGAATGATGATCGACCACCCGTAGTTCCCAACATAGCCATACACCCACTTGAGCGAACGATGCAGTGGTACGACCAACCACGAAAAAAAGCCAAAGTGCACGGCTTGCACAAGTTCGCCATCGATCATGCCGAGAATGTCAAAATCCTTCGGCCCCATATAGAAACGGGTTTCGGTGGGCGGTTCGGCAAACTGCAGGGAGTAGTCTATTAGCACAAGCTGGTCGTCGCCGGAACCCAGCGTTACTGGCCGATAATTAACTTCTGCTGAGTTGGTATCAGGCAACGCCGCCGACAGAAAATAGTGGTCGTCAACACCGACAAACCCGAAAGTGCCTTCGTAGGCAGGCGTCTCTTCCAGGTCGGAGCGGTCCAGTCGAGAGACGTCTTCCTCTCGATAAAAGATCGCCTGCGACGGCTGGCTATAAGTGAAGCC
Source organism: Acidobacteriota bacterium (assembly GCA_002714165.1). Classification (GTDB taxonomy): domain Bacteria; phylum Acidobacteriota; class Vicinamibacteria; order Vicinamibacterales; family UBA823; genus UBA11600. Next base: position 12,003 of record PAWT01000048.1, read on the forward strand.
GAACCCGCCAGCAGTGCTGCTGCCCAGCCCGGGACCCCATCGCACTACCGGATTTACTACGCCTCTAGAAGTCCTCACGCTGGCACTGAAGCGAACCACGAACGGCTCGTTTTGGGGATCGAAGCGGTACTCCTTACGAACTCGTAGGCCACCGCTGTCTTCGTACTCAAAGACTAATGACCGTGGCTCTGTTCCCACCTGTAACGACCCAGCATTTGGCCGAAACAATGCCTCGCGCAACTGAACGTTCAGCTGTTCGTCAGCAACCTCGAGGGTAAACGGAAGCGGTGCTTCTTGGTCGCCTAGGACCGGTACTAGCTCATTTGGCTCACCGGAGTCCTCTAAATACTCTTTCAGCTGCCAACTTTTCAGTACTCCGCCCCTGTTTGAGAAAGTTGCTATCACTTGGTCGGTTTCAACAACGATATCTCGCGGAGTCTCATCAGCGATAACAGCAGACACCCCTACTGCACCCGATGCATCAGTCGTTTGTAGTGGTTCTGTGGAGGGCGGCGTTTCAATAACCGGCGCCTGGGTCTCAACAGGTGAAAGGTCGCGTAAACCAGTCGACCTTGTCTCTGTGGACACAGTCTCATCATCCGGTAATTGAGCGGGGGGTACTATCAGGCTCTGGTAAACGAATAACACCAGGAATGAGAGGAAAACGGCGAGTAAGACTCTTTTTTCCATCGATAGTTAATCAGGACTCGACCCGTCGTGAACGCTTCGCCGGAATAGGGTCGTATCCACCCGGGGTGAGTGGTTGACAACGAACCAACCTCCAGCCTGCAAGCAGAAGTCCTCGCCACGGACCATGGCGCGTTACGGCTTCGGCCGCATAGGTCGAGCATGACGGTGTAAACCTGCAGGTGCCCGTGAAAAGTGGTGAGAATGTCACCTTGTATACGCGGAGCAGCCCAATTAGTAGTGCCGTGATTAACCGGTTCACCATATCGTCATCTTTGGCGACGTTCGTGTCGAGCTAAGGTCGAGCGATAGTCTGACTCCAGGCTTGCAAAATCAGTGTTCAAGAACTCACGTCGCGGTAGGACGACAACATCCAGTCCAATGTTTGCTTTTCTCCTTCGAAAGAGCTCTCGTGCAAGACGTTTTGTGCGGTTCCGTAACACCGCGCCGCCAAGACGTCTCGACGCTGTGATTCCAAGCCGGCTCCTCGACAAGTGGTTAGGCAAAATAAGAAGGGTTAGATACCGGCCCTGTGTCCGAATCCCGTTCTTCTGGATCCGCTGGTATTCCGGTCGGCGTCTGATTCGCTCGTTACGTTTGAGCGTCTGTGGCACTGGTTGGACTCTGGCGCCGCGGGTAGGCTAAGAGTGATGACCCTTCAGGGCAACCTGTGATTCGATCGGAATTACGGAATCGCGATTGTCAGAAAGCTGCAAGGCGCTTCCGACCCTTGGCACGACGACGTTTCAAAATCCGGCGCCCGGCTTTCGTGGCCATCCGCACGAGAAATCCGTGAGTTCGTCGACGGTGTCGACGGTTTGGCTGGAACGTTCGCTTCACTAACCCTTACTCCCCGGTTGCGCCTCATGAACAGCTGAGAAACGTTAATGGTAGTGGAGGCGCTTAATCAGTGTCAATGCAGCCAACTCGTTTTTGAAGGGTTCCCGTAACAATCGCCGGAGGAGGGGCGATCTGCCTTGGCTTGGCTAGTCTTGTGAAATTATTCACTAGGGATGCTAAAACGTGCAGAAGTTGGAAAAAATCCGATGGATTTTGTTGAGAGTACTCAACATTCTAGACGTTTGGCTAGGTGGCATCCATGTGCTAAAGTCCTCGTTTTCAATTATTTGCGTGGTTAATTTGACACGAATTTCCACAGCTGTGGAAAAAAATGTGGAAGAAATTGTTCTTTTACCTAGGTTTTTTAGGAATTGGCCTAATAAGAGTGTCCTCAATCTATCAAATGTGGCCAGTCATAAAATGCCACCCCAGGCAACTTGGATTGGAATTTGCTGATGAGTGACAGTGTTTGGGACCAGGTATTGGGACGGATAGAAACCAAGATAAACCAACATAGTTTCTACACTTGGTTTAAGCCGACTACTTTCGTAGACGACTCTGGAGAGGTAATACAAGTAAAGGTTAGAAACAAGCTGGTCATAGACTGGCTAACAAAACACTACAAAGGTGTTATTTCTGAAGCGCTAGACGAGGTCAATCGGTCCTCCACTACAATCTCGTTTGTGACTGATTGGGGAAAGGGTCAAGCAAGCGGGCCTGCTCTTCAGGACGCACCGCCTCAGCCAACTACAGACACGAGAAACAGTCCTTCAGCAGCTGGCTTAAACCCCCGTTATTCTTTCGATACTTTTATTGTTGGTCCATCAAATCAATTTGCCCACGCTGCATGTCGGGCTGTCGCTGAAGCACCTTCCCGATCATATAACCCCCTTTATATATACGGTGGTGTAGGGCTCGGTAAGACGCACCTAATGCATGCGATTGGCCAATTTGTACTTGAACACAACCCGCGACTGAAGCTCACTTACATCTCATCAGAACGATTTATGAATGAAATGATCAATGCTGTGCGCTTTGATAGCATCCTTGAGTTCCGAGAACGCTATCGTAGCGTTGACGTTCTTCTTGTTGATGATGTCCAGTTTATGGCTGGCAAGGAGGGTACGCAAACTGAGTTTTTTCATACATTTAACTCACTTTATGACCTCCAAAAGCAGATTGTTATAAGTAGTGACTTCCCTCCCCACCAAATCCCCTCGCTAGAAGAAAGATTGAGGTCGCGCTTCGAGTGGGGGCTTATTGTTGATATCCA